>CAXHCA010000043.1:0-47107 GCA_964015035.1 uncultured Saprospiraceae bacterium
AGTGTAGTACAGCACCCGGGAGATTTGCGGTTCATTGCGGCGGAGGTATTGGAGAAGCAGGAAATCGCTCAGTTTAGGAAATTGGAAGTTGGCGCCGGTGCCGAATATCTGTTTTTCAAAACCCTTGGTGTCGATAGCGTGCTGTCTTGCAAAATTGGCAATTGGCCCAAGCCCACCAATCATACTGCCAGACAAGACCTGCTGCGCCTTGCCCAGGTACCCGTCGGAGATTGGGTCAAGGTAGAAGAAAATCGCATTTACTTTCAACCCGGCCACCACCAAGTTCGACAGCCGTTGATTTTGCCAAAAGGCTACCATATTTCCATCGCACCAGGTACGGTATTGGATTTTCAAAATGGGGCTTTTCTGTTGTCCTTTTCGTCCATTGAAGCCTACGGCAGCGAGGAGGAGCCAATTGTATTGACCTCCAGTGACGAAAGTAGTCAAGGGTTTATTTTGATGAATGTTGAGCAGCGATCGGTATTTAAGCACGTTATTTTTGAAGAGGCGGGCAACTTAAACTACCAAAACTGGATTTTGACCGGGGCAGTCACCCTGCATGAATCACCGGCTTATTTTTATAGATGTGTCTTTAAAGACAACCACTGCGAAGATGCCCTAAATGCCATACGCACCCATTTTACCCTGGAATATTGTCTATTTAGCAATATTTACTCAGATGCTTTTGACAGCGACTTTAGCAAAGGAGAGATCAAAAATTGCCAGTTTCAAAACGTCAATAATGATGGTGTCGACTTTTCCGGTAGTATTGTCAATATTAACGATTGTACCATGTTTAATTGTGGCGATAAGGGCATCAGTGTGGGCGAGGAAAGCGACGTGAGTGTTTGGAATACACAAATTGAAGGTTCCCCGATTGGGGTGGCCTCCAAGGATTTGTCAACCCTCTTTATACAAAATATTCATTTGAAAGATTGTGAGCAAGGGTTTACCGCCTATCAAAAAAAACCGGAATACGGGTGTAGCAGCATCATCGTGGATGGTTATCAGGCGGAAAATGTCAAACGCTTGCATGCCATTTCGGAAGGGTGTCGGTTACAATTGAACAATCAAATATTTAGATAAACGAAAACATAACATGCTTGCATTTAGATTTACATTTGTCTTTTTATTGGTTAGCGTAACCCTTTGTGCACAACTGCCCGATCAATTTTATGCCCAATCGTTGGAACTCAATTTCAATTTTCCCGTGGGAATGGCCTTTGATGAAGGTGGACGTATGTTTGTTTGGGAAAAACAAGGCATTGTACACGTGGTCGATACTTCCGGCCAGCAATTGCCTGAGCCTTTAATTGATCTACACGAAGAAGTGACCAACTGGAAAGACCACGGCCTAATGGGATTTGCCCTTGATCCCAGCTTTTCTGAAAATGGCTATTTCTATCTGTTATATGCTGTTGATTTACACCATTACTGGAATTACGGTACTGCCAACTACGACCCCGATTCCACGATCACCGATGACCACCCGACCTTTGGGCGAGTTACCCGCTATCAGGCTGATCCGGCAACAGGATTCACCCAAGTGCTACCTGGCAGTAGGAAGGTCTTGCTGGGCGAAACAATGGACAATGCCATTCCATTAACCTACGAATTTCACGGTCTGGGTTCTATTCTCGCCGCCGAAGATGGTACGCTGCTCATTTCTTGTGGTGATGGCACGTCTAATGAAGGGGGAAATATCGGTGGCAATCCGGCAGACTCCCTGATCAATATGGCCCTGGATTTGGGTCTGATGACTCCCGATCAGGATCTGGGGTCTTACCGTGCGCAATACCTGGGTTCTTACCGGGGCAAGATTCTACGCATCGATGCTGAAACGGGAGATGGATTGAGTAGCAACCCCTATTTTGATCCCGAAAATCCGCGATCGCCACGATCCAGAATCTGGGCTTTAGGATTAAGGAATCCTTTTCGCATTGCCCTCAAACCTGAAACCGGCAGCCACTACGCTGACGATGGTAACCCCGGTATTATATATGCCGGAGATGTAGGAAATGGCGGCTGGGAAGAACTCAATATTGTAACGGAAGGAGGCTTGAATTTTGGTTGGCCCCTTTATGAGGGATACCACATCCAATGGGGTTTTTACCTCGCGGACGATCCTCTCAATCCAATGGCCGTCAACCCTTTATACGGAACGGGAAATTGCAACAAGGAGTTCTTTACCTTTCGGGAATTATTTGCCCGCCGCACGGCCAATGGCCCTGATTACGTCCCCAATCCTTGCAACCCCACAGAACCCATTCCTGCATCTGCTTTCCCAATGATTGAAAGCCTGCCAACGCTTACCTGGAGCAATACCGAATGGAACCCGCCTACACGTGCGGAGGTTCCTCACTTTAATGATGAAGGCACATTGGCCCCACTGACCATCGACGACCCTGACGCTGGCGTTGTGGGTGAAGTCTTTGATGGCTACTCTAGTATGGCCGGTGTTTTTTACCAGGGAGACCAGTTTCCAGAAGAATACCACAATAGCTTTTTTGCTATCGATTTCAGTGGCTGGATCAAGGTCTTTGATTTTGACGACAATCACCAACTGACCAGGGTGCGCCCATTTTATAACTTGGCCACACAAATCATTTATCTGGCACAGGATCCACAGGGCAGCCTTTATTTTATCAATCTTTTTGGAGAAATAAAGAAGATCACCTACGGTGGAAATCCCCCACCGGTAGCGGTGATCGAAGCCAATCAACATTATGGATCTGGACCGCTTACCGTAGAATTTGACGGAAGTCAGTCTTATGATTCCAACCTGGAAATTGCCGAATACTTCTGGGATTTTGGCGACGGACAAACCAGCACTGAAATCAATCCGGTACATACCTTTACCGGCAATGCAGGGCCGGAAAGTTTCATGGTACAGCTCACCGTGACTGATACGGAAGGGGCTACTAATACAGCGGAGGAAGTGATTTCCATCAATAATACACCGCCGGTTGTCAACATCACCAGCTTCCAGGATGGGGACCGTTATCCTTTGCAAACCACTACCTCACTGGAGCTCATTGCGGATGTCACCGATGCAGAACATCATGAGGAAGACTTGACGTATGAGTGGCGCGTTTATGTACATCACAATGCCCATTTTCATCCAGAACCAGCCGACTACAATCACCGCAGTCACGTCTTGATCAGCCCATTAGGTTGTCTGGATGAAAATTATTGGTACCGCATCGAGTTGACCGTGACGGATCCCAAGGGTCTTTCCAGCACGGATAGTCGGCAAATTTTCCCCAATTGTGATGAACCTTTTGTTAATAATATTCCCTTGACAGCCACTGCTCTAGCCACTGGGGTAGGCCTTTCCTGGTCTATCGATTTTGCCAACCAAGCTGGCATTTTTGAGATTCAACGCAGTAGCAATCTATTTGATTTTACAACCATTGGCACCATTGAAATGCCATTTACGGCTACGAGTAAAACCTTTACCTATACCGATGAAATACCGCTGAATGGTTCCAACATATACCGCATCAAGGCCATTGCAAATGATCGGGCATATACCTACAGCAATATCGCCAATACCACTTTTCCTGCGCCAAAGGAGATCAGGATTTTCCCTAATCCCGCCGAGGATCACTTTACCATTAAGGTCAAAAAAGCACAGAGTAGTACCATTCAATTTGAGTTGTTTCAGGCTAATGGTTCCCGCATTCTCACCACCTCATGGGCAACAGAACCGGGCAAACCTTTTTCAAAAACCATTTTAAGCGATTTTTTGACGAATGGTTCCTTTTTATACCGCATTGAGAATGGAGAATCGGTAGTGACCGGCAAGCTGCTACTGCTCAATTAAGGCTATTTTTGGCGCCACAGTTCCACCTTAAAATCATCAATGTATAAGGTATAATTGCCATTATACACGAAGGCCTTGAAGAAATCTTGGGGAGTAGCGCTGCCTGGCACCTTGGTAAACAGTACGACCTCATCCCAGGTGCCTGCTTCTCCGCCCCAAAGGCTGGGTGGCGTATAGTTGTGAATTTTATTGCCAATCCGGGTATGCCGGTATTTGATGACATCAGCATCGGCGGTTTCAAAAACGGTGGTCAACAACCCCATACTCAACCAGGTTGGTTCCTTCTTGTCTTTATAACACCATACGCTGAAACGAAAATAGTCTCCCGCCTTCGCACCAATATCCCCGAGTTTTTTCCGAAAATCAGGGGCAAACTTGCGCTCGGCATCGATCCGGTAGGCATAGGTCCCCCCCTTTACCACTTCCCGCTGAAAGTAGACATCGGTGGAGTCCTCAAAATCATTGAAAAAGACCTCTTTTACCAAGTGTAAATCAGTCGTATCGGGTTGCGGTTCGTTGGAATCAAATTCCGTGACCTCGGCCATATTGAGTTCTGTTTTGCCAAAAGTAGACCAGTAATACGTTGGGTTCACTTCTTCGGACCACATGATGCCAATCTTGTGCTGGTAGGTTTGAAAGAGGTTGAGCCCACAAAAGAAAAAAACCAGAACATACAACAACACGTGCGACCATCTTTTTTGCACCATCCAACTAAAGGCATAACCTAACGGTAATGCCATCAGCGCATGTGCCTCTACCATTGGCCTTGAACCAAAACCATTGATATAATTCCAGCACCACCAACTGTAGGTAATGTAGATGTGAATGGGCAAGAATACAATGACCGGAAATAACCAATCTCGCTGCTTAAATAAGCGAATGATGCCCAAAATGCCCAGCCACATGATGGGAGTGTATATGAACCAGCCATTTTGAAAACTGGTCAGTCCCTTCCATATTTTGGGATTGCTAAAATCAAAACCTTCTTCTCCATAACTGTAGAATAACCAATGGCCAGAGACGTACTTCCAATAGATCAGTTGCGGCATGCCTGCCACGATGTACAAGCCAATGGCCAGGAGCAAATACCGGAAATTTTCCTTAAAAAAGGTCCCTCTTTCCCTCAAACTATGTTGGCTTCCAAGACCATATAGCAATGGAATCACCAAGCAAATTATTTCTACCGGCCGCATCAGGGTAATCAGGCCCGCACTCAAGCCAATCATGGCCGCATATTTCCAGGTAGCGTTCTGGTAAAAGTGATAGGTACCGTATATCAAGACCCCATAGCAAGCAAACAGGTAGGAATGCGCCATCGGGCCACTAAAGACGGAAAAGTAGTAGAGGTTGGTGGCCAGTGTAACGGCAATCAAAACCAATAAACTTACTTCATTGGAAAAGTAAACCTGCAAAACCTGAAACAGTAACCAAAGTCCAATAAACAGGTAAAACAAATTGGCCAGATGTACAGCAAAAATATAGGGAAAAGAATAGCCATCTTGTGGATATCCGGTAGCACCAGCAATGAAGTGTCCTACCAAAAAGAAAGGCGTCTGTAAAATCGCCACCCCACTGGTGTATTTGATGACTTGTTTGTCCTCACCAATATGGATGGCACAATCGGTACCTAAGGGATTGCGACCACTGTGACCAAAACCACCATGATAGGAAGTACGGGCCGCAAAGGTTGATTTGAGGTTATCCAGATCGTGGTGAATGAACAGCGCGGGTAGGTAAGCATTGTAGCCCCAGGAGTCTCCGCCCCCGATAATATTGACCTCCCAACGTTCATAATAGGCAAAAGACAAGCCATAAATCAGGCCAATCACCAAAAAGATCAGATTGCGGATGCGTTTGCTATTCATAGCTTACCAGGGATGCTCCAAATCTTTGGGTGTAAACGTATGATTGCGCTCCTTAAAATAAGAATCGGTTCTCTTTTTCAGCATTAGTGGATCTTTTTTGATTAAGCGAGAAACCAGCGCTAAAGGTACAAGCACCACAAAAAAGACCAAACTCAATAAGACCCTTGAATTAACCCAGCCTATGGCCCGCACCAATTGCATCCATGCCCAATTGATCCAACGACTCAGGAAAGTAGAAAATAACCCTGCCAAACCTACTGCCAGCGACACGTAGAGCAACCAGTTCTGGTGAAAAAGCAAAAACAGGATCAAAAAGCCAACCACAATTCCAAGAATGGATTCGATTGGTTTATCGTTATTTGTCATAAGTAGCATTTAAAAACGCTGCAAAGTTAACTTTTGAGGCTCATAAGCAGTAGCAAAAATGTAATTTATTGGGGCATCCATTAATTAAAACCCACTCAGGATGCCTTTATTGTTTGTTGCGGACTAGCATAATTGACAGAGAATAGTAATTTTACCCGGCAATAACCACAACTAAAACTATGAATAGCAAATTGTCTATCGTCATTCCCGCCTATAATGAGGCCCCAACGATCCATTTCATTTTAGATAAAGTCAAAGCAACGGTATTGATCGGTGAACTGACCAAAGAAGTCATCATTGTCAACGATTGTTCAAAAGACGATACTAAAGGAGCTGTTCAGCGCTATATAGATGCCAATCCTGATTTGGATATCCAGTACTACGAACATGAAGTCAACAAAGGCAAAGGAGCAGCTCTGCATACCGGCATAGCCAAAGCCACGGGCGAATACCTCATCATTCAGGATGCAGATTTGGAATACGATCCAGAGGAATACAACATCTTATTGCGTCCCATTTTGGAAGGACACGCTGACGTGGTGTATGGTTCTCGCTTTATGGGCGGCAAACCGCACCGCATTCTCTTTTTCTGGCATAGCATTGGCAATCGGTTTCTCACCACTATTTCAAATGCTTTTACCAATTTGAATTTGACGGATATGGAGACCTGCTACAAGCTGTTCCGTACCAAAACGGTGCAGAGCCTGACTTTAAAAGAAAATCGATTTGGCTTTGAGCCGGAGGTGACTGCTAAGATATCGCGTATTCCCAATATCCGTATCTATGAAGTGGGTATTTCCTACTATGGCCGTACCTATGCAGAAGGCAAGAAAATCAATTGGAAAGACGGCTTTCGGGCAATTTACTGTATTTTGAAGTATAACCTGTTTTCGCGCTAGGGTATTACTACCACATGCAAAAGGTGCAGAGAACGCGAGGATAGAGAAATCCGCCCTCTATAAATTCCCCTTCACAAAAGGGACCAAATGCTTCGCCGTAAAGTCGTGGCCGGCTTTATTGAAGTGGTATTCCCAGCTCATGAAGATGGCCAACGGATCTTCCTCCTGTGCATTGATATCATATAAATTTAAGAAGGGGATCTGGTGCTGCCGGGTAATGCTGTCCAAAAACATGGCCACTTTTCCGGGTTGGTGCTCTCCGGTTTTCTCGTAGGAACCATCAAATTCTGCCTTAGTGGGAATAATGCCCACCATAAATTTGGCGCCCATCTCCTTACAATCCTGATCGATGGTGGTGAGCAGTTTTTCACACATTTGATAGGAAGCGGCTACCTCCGGGAAAGGATCCTTTAAGAAAATCGGCAAATCCCAATCGGTGGAGTCTTTTTTGCCGTAGTTGACGGGATAATAATGAAAGATCTTCAGGAAATCGCCGTAATTGGTTTTGAATACTTTCTTTTGCAGAAATTGGAAAAAGGAAGACTTCGTCGCCAGGTACCAACCCACTCTTTCCCTGATTGGCAACGCGGCCCTTTGACGATCGATATCTCCCTGACTATCAATGGCTACTAATTTTTTATTATACATTTCCCGCATATCATTAGGGGCCACCATCACCATCACATAATCGGGCGCATACTGCTTGCCTTCCGTTTCCCAATAGGTATAGTGCTGATCCGTACCCCAAGCCGGGCAACTGGCATTTAAGACCTCATATTGGGTATCCGGATTCTTATTGAGTTCCCGCTCCAATTGTCCGGTAAAAATTTCCGAATCGGGATAATCTAAACCAGCTGTATAGGAATCGCCGATGACCAAGATGCGCTGCTTATGGGCAGACTTTCGCTTGCGGAATTTCTCCCCCCGGAAGCCCCGATTGTTGAATTTCAGAACAAAAGGATCCTTACCCGCTTGCCCCATCGCGTAGGCTTTCGTAGCAACCAGCCCCTTATTCAGGCGCCAGATCAAATCGGTATCAAAAGCAAATCCCGCCCGTCCATACTCCGGATTAAATCGAAAGACCACTTCAAGAGCGAGAAAAATCATCAGGCACAACACTATGCCCATCAGACAAAAGGCCGTATATCGTATTTTTTTACTGTACTGGGTCATCTTATTCGGGTTAGATTAGTCTAGCTTAAATTCCTCCTGCCATTCCTGCTTTTCCTGGAAATTGGGTTGCGCCTGTTTGTCAAAAACGTAGTTGCCTAGCACCAAATAATCCATTTCCGTACGCATAAAACAGCGATAAGCATCCTCGGGGGTACAAACGATGGGTTCTCCACGTACATTGAAGCTGGTATTGACCAAAAGGCCGTAGCCGGTTTTGTCTTTAAACGCTTCAAGCAATTGGTAATATCGAGGGTTCGTTTCCCGGTGCACCGTCTGGATTCGGGCAGAAAAGTCAATATGGGTAATCGCGGGTACATCGGCCCGCTCGTGGTACAACTTCTCGCGGATGGGGAGCTCATGATAATTGGCAGGAAGTGGTTTGCGACGAGCTTCCACCACATCACGCACCAACAACATATAGGGAGAATCTCCCGGTAAATCAAAGAAAGATGAGGCATCCTCAGCCAAAACGGAAGGGGCAAAAGGCCGAAAACTCTCCCGGTATTTAATTTTTAAATTCAACTTGCGCTGCATCTCAGGATTACGAGCGTCTCCCAAAATACTGCGATTGCCGAGGGCTCGTGGGCCAAATTCCATCCGATCCTGAAACCAGCCAATGGCATGGCCTTGATCGATGTAGCCGGCTATGGTCTCAGATAAATCGCCAAAGTCATCATAATGGCGAAACGGCGCCTTATACTTCTTGGCGATCTGCCGAATATCTAAATCTGAATACTCGGGGCCGAGGTAACTGCCTGACATTTGATCGCCGGAAGGCACCACCTTGCGTTCCTGGGCAAAGGAAATATAGTTGGCTGCCAATGCCGCACCCAATGCTCCACCGGCATCGCCGGCAGCGGGTTGAATATATATTTCTTTAAAAATATTGGCTTGCTGCAACTTGCCGTTGGCCACGCAATTGAGGGCCACACCTCCTGCCATACATAAATAATCGGCTCCGGTCAGGCGCTTAGCTTCCTGTGCCATGAGGATGACCACCTCTTCGGTCACCTGCTGAATGGCGAGGCCTAAGTTGCAATGTTTTTGCTCCAATTCCGACTCTGCTTCTCGGCGTGGAAAGCCAAACAGCTTTTCCCACTTTTTATCCAGCGCCATGCGCAATCCAGTAGCATAATTGAAATAGGACTGGTTGAGCCAAATCGAGCCATCCGGGCGGATATCGATGAGTTCTTTTTTGATCAGTTCCACGTAGCGCCGCACCTCTTCCGATTCCGGATTGCCGTAAGGCGCCAATCCCATCAACTTGTATTCTCCGCTATTGACTCTAAAGCCTAGAAAGTAGGTAAACGCCGAATACAGCAATCCCAAAGAGTGTGGAAAATGCAACTCCTTGAGCAATTCGATATCCTTGCCTTTTCCATGACAGATGGAAGCCGTGGCCCACTCTCCTACCCCATCCAACGTGAGGATGGCGGCATTTTCATAAGGGGAAGGGTAAAAGGCACTTGCCGCATGGGATAAGTGATGCTCCGGAAAGAGCATTTTTGTCTTTTTCCGATCAAAATCACCGATCTTTTTCAGCTCCTTGCGGATCAAATCCTTCAAAAACATCTTCTCCTTTACCCATATCGGTATGGCCGCTATGAAAGATCGAAGGCCTTTTGGCGCAAAGCCATAGTAGGTTTCCAATAACCGTTCAAACTTGAGTAAGGGCTTGTCGTAAAAGACTACGGCATCCAATTCATGAAGCTGAATACCGCTGTAGTCCAGACAATACTGTACGGCATGAGTGGGAAAGGCAGGATCGTGTTTTTTGCGAGTAAAGCGCTCTTCCTGCGCTGCGGCTATAATGACTCCATTGTCGAGAATTGCCGCTGCTGAATCGTGATAGAATGCTGAAACACCAAGTATTCTCATGGGCTATTTATACAGGATTTGCACAAAGATAGGATGTTCATTGGAAGAAAGAAGGGAGAAAAGGGGAAAATGGAAGGAGGAAGGCTAGGAATCTGGAAGAATTGTAGCGTGCGGCGCAACAGTTCTTCCAATATTCCAAAGAAGTATTTCCTCGCTAATCAAAATGGCGTCTGATAAGCTTCATTGTTCAAGAAAACATCATCTGTCAAGGTTTTCAAAAAATTAATCAAATCAGCCTTATCCTGGTCCGTCAGCAATAAGCCGGTCTCCCGGGTATTCACGACGGTGGGATCGGCAGTTGACGACTCTTTGATGCCGGAATTATAGTGGTTAATGACCTCTTCCAATGTCTGAAACCGGCCGTCGTGCATATAGGGAGCTGTGACGGCTACATTGCGTAAGGAAGGCACCTTAAATTTAGCCCGATCCGCAGGATTATTCGTTACTTTTTCCCGGCCCATATCTGTAAAATCGGCGTCGCTATCGAGGCCATTGTTCATATATTGGTCATTTTCGAAATTAGCACCACCGTGGCAGTGCACACAATCAGCGCCTGATTGATCGGGAAAAAAGGGATTGTATTCTGTTTCAAAAAGCATACGGCCTCGTTCTTCGCTTTCTGTGAGTGCTACTTCTCCTGCCAAGTATTTATCGTATTTGGATTGGTAGGACACAATGCTCAGCATAAACTGTTCCATGGCCAGCGCCATCTTTTCCGCTGTGATCACTTCAGAGCCAAAAGCCCGCATGAATTGGTCTCGGTATTCCTTGGTATCACTCAGTTTGGCCACCACATTTTCCAAGGTTTCATTCATTTCCAGGGGATCTTGTATCGGCAGGAGTGCCTGATCGCGCAATAATGGTGCCCGACCATCCCAAAAGAAAGCATTGCTGTGCCAGGCCATATTAAAAATGGTCATGGCTTGCCTTTTACCCGGAAGACCTTCTACGCCCAAGGAAAACCGGTTGGGATCGGAAAAACCATCCGGCTGCCGATGGCAAGTCGCACAGGCTTGAGTACCATCTTTTGACAATAAGGTTTCATAAAAAAGCATACGTCCTAATTGCACGCCCTGCGCGGTCAACGGATTGTCGGCAGGTAATGCTGGAGCGGGCAACGCCCCGTATTGCAAAATGTAGGGTGTCTCGTCGAGCATCACTACCTCTTGGGGTTGATCATCCTCTTTTTCGCAAGCGCTCACCGCGATAATTGCTAAAAAGAGAATCGCCAGGTATTTAATTTTTGACATCATCACGATCTATTTATTTTCTAAAAAGTGGATTATTGACAAAGGTCTCGTCAGTTAGCGATTTTAAAAATTCAAGCAAATCCTGCTTTTCTTGCTCACTTAAATAAAGCGGTCCAATCAACGTACTTTTATGTGGGTTGTTCTTTCCGCCAGCTTGATAATGTTCGATCACGGATTCCAAAGTCGGAAAGGCACCATCGTGCATATAAGGAGCCGTCAGTTCAATATTTCTCAACGTCGGCACCTTAAATCGTGCCAGATCGGTAGAATCATGAGTCAATCTAAAACGACCTTCGTCGGCATATACTTCGTACAAGCCATTATTCTCAAAGGCGTAATTGGTGAAATTAAAACCACTATGACATTGACTACACTGAGTCCGTTCGTTGAAAAAGAGGTCCATGCCACGCAATGCAGCGGCAGAAAGCATAGTCGAGTTTCCACCATGCAAATATTGATCATAAGGGCTTGTTCCACTGAGTAAACTTCTTTCAAAGCAAGCTAATGACCGGGTAATGACGAAGGCATCCGGGGGGCGACCATAGGCCTCCGCTGCCAGGTGTACGTATTGAGAATCAGCAGCCAAACGCTCTGCGACCAGTAGAATATTAAAGTCAAATTCGTTGTGCTCCTGAATGGGTACCAGCACCTGCATTTCCAAAGTTGGCACCCCACCTTCCCGTGTAAAGTATGGATGATAAGCCACATTGGCCAGGGTAGGTGCATTGCGTGTACCCGGCCGCTGTTCCACACCTAAACTCAAGGCGACTTGATCACTGAATGCCAAAGCGGGGTCGTGACAAGAGGCACAACTAATGGACGAATCCGCCGACATGACTGGGTCATAAAAGAGTTTTTTGCCTAATTCCCAGCGCGCTTTGGTAAATTCATTGCCTTCGGGGAAAAGGACATCAGGAAATCCTTCCGGGATTTCCATCAAAGCAGGCTGATACGTAGGTACGGCCTCTTCGTCCTCCTGACAAGCCACCAGCGTCAGTAGTAAAAAGAGGAGCCCGTACCCACCTAATAAGCTTCGTATCAAGATCACTTCATCATCAATTTTTGCGTCATCACAACTTGCCCTTCCTTATGAAGATTGATGAAGTACAAGCCTGCATTTTGTAAATTAATGTCCAGGTTGGTATTGCTCGGTACCACATCATACTGGCGGATTTGTCTACCCAGAACATCCGTGATGGTCACCTGATAAACCTGATTTCCTGTAGCTGATACCAACAAGCTGGCATGGCCATTAGGCGTAGGGTTTGGAAAAACAGCCAGGCCTTGAACTTCGCTAAAATCAACGGTTGATGTGCTGGTATTGGTAGCAGTAAAGACGTGATCTCTAAAATTTTCCAGCACCTTTTTAGCTTCCGCAAATTCGCCGTGCACGATCAGGCCACCGCTTACATTGATGTCCTCCAGCGCGCGAGTATAATCCGCATCAATATCCAGAACAAGGGCATTGTTTACCGGAGTGGCGGCAACCAGGACATCCGTTCTGAAGTAATTGTTATCGCCCAGACCGTGCAACTGGAAAGTTTGATTGAAGCTAGCGCCGCCCAAACCTTCCATCGCTACAAAGCGATAGCCGGAACTCCAGCCCCAATGCATGGAAGGCAATTGTGGTGCCAGTGGGTGCTCACTGTCATAACTGGCTGGGTCTAGATGGTTATGGGCTTGATCCACCCCGACATGGAAAGTGATCATCTCTACGGAAGTGATGTCATGACTGCCCAGGTCAATTTCCGTGGTCTCTCCCGCATCCACGAGTATCCATTGATCTTCGATGTTAGTCCTCGTTCCGCCATCGTGGGTGATCGAAATTTCTGAGATGTAATATTCCAGACGTGTGACCTTAAAATTGTTGTCCAAATTATTGGCACTTGCCTGGTTCATCGCAAAATCACTAGCCCCGAGTTTGTGGTGAATATTTAATTGTACGCTATTTTGCGCAACGCTGAAATTGCACATTAGCAAAAAGGCAACAAAAGAAAGTAGATGGTTTTTCATAATTAATCTTTTTTAGAAAAATAATTATCGTTGAATAACAATTTTCGTGGTGCTGTTGATACTATCTCTCTGGTAATTTAACAAGTAGACCCCATTGGGAAGGTGCGATAGGTCTAATTCTTCTCTCTGATTTACATTTACCATTTTCAGGCATTCTTTTCCCGTAACGGTACGAAGGATGATCACATTTTCCATCCCAAATTCTGATGCGGGAAGGTTGACATTTACTAAGCCGTTTGTCGGATTAGGTGAGATTTTCAAAGGTGCTGTTTCCTGGAGCGTTGAAGTATTGGTCACTGGACTTGGTTCGATCTTCATCAATTTATTTTGAAGTCGATTGGTAAACCAGATATTACCCTGTGGCCCAATTTTTATACCAGTCAGTCCTTGCTCATCAGTGGCAATCCTTCCCAATTCCACAAAATCGCTATCCATATCATACACCACGATATCTCCATTAGCATAATCACCAACCAGGAGTTTGCTTTCGAAAATCTCTATACCGCAGGGTTGATCTAGTCCAGTATCGATAATGGTCTCAAAATTGAATCCAGTCATTCTGGAATGTTCTGCCAGAGGCTCATTAATCAGCGGCAAGGTATTACCAACGGTTCCAGAGTTGATGTCTAGTCGCAAAACCCGATCGTTTCCATTATCCACAATGTAAAGCCAGCCAGTAGATTTGTCCAAAATCATGTGATTAGGAATATCCCCGTCGGCATTGATTCCAAGGTTTTGATATCTTCTGACAATAGCATCGCTGTGGTCATCATTACCTGGTCCGTGATCGTCAACAAAATCATATCTGACGATATCTTCGTTCCAGTCATCATAAACCCAGAAGACATTATCGACTTCGTGCGCAATTCCCATGCTAAAAGGGCTACCATGCAACATGTCCAAGTGACTACCGTTGCCACCGGAAGGTTGAGCATAAATATCAGGATCGCTTGACCAAAGAGTGGGGCCGGTAAAGGTACCTCCCCCATGGTTGGCATCTTGGACTCCGGGTGAAGTAGCAAAATTAAAGTTATCACTGCTAAAGGCAATGCCCGTAGGTAAAGACATAAAGTGCCAGGCATTGCCATCAACTCTTTCCAAAAACTGTGAAGGCGTTTCGGTCGAAGCACCTGAGATCGTCAATGTGCTTCCGCCCTGATTCTCTGTGCGTTGGTTAACCACCCATAATTCATCCTTCCCCAATATAGGAAAGAAGTCCAAATCCGTGGGCTTATTTAAGGAGCCTGCAGCACCTTCTATTTCGGAAAAAACCGGTGTAGCAACGAGGAAATCAGCAATTTTATCCGGAACAATGACCGATTCAAAAATTTCTGACTCAAAAGAATCCGCATTATCTTCCTGATTGGCATCGGTTTCCCCGTTGACAGAGATGATTTTTACTTCAATCATGTACACTCCGGAAGCAGCGGGAATCCAAGGTGCTGATAACTCAAAGTCGTAATAGCTAAAAGCCGGAATATCCAGGTCATTAATCGTTTCAACCACAGGATTTTCGCCATCGATGGAGTAACTCATTTCCAAGGTATTGATGGTAGTAACACCGCCATTGTAAATCACCCCTTTGAGTGGCAATGCTACACCAACTTCACCATATATTTTGTGTTCTACTTCCGCCAGGGAAACCTCGATTAATGGAGGAACTTCCACTACCACATTATCGATAGCAAAACCGTACAGCCAGCCACCACCATCATCGTAGCGAAAACCAACATAAACGGTCTCTTCTCCGGCATAGCCACTCAGGTTTATCGTGTGGCGATCCCAGGAACCATGGCCATGCAAATCTTCCATCACTACCCAATTAGTACCGTCCAGAGAAACCTCAATAGTGGCATCTTCTTGATTACCTTGATAAGAATCATCTGTATAAAAGGCATCAAAGCTCAAAGTTACCGCTGTTTGATCGCTCAAATCTATTGGGGGAGTGATAAAATATTCATCACTTTTATTACAATTGCAGCCATCATCATTGGTCGCTGCAATCCCTGAACTGCCATTACCGGCAATATCAAAATTGTCACTCGACATCGCAGCAGGAGTTCCCACTTGCCAACCGCCATCGGTTGCTGCGGTTTCCACGGACCATCCCGCTGGTACTGTTCCACTTTCAAAATCTTCCTGAAAGAGAATTTGGCCATGCAAGAAAACGACCGTAAATAAAGAGAAACTCAGTAATGTAATTAATTTTCTCATTGAATTGAATTGATTAGAAATGATGCCGCAGCCTAGCGCGTCACAACATGTATCCGCAATACGAAAAGGACTACGACAAATAGTATCTTATGGTTTTAAATAAGGTTTGAAGGCCTGCTTGCTAGCAGGCATGTCTTCGTGCGGAACGTTTGAGAGTATGTTTGGAGGTCAACCTTTGGGGCTGCAAAACAGCACTTTTTTGATGACATATCGTTCTTTTTTTTATCCGTCTCGGCTCAGCAGAGATGCATTTCAAAAAACGCCTTGTTTCATCAAAAAAAATGATGCTTTTCGCCAGCAAATCCGACCTCCTAACATGAAGCACTTAAACACAACCGGAAGGAGAGGATAAATTCTATAAGAGGAAAGTCTCGTTTAGGGCATAGATATCCCTTTGAATTATCGGAGGTTTATAGTTGGTACAGTCGGCCTTTACCGTTGCTACTTCCTGGTTTTCCAAAAGAACACAGGTAAAAGCAGCAAGAAAATACTGTATCTGCGGGGAAAGAGCACAGGCACTTTGTAGCACATCCTGCTCTTGATCAAATTGGAAATGCAGCATCTTGTTGCTACAGCAGCCTTTTTTCTCCATACCGCATTCTTCACCGCCCATCACCATTATCTTCTTGTGTACTGGGCAGTATACCTCCTTACCTTTGGCGAGTTGTTGACAGGTCTTGGCTTTACCAAAGAAGCTATAGGACTTCAATTTTCCCTGGCAAAAATGCAGATCAACCGTATAGCCGATGGAGGTAAATAGCACCAGCATGGCCATCATAAAAGCAAAAATGCGGTATGTACGATTGAGTGTAATCATTCTGCTAGATCAATATCTGATAAGCGAAGATAATTTTTTTTGCAGATTTTTCTGAATTGAAAATAGAGAAAGGAGCGTTGACACTTCGTTTTGTCAGGAAGCAAACGAAAATGGAAAAAAATGGAAGGATTCGAAAATTGGTGAGATGGAAGAATGGAAAACGGGAAGGGGATAACGTATGCATTTGAGACACGCAACACGGCTCCCCGTTTTTCCAACAAGGCATTTTATACCAGATTTTTTTGCTCTTAACTTCTTTCGCGATCGTATTGGCAGCAGCCGTGGAGTTGGTTATAAACGGCATCTTCGGCCTTTACCTGCTCTGTATCGTGGCCTACCGCAGCTATTTTCTTTTGTACATCAGCCACACTAATGACTTTAGCATCAAAGCTCACGGTCATCATTTTAGTTGAAGCATCCCAGCTAGCGGTGTGCACACCTTCTACGTCCTTCAAAGCGCCTTCTATACGGCTTTTACACATGCCGCAGTTGCCGTAAACCTTGAAGGTTTCTGTGCTTGCATTGTCACTCACCAAGGTTGCACTGGCTGTTCCATCTTCCGCAGTAGCAGTTGAGGCACAGCAGGCTTTTGCTTCTGACTTAGCACAGCAAGCGGCTTTACCTGATTTTGATCCCTGACAACTTTGTGCTTGTATGGAAAAAGAAAGGAGCACCATAATCAAAGCACTAAAAACAATTTTGAAAATATTCATTTCTTATGATTTAGCGATATAACAAATAAATTTCTTGGCCAAATTTACGGAATTTACCCTGGGAATTCAAAGCACCTCCGCCACCACAAAAATACTGCCTCCCACAAAAATCAAATCCTCAGAAGTGGCTTTTCGTTTCGCAGCGCGTAAGGCATTTTTCACGGAGGTATACGCTCGGCCCTTTAAGCCAAGGTTTGCCCCTTGCTCTTGTAAGACAGCGGCATCCAATCCCCGAGGGATATCGGCTTTTGCAAAATAATACTGTGCCTCTTTTGGAAAAAAACGAAGCACTTTTTCCACCTCTTTGTCATTGACCATACCCAGTACAATATGCAGCCGCTGGTAGGACATTTCGCGTAAGCGCTGCATCACCAACTCCAGTCCGCCGCTATTGTGGGCGCTATCGCAAAGGATGAGCGGCTCGTGGCCAATAATTTGCCAGCGCCCAATGAAGCGGGTGAGGCTTCGGACCTGACTCAACCCGGTTTTGACCTGATCGGCTTGCAGGTTATATTTTAGAGTTTGCTGCAACACCTCCAGACTCGCCAGTACCGTTTGTAGGTTGCGGGCTTGATATGGACCATGCAAATTGACCGGAAGGGAGGCTGCTAATACTTTGCCGTCTTTTTCCACGCGAAAATGTGTATGCATTTCATCTGCCGCTTGTTCCGTGACCAGAAAATGCTGGTCGGCAAAGGTGATTGGAGCATGCATGGCTTTTGCTTTCGCCAAAAACACCGGTTTCGTCTCCGCTTGCGTTTCACCAATCACCACGGGAACCTTGCGCTTAATGATCCCTGCCTTTTCCCCGGCTATTGCCTCCAGGGTATCCCCTAAAAACTGCTGGTGATCATAACTGATATTGGTGATGACACTCAAGATCGGGTGCAGCACATTGGTCGAATCCAAACGCCCGCCCAATCCCGTTTCGATGATGGCGATATCTACTTCTTCCTGAGCAAAATAGTCGAAGGCCATGGCCACCGTGATTTCAAAAAAGGAAGGTCGGATTTGTTCGATGGCTGCACGGTTGTCGTGCACAAAATTGACGACGTATTTTTCACTGACGTAGTTGCCATTGATGCGAATGCGCTCCCGAAAATCCTTGTAATGGGGAGAAACATAGAGGCCAGTCTTAACCCCATGAGCTTGCAGCACTGCTGCCAACATAAAAGAAACGGACCCCTTGCCATTGGTGCCCGCCAGGTGAATGGTTGGATATTTTTGCTCTGGATGGTGCAAATGATCCAACAAGGCAATGGTATTGCTCAAATCCTTCTTAAAAGCAGCCGGTCCGATGCGTTGAAACATAGGCAATTGGCTGTACAGAAAGTCGAGAGTAGCTTGGTAGCGTTGGTTGATCCGCATTTTTTTCTTCTATGATCCAAACGAACAATCCCGGATTCTGGCAGGCAAAATCCGGGATTGAGACAGTAACTATTCCAGCTTACTGAACTTTAAATTTATAGGTAATGGTACCACACTGCTTGTCAACTGTCCCTTTAGAAAAGGTCCACTGTCTGGCATTGCGGATGGCTGCATTTTTCAACTGACTATTCGTCGTGGTTGAACCTCTTTGAGTGTATTCTGCACTGACCACTTTACCACTGGCATCTACACAGACCTCTACCACCACGGTACCCGCTTGTTGAGAGTTTTCACTCACCGGAGGAGCATTTCTCACCCCTCGGCTGCCCAGGCCACCCCCGACATTACCGGAACCGGTACTAATGCCTTCCAGATTACTGGAATTAGGATCACCATTGGGGTCTCCCTGGCTACCGGAGGTACCGGTATTCCCTTTGCCACCGCCATCACCAAACAAGCCGCCAATTTGATTTTTCAAGGCATCAGCATCCGCCTTTCTTTTGGCTTCAGCCTCCGCTTTTTTTCGAGCTTCTTCTTCTGCCTTCTTTTTGGCTTCAGCTTCGGCTTTCTTTTTGGCTTCTTCCTGTGCCTTTTTCTTTTTTAGCGCAACTTCTGCCGGGTCTTCGGTGGTCACCACTTCTCTTTCTTTCACCGGATCAGGCTTAGTGACTTCCGGTTCTTGTGGTTCCTCTACGATTTCTTCAGGCGCAGTCTCCTCCTCCGGAGTAACGTCTTCTTCCTCCACCGGTTCAGCAGGGCCAGAGTTTTCATCTCCTTCTCCCTGGTCCGGCAAACCCAGATTCACCAAAATGCCTTCCTGGCCCGGAGGCGGATCAGGATAGACCAATAAAGGCATCAGTGCCAATAAAAGTAGCAGAATGTGCACCACAATACTGAGGCGCATGCCCTTTTTCTTATTCTGCTCTTCTCTTTTTTCAGCTATTGCTTCCATGCTATAATTAATTTGGAAGTTTTCTTACTTCGTGTTTCTTTACCTCTTCTAACGCAAATATCAGCGCGAAGTCATCTTTTTTGGTTGCTGATTAGCAAATTTTTAACCAAAACCAGCCCATTTTAACACTCTACTTGTCCAATTCAGTGGTCAAAATCGCATTAATATGGTACCTCAAGGCGATGTCCATGATGGCCACCACATATTCGGTTGGCGTCCCTGTATCGGGGGAAATAGTAACATTCAACTTCCCGGATTTGGCCCGCGCCATACGCGCCAGTTGGCTATCCAGGTCACTGAGTTCTATCCGTTTATTATTGAGGTAGTACCGGCCGTCTTTGCGAATGCTCACATCATCCGTTTTGGAAGTAGTGGTCACTTTAGTTTTAGAACTGCCCGGAAGTTTGAGATTCAAGGCATTGGGAGCAACCAACGAAGAAGTGAGCATAAAGAAGATCAACAATAGGAAAATAATGTCTGTCAAAGAAGACATACTAAATTCGGCACTGACCTTACTTCTTTTCTTTAAACCCATAAAATTAATTTTTAACTCTTCGGTTCGGTGGCAATAATGGCCTTGGCTTTAAGCTTGGCGGCCATATTCATGACCTTTACTACCTCGTCAAAAGGCGTTCCTATTTCAGCGACGATGGTTACCGTCACGTTGTCCTTTTGTTCAGCAGCACGCACCTCTTGCCGCAAGGCCTTTTCTAGCACATTGCTATTGATTTCCTTATTGTTGAGGGTAAATTTCCCGCTTTTTTCAATGGTGACCACTACAGAAGTGGGCGCCACGGTCTTGGAATCCGATTTTGGCAATGGAAATGGCTGAATGCGCACCAACGTAGAAGTAAGCATGAAAAAGATCAGCAACAGAAAAATGATGTCGGTTAGTGATGACATACTAAATTCCGCACTGACTTTGCTTCTTTTCTTTAAACCCATGTTATAAGTTTGTTTTATACCGTTGGTTCCTGCAATAAGTCCATAAATTCTACGGTCGTTCTTTCCATTTTAAAGACCACTTTGTCTACGTTGGCCACAAGAATATTATAGCCAACAAAGGCCAAAATACCAATGAACAATCCAAAAGCTGTGGTAATCAGTGCCTGGTAGATACCACCCGCCAAAACATCAGGCGTCACGTTTTGCTCGGTTGCCATTTTAAAGAAGGCCAGAATCATACCGGTTACGGTACCAAAGAAACCGATCATCGGTGCCGCACCTGCAATACTGGCAAGAGTAGACAAATTCTTTTCCAGTTTAAAAATTTCCAGGTTACCCACATTTTCGATGGCGGCGTCAATATCGCGCAGCGGTTTACCGATGCGCTGAATGCCTTTCTCCACCATACGAGCCATCGGAGAATCGGTCGACTGACAAAGCGCTTTAGCACCATGTATATTGCCCGATTGTACATTTGCGCGAATGTGGTTCATGAAACTCTCGTCAATACGAGCAGCGCGCTTGATGGTCAGGTAACGTTCAATAAAAATATAAAGAGCGATGATGGACAAAATAAACAGAACCGTAACTATCATGATCCCCATCAAACCTCCCTGCAAGATAATATCTACGAAGCTTTGTGAGGCGACATCACGCTCAATGTCGGCGGTTCCCTGAAACAATAAAATAGGTTGTTCGAACATGAATCCTGGTTTTAAGTTTTTGTTTGGTGTATTGACAATAATTGAATGAAAACGATATTTATGGTCGTAAATTATTAAAAGCGGCACTAAAATTAACAAATTGTGAGAAATTTCATACATCCATTCTCTTGATGTACGTGGAAATCTAAATTTTGTTGAAAAAAATGGATAATTTTATCCTTTCATCCACCCGAAACCATCTATGGATAAGATTGCCCTCATTCGCGAGATACGGAAATTAATTGGAGAAGCCAAACCTGGAGAAGCTTTAACAAAACTCACCAATACCCTGGCCGATGAACCGGCATATAAGGCCTTTTATCGAAATGCCCTTCAGCTCAAATCGCGCTTTGAAAAAGTCAAAAGTGATGAGCAAAAAGGCCTGGTTAGCTTTGATAATGCACAATTGGCTTACAATCAGGTGACGAATGGCATCCTGGAATTGGCCGATCAGCTGGAAAAAGGCACGCCTCCACCTGCTCCCAAAGGAAAGCGAACCTGGTGGGTAGCTGCTGCGGGCATTGGCGTCCTTTTATTGGCCATAGCCGCCTTTATTTTCTGGCCTTCCAATGAAACGGCATCCGATGAATGTCCTTCTTATTCACAACAATCCGTTTTTAATATCCTTTTGTTGCCCTTTTCTCAATTGGGAGGAGAAGCGGCTTATCCTCACCGCGCCATTCGTGATCGACTGGTTGATTTTAGCAATAAATACAAGCTCAAAACAGATATTGGCACCTTTGAATTGGACCCGAATGACGACAACCGTTATCCGGCCAATTACCCACAAGCAGAAAAACTGGGCAGTGGTTGTCAAGCTCAACTCATCATCTGGGGCTCTTATGAAACCCAAAACAATGGCCCAAATTTGATCCGGACGCGCTATAAATTTATCAATAGCGGCGATCAATTTTCCTTTAGCCAATTGAATATGCAGGAAAATAGCCAGCTGGACACCGTTAGTTCCATTTCGAGCATCTCTACGGAAGGGACTTTGACGCTGGATTTGGAAAACCAGATTTCCATGCTGCTACTCGGCATTGTGGCACACCAAATTGGCGACGCCAAAACAAGTATTGATCTATTGGAACAAGTCAACGCTCCCGATTCTGCAACCTTATTGTTGTGGGGCATGACACTGGCGGACAATTATATCGCCACCGAAAACACCGATAAAGCGGCCGGGTATTACAGCAAGGTTTTAGACAAGCATCCCAATTATGGCTTTGCCCTCAACAATCGGGCGATGATCAATTTCTCTAAAGGCAATTACGGCGAAGCGGTCGAAGACTTAAATACCCGATTGGAAGATGCGCCGAAAGACACCCTCGCATTACGCGCCAGAGCCAGCATTTTCCTCACCACTGATCGATTGGATAAAGCCGAAAAAGACCTCAATTCCTACGAACGTCTCAACCCCGACAACAAGCTGATCGACCAACTCAAAGATCAATTAAAATCAAAGGTGGAAGTGCAGGAAAAGCGCAAGGATAAAGCCGAGAGTATCCTGAGCCGCGACGCCAATAACTTAACCGCATTAAAAGACAAGGCCAGCGCCAGCCTCAGCTTGGGAGACTATCAGACCGCCAGCAAAACAGCGGAACAGTACCTCAGAAAAGATCCCAAGGATGCCGAAACCATTGGTACCCTCATTGAAGCTACCAAGGCAGTGAATCCGGAAGCCAACGTGCAGGTTATCCTGGATAAGGCCCAACAAGTAGGTGTAAGCAGGGAGGCCGTGATTGAAAAACGGCCGATTTTGAGTAGGGTGATTCGGAAGGAAAAGTAGATAGGAGTTAGGCGGGGCATTTTCTCCTGAAGGAAAGTTATCGGGTTGATGCCGGATGCTCAAAGCCTATTGTCTAAGTGCATGGTCTTGCTATTTATTAAATTCTCCCAGTACAACATTTTTTCAAATGAACCACATCTTACAGGCAACCCTTTCCCCCAGACTTCCGTCTGGACAACAGATATGACCGGCAACAGCAACCATACATTTCATTTATTATTGGATTCCTGCGAGCAAGGCAATCGGGCCAGCCAAAAAGAGCTGTATCGGCAGTATTATGCCTATGCGATGAATATCTGTTTGCACTATTCTTCCAACCGGGAGGAGGCCAGCGAAATTCTCAACGATGGCTTTTTGAAGGTCTTTAAAAACATGGGGCAATACCGGCGAAAATCGGCTTTTAAAAGCTGGCTGCGCCGTATCCTGATCAATGCTTCCATCGATTATTACCGCCGCTACCACCGGGACGAAGTGAGCTTAGAGGTGATTCATTTGCGGGAACCAACTACGGTCAATACCGCACCTGGACAATTGAACTTGGATGATGTGTTGAGGATCGTGCAGCAATTGCCGCCGGCTTATCGATTGGTTTTCAACTTACATGTGGTAGAGGGATTTTCCCATCCGGAAATTGCCAAAGAGCTGGGCATTAGTGTGGGTACCTCGAAGTCGAATTTGGCGAAAGCCAAAAAGAAATTGCAAAACATGCTGATGAATAGCTATCCGGATCAGCAAAAAGCCCAATAGTATGGATCTGGAAAATTTAGTTAACCAAAGTTTTGAGCATGAACGAGACCTACCCTTCGATGAAGGAAACTGGGAGGATCTCGATCGTCAGCTCTACAAAGAACGCCGGAGAAAGTGGTGGTTTGGTTGGTGGCCGTGGCTGAGTCTACTACTTTTGTTAGTCCTCCTTGGCAATTGGTACGTACAAAGTCAAACCATCAATGGGCTGGAAGCCCGCATTCATGAACTAACCGCCTTTCAGCCCACTGTACGAACCCTGATTGATACTGTCTGGCAAACTGACACCGTGTACCAACAGGTGCGTGTTCCGGTTTTCCTTGCGGAAAATACAACGCCTTCATCACCATCGTTACCGGCTGAGTCTACGGGAAGGTCCCCAATAGCCAAAGGTGCCGATATTCTCCAGGCTAAAAATGTATCTCCATTTGCTCAAGCTACAAAACAACCTGCTGCTGATTTTTTGAGCACTATGCCAATAGTCCTTCTCCACAAAACGCGTACGCCACACTTGGCGCTAGTTCCGCTAAATACCAGGCTTGAAGAAGGAGAAAACAGAAAAAAAACGCTCAACGAACTTGGCATTACTTACCATTTTGGACCAGTAAAAGATCCGGCCAATGTCGCCGAAACCGGCGTGATTCAACAGCAATTTCAGCAGGCGGGCATCCAATTGCGGCGAAGGCTTTGGAAGGGCCTGGGATTACAAGTAGAATTGGGCCATGAATGGCAAAACTATCAAGCCATGGACTCGGTGCCGGCTTATTATAACCTGCAACCCCCGGATCTTTATTATGGCAACGGCTTTTCCAGCCACCAACAAAACATCTACTATCGGTTGGGGTTGGATTGGCAGTTTTTAAACCAAAAACGCATTCATCCAATGCTCGCAGTTGGCGTCATGGGGCAAGCGAGCTTGATCAATGAAATCAAAGCGACCTACACCTCGGATTTTGTATACCTGGACCCGGAAATCATTCAGCAAACGACCTATAGAAAAGACGCGCTCTCTCTAAATTACGGGTATGCATCCGCGGGTATTCGCGCCAACTTATTTCCTCGCTGGGGAATCCAGCTTTCGGGCACCTACCTACAGCGATTAAAGGCACTACAAGAATACGAAAAGTCATTTAGCCTGGAGGCTCAACTGTTTTATAAATTTTGAGTAAAAGTGCCGCTCTGTGGTAAAAAAGTATAACATCATGAAATTTAGCCGAAGAAATCTATTAAAAGTGCTCTCTCTGTCGGGGGTAGGTTCTGTAATTAGCTTTCCGTTACACACGCAATGCCTCACAACCAACGACATTGAAGGGCCCTTTTATCTACCCGGTGCTCCACAAACCCTACAATTGGCCCCAGATGAGGCGGTCGGCACTCGCCTGTTTATGACCGGAACGGTATATGCCAATGACTGCCAGACCCCCATTGCCAATGCCTTGGTGGATGTCTGGCATGCCAACGATGGGGGGGGCTACGAGACCGTCAACTACCGCGGCAAGGTCACTACTGATCAAAATGGGCAATATGCTTATCAAACCATCCTACCCGGCAAATACCTCAATGGCAATCAGTTTCGTCCGCGGCATTTGCATTATAAAGTGAGTAGTGAAAGTGTTCTGCTCACCACGCAAATCTACTTTGAAGGGGACGAGTCCATCCCGATTGATCCCTGGGCTTCCGATCCGGATGCAGCGGAACGCATTATTCCGTTGGTCCTGGATCAAAATGGCTATTTTCACGGGGTTGCGGATATTACTTTAAATATTGAACCGCTAATTATCGATGATGTCGATCTCCCCGATGCCTCGATTCGACGGGCGCACCTTCGGCACCTTTTCCCAAATCCGATGCGCCGCAACGGGCAGGTAGAAATTGCCTTGCCCAAAGCCGGGACGGTCAACTTGGAGGTCTATGACTTGAAAGGACAACGTATCAAGTCTTCGGGACCAAATCAGGTTGCTGCCGGGCTGCATCAAGTCAGTATAGACACCAATAATCAATTGGGCATCAAAATGGCCAGTGGCATTTATGTCTTGAGGCTGCTGTATAATGGTCAGGCGGTGGATGTGAAGCGATGGGTGATTTTGTAACAACCCGCTGATGAGCGTTTGCCCTAATACGGTTAACCCAAATCACATTGACCGCCATTGGCAATTTTGCAGAAAACACATTCTCCATTATTTTCCCATCTCCCCTTTTTAATATAACTTTATCAACGATATCTTTTAATCAATTTGTTGATAAACTCATCGCATGACGGTTGACCTTGCTATTATCGTCCTTTGCCTCATTATCGGTGCACTTTTTGGCGGACTCATCGGCTGGTTGTGGACAAAAAACCAATTGCTGACTAGTGCGGTTTCTCGGGAAGACTTGGAAAAGCGCTATGTCGCACGAGAAGTCTTTGATAACGTCCAGGAACAGGCGGACATACTTCGCGCTGATCTTCAGGAAAAACAAGAAGAAATCAAAGTCCTCACCGGCAAAGTGTCGGCGAGTGAGCAGGCCTTAATTGGTCTGGAAGACCGCCTAACACACCAAAAGGAAGAGGTGATTGCTTTGCAACAGCAATCTAAGCTGGAGTTTGAGCAATTGGCCAACCGTTTGCTGGAAGAGAAAAGCCAGAAATTTACGGACCAAAATCAGAAGCAGCTGCAAGACATTCTCTCTCCTTTGCGGGAAAAAATTAAAACTTTTGAAGAGGGTATTGAAAAACGCTTTGTGGAGGAAACCCGCGACCGCATTTCTCTAAAGAAAGAAATTGAACACCTACGTGACCTCAACCAACAACTGAGCACGGATGCCAATAACCTGGTCTCTGCCCTCAAAGGAGAAAACAAAACCCAGGGGGATTGGGGGGAAATGCAGCTGGAAATGATCCTCGAAAAAGCCGGTCTGCACAAAGACATCCACTACCGTACACAAAGTACCTACCGCGACGAAAACGGCCAGCAAAAACGGCCAGATTTCATCATTGACCTGCCGGAGGAAAAACACCTGATCATCGACTGCAAAGTCTCCTTGGTGGCCTATGAAAAATATTTTAATGCCAATCAAAAGGAAAGTCAAAAGAAACACCTCAAAGCACATGTCAATAGCTTGCGGGCCCACGTCAAAGACCTAAGCTCCAAAAATTACCAGCACCTCTACGACATCAATTCTCCGGATTATCTCCTGCTCTTTGTCCCCATTGAACCGGCCTTTGCTTTGGCAGTGCAAGAAGATAACCAGTTGTTTCTCGATGCCCTCGATCATAATATCGTCATCGTGACGACCTCTACCCTACTCGCTACCATGCGCACCGTTTCCTACATCTGGAAACAGGAAAAACAAAAGAAAAGTGTACTCGAAATCGCTCGACAAAGCGGGATGCTTTATGATAAATTCTGTGCCTTCGTCGACAACCTCAAAGACATCGGCCAGCGCCTCAACCAAGCCCAAGGTGCCTACCACGATGCCATGAATAAGCTAGTCGATTCCAAAAAATTTGGAGATACCCTCGTCGGGCGCGCCGAAAAGATCCGGGAATTGGGCGCACGGACGAGCAAAACCCTGCCAAAGGATCTATTGGAGGCAGCGAGTGAGGAGGGAGAAGGCTCGGATTAATAATCCACGCAAGCGATGTTTTTATTGCATCAGAAAAAATCCGCCACCCGCATCTCTCCTTCCGAACCGAGCGTCACACTCAAACCCAACATCAATGCGATCTGATGTTGACTGCGTTGATTTTCCTTATTCGCATTACCCGCCGTCAGGTCCATGACGTCATAAAAGGCCGTGGCACTGAGGAAAGCACGCAAATTTTTGGTGAGTTTTTTGGAGACTCTCCCGCCTACTACAGGACCGATGTGAAAGGCGCGACCACCTACATTATCCGGGAGGAGGATTTTGCTTTGCTCCAGCAATTCTTCCATGCGGATCAGCTGCGCCGCTGTGAATTCATTTTCGTCAGCAATGCGTTTGATCTCGTTGTTGAGGTGTGTAAAAAATCCAGCCTGACTTTCCGAACGACGGAAACTCCAATCCATGCCCATTCTAGCCCCAAGAAATATTTCATAATCAAAGGTCCGATCCATACTATTGACCCCTGCACCATAGTTGGTTTTCGCCACATTAAACAGGTAGTCCAGATGTACATTCATGCCTTTCCCCCCCTTGAAGTAGCCTGCCCCCACAGCCAGTTCCAGAAAGTGTTGCTGCAATCGACTGTCATTCGATTCACCAAATCCGTAGCGCAAAAACAGGCTGATCGCCGTCTTATTATAGCCGTTATTGCCAAATTCCCGGTTCAGATCAATATCGTTTATCGGGTCTTCCATGCCCTGTAGTAAAGCCTCCAGACTCGCGCCCAATACAATGAGGTTGAGCATCGCCTGATAATGCGGATTGGCCGACAGCGGTGCCCGATCATCCATGGCAAAAATGCCGTTCAGTTGTAGTCCAAAATCAATTTGTGCATCGTCCAGTATCCGGAAGTAACTAGATTGGTTACGTTGGCCAAAAACGGCCAGGTTCAACAACAATGTAGATAAGATTAGTAGTAGTTTTTTCTCATTCATGTCTAATTTATTTTGTTCTTTGACAAATCTTGTGGTACAAAGTCAAACTAAAATGTAAATCAACACTTCTTTTAGGCGTTTATGATTTTCATTTTTGTTTGACCACAAGATTTACCCAAGAACGATTTATTTTGTTCTTTGACAAATCTTGTGTACAAAGTCAAACTAAAATGTAAATCAACACTTCTTTTAGGCGTTTATGATTTTCATTTTTGTTTGACCACAAGATTTACCCAAGAACGATCTATTTAATCCCATTTTTTCTCATTTCAATTTTTTGGGGCCTGCCTGCGGCCGCTACGTTACGCAGCTCTCTATTCGTTCGGCCCTGCGGGCGCTCCCGGACAAGCCGGTAGCCTGCTGCACATCGCTAGGCCGGGTTCCTCAATAGTTGTCCAAAATTTATTTTGGTCAACAAACGATGGGTTGCAGTAATGAAACCGCTCCAGAATCAGGCGAAATAAATTTCGCTCAACCGGACTACCGCGTTCGTTTACCAATCACACTCCACCGCAATCCAACAAAGGCATAAAGCGAAGTCATTGGTTTTGTTCCCTTGATCGCCACGTGATTGTTGATACTCGCTTCAGCGCCCCCCACCACGGAGAAACCACCACCAAAATTGACAGGTACCGCGGCCCGAACAAACCAGCCCAGCGAAGGCACCACACGTGGATCCTTAAACTTGCCAAACACCACATTTTGCACCGCCACTGCAATCTGGTCCGTTGTCGATTCAATCGGTGCTAATAAGCCGCCTTCTAATAAAGAATCAATGGTCTGAGAGATGAATAAAATACTCCCCAAATCCACAGCCGGAGAAGGGTCAGCAGTAAAGCGAACTCCCGCCGTCAATTCTGCATCTACGCTGGCATTTTTCTTGGCTCCCCACACCACCAATGGGTCGTTTCCCATTAGCAACTTTTTAAAATGCACATAGGCCTCCAGGTCGTAGCGCTTGGAGAAAAACGGATTGACTCGCGTCTCATCCGCCAGCGCCATCAGGGCCAGGTGTTCAGCCAGTTCTTCCGCTTTTCCACCCAGCGAAAGCCGCAATGCTTTTACTTGATTCTTGAGCTTTTTGGATTCTTGCTGCTCCGTTAAACGCGGATCAGACACCGTAAAACTGCCCCCAATAAAGCGATAACGCGCAAAAAAGCGCACACCGTTAATATTGCGGCTCAACTTCTTATTCACCTCCTGATCTACGGCTATCCTAATACCGGGAAAAAGATTTTTCACCCATCCCGGAGCACTTAAATCAAAAGCTTGAAAAGCCGTATCCAAATCCGCATCGGTGATCTCCAGCTCAGAGAATCCGATCATTTCTGCCAGGTCGCCTTTAAACGTCGTTCGTGCCCGACCCGTCACCGTTTCCATGCCTATCTCCAGTTGCTGAGCCGATAGATTCATCACTGCTGTTAGCAGCAGTATGGTGATACTCCATCCCCATCTACTTGTAGTATTTTTCACCTTAAAGATATTGTCTCTCACTATTGCTTCATTTTATCGGAGAAGGGTCACATCCCCCTTGTATATTTTTGATTCTCCATTGCCAAATAAAACCCGCCCAAAATAAGTGTATACCCCGGGGTTCAGCATTCTTCCACGAAAGCGACCATCCCAACCCACGGATTCGTCATTGATGGGTAGTCCCGCTTTTTCAAAGACCAGCCCCCCGTAACGATCAAAAATGCTCAGGTATTCGATCACTTCTCCAGATGCACCATCACTGTAGAAAGTAAAGCGATCGTTGATCCCATCATCATTTGGCGAAATCGCATTGGGTATGTAGATCTCTCCCAACTCAATGGTCAGCGGAAATCCTGCCGAGGCATAACACCCCCGATCATCCCGAACGACTACCCGCACATCCATATCGCGGTAAGCGATAAAATTAGTCGTCGGTTCCCCCGTATCAATTTCCCGTGGCAGCCACTGAATGATATCGGGATCACCAATAATCTGGGCTTCCAAATGGATCGGTGTGGTTGGCCGAACTGTGATTTGTTCCACATCAATGGCTACGCCCAACGTATCGGGAGCCACCACTTCCAATTCGTATTCCTGCATACACCCCAAAGCATCCTGTACCACCAGCGTATAGGTATCCGGGACCATTTGATCGTAGCGGGTATAGGGGAAATAATTAATCCCACCATCAATCGAAAAGATCGTTGGCCGATTGGGATTGAGCACATTGATTTCCAATACGCCCAAATCACCCGGACAGCGGGGGTGGGTGACTTCAAATTCAATCGCCGGACCGTCCGGAGCGGGCAATTCAACCTCTGCCACACTGGTACACCCCACCTCATCGGTAATGCTTAGCGCAAATGTTCCACCACTGGCACTACTAAAAACGGCACCGGTATCGCCGGTTTCCCAGACATAGTCATACTCCGGTGGAAAGAGATAGATACGGGTGCTATCACAAGCTTCTTCAAGCAGGGTTTCAAATTCCGGGAGGGCATTCCCCGTTACTTCCACGGGCTGGGTTAGACTACAACCCGCTAGATCCGTCACTTGTAAAGAATAGATACCGATGTCTTCCAACTGAAAATCGACCACCTGATCGCCAATTGGTTGGCCCTGGGCATTCGTCCAATTGATCTGACTGTACAGGCTGTCATTGAGTAGCTCCAAGGTCAATGTCTCGCCCAAACAAGGATTGGAAATAGACACCTCCGGCATGGGGGGAATATTGACTTCCAGCACCAGAGTATCGGTATCTTCGCAACCTTCCTCATTGATAGCATGTAAGGTATATAGCCCCGTCTGACCGGTTTGAATGGACTGAATGTCATATAAAGCTCCCGGGGAAATACTGCCATTGGGTAGTTCCCAAAAATGACTTTCTCCCCCCGTACCGGTCAAACTGACCGCATCACCTTCACAGGCAATCTGGTCTGCTCCGGCATCGGCAAATGGCGGAATATCAATCCACAGGGAATCCAGCATTCGGCAACATTCATCTTCGACCAGAAAGTAATACCAGCCCAGATTGCCCGGAATGGGCAGCCCCGCACTGGTTTGATTCATTGACCAGCCCTGATTGTTGTACCAGGTCATTTGCGCATCAGCGGCAAAACACCCCGTTGGGACTTGTGCCTCTAAAAAGAGGCTGTCCTTGCTGCAATCCAGGGTAAAGTCTCGGGTAATGGTACAATCTGTAATAGGTTCGGGACAAAAGATGTAAGTAGAGAACTCAGTACTGGTGCTGGCGGGATTGCTGTATACGCTGTAGCGGACCAAGAGGCCAATGGCACAACCCGGTGTTTGGCCACTCAACCGCCCCACTCCGGTTAGGGTTTGCAAATTGCCACTCAGCGCAAAGTCCGGCTGGCTCAGCGATTGGATCCACATATTCATGGTGGCTACATCACTGACCCCATCAACTTGTGACACCCCATTATCTACCAGGGAAAAACCACTCACACAATCGATGCAATTGCCAAAGGCAATGCTACTTAGCAACTTCAGGGTATCCTCGGGCATGATGGCATACACCTCAGCTCGATCCACCTGTTGGCCGCCAAACGCATTGATATCGATATAATATTGATGAACAAAACTGGGGTTGTCAAAATAGGCTGACCACTCCAGCGTATCCTGGGTTTGTCCGGTACTGCTATTGCCATCCTGTGGATCAATGTATGCAAAGTCACATTCATCCAAAATAATTATAGATTGCGCACTGATGCGCGGTAGGCACCATAAGCCACAAAATACCCCAAGAAGGAAAATTTGTACCACTTTTTGCTCAATACTCATTCTGCTGGTATTCCTCTGGATTCAGATTTGAGAAGGGCATCAACCCAACAAATCTAAATTTTCATCTTCCATTTATATAAAAAAAACAAATATTTATTTTTTTATTTCCAACAGATCAGTAAAGTTGCTTTTGATTCAATCATCATAGCGTTAAAGTACTTTGACTGGTTAGTGCATGATTGGAGGCAGTCATTCAGTCCTGGTAAAACCCGCAATTTTCGTTGCTAAAGCACCACCTCCAAACATGCACTTAAACTGTCAGAAGTAAAGATACCTGCTGAGTTTTTCGTCCTTTTTGAAGTCGTCTTAGTAATAGGATTGCACGCCATTGAACAGGGCAATAGGGGGATGCTAATGCAAGCACCAATTGGAGATTATGAGTAGAACCGCCCCAAAAGTACTATTTTTTGTTTTCCCCACAGACAAGGTGTTGGAATTTTTTTAAAGAAAAAACAAATGATTCCTTTTGTTAAAGTCAGAGAAATTCTGTACAATTTGCGATATTTGTCGGCAAAGGGGATAAAATATTGAGAACTACTCTTCTATAAATCAACACGGGCGGGATGGCGAACAAACAGCCTGAAATCGATCAAACCACTCTTTAGCAACGGAATTATCTTAAAACAGCACTTTTCCCCAAAAAAATCTAATAGCGCTATTAACTAAAAGACACCTATTCACGAGCGATGGGCGGTCTGTAGTTGAGCAATATTGATCACAACCCCTATCCCTTGATTAAAAAATAATCAAATTTCGACCCCGGAAATGATGCGCAACTTGTACAATTTGGCAACCCAAACCTTAAACGGCTTCTTTTTTGGACTGTTTACTGTGATCCTCATCGTGGTCGGGTTATATTATTATCAAAACCATGGCGAAGAGTGGAGCCAACTACCCGTGATTAGTGAATTTACAGATACCTATCAGGAGGGGCTCCGCACTATCAGCTACTTGGGGAATGCCGCCATCAATCACTTTTATCAGACCAATTTTTCTGGCCACCCTCAACTAGACATCCAATCGGGAGACAATTTTGCACAAAACAACCAGCGGGCCCAGTTTGCCGCAGGCGAACACCTAATAGTCCAGTCCAGTTGGAATGCCGAAGCCATCCTCAACAAGCTTAAAGAGAAAGGTTTTTCCAAAGGAAAATTGCGGGCCGCCAAGAAATTTACCGATTATATAGAAGCACATAAATCATTGGCACTTTATGAAATGTACCAATCCAAGATTTTGGCCAGCACCAAATTGGCCCAAGCCATCCTAGAGTCAAAAGCCGGCACTTCAAAACTGTCGACAGCCACCAATAATCAATTCGGAATCAAGGCTTTACCTAGTAAGCAAGCGCGAAAAAAAATCAAACAAAAAGCCTTTCACAAATTGCGCAATGACGAGTTTATCCACCGAAAACCGGCCATTAATTCCTATAATTTTCACGATGACCATCGTTATGATCGCTTTGAAGTCTACCGCAATGTAGCCGATAGTTATTACCGCCATACGCAGCTGCTTTCCCAGGATTGCAAGATGGGAAAAAAGGGCTGCTACAGCTGGATTTGGAAGGAATTTCCGGTAGGAACCTATTGCGACATTTCTAAGGCCGCGCGACTTTATGAACCGAGTTCACATATATCCCCTGAAGACTTTTTTGATGGCCGTACAAAGGTTCCCTACTACGCTGCCTGCGCCGCAGGTTTGAAGATGGCCGGTTATGCCACTAGTCCGACCTATCATAAAAAGATCGCCTATATCATAGACACGTACGAGTTGTGGCGTTTTGACATCGATTTAATCAAATCAGTTTCGAAATAATAAGATCAATAAATTTACAACCTAATTAATTCAGAGAGATGAAAAACAATTATCAATCAAACAACCGGGGCGGATTTAGCCTCTTCAACCTGTTGGGTTTTGCCTTTGCGGTAATCCTCTCCGTGGGCTACTTAAACAAAAATGGGGTCAATCTTCGTCCTGATGATCAGCCAACCTACGCCATGGCATCGATGGCTGGCGATGGAGCTTCTACGGAAGTAAGCCCAATAAAAGTAAGTCCTAGAACTTCTTCTGCATCAGAGGAGAATTACAGCATGCCAAAGACCTACAATCGCCGCGATTCTAAAGGATTGATCAAAAAAAATGCCCAAATTGAAGAATGGATTGAGACTTTTTCCCCATTTGCCGTTAAGGAAGCGATGAACAATGGTGTGCCGGCCGGCGTGGCCCTTTCAATTGGTATTGCAAAGATTAAGGCTGGGGCAGACATTACCAATTTATCCACCTTCGTTGGCACGATCATTGAGCCATTGGTAGAAATTAAACAAACAGCTTCACGGAAGTACCGCAATAATTATTTTAAATATTCTGCCAATAGTGAGTTGTGGGTAGAAGGATTAAGCAAAATTGGTGAGTACTCAGAAAGCGAGTTGAAGCGCAACCTATCCCGCTATAGCCTGAGTGACTATGACCGGGCGGTGCGTCAAAAGTTAATAGGAGGCTATGCCGCCGATACCGAAGAAGATCGCAAAGCAGAATACGTAGCAGATGAAGTGACCGTAAGCGACTACGAGCGTAGAAGCGTTGCTGAGGACAATACCAGACGAGGAGACCGGGCATCGAAGCGGGAAGAATACGATGCCCTGTACGAAGAAATCGTAGGCCGTGAAGTCGCTAAGGAAATTGCAAAAAAAGAATTGAAGACCAATAAATACCTGACCGACGAAGACATGGCCAGATTGATAGAAGAAACCAACACAAAAACCGAAAAGGTGCTGGATAAAAAACTCGCTTTCCCAGGTCGCAAAATAAACCCGAATCATCCGGATGCAAAAGACTTACAAGACATCACCAATCCGGACAATTCACAGGCGCGGGAGGAATTATACCAAAAGCGTTTGAAAGAAAGAAAACGCAGTCGTTAGCGAAAATTTAACAGTTTTCAAACAATTTGACCCCCGATTTTATGTTAAAGAGCTGTTTTTTAACAATAATTGTTTCGCGTTTTAGCCCACGATGTCTAATCTTGCGGTTGAAAAGGCGATCGATTAAGTCATCCATTAGTTAGTCAATAAAAAATTATTTATATGAAATCAATGTTGGCGCATACTATGATTTTCAGTCTTGCCCTGATTTTTACAATTCAGGTACACGGACAAGGCGACATTTTTAAAGGATTGATCGATAAAGAAGACCCCGTTTTTGAATCTCACGTCCTTCCTTCTGATGAAGAAGGCCAGGTTAAACTAGTGGTCTACTTTACCCACAGCAAACTAGATGCGCTGGAATACTCGGTCTGGCTCAAAGACCAGGGTACCAATTTCCAGGCGGATGGTGAGAAGATGCTGGCACGGGGCTTAAGCGAAATTGGCAACCGCCAGCAGGATACCATCCTCATCAACGGTTTGCAGGATTATCACATCTATACCTTCGGCATTGACTATCGGAAAGGAAAGGGACTTTCCCGGAAATTCACCGAAGAAGTGCTGGAAGCCTCTTACCGCTATAGCCAACCACGAGTGGCCAAACAAGCGGCCAAAACACCAGTGGAAAAAGCCATAATTAACAACCAACCGCTAGCCAAACCCTGTATCAGTCCAGAAGTGGAAGTACGGGTTGATCCTACCGGATACTGTGGGCAGGAAAACCGCCCAGCCATTATGGTGCAATGCCTCAACTGTCAGGGTGATTCCTGGAGTTTTAGCGTAGAAACCAAGCAGGGATTTGGCAATTGGCAGCCCCTACGCGCCGATGGACAGCGCCAGGACGCCATAGGAGCCGCATTGCGTACGGAGCCTCTCTGCCGGTTGACACCCGGTGAATACCAGGTGCGAGTGATGGCTTGGGGCGAGAATTGTACCACACCGGTCATTAACAACTTTGCCACCAAAATCATCATTCCCGATCATTCACAACCCGATGCTTTTGCGGAACAAATCACGATGGAAGAGAAGACGGTGAAGGCGCCGGCCTCACCAACCCTTCCCGATGAATGTGGCGCTACCGGGCACGCGACCTTGGTTGGCGATATGATCAGCGGGATTCTGGAATTTTCGAAATATTCTCCTTGTGCGGATTACCACCCGTTTGCGGAAATCCGCTACGTACACCCTGGCTATCGCGATATACCGTTGCAATCTTTGCGCTTAATTCCTGGTGGTAAAACCCCTTTTAACGTGCAGATTGATGAAAAGGATCTCGCACGAGGAATTCACACCCTGCAGGTCGTAATTTACGTCGCTCCGGGTAATGGTCTAGAGGCTGTAGCCAATGAGTCCTTCTGGATTCGGGTGAAATCTCCTGAGGAAAGGGCCCTGGCTTCCAATCCAAAGGAAAGTCCTTACTCCGAATCGGAAGTAACACCGGTACAACCCCCGCAAGCTTTCAATTGGAATGATGAGCGCATTGCCTCAAGAGGCAGTAGCCAAGCAGAAGAGCAACAAGGATGGTCCAGCTATCCGGGAAGTTACGGTGATCCTGTAGTCCCCGTCAATAACGACAACACCACTGCTTCTCGTGGAGGTGCTGATGACTTTGGGGCCTACAGCATCGACGAATCTTTAATGGAAGAAACCATCAGTGAAGTGCAGGTAACGGCCAGTGACCCCAACTGTACCCAAATTCAGGATTTACAGTTAGGCTTCGGCACCAATGATCCATCTAGCCCTCTATTCATTTCCTGGTTGAACCCAAGATGTTGTCAGGAAAGCGGTTGTGAATACACTGTTTGGGCCGGAAAAACGCCAGAGCAATTGCGCCTATTGGTGAGCGGTAAAAAGCCGGGCGCCATCATCAACGAATTGGTGGGTGGCATGGTTCAGGATGATCAATACTTTGAAGTAGTTGTCAAAACCGGCAATGGCGTGCGCAAAGCAGCATACGTAATGGGTGAAGGTCCTAAATATGGCATTGAAGAAATCCTCGACTACCGCGATCGGTTGAAGCCTCCTACGGAGGGCCAAATTGTAGCGGTAAAGGGCAAGGGATTTGTCAATCCAAATGATGCCAATAATCCAGAAGCTTTTGATTATGCTGATGTGTTAAATTATGATGCGCCAAAGCTGGAAGTACAGGAATTCAAGCCCTGTAAATATAAGCGAGAAATCGAAGTCATTGGCGATAAGCCGATTTTAGAAGGAGATGAAATCAAGATCAAGTACAATTTTTCCGATAAGGAATATCAATATACCCTTTATCAATACGTCCAAACGGCCGATGCCTGGGTGCTGGCTCCTGGAACCGAGGAATTACAGGAGAAGCCGGAATTTGTATTGGAGGCAGAGATGTACCACACTGGGAAGTATTTGATCCTCATTTATAATCCTAAAAAAGGCTGGGGCTGTTTGTCTTCCGCACCGGAGGAGCCGCTCGAAATTGACGTCACCAAGTAAACAGAAAATTCGCTTATGAGAATATCGCATTTTCTGTCGCTTCTTGGTCTTTTGCTACTGGGAATAACGACAAGCCACGCCCAAACCTCAATGGTCAGCGGACGGGTGACTGATGCCGATGGTGTTCCACTTGCAGGAGTCAATGTGGTTTTACAGGAAACGGGAAACGGTACCGTGACAGACGAAAATGGCAATTACCAAATTGCTGTTCCCGGAGCAGCCACGGGTGGCAATTTCTTCGCCCGAAAATCACCGGAGTACCCCACCCTCGTGTTTACCTACACCGGTTTTGAGCCTGCCGAAGTCAAAATTGCGGCAAAAACACAGGTGGATGTCGCCTTGAGGTCGGAATTTACGGAGCTGGCTGAAATCATCGTCACCGGTACGGCCGTTGGACAATACAGCAAATTGCTGAGTTTTGCCGCCAGTAATTTAGACGATAAACTGATCAATACGGTGCCGGCAGCTGACCCCGGTGGAGGATTACAAGGGAAGGTGGCCGGGCTACGCGTCAATCAAACCGGAGGACAACCGGGACAAGGGGTGAGTTTCCAAATTCGTTCCGCCAATTCCATTGCCAACGGGCAACAGCCGTTGTTGATTATGGATGGCTTATACCTCAATGGCACTTCACTGGCTGATTTCCATGTGGAAGATATCGATCGCATTGAGGTGCTAAAAGGCTCTGCCGGAACATCCCTTTACGGCTCGCAAGCGGCCAATGGGGTGATCCAAATCTTCACCAAGCGAGGGCAGGATTTGGCGGCCGGAGAAACGCAGATAACTTACCGCAGTGAAATGGGTTATTCTCAGGAGACGAGTCGCTTCGCGCTCAATACCATGACCAATCGCGAGATCATAGATCCTACCGGCCCACAGCCTATCCTGGGCAATCCTTCAGAAGATGGCATTCTCGATACAGCATTGCCCAATTTACAAGATTACCAGGAGGCCTATCTTTTCCAAAAGGGGAGTTATCAATCCCATTACTTGGGAGTACAAGGAAAGGTCAACCGGACAAACTTTCTCGCTTCGGCACAACGGTTCCGCGACCAGGGCATCATCCAAAATTCGGATGGTTACACCCGCCATGCCTTTCGGCTCAATTTTGATCATGAGATCAGCGCCAAATTGCAGTTGAGAGCCAACGGTCATTACAGCAGCGCTACCCAGGATTTATTAACGCCCACCTCCAATGGCCCGGGCAGCTACCTGGCTTCGATGCTGTTTCTCACCCCCATCTTTGATTTGGATGCGGTCAATGAAGAAGATGGTTCGGCCAACGATTGGGATATTGACAATACCGGCTTGGGGATTTCCAATCCACTTTATGATCGTGCCCATACCGAACAGAGCGTAAATCGCAACCGGACGCTGGGCAGCTTTCAAGTGAATTATTATCCGAATCTCTGGTTGTCCTTGAGTTACCAAGCTGGCATAGATCGCTCAAATCATGCATTTGAGCAATTTGTTGAAAAGGGGTATTTGAGTAACAATATCCCCGGACTTTTTGGCTCGTTGGTCACAACAGGTGTGCAAAACAGTGGTGGCGGCGGTATACACCGAAGTAACCGCACCGACCAGTTTTTCACCTCCAGATTAAGTGCTACCGCCGAGCGACAATTTGGTGGTTTGGCCACCGCCATCCAAGCCAGCTTTCTGTATGAAGACCTCACTCGACAACTCAATGAAAGTCGTGGCGAAAACCTCGCAGTCGCAGGCATTCGCTCCCTCGATAATGCCCGCAGCAATATTTTCATCTCCTCTGAAATGCAGGAAATCGTGGCGTACAGCGGCTTTTTACTGGCAGATGTCGACTACAAAAAGCGCTACATCTTTAGTGGCCTGATTCGCCGAGAAAGTTCTTCCTTATTTGGACCTGAAGAGCGCAATGCCAATTATTACCGACTAAGTGCCGCCTATCGGCTCACGGAGACCATGAAGATCAAAGGTTTCCAGGAGTTGAAACTGCGAGCCTCCATCGGTACTTCCGGTATTCGCCCCACCTTTGAGCAACGCTTTGAAACGGTGGAATTGATCAACGGCACCACGACTAAACGCACTTTGGGTAATAACTTCCTCAAACCCGCCCTTTCAACCGAAACTGAGATTGGGCTAAATGCCATTTTCCTTAAAGCATTTGACCTGGAATTCAACTATGCCAACATTGTAACCAAGGATCAGATTCTGCTGGTGCCTCTTCCTGGAGCTGCGGGCTTTTTAGGACAATGGCGCAATGCCGGAACCATTGATGCAACGGTTTATGAAGCAAAACTCGATACCGATTTAAAGAAATTGTTTAAAATTCGCGCCAAGCAGTTTCGCTGGAATGTAGCTACCACCTTCAATCGGGTGCAACAAACCGTGTCGGAGCTACAAGTGCCGACCTATAATACCGGCCCGGGCATCCAGGCTTCGTCCCTGTTCCTGATCGAAGAGGGTGCTGCTTTGGGCACCATGGTCGGAGAAGTATTTGCGACAAGCGTCGAACAAATTGGAGAACAAGAGGGAGTCAGTCCATTGGATTATTCCCTGAATGATGCCGGTTACATCGTGCACAACGATCTATTGGGGACCGCCGACGAGGTACCTTACAAATTAGTCGATGCCAACGGCAATCCCTTGTTGCAAAAAATTGGCGATGTAAACCCCGATTTCCGCATGGGCTTTTTGCATACTCTGGGGTATCGCGGATTCGAGCTATACACCCTCTTTGACTGGAAGAAGGGCGGTGATGTGTACAATCTTACGAAACAGTGGTTATACCGTGACCTGCGCCACGCCGACGTGAGTGCATACGACAACATTACCGCAGGTTTCTACGGCAGTGATGGCTTGTACAATTCCTTGGTACCCAATAACCACTTTGTGGAAGATGGCTCCTTTTTTATGCTGCGGGAAGCATCACTTTCCTACACCTTTAAGGATAGTCCATTAAAAAGTATTTTTGGTGACAACATCCAATCGATTAAACTAAGTTTGATTGGTAGAAACCTATTTACCATCACCAAATACAGCGGCTTTCATCCCGATGTAACCAGTTTGCCGCGCGATGAATACACGCTAACCAACCGGGCACCAGATGCCCGCGGCAGCGATTTCCGGACACCAAATGGCGACCCGAGTTTGTTCCTGGTGGATGCGTTCAATTATCCCTTGCGAAAGACCTACACGTTTAGTTTACAGGTGGTTTTTTAACCGATTAAAAATTCGTGCATGAAAAAAGCTTTACTACTTTTCTCCATCATATTTCTGGCCGCCTGTAAAGACCTCGATACGGTCAACAACAACAATCCCGATCGCAATGCAGTCTTGACTACGGGCAGTGATTTGATCACCGTCTTACAAGGTGGCTACATAGCCTGGTGGCAAGGCGTGCACGATGATCATCCGGTCGTTGCTCTTTCTGTTGCAGGAGATGCTTACGGCATGGGCTGGGCCAATTTTGGTGCAGAACGCTTTGGCGAGGAACCAAGAACAGCCTACAATAACCGCGCTTCCGAAGAAACCGACTATCAACAAGTTGTGAAAGATCCGTGGTTTGGCTGTCTTTCTGCCGTCTCTACAGCCAATGATGTGATTATGGCCATCGACAATGGGGTGACTATTGACAATGGCGGGCCCCAAGATCAGGCGATTTTGGCAGCAGCCCATTTTCTCAGAGGGGTCAGTTGGGGGTATCTCGGCTTGATCTTTGACCAAACCTATGTGGTGGATGAAAATACGGATTTGCAAAAGCCCCTGGGACTAGTGCCCTATGTTCAGGTCATTCCCGATGCGGTTTTAGAATTGGAAATGGCCATCGACCTGGCGGAAGTCTCGGGAATTAACTTTGTACACGAATATTTTAACGGCCATCGCCTGGGTTCTGACGAGTTTATTCAATTGAGCCATTCTTATGCTGCGCGTTTCTTGGCGCAATGGCCCCGCACTCCGGAGGAAAATGCCCTGGTAGACTGGACTGCAGTGTTGGAACATGCCGAAGCCGGTTTGACCTACAATTTTGCTCCTGAAGCCGACGGCAAGTTTTGGCAAAGCTACCAAAGTTACGTTTTTGCAGAGGCAGGCATTGGTCCGTTTTGGGCCAGGGTGGACCAACGCCTGATTGCAGCCCTTGATCCCAGTCAACCAACCCGCTACCCGCAAGTGGTGGCACAGGGAGAACCGCCCTTAGCCAATCCAGAAGCCACCTCAGCCGATAAAAGACTCGAAACAGATTTCTTATACTTTCCGACCAATAATTTTCCCGCAGATCGTGGTGAATGGCATTATTCCCATTACAAGCACAACCGCAATGTCACCGATCCTACTTTCGCCGGTGATGGCTCCACCAGCGGGCCCATGCCCGTTTTTCTAGCCGCAGATAATGATCTATTGCAAGCAGAAGCATTGTGGGCTTTAGATCGCTTACCGGAAGCTATTGCGATCATCAATGCGGGTACACGTGTGACCCGCGGGCAATTGCCGCCACTCAGCAATGGGGCCACTTCCGCAGTAGTAGAACGCGCCATCCGTTATGAAAGGGCCATCGAACTGCTGAGTACCGCCCCCATGAGCCTCTGGTTTGACCGGCGGCGGGTTGGTCTGCGACTGGACTACCTGGAAGTAGATGACCTGGGGGGCTTGCAGATCGGTACGCCCGCGCAATTGCCCGTTCCGGCGGAAGAATTGCGCATTCAAGGGATGGAGCCGTATAATTTTGGCGGGCCGCTAGACCCGGAGGGAGTGGAAGCCGTGTTTTAAAAAAAACGGTAACTTACACCTTTCAAAATACAGCACCTCATGTACCTCTTCTTCGACACCGAAACCAGCGGATTACCCCGCAACTGGAATGCGCCGGTCACCAATACGGCCAACTGGCCACGACTGGTCCAGTTGGCTTGGATTTTATTTGATGAGACCGGTAAGGAAATTAGTAGAAATGACCATATCGTGAAGCCGGAAGGATTTACCATATCAGCGGCTACAGCGGCGATTCATCGAATTACCACGGAAATCGCATTGCAGGAGGGTATCGACTTGACAAGCGTTTTGGAGGAATTTCACGAGCAGGTGGATAAAGCAAATTTCCTGGTGGCCCACAATATGAAATTTGACGAAAAAATTCTAGGCGCCGAATTCTTACGCACAAAACGGCCCAATCCTTTTCCGAAGAAGAGGAGGATTTGTACGATGGAGGCGGGTACCAATTACTGCGCTATTCCAAGCCGCTATGGTTACAAATGGCCTAAGTTGGAGGAATTGCATTACAAACTATTTCAGACACACTTCGAGGAAGCCCATAACGCCGCCGCAGATATCGAAGCCACCGCCAAATGCTTCTGGGAACTAAAGCGCCTGGGGGTCATGTAAGATCAAGTGCTCGCCTACCCCATTCCCTACAAAAAAGCACCCTAAATGTAACATTGGCCGTCAAAGTGACCTTTGGAAGGTCAGAAAAATTCCTGCTTTCACAAACAGTTACTATTTTTACTACCTAAAGAGCGAGTGGTGTATGAAATGTATCAAGACAATAATTTTGCTATTGATCGGCTGGATTCTGGTGCTGCCAAGCATTGCCCAGCAAGACCACTATCGTTTTGAAAAATTCCCTTCCGATCTCGTCTTGTCCCACAGTGTAATTACGGCCGTTTTGCAGGATCACCGGGGTTTTCTCTGGACGGGCACCTGGTCCGGACTGATGAAATACGATGGGTACAATGTGCATCAGTATAAGCAGGAACCCGGCAACATTAGAGGCCTGGAAAGTAATAAGATTACCACCCTATTTGAAGATAGTCAAAAGCGCCTGTGGATCGGTACTCACAATAGTGGCGTGTATTGTTTTGATCGAACCCTTGATCAATTTATCCAATACAAACGCAATCCGGCTGATATGAACAGCCTGAGTAACAACAACGTTTGGGCAATATTCGAAGATCAATTTGGCTACTTCTGGATCGGGACGGAAAATGGACTGAACCTCTTCAACGACAGCACCAATCAATTTATTCATTTTACCAATAATCAGACCGATATCCGCAGCATCAGTCACAATTTTGTCTATTCCATTTGCCAGAGTCCAGACAGCACCTTGTGGATAGGTACAGAGGATGGATTGAATCGACTCATTCGAAAAGCAGACGGCACCCCAAACTATTTTGTCCGCTACAACCTGATTCCATCTGACAGCAGCCCTCCCTCTATCGAATATTCTCCGCATAATTATATCTATCAGGTACGTTCCGTCCGGCAAGACCCCAATAGCTTGTGGATTGGCACTAAAGGTGGTTTGAAAAAAGTCCGTTTTTCTTCAACCGATTTGCGCAATATTGACATCAAGAATTACTCCCACGACTCCAATGACCCCAATAGTCTTAGCAATAGTTTTGTAGTGGATATGTATGAGGGGAAAGATCAAAAACTATGGATTGCCACCTTTAACGGTCTAAATCTCCTCGATTTAAAATCGGATAAAATTCACCATTTTATTGCAGAAAGCAACAAACCCAACGTACTGAGCAACAACATCATTAAATCTTTATTTTGTGACCGATCGGACAATCTGTGGATTGGCACGGAAGGTGGATTGCACAAGGTCAACCTTTCCTCCAAACCGTTTATCATCATCCAACCGGCCGATGCAGAATCTGCTGTAAATCATGTAATTACAACCATCATCAATGACTCTAAAGGAGATGGAATGTGGATGGGAACACGCGGGCACGGTCTTGATTATTTGCCCTTTCAAAAGCAACAGATATTTCCCGATCCCCCCCAACATTTCAGTCTCTCCGTACCGCACGAATCTGAATCTGCTGGTTTTATTTCAGATTTGTATCTCGACCAGGATGGGTGGCTATGGATGACCACACTGGGTGCCGGTCTAATCAGGGTAAAGGAATCTGACATTTTGAAAGGAGCTCCAATTATTAAAAATTTAGATCAGTACCACACGGGCGGTGGCATATCCAATTTGAGTCAGGAACACCTGATGGGCATTACGGGCTCTGTGACCGGTGATATTTGGATTGGTTCCTGGAACATTGGCCTGATTCGATATGATCGGCAAACGGGTCGATTTTTCAGGTACAATACAACCGCTGATTTTAGCATCAATCTTGAATCCTATCCAATTGTTCATTTATTGGAGACTCAAGAAAATGGCCAGCCGATTTTATGGGTTGGCACACGTGGTGGCGGAGTATTTAAATTGGCCTTTGACCATCAAACAAATGGACTGAAGCTTCTTGAAAAATTTCTTTACCAACATGACCAAAAGGGAAGTATCAGCAATAACTTTATCAATTGTTTGTATGTCGATAAGCAAAATCGCTTCTGGATTGGTACGGATAGTGGCTTAAATCTTTTTCAGCCGGAAACCGGAAGTTTCTCACATGTATTGGCCAAGGATGGACTAGCCAATGACATCATCCAATCGGTCCTATCAGATCGTCAGGGACGGATCTGGGTGAGCACCCAACGAGGCATCTCCTGTCTGCAATTCTACAACGATTCCCGCAACCCCGAGATCAAAAACTTTGATGCCTCCGATGGGTTACAGGATAACTACTTTTACGATGATGCCGCCTGCATTACGGCCGATGGTCAGCTGGCTTTTGGTGGCGTTAACGGATTGAGTCTATTTTTCCCCGAAGATATCCATCCCGATACCATCCCCCCCCAAGTGGCCATCACCGATTTTAGGTTGTTCAACAAATCCATTCCCATTGGGGAAAACAAAGATGGCCGCACCATTCTCGAAAAACACATTAGCGAGACCAAGCAAATTGAATTGAGCCACCGCGACAATGTTATTTCCTTTGAATTTGTCGGTATCCAATTTGGCAAACCCAATAAAATCCAATATGCCCATAAATTGGAGGGCTTTGATGCGGACTGGGTTTATACGGATGCCAGTCAGCGCATTGCTCACTATACCAATTTGCCTTATGATGATTTCAACTTTTTGGTAAAAGCCGGTAATAGTGATGGCTACTGGAGTCCCCCGATGGCGCTGAAGCTCAAAGTCCTTCCACCATTCTGGCTGACCGGTTGGGCCTATCTGCTCTATGCCCTGTTTTTCTTTGCGCTCTTATACGGCATTTTAAAAATCACCAAAATGCGTACGGAATTCAAGCACAGCCTGCAATTAGAACGCATCGAGCGGGAAAAACTGGAAGAAGTCAACCAGATGAAATTGACCTTTTTTACTAATATATCTCATGAACTCAGAGCTCCTTTAACTCTAATTATCAGCCCTTTAGAACAATTCATCAAAGAACATAAGACGGACAAAAAACTGCACTTATCCTTCACCCGGATGCACTATAATGCCAACCGCTTGCTGACCATGATTAACCAACTCCTAGACATCCGAAAGAGTGAGGCCGGGCTGATGAAACTCAAGGTCGCAGAGGGCAATTTTGTCAAATTCGCCAATGACATTGCACTTTCCTTCAAGGGGCTTGCCAAGCAGCGCAACATCCGGTTGAAATTCAAACCCGAAGAGGACTACATGAGCCTCTGTTACGATCGGGATCAGATGGAAAAGGTATTATTCAATTTGTTATCCAACGCTCTTAAGTTTACTGATGACGGCGGAAATATTGAGGTGCACATTCGGTATGCTTCCACAAATGATTTTGTCAATGTTCAGCATGCTAAGCTATTCGATCAAGATCAAAAATTTCTGTTGATTGCGATCCGGGATTCGGGATGTGGCATACCGGCAGATCAATTGCCCTACGTATTTGATCGATTTTATCAGGTAGAAAAAAGCCCAGAGTCAGCACGAAAGGGGGGCACCGGCATAGGTCTTGCGCTGAGTAAGACCATTATCGAAGCACACCACGGTCAAATCTGGGCAGACAGCGAGGAAGGTAAGGGCACCACTTTTTATGTCGGTTTAAAACAAGGAAATGCCCATTTTACGGATGAAGAAAAAATTCCTGGATTTAAAAACAGCGAGTACATCGGCAACTATGTCATTACCGATACCCTTGAAAAAGGATTGCAGGTATCCGATCATCCTCAGCCGCTGGCCGAAAATGGTCATGCTTCCGATAAAAAACCATTGCTGCTCATCGTGGAAGACAATCCAGATATCCGTGCCTATCTCAAAGAAAACCTGGATACCGATTATTTGATCGAGGAGGCTGCCCATGGAGTGATCGGTTTGGAAAAGGCATTGGCCAATCCTCCAGATTTAATTCTGGCAGACATTGCCATGCCCCACATGGATGGCATCGAAATGTGTACTAAAATCAAGTCAAACCTGACCACTAGCCACGTACCAGTGATCTTGCTCACGGCCAGAACTTCCCTCATTTTCAAGATCGATGGTTTGGAAACCGGCGCAGATGATTATATTACCAAGCCATTTAATATGCGTCTTTTGGCTACTCGGATCAAAAACCTGATCAAGTCGAGACAACAATTGAGAGAAAAATTCAGTAAAAGTTTCGACTTTAGCCCAACTGAACTGGTGATTAGTTCTCTGGATGAGCAATTCCTCTCCAAGATTAAAAAAGTGGTGGAGAAACACATTGATGATTCCAATTTCTCGGTTGAACAATTAGCCACCGCCCTATTGATGAGTCGGATGCAGTTGTACCGGAAATTGAAGGCCCTTACGGGAAAATCACCCAATAAAATCATCCGGAATATTCGGCTACAGCGAGCGGCACAATTACTAACCACCAAGCAGTACAATGTTTCCGAAGTCACCTACATGGTGGGATACAACGATCTAAAATCCTTCCGGGAACAGTTCAAAAAAGAGTTTGGCGTGAGTCCGTCCGACTATGGAGAGTAGCGCCGATTATAACATAGCAAGCGACCTAAGTGCTTGTTTGGAGGTGGTGCTTTAGCAGCGAAAATTGCAGATTTTGGG
>CAXHCA010000044.1:0-46870 GCA_964015035.1 uncultured Saprospiraceae bacterium
ACCACACGGTGAAAGATGCCGTACCTCCGGCACGGATTGCTGGGGACAATGAATGATCTACAAGGATTTGGCCCTTCCAGGGCCGAGGCAATCCCCGGGGAATCTGCATTGTTCTTGCCTTTTACTATTGGCCTCATTATTGTTCCAATAGGGGGCTCTATAAAAGCGGCTCATTTTTCCTTGTTAACTGCATTCGCGTTCCAGAGGAACGCCATCTTTGTAGCATCGGATGTTCCCGGTAGGGTGCACCAGAGGTGCGCTATCTTTATGCAAATGTGAATTGTTTTTTGTAACATTGTGTAGTTGATTCTCTCTCAATCTTTCAAACCCATTGGTATGGCCAACACCTACACCCAGTTGCTTACCCATCTAGTATTTGCTGTCAAAAATCGGGAAGCCCTCATTAAACCTGCCTTCAGAGAAGAAGTAGAAAAGTACATGACAAGTGTTCTTCAAAATAAAGGCCACAAATTATTAGCCATATATCTAATGCCAGACCATGCCCATATACTTATCGGTCTAAATCCATCAATATCCTTGTCGGAAACGGTTAAAATTTTAAAAACCCAGACCACAGAATTCATTCACGCCCGTAAATTTATTCCTTACAAATTTCAATGGCAAGCCGGGTATGGCGCTTTTTCACATACCAAAAGAGATTTGCATAAGGTGGTGCAATATATTTTGAATCAACCCATTCACCATCAGCAAAAATCATTTCGCGAGGAATATTTGGCCATTCTCAAGCGATCTGAAATTGAATTTGACGAGGCCTATTTGTTTGATTTTTTCTAGGGTTTCAAATCAGGGGGGCTTGTAGATGTCTTGTTTTTTTAATCTTGATCATCACTGAATTCAGATGCCGTACCTCCGGCACGGATTGCTGGGGACAATGAATGGTCTACAAAGATTTGTCCCTTCCAGGGGCGAGGTATCCCCGGGGAATCTGCATTGTTCTTGCCTTTTACATTACCTCCATTTCCCGAATCTTTTGCTTGTTTTGATAAAATTCAAATCGGTTGCCTTTTTTGATGATTTTACTTCCGTAATGCCTGCGGTCAAAGATGACAATTTCCTGTTCAGTGAATATGATCTTACAATTTAGATAATACCGCCCCCAGCTTTTATTGTATATCTCTGCCAAGGAGCCATCCTCTGATAAGGTAATGAGCAAGTCATTGTCGAGGCGCACGCTATCGTTGACTATTTGGTATTCCGCATCGGACCAAAATCCTTCTTCGCGAAAATATCCTGGTTCAAGCTGCTCCATTTTTTTGATGGGACTCCCTCTTCTATTGAGGTAAACCAACTCCCCCCCGCCGTTTTTGATGCTGTAGTAAAGGTCATTATCACGGTAAACCATCGTTGTGTCGGCAACTGTTTTTACAGTTAAACATCTCCGTTTTTCGTTTCCAGCAAGATTGATCCATTGGTCACAAATATCCATCCCGCTCTTTATTTTATAATCTATCTTGTCACCAAATAGGGAGGCTGAGATCATTTTGATTGTAAAATCTGCTTCCCCTTGTAGCCCCAATAGAGCATCCAGACGCAAACTCAAATTTTTATTAAAATCGTAAAACAGGCCGTTTCCCAAATCAAAACCCATTGGATGATAGTCCACCTTTTTGGTCTCGGTCGTCGAATCATCCACGCATTCTTCATACGTCTGTCGGATTATGTCCTGCCGTAAAAACAGCAATTCGGTAGAAGGTTCTAACTTGAGAGGGTTGATGGTGCGGGCTTTCGCCAAATTGACATCTAATGGTTCCCAAATGCCACAGCCGCTTAGCACCAGCAGTAGAAGGAGTAATGTTTTTTTCATAAGTAGAGCCCGTTTGTGATGAGTAGATCCCTCAAAATATCCACTCCTTGTCAAACAAGCAACCTAGAACCACCGGTCAACTCTCGGTTTAACGTATCATTAACCACCCAAGCAGGGATTGCTCTATTTTTAAGAAAAAGTGTTAGGGCTTTTAGTGCACTCTTTTTAAGATCAGCAATCGGAAATCAATGGCCCCTTCGCCGGAAATTTCAAGGGCCTTCAAACGAAGCTGTTGCGGCCCTTTATCCAACAAAATCGTTCCCATTTTTATCGGCTTAAAATCCTTGACATAAGATTCTTCGCGAGGAATGCGATCGTGCTCCATGCCGCGTAAAGGCGGATCATGAGCTTCGGAAATTTCGACCTCCACTGAGCCTTGATCGCTACTTAAATCCAAAATGGTGCCGACATCCTGCGGGCGACAAGTGTAATAAAGGGTGGCCTCAAATTTTCCTTCTTCCAGCACCTCAACATCCCAGGTTATACTATCCATTGGGCTTACCCAATGGGTATAAAACGAGCAGTTGGGCCACCGATTGGACCGCTCGATTTGACCATGGGCAAGGCCGTCGCGAGCGGGTAGTTGATTGTAGGTATAGTCAGGGTGACCAATGGTGAAACTTCGGCGATCTACCTCCGGTAATTCCGTTAATACCTTTTCCTCCCATCGGTTTTTGGCGGCTTGTAGACGGTTGGCGATCTCCGGAAAATCTGTTTTTACATCGGTCGTTTGTCCGGGGTCAGCCTGCATGTCAAAAAGTCTATTTTCGTGATCCAGCCGGAATTTTTGGGAGCGCACGCTGGTCTGGTCACGCCAATGATTGATAAGTAACCGGTCTGGCCAGGTAACATCTTCTTCCAACATCAGTGGTTTCAAACTAAGTCCATCTAATGGTTTGTTCTGGTTCATTTTGACACCAGCTACATCCAAAAGGGTCGGGAATAAATCCATTTTACTTGTAATATGGGGAACGATTCTACCCCCTTTGACTTTTTCAGGCCAGTGCATGATCAGTGGTGAACGAACGCCTCCTTCATCAGTATGCCCTTTGATGCCTTCCATGCCCCCATTCCAGCGCCAGCCATTTGGGCCATTGTCTGAACAATAGATGATCAAGGTATTTTGGGTTAACCCCAAATTGGCCAACTTCCGAATGATACGGCCTACGTTCCAGTCAATATTCTCGGCCATAGCATAGGCGGCACGGGTATGGTCCATATTTTCACGTTCGCTATAACGATGTGCAGGTAAGGCCGCAGAGGCAAACTTATTCCACCAACGGTCGGGAACCTGCATCGGACTGTGTGGGGTGTTGAGTGGTAAATAAACCAAAAACGGATCTTGCTGGTGGTTTTCCATAAAGTCCATTGCCCGTTCAGTCAATACATCCGTCAGAAACCCATTGGAGGATACGATTTTCCCATTATGCTCCAACATGGCATCAAAATAACTTCCCCAGTGCCCGGAGCAATAGCCATAAAATTCTTTAAAGCCGCGGGCATTGGGATGGTAGGGCGGTTGCATGCCATTGTGCCATTTGCCAAAAGCGCCTGTTTGATATCCCGCCTGTTGCAAATACTCCGCAAAAGTTACCTCATCAAGGTCTAGTCTTTCGCCACCGGCAGAAGTACTGTAAACACCACCGCGCACCGCATATCTTCCGGTTAACAGAGCCGCGCGGGTCGGCGAGCAAACCGGATCGACATAAAACCGGTCGAAAATTATTCCGTTCCTTCCCAAGCTGTCAATGACGGGTGTACGCACCAATGGGTTCCCGTTTAAACTTAGATCGCCCCACCCTTGATCGTCGGCCACAATCAACACAATGTTTGGCGGTTTTGTCTTTCCATTTTCCTCATTTGCTCCACAGCAAAGTATCGTAAGGCAAAAAAATATTGTGAAAAACGCATTTATTCTAGTCAAGGTGTTTGGTTTTTAGTTAAAAAAAGAATCCTCCCCGAGCCATTGTTGGCCCCTTGCGCCTACCTCTACTGCTTAAACCAGTCAAAACTCACCGTTGCCTCCCGACCATAGGTGCCATCGCGTCCGATGGGTTCTACAATGATGGTACTGAAGTTTTGACCCAGCTCTTTTTCCACTCCCCGAAAGGCACAATCGGGTGTGGAAGCACTGCCGAGAAGCTTGCGGGTGCCGTCCCGTAGTAGCTGATAGACGTTGTAATAGCCATAATCGGCTGCATTGGACACGGTGAGGAAAATCTCTGCGTCTACCTGAAACAACCGGGCCTTGAGAAAGACTTTTGGCGAAAGCAAATTGGCAATGGGGGCATTAAAAAGAGCTAATTCACCAATGTAAATCGGCTGATTGGGGGCTGCCCCGGCTCCGACTTGCAGACTGATCTGAATGAGTTGTTTGCCTGCTCCAGTGGCCAAGCTATGTCGTGTATTGGTCCAATCTTCACCGAGGCGTATGGGAAAGACGTGGTTGATCCCATCGGCGTAAAGCAATGAGACAAACAATTGCGCACTTTGATCCCCCTTCACGACCATTTTGAGGTGGGTGGTCTGCGCCAAAATCAAGCACGACTGATAGAGAGGAACAACCACCTGTTCTCCGGGTTGCATCTTTAGGTCGAGGCGCAAGCAGGACCCCCCGGTATAACTTTCTGAAAAATCAAATTTGGGCTTAATTTTCGATTCATCAGTATACCATTGCCAGGTGGGTAAAATGTCTTGCTCTTCCAGGTTTTTCCAAGAGCGGTTGGATAGGCGCGTCCCTGCTTCATTGTAAAATCGGCCTTTCCCGCAATTAAAATGAGTGACAAAGGGAAAAGAATTGTCATAAAAAGTGGGCCCCGGCCCGTAGAATTGGGCAAGGGTGAGGACGGGAATGGAGAGAAAAGCCAGCAGTAGAAAGTAAATTTGTCGTTTCATGGCTTAAAAGTTTAGCGATTATCAATACTTTTGATCAGTTCTAATGTACTAACTTGAAGTTTAGGTTATGATCAAAACCGATGTGCTCATTATTGGCTCCGGAATCGGGGGGTTGACGACTGCCATCAAAATTGCAGAAAATCGGCCAGATTTGAAAATCACCATCCTCACCAAGACGAATGAGGGGGAAAGTAATACCCGATACGCGCAAGGAGGAGTCGCTGCCGTGTGGAATCAAGAGGTAGATTCTTACGAAAAACACCTCGAAGACACCTTGGATGCCGGTGATGGCCTTTGCAACGTGGATATCGTTAATATTGTGGTTAAAGAAGGTCCGGATCGGGTGCAGGAAATCATTGATTGGGGCGCACGGTTTGATAAAAATGCTTCGGAGGCATACGATTTGGGACGTGAAGGGGGGCATTCGGAAAATCGCATTTTGCACTATAAGGATTTAACCGGTTGGGAAATCCAACGTACCCTGATGGCCAAGGCCGAAGCAATGAATCTCGATGTACATGAGCATTATTTTGCGGTAGACCTGATCACGCAGCACCATTTGGGATATAATGTGACTCGCCTGACGCCGGGGATTACCTGTTTTGGTGCGTATGTATTGAACAAACATACCGGAGAGATCGAAACCATCCTTTCTCGCATGACCATTTTGGCTACAGGTGGCGCCGGACAGGTGTACCGCAATACGACCAATCCCGTTATTGCCACCGGTGATGGCATGTCGATGGTTTATCGCGCCAAAGGGCATATTGAAAATATGGAATTCATCCAGTTTCACCCTACTGCTCTCTTCAATCCGGCGGGGGAAAATCCGGTTTTCCTGGTATCTGAAGCCGTGCGGGGGTACGGAGCTATTCTCAAAACCAGGGATGGTGAAGAATTTATGCAAAAATACGATCCCCGCAAATCACTGGCGCCACGGGACATTGTAGCGCGCGCCATTGATAATGAGATGAAACTCAATGGTGAGGAATGTATGTTTCTCGATTGCCGCCACCTAGACAAAGAAGGTTTTTTGGCACATTTCCCTACCATCTACGATAAGTGTATGAGTATCGGCATTGATCCGATGAAAGATATGATTCCGGTGGTACCGGCCTGCCATTACACCTGTGGTGGCATTAAAGTAGACGCGTTGGGCCGCAGTTCCCTGAAATACCTCTACGCTTGCGGCGAATGTACCTGCACCGGCCTCCACGGGGCCAATAGACTGGCGTCCAATTCTCTCCTGGAAGCCCTGGTCTTTGCCGATCGTATTGCCAATGATGTAATTCAGTATATTTCAGACGCCGATTTTGCGGAGGGTATTCCCGATTGGAATGCCAGTGGCACCACTGATCCAAAGGAGATGGTGTTGATTACTCAAAGTTTGAAAGAACTGAAGGAAATCATGAGCAATTATGTCGGCATTGTGCGTTCAAATGTACGTCTGAAACGGGCGCTTGATCGCCTGTCGCTACTCTACCGGGAAACGGAGGATTTGTACCACACCACGACCATCTCCCCTCAATTGTGTGAACTGCGCAGCCTGATCACCATTGGCTATCTGGTGACCCGATCGGCTAATATGCGCCATGAAAGCCGAGGGCTGCACTTCACTACCGATTATCCGGAGAAACAGCCATTTGTGCAGGAGTCGATTTTGTAGCATTGTAGCCCTCAAGTGGTTACTGTATTTTAGATTTTTTTTCGAGCGCTGGCATTGCTTTGCCCCAGGTAGATACGGTGTAAACCCAGATAACAAGACAGATACTAAAGACGATCCAGCGCTGATTGCCGGAGAAGCCGCCTTGCAATAGGGCATTGTAGCTCATGATGCTGCCGAGGAGGTGGAAGCAGGCTACGGAGAGGACAGATTTGGTGGTGTCCGTAATTTTTTCAAACCCCCAACTGGCGAAGATCAACACCCCCAGGAATATCAGATGCTCACTGATGGTTTCTGAGGTGAAGCTAAAATTGAGGTGCCATAAATACCACATAAAGCCAATAATCAGTGCCCGCGTAAAAGGCGTTAGCGCAGCTGTCTTCAGCTCGTCGAGTAGATAACCCCGCCATCCCAATTCTTCCAAAATGACGTAAGCGATAGACATCGCACCCACGATGAAGCCATAATAATGCGCATTTAGCCCTAGTTTGTTCGGCATGCCTACTGCCGTAAACAAAACCAAGGGCAGCAGGGCCATACCAATACTCCGCACTTTAGACGTGCCAAAGAAGGTGATGTCTCTTTTGGGTTTAAATAGGAAGATCACAACCAATGCGCCCACTGCAGGGCCCAATCCTTCTGCCATGTATTTAAAGATGGTGAATCCGCCTCTAAATTTGAGATCGGTATACCAAGATGGGGGATTGATCCGAAAGAAGTAAGAAAGCACGATAGCAATAGCGTAAAACAAAAGGATTCTGGAAAGTTTGGCATTCATTAAATTAATGGGTTTAGCTGTTGCTAAATGTAATAAAATTCTATCCATCGATAAAATACGACAACTATCGTACTAAAAACTTGCATCTACGATAAGTATCGTATATATTTGTTGTACGATAGTTGTCGTAGTTAGATAAACAGGTGGTGTTTGGTAGGCCATAGCGCAAGCGATGCGCAACAGTTCCCGAGGCATCGGGAAGCCCGAAGGGCCGAGTGAATAACGAGCTGTGTAGCGTAGCGACCTATCGGCTTAGCCGATAGGATGCGCCCAAATACGACTCATCACCCAAAATGTAAACCTTATGCAAAGGAAACCTACCGATGCGGAGCTGGAAGTGCTGCAAATCCTTTGGAAACACGGGCCGAGTAGCGTGCGCCACGTCAATACCGAACTGAGTAAAAACCGGGAAGTGGTGTATACGACTACCCTGAAAATGATGCAGGTGATGACCGAAAAGGGGTTGTTGCAACGTGATACTTCGCAACGAACGCACCTTTATGAGGCCAATGTTTCGCAAGAAATGGTACAGCAAAGCATGGTCGACAAACTGGTCGATACAGTCTTTCAGGGGTCTACCCTAAAGCTGGTGATGCAAGCACTGGGCCACGAAAAAACCAGTTCGAAAGACCTGGAGGCGATCAAAAAAATCATTAACAACCTAGAAAATGATCAATGATGAATACCCTTATCCATTGGATTGACCCCGATTTGGTTCAGGCGCTTGGCTGGACCCTACTTCACTCACTTTGGCAAGGTGGTGCGATTGCTCTTTTGCTCGCGGTGGGTTTGATTATGATGCGTAAATCATCTGCTACGACCCGCTATTGGGTATCGATGAGTAGCCTTTTGCTCCTTCTGGGCACTACGGTGGTTACCTTTACGATGATCTACGAACCGGGCCCGGAAATGGCCCTTTCGACGCCCCATTTGACCGATGTGACACAGCAGGATATGCCCAAAGCAGGTGCGGACTTCGTGGCTCAACCGGTGTTGAGTGCCACCAATCACCCAACTGTTTATACCATTTATTTTGAAGAACACCTTCCCTTGCTGGTCACGGCCTGGCTTTTGGGAGTCCTGCTGTTGTGCTTGCGCATGCTGGGCGAGATTGCCTATATCCAACACCTGAAAAATTATCGCTGCCGAGCGGTAAACGCGGTGTGGTCGGAGCGCTTGCAGCTGATGTGTGACGAGCTCAAGATTCGCCGGAAGGTACAACTCAAGGAGACTTTTCGCGTACATGCACCGATGGTAGTGGGCGCTTTCAAACCGATCATTCTATTTCCGATAGGGTTGCTGGCCAATTTACCGACCGACCAGGTAGAAAGTATCTTGGCGCATGAACTGGCGCACATTCGACGGCACGATTATCTGGTCAATCTATTTCAGGCATTGGTGGAAATCTTGTTGTTTTTTAACCCCGCGATGTGGTGGATCAGCGGCAAAATCAAAGCCGAGCGAGAGCACAGTTGTGACGACCTGGCCGTCAATATGACGGGAGACACCCTGGCATTTGTAAAATCGCTGGCCCGACTGGAGGAGTGGCGGCTGCAAGGACATGCCATGGCGATGTCGTTCACCGGTCAGCAGCATGGTGTGCTGGGACGTATTCAGCGCCTGGTAAATCGGGATGATAAGCGCAAGATACCGGCCAAGGCATTCTGGAGCCTATCCGTGGTGGGGATTTGCATTGCTTTATTATGTTTTCAGGCTACGCCCGTAGAATCGCAAAATAGAGTGGAAAGCACACAAGCAGTAGAAGAACCGGTGGTGCCAACCCCTAATGAGCCGCTGGAGTCCGGAGTGGAGCCAACGGTAGTGGCTCATGAAGTGGCCGAAGTTGAAGCGCGGCCAGCGGAGGTTATATCGGTTCTTGAGGAGGAAGAATTAAGCCCGGCCCAAGATAGCGTTCCGGAGGAGGAACTGGCCAGATTGGAAATCGAAATGGCGCGCATGCAGCAGGAAATGGAGGCCAAGATGCAAGAAATGAACCGGCAAATGAATGCACTGCAAACGATGGAACTGACGAAGCAGAAGGAGCTACAACTGGTGATGCAAGACAAGCATCGCAAGCTGATGGAGCTGGAGGTGAATTTACAAAGAGTGGAGAACGAAAAGCAGTTGCTGGAGCAGCAGTTTGATATAGACGAAAGCGACTTGAGTATGGAGCAGTTGCATCTGGATCAGATGAGGCAGGAACTGGACCAAAAGCGAGAACTGCTGGAACAGCAATCTGATAGACTTTCTCATGAAGACATTAAAAAACGTTTGCAGGAATTACAAAACGAACGTTTGGCGTTATTGGAAAATGAGAAAGCACTCCGTATACGCAAACATGGAAAAGAAAAGGCTTTGAGAGAAACCCTCTTGCAACACGAAAAAGCAGTCGGTGACTTGGAACGCTCACATACAAAGATGGAACAAGAGCTGGAACTACTGGAAAGAGACCATGAAATGGAACGGCTAAAACTTGAACAGCAACGTGAAAATCTTTCGGTGGACCAGGAACTGTTGGAACGGAATCTGGATGCTCGTCAAAGAGCACTGGATGAGAAAGCGCAAGCCATTGAACGACGATTAAAGGCAAAGCAAAAACAAGAATAGACTAATTTAACGCGTTGCATTTTACCGGAGTCGGAATTGTTTCGACTCCGGGTTTATATAATTGTCTCTTACTTTTCCTTAATCTTCTTCACGGTATCTTCCAAATCCTCCGTCGCTTCTTGCAATTCTTCCAGTTGCTTTTTGCGGATTTCGGCAGCTTTTTTGGCCTTTGCTTTGGCAGCCTTTTCGGCGGCTTTCAGGGCGGCTTCGGAGGTTTCTTCTGCTGGTTTGGTCGGTTTCGCGGCGCCTTTAAATGGTTCTTTGCTGAACACCAGGTCGCCCTTTGGTGCATCCAGATAGATGGTATCTCCTTTAGTAAAAGTACCCCCGATAAGATGTTTAGATAATTCGTTGATCACCTCCCGTTGCAGGACACGCTTCATAGGGCGGGCTCCAAATTGAGGATCGTAACCCAAACTTCCCAACTTGTCGAGAGCCGCATCGCTGATACGCAATACCATTCCTTGACGAGCCAACATTTTGTCCACTTTTTTCAATAATAAGCGCAAAATTTGCTTGATCTCATCACGGGAAAGAGGTAGGAACAAGATCTGTTCGTCAATGCGGTTGATAAACTCCGGACGCAAGTTCTCTTTGAGTTGAGTAAAGACCTCTTCCTTAGTCGTATTGATGATTTCTTGGCGATGATCTTCCCCCAGAGCATCAAGATCTTCGAAGTTTTCGAGGATGGTCTCTGCCCCCATATTGGAAGTCATGATGATGAGCGTATTTTTAAAGTTGGCAATGCGCCCACGGTTGTCGGTCAGTCGGCCATCATCCAACACTTGCAGCAGGATATTAAACGTATCGGGATGGGCCTTTTCAATCTCATCGAGTAGGATGATTGAATAAGGCTTGCGCCGCACGGCTTCCGTCAATTGCCCACCTTCATCATAGCCGACATAACCCGGAGGGGCGCCTACCAATCGGGATACGGAATGGCGCTCCTGGTATTCGCTCATATCAATGCGGGTAATAGCTTTTTCGTCATCAAAGAGTACTTCGGCCAAGGCTTTCGCCAATTCAGTTTTACCCACACCGGTTGGTCCCAAAAAGATAAAAGAGCCAATGGGGCGATCAGCATCCTGCAGGCCGGAGCGACTCCGGCGCACGGCATTACTCACGGCAACTACTGCTTCATCTTGCCCAATGAGGCGCTGGTGAATTTCATCTTCCAGATAAAGCAATTTATCCTTTTCACTTTGCAGCATTTTCGCGACAGGAATGCCTGTCCATCGAGCCACTACTTCAGCGATATCATTGGCCGTCACCTCTTCGTTAGTGAAGCGTTTTTCATCGGAAAGGCTAGCCAATTTTTCTTCGCCGGCTTTGAGCATAGCCTGTTGCTGTTGCATTTCGCCGTAGCGGATTTTGGCCACGGTTTCGAAGTCGCTGTTGCGTTCCGCTTTTTCGGCTTGCATTTCCAGCTCTTCGATTTTCTTTTTCACATTCTGGATGGTATCCAGGATTTCTTTTTCATTTTTCCAGCCCGCCCGCAAGGAATCGCGTTTCTCTTGTGCATTGGCAATTTGTTCGTGAATGGCTTTGAGTTTGGCTTCGTCCTTTTCCCGCTTGATGGCTTCGCGCTCGATTTCCAGTTGGCGCACGCGGCGGTCCCACTCATCTACTTCTTCCGGTACGGAATCCAATTCCAGACGCATTTTGGCCGCAGCTTCATCAATTAAGTCGATGGCCTTGTCGGGCAAAAAGCGGTCAGAGATATAGCGGTGCGACAACTCTGCGGCAGCAATCAGGGCTTGATCAAGGATTTCTATTTTGTGAAACACTTCATAGCGCTCCTGCAATCCACGCAGTATAGAGATGGTATCTTCAACGCTTGGTTCATCAATCACAATGGTTTGGAATCTTCGCACCAAGGCTTTATCCTTTTCAAAATATTTCTGGTACTCGTCCAGGGTAGTTGCGCCAATGGTCCGCAATTCTCCGCGGGCCAAAGCCGGTTTTAGGATATTAGCGGCATCCATTCCTCCTTGGCCGCCACCTGCGCCAATCAAGGTGTGAATCTCGTCGATAAACAGGATGATTTCTCCACCCGATTCCGTTACTTCCTTGATCACACTTTTCAGTCGCTCTTCAAATTCGCCCTTGTATTTGGCGCCAGCCACCAAAGCGGCGATATCGAGTGTGTAGATCTTTTTACTTTTCAGGTTTTCGGGGATGTCACCTTTTACAATCCGCCAGGCAATGCCCTCCACGATGGCTGTTTTACCTACCCCGGGCTCCCCGATTAGGATAGGGTTGTTTTTCTTTCGGCGCGACAGAATATGCAATACCCGCCGGATTTCTTCATCCCGACCGATAATGGGGTCCAGTTTACCGGTTTCGGCACGCTCGTTGAGGTTGATGGCAAATTTCTTCAGAGAATTGTAGCTGTCCTCCGCACTTTGGTCAGTTACCTTTTTGCCCTTGCGCAATTCCTGAATGGCGGCCTTTAAACCTTCTTCCGTGGCCCCCATGCTTTTGAGCATGCGGGCGGTTTTTTCCGTACCCTGCACGATGCCCAGCAACATCAATTCAATAGAAATATACTCATCGCCAAATTCTGCCAGCAATTTCTTGGCCCTAGCCAACGCCTTGTTGGCATCGTTGGAAAGAAACTGCTTTTCCGTGCCTTCTACCTTGGGATACAACTGAATGGCCTTGTCGAGTGCCTGATTGAGCGCAGGAAGGTTGATGTTCATTTTTTGTAAAACAAAAGTAGAAACACTCTCATCCGTTTCCAGGATGCCCTTGATGAGGTGGGCCGTATCAACCTGTTGTTGATTTAGGCTGGCGGCCAATTTTTGCGCTTTAAGGATGGACTCTTGGGCCTTTATCGTAAAGTTGTCGTAAGTCATGTTCTATTTTTTGGTGCTTTGACGCAGTAATTTAGTGTGTTATCAGAAAGATTTGGGTGTTTTGGGTATAAAAATTGAAAAAATGGTGACTTATTCCTGGAGCTTATTACGGATATCGGTCATTTGTTGTTGCCTTTCAAAGGAGAAAACGGCCTGTTCAATTTCTAATTGCTCAAATATATGTAATGCTTGCCGCAAACGCGCTTTTGATTCTACCAATTGGCCCGTTTCATGGAGAAGTGTACCCTGGCGATGGAGCAAAGAGGCCAAAAATTCCAGTTGCCCTTTGTGTAAAGCCTTTTTTGTAGTGAGGTAAGTCCACCATTCGACCGGAGGAATTTGATCCAGTTCGGCAGGATTAAATTCCAATAAGTCATTAAAAATATCATCGATAATTTCTAAAGCTTCCCGCGTTTCCTTACCCATCAAGCGCCCGATGGCTTTGGCCAGTTCCTGCGTCCAGCGGAGAATGTGATCGCGTTTAATCATATTTACATGAGTATTTTTTCTAAAATTAATATTAAATCTTAGCTTTAGTGCTTGTTTGGAGCGGATTCTATTTGAAAATCAGCAGATTTTGGGTTCTCGAAAGGCTCATTTTTGAGTGCATATCGACTGAGAGCTTGTTTGGAGGTAAAAAAATGAAAAAGGTGGAAGCCAGTTTGTAATTTGAGAAATCATCACAAGACTCAAGTTATGCAAAACAATTCGAAGAATTGACGGACTTCCAGTGGGATGTTATACAAGATTGATTTCCCGAGCAAGAAATCTGTGACCTTAGTTTAAGAATGGTAATAAATGCCATATTATGGCTTTTACGAACCGGAGCACAATGGAGAAATATAGATAGTAAATATCCTCCCTGGAGTGCCGCTAATGGGGAAATCCCATTTTCAATCACAACCCTGTAAATCGTTCATCCTGTAAAAAATGAGATCAAATGTCCTTTGTAGGCGGTATTAGTGACAACAGAAAAAACTAATCAAACATCAAGGTTATCCATTCCCCCATGCAGGCGGGTTTTTTATTGCCTTCAATTTCCAGACTAAACCGCCAGGTGACTTTAAGGCCGTTTTGGGCGTAGTCGCGGATTTCGGAAATTTTACAGTGTAGGCGCAGCCGACTATTCACCGGTACGGGGGCAGGGAAGCGAACTTTGTTGAGTCCGTAGTTGATGGCCAGTTTGCCTGTTTCAACTTTGATCATGCTGCGCAACAATCGAGCCAGTAGCGAAATGGACAAAAAGCCATGCGCTACTGTCGTCTTGAAGGGAGAGTGCTCCTTTGCCTTTTCCACATCGACGTGAATCCATTGATGATCATCAGTACCTTCAGCAAAGGAATTGATCATGTGCTGGGTCACCGTAATCCACTCCGAAGGGGGCAACTGCAAACCAACGCTCTCTTTTAAAGCGGTAAAATCGGGAAAATTCATGAGAGAAAATGATTATGTTTTCTATCTAGTTCAAACAGTAATTTCAGGTATTATTGGTCGGGCCAAACATGTACTAAAAGCCGGAATGTAGCGTTTCGAATAGAAAGCCCCAAAATAAAGATAGAAAATATGCACAATTCACCCACTTCTTGTGGATAATATTTGGCAAGCAGGGGGAATTATACCAGTGTCAAGCATGCCTAACTTAATCAATCCGATCCCGCTGGATCGCCTGCCAGGCTGTTTGACAAAGAATCTCTGTAAATTTATTCAGGTGTGCGAAGCGTGGGTCTTGGGTATAACCGGCCTGATATCGGTAGTAAATTTGTTGCACGATCACCGCGATTTTAAACAATCCATAAGCGTAATAAAACGTCAAATAGCGAATGGGCTGGCCGGTTTTTTGTACGTATTGTTCCACAATTTCACGGCGGGTCGGATTGCCCTCTAAAATAGTAGGGGAACGGGAAGCTATTTGCAATACCTCAGGATCGGCGGCAGTGACCCAATAACCAAGAGAAGTTCCCAAATCCATCAGTGGATCGCCGATAGTACACATCTCCCAATCCAGGACAGCAGTAATTTCCTCCCAGCTATCATCGGCAAAAACGACGTTATTGTATTTAAAATCATTGTGGATGAGGCTAAAGTTATATTCCTTGGGTTGGTGTGTTTCCATCCAATTCATCACTTGCTGGGCTGTCGGAATATCATCGGTGGCCGCCTTGAGATACTGCTTGCTCCAATTGCGCACCTGACGCGCCACATATCCCTCCGGACGGCCTAGATCTTCCAGTCCGGCCGCTTGGTAATCGAGTTGGTGTAGTTCCACAAAGGTTTGCAACCAGCGATCAGCAATGCGGGCAAAAGCATCGGGTTGAATGTCGCGCCGTTGAACCTCTTTATCGTGTAAAATGACGCCCTTCACCTCCTCCATTAAATAAAAGGGTGCGCCAATAACTTCTGGGGCATCGGTGTATAAATAAGTCTTGGGTACCTTGGGGAAAATGGGATGTAGCTTAGATAAGACCTTATACTCTCGCCCCATATCGTGCCCACGTTTGATGGCTCCCGCGGGAGGGCGCCGCAAGACATAAGTTTTTTCTTCAATTTCCAGGCGGTAGGTTAGATTGGAATACCCCCCCGGGTATTGATGCACTATAAGCGCACTTTGTGGGTCGATAATTAGATTTTCTTTATGTAAAAAAGCTTTTAAGGCTTCTACTGGCAAGGTGCTATCAGGCATGGTTTGAAGGTTAGGTTGATGTTCTTAAAACGCGAATTGTTGAAGATTTGATTCTACAACCACTGTTTCACCGTATTGCGGCCCAGCTGGTACAAGTGTACCTCGTCGGGTCCATCTGCCAAGCGAAGGGAGCGGGCACCGGCATAAAACCCAGCCAATGGGGTATCGTTGCTTACGCCCAATCCACCGTGAATCTGGATCGCCCGGTCTATCACTCGGCAGGCCATGCCAGGCGCCACAATTTTGATCATCGCGATCAGGTCTTTGGCGGCTTTATTGCCGGCTTTATCCATCTTATCCGCTGCGGCGAGGGTCAATAAACGCGCCTGTTCAATTTCGCAGCGAGAATGGGCAATTTCCTGTCGGATACTGCTGTGATCCATCAATTTCTTGCCAAAAGTCTGGCGTTGAGCGGCACGCTGGCACATCATTTCCAAAGCCCGTTGTGCCATACCAATCAATCGCATACAATGGTGAATACGTCCCGGCCCGAGCCGGCCCTGCGCAATCTCAAAGCCACGCCCTTCACCTAAAATCAAATTTTCTGCGGGCACTCGAACTTGGTCCAGCACAATCTCCGCATGCCCCTCGGGTGAATCCAGGTAACCAAACACCGGCAACGGTCGCACAATTTTCAGCCCTGGCGTATCCAGCGGGACCAGAATCATACTCTGCTGCAAGTGCCGTTCCGCATCGGGATTGGTTTTGCCCATCACAATGGCCACCTTACAATGCGGATTCATAGCTCCCGACGACCACCACTTGCGGCCATTGATCACATATTCATCACCCTCGCGCCGGATGGAAGTTTGTACATTGGTGGCATCAGAGGACGCTACATCCGGTTCCGTCATGAGAAAACAGGACCGAATTTTGCCCGCCAGCAAGGGCCTCAGCCACTCTTTTTGTTGACGCGAACTACCGTAGCGGGCCAGCACTTCCATATTCCCGGTATCGGGTGCATTGCAGTTGAAAATTTCCGACGCAAAACGCACCCGTCCCATCAATTCTGCTAAAGGCGCGTATTCCAAATTGGTCAGCCCCGGACTGTAATCCCCGTAGTCTTTGGGTAGAAATAAATTCCAAAGTCCGGCAGCACGCGCCTTTTCCTTAAGGTCATCAAATCCCGGCCAATATCGCCAGGCATTTTCCGGATCTTGTAAAAAACGATTGACCTCCGCTTCAATGGGATAGATGTGCTGGTCCATAAAATCGGCCAGCTTTTCCTGTAAAGCCAACGCCTTTTCGGTATGATCAAAATTCATATTGCCATGATTATGAAAGGTAATATCAGAATAAAATTCCTTGTAAAATAATGCAGGACCAACAAATAATTACCCAATCACTATCAGCTAGCTCCATTAATGCTTCTCTTGCCCCCCTTTCGCTGCATGCCTATAATCTGTATATTTGCAGCCGGACTAATAGCACATAAACAAATGCCCACTCCCCCTTCTGACATCATGGAAATGTATGAGCAGGCCGTCATCTACCGCCGACGTGGGGATACGTATAATGCGGTCAAGCTGTTCAAAACCGTCGTCAAAAAAGCCCCGGAATGGGTTCAACCTTACTGGCAACTCAGCCAGATTTATAAAAGCCGTCGGGAATGGAAACCGACCTTATATTACACCAAAAAAGCATTGGCGCTTGATACCCAACCAGACGGCTGGTGGGTGCTGGGTATGGCTGCCATGGCACTCAAAAAGTGGCGTATTGCCCGCAATGTGTGGAATAAATTTGGCATAAATCTAAAGACCTATCCTCCCAAACCAATCTGTTTGCGCATTCAGTATCAAGGCCGTTTTGAGATCATCTGGGCTCAGGCCCTGGGGCCGGTTCGGGCTGAAATTCGCAGTATCCCGCATCCGGATTCTGGCTTTGCTTTTCGTGACATCGTCTTATACGACCGGGAGGTTTCCGGGTATAATGTGGTCGATCAAAAACGGGTCCCCATTCACGATGAATTTGGCCTTTTTAAAAGAAATTACTTCCATACCTTCTCCTGTCTGATCGATACCAATGCGGAAGAAGATGTACAATTGTTGGAGCAACTCTGTAAAAATGCCGACCTTGGTTTTGAGGTCTGGTCAAATGCCAGCCGCATGAAGGTCATGCAAAAAAACGGGGATGTTCCTGAATATTATGACCCATCCATGCTGCCAAAAACAGCGATGTCGGGACTGCACATCGCCATCTCGGCTCGCTATGCCTATCAGGCCCGGGAAGTACTGAACAATTGGCAAATCATCAGCCTGGGGACCTTTACGGATTTGGAGCGGCATCTATGATTTTGAAAACCCCGGCCCGGTAGCCATTGTGATTCAGCCTTACGGCAAATGAAGATACAGATCACGCCAAATCCTGTGAAGGATCAGCTTACGGTCACTTTTTATCTGGCGTTTGAAGCCAATATTACGCTCCAGTTGTACGACGCCGAAGGTCGATTGGTATAGGTACTGTCTGCTGGAGAGGCTCTTGCTGGCCCGCAACAAATGACGTTTACCCGGGATGATTTGCCCAAAGGCGTTTATCATTACCACTTGCGTGAAAATGGCTTCTATGTTGTAGAAAAGCAGAATAATCGTTTGGGTTACGCAATCATGTGCCCCCCATCCGCAGTATACACCGATCCCGTGCAATAGCTTCCCGCATCCGAAGCTAAAAAGACGGCCAGTCCGGCCATTTCTTCCGGCTGGGCCATGCGTCCGGCAGGAATTTCTCCGACGATATCGTCTAAAAGCTGCTCGTTTTTCCAGAGGGCGGCGCTGAATTTGGTTTGGATGAGTCCGGGGCATATTGCATTGGCACGAATGCCGTCCTGCCCCCATTCGCGGGCCTGGTTTTGGGTCAGCATGATCAGGGCAGCCTTACTAACGCTGTAAAGGCCCAGCCCAAAGCCGGGTTTTAGTCCTTCTACTGAGGCAATGTTGATGATGGAGCCGCCATTTTTTTTCAGGTGGGGGTAGCACAGGTTGGCCAGCAAAAAACAAGCTTTTACATTCACATTCATGATTTTGTCAAACACCTCCGGCGTGGCTTCCGACAACGGACCGAAGATCGGGTTGATGGCGGCATTATTGATCAGGATATCGATGCGGCCGTAGATAGCCAGGGTTTGCTCTACCAGATTTTTGAGCTGGGCTTCATGGCCAACGTGGCAGGCGATACCGGTGGCTTCGAGTCCGGCGGCTTTTAATTCGGCGGCTACGGCATCAACGGCTTCTTGCTTGCGGCTACTGACCACTACTTTTGCACCAAATTCGGCCAATCCGCGGGCCATGCACTCCCCAATGCCCTTACTGGCACCGGTGATGATGGCTACTTTATCGGTCAGGTTAAATCTGGGTTGAATGGGCTGAGAAGACATAAATTTTTATTTTATTAAGAGATTTGGCGTTATTGCTGTTTCCTGATGACTAAGTGCTTCTGGCTTGTTTCAAATCGATGTTATTGTTTATAAATTTTGCTTGTTTGATTTTTTGTTTTTACCGTATAAACGCCGGAAAGTAAACGCGATAAATCCAATTTCATTTCTTGATTTCCGCCTTGCAGCATCGGGACCAAATGAGTGACATCCCGACCGGAAATATCGTAAATGGTCATTGCTGAATCAAGCAAATCTTGTCCGGTGACGGTCACTACATTTTCCGTTGGATTGGGGTAAACGATCAGTTTCGAAACTTCGCCGGGATTTAAAGTCGAAGATACCGTTCCAACATCCAGTTTGAGCACATAGCCGTCAAAGGACATCGCTGAAAGGTTCGCCACTCCCGGACCGGGATCAAAATCGGCGGTTTCTGCAAAGAGCCCCACGATATACAAACTACCAGACCAATGAACGGCAAGGCCCAATCCCAGGTCAATGGCCATACCCGCAACGGCTTTTGCCCATTGAAAATCACCGGCTGCATCCAGTTTCAGAACAAAGGCACTATTGGCCCCCGTTAGCGGTAATTCGGTTACTCCCGGACCGGGATCAAAATCAACAGTGCTGCTGTAACTTCCGGTGACATATACCTGTTCGAGGTCATCAACCGTCAGATAGTAGCTGCCGTCAGGATTGACTCCTCCTACGCCTTTTACCCAGATTAGATTCCCTGAAAGATCCAATTTTAAAACAAAAACATCATCCATTCCGGCCGAAGTCAATTCAAATACTCCTGCCCCCGGGTCAAAATCTACCGTTTCTTGAAAGTTTCCACAAATGTAGATGTTGCCAGCAGGACTGATGTCTAGTGCCCAGCCGTATTCATAACCGGTGCCGCCAAACTGCTTGACCCAGCTAAAGTTGCCCGCTGCATCCAGCTTGAGCAAAAAAGTGTCATCCGCTCCGGCAGATGTGAGGTTGTGTGTGCCTGCTCCGGGATCAAAATCGGCAACGTCCCAAAATTTACCGGTAAGGTAGAGGTTGCCGCTGACATCCAGTGCCATAGACTTCCCTTCGATGACACTGGTGCTCTCCAGTTGTTTGACCCATTGAAAAGCGCCACTGGCATCATATTTTAAAACAAAGCCGTCTCGAAGTCCCGATGCCGTAATAACAGCGGTTCCACTACCCGGATCAAAATCGGCTTCTTCCTCGAAATTGCCGGTAGCGAACACATTGCCAGCAGCATCGATTGCCAGTGATCTTGGAACAATGATTCCCAATCCGGTGGCGATTTTTCCCCAGACAAAATCTCCGGAGTTATTTAATTTCAGCACGTATAAATTAGCACTCGTTCCGGTGGAGGAGACACTGGTTGTGCCCGCACCGGGGTCCAGATCGGCCGTGCCCTTAAAGGTGCCCACTACATAGATGTTGCCTGCATCATCTAATGTAATAAATTCGCACTGTGAAGCATTGGTACTTGTGATTTGTTTGACCCACAGCAGATTGCCATCAGGGTTGAGTTTTTGGATAAAGCCAATGCCCTCTGAACTGGCGATGAGTGTAACGGTCCCCGGACCGGGGTCAAAATCGACGGTATCTGAAAACACACCAGCGATGTAAACATTTCCGGCGGCATCAGTAGCTACTGCATTGGCGGCATCTGATTCCATTCCGCCAATACCGACAACCCATTGAAAATTTTGTGAAAAAACAGCAGTAGAAAGGCACAAGAAATAGAACAGTATTAAGTTTCTCATATTTTCGATTGATGGTTTACAAGCCTTTTTTGGGAACATTGTTACGTCCAAAATACAACTTTTGCCTGAGATTGGCCACCAAACAAGCACTAGCTACCATTAGAGCGATTGAAAGAAATTCCAAATGACATCGCAGGCATTGATTTCCTGACTGGTTTTGCCGATCAGCTTTTCGCCGAGGTATTGCTTGCCACCCGGCCAGGTATGTCCGCCCCCTTCGATGCGGTAGAGGGTCAAGGCGGCGCCTTCCCGGCAACCGTCATAGGCATCAACGATTACCCTGGTTCCATCGTCTTTTTCATCGGGTAGTTTGGTGCGTGTAGCTTTGCTGTTACAGCCATTCTGATTGCGCCAGAAGTCGATGTAATCGTCTGTTGATACTATGGTTCCCCGTGTTTTTCTAAACACGTTCACCTCGCCACCACCGTAGGGTATCAGCGGGTCGGCAGTGCCGTTCATGAGTAGAACCGCGACCGGTTTATCCGGATTGCACTGTGGTAAATAGCCGGCAGAAAGCGTGGCGGTCAATATGGCTCCGCCCCGAAACAAATCGGCACGATCACAAAGCAGCCGTGAAGACATGAAGCCGCCATTCGACATACCCGTAGCAAAAATCCGGTCCAGGTCGATGTCGTATTGCGCATTTAGCTTTTCAATAATCGCCACGATAAATCCGACGTCGTCAATATTCTCTTTCCAGGCTTTCGCACCTTCAATGCGGCGGCCGTCATTCCAGTTTTTGTCAATGGCCTCCGGATAAACAACGATGAAACCATTCTGGTCCGACAATTCGTTAAACCGGCCAAAGGTGAGGCCGATATTGCCACGTGCCGTTCCACCACCGCCGTGGATGTTAAACAATACTGGCATTGGGCCACTATGCTGATCTTCGGGCGGTAAGTGCACCAGATACAAACGTTCGTAGCCGGCCCAATTCATTTTGTATTCGGTGACTAGTTGGTTGTACCGATTGTTGGAAATAGAGCCACATTGGGTTAGAAGGAAAGCGAGTGCCCCGAGCAGGAGTAGGAAGGAAGTTTTCATTTTCTAATTGTTTATACAAAGAAGTGATTTAAACGCTATTTTATCCCCTCGTGCATATCCCTACGGAAAGCCAAGGTTTTCAAAAAGCGCTCCACGTCTCCATCCCATTGCGCCCAGGCGGCGGCTTTAAAATTCCAACCGGCTTTTAAATGGTCCAGTAGGTGAGGGCTGACACTATAGGCGGCTACCTCAAAAATGCGGCGATAATGCCAGGTATTCCACTGATAGGCATTGGCACCGGCCAGCCACTTTTGGAAGCCACGAATGATGTTTTTGCTCACCTGGTTGTCCCAGGGGCGAACCTTCAGACAAAGTAAATGCCCCGCCAGGCTATGTTCTTCCACCAATGCTTCGCTGCCTTCCAGCTGCTCCAGAATAATGCGATTAAAAGCGGTATCCGACAATTGCGACATCAATTGTTTTCCCTTTGGGTGGTGCCACTCCTCTTCCTTTCCCAGCTCCTGCCAATAGCGCAACAATGCCTCCCGCCAGTCGTCATCTTTGTGTAGTATGGTGGCTTCGGTTAGGGCTGGAATCAAAATATTTCCCCAGCGGCTGCGTGCAAAAAGGCTGGCAATTTGACGTGGTTCGCGCTTGAGTTGGTTTTCCCACCAGCTGGGTGGAATGCGGCCGACCAATTGTTGCAACCAGTCGCTTTTCAGGCTGTTGGCATTCTTTTTAGGACTGGGTCGAATGCCATCCCGCACCGTGGCATCCGGGAGCTCTTTGGGGATTTTAAAGTCCACTTTTTCACCATTGTAAGTCAAAATGGCGGAGACTTGATCGATGAGCCTGTTTTGCAGTGCAGATCCTTCAATACGTGCCAAAAGTTGGGCTGCTTTTTGGCGCACCTCTTTCCGGGAATCGTCGAGGCGTGCTTCCAGGAAGTCCTCATCAGCTATACTCAGGTTGGTCTCCATGATGGGTAAAAATGCCATTTTGTCGGTGACACTGTCCTGGGACCAAGTCCGTTCCAATAAGGTGAGGGATAAGCCTGGGTCTGCTTGCCGCAAATAACGTAGGATGGCCGCCCGTTCCTCGCGGGTGCCTGTATCCCAGCCACTCGGGTTGGTGTTTTCTCGGAGAGTCTCCCACTCGGGGTTTAGGGCGAGCAACCAGTGGCCCGTGGCACCAATAGTGGGTCGAACCAGTCTCCAAAAGTCTGAATCTTTCATGGCCGATTCAAAGATGGGTGGTAAAGCTTCGGCCGGTAGACTCAATTGGTGGTCGGCCAAAAGTTGCAAAAATTCCGGCAAGGCTTGTCCATAATTGCCCTGCAAAATCATGCGCAGGTGCCGGGCTGAGGCGGCACTGCAAGACTTCTGTTCGTCTGCCACTACCGGATCGGGCAGCGGGTCGGTCCATTCCGGTCGAAAAAAGGCCGCCTTGTCGAATTGATGGTACATCACCGCGGCCTCCAATAAGATATTGGGAAACGGAGCATTGGTATCAATACCCTGGTCTTCCAGGATTACTCGTATATTTTCCGGTAAATGAGTGCGCTCAGCACCCAGCAACGCCAATTTGACCAATCGTTCCCACATAATGACAAAAATAATCTTCTTTACGGACTCCTCATCGAAAAGCCTTAACTTCCCGCTTCTAATACAACAACTCATGGATAAAAAACTCGACAGAAGAACGTTTCTACAAAACTCGATGCTGGCTGGGGCAGGTATGGCCATTCCGGGCACTACTCAATCTCAAGCTTTTCAAAATATGGCAAATCAATCACCCAAATCCAAAATTCGCATTGGTGTCATCGGGGTGGGAATGCGCGGACAAAGCCACGTAGCTCTGGCGCTCGATCGGGATGATTGTGAGGTAACCGCCATTTGCGATATTGATCAAGGGATGATCGGCAAGACGCAAAATATCTTTACCGAAAAGAAAAAGCCTCAACCCAAAGTCTTCAAAAATGGTGAACGCGGTTACCTCGAATTGCTAGAAGAAGACCTCGATGCAGTGATTATTGCGACACCTTGGCGCTGGCATTCGGAAATGTGCACGGCTTCGATGGAAGCTGGAAAATATACCGGGACCGAAGTTTGTGGGGCCTTTTCGCTAGACGAATGTTGGCAATTGGTTAATACCCACGAACGCACCGGCACCCATCTGTTTTTCTTGGAAAATGTGTGCTATCGCCGTGATGTTATGGCCGTGCTCAATATGGTTCGGCAAGGGCTTTTTGGAGAGTTGATTCACCTGGAAGGCGGCTATCAACACGATTTACGTGGGGTGAAGTTTAACGATGGGGTTACGCCTTATGATTCGGGCGTAGAGTTTGGCGATAAGGGTTATAGTGAGGCCAAATGGCGCACCTGGCACTCCGTCTATCGCAACGGCGATCTATATCCAACACACGGCGTGGGCCCGATAGCCCAATATATTGACATCAATCGCGGCAATCGTTTTATGTACCTCACTTCCATGGCTTCGAAGAGCAGGGGATTGCACAATTACATTGTGGAACACGAAAAGGGCGGCGCTCAACACCCCAATGCCAAGGTGGAATTTAAACTGGGCGATAAGGTAACCACCATGATTAAAACCGCCAAGGACGAAACCATTGTCCTGCACCACGATACCAATCTGCCGCGGCCTTACTCCCTGGGTTTCCGAGTACAAGGCACCAAAGGGTTGTGGATGGCCGTTAATAAATCCATTCACCTGGAAGGGAAGAGCCCGCATCACCGATGGGAAGATTCCCAGGCCTATTTCGACAAATACGACCATCCACTTTGGAAGCGCTATGAGAAACAAGCCACCGGAGCTGGTCATGGGGGGATGGACTTCTTTTTGTTGCATGCTTTTGTCGAATGTGCCAAGCAAAACCTTGCCCCGCCAATGGATGTTTACGATGCGGCAAGCTGGTTGGCGATTACCCCTCTTTCTGAGCAGTCGATAACTGCAGGAGGGGCACCGATGGCCTTTCCGGATTTCACCCGTGGGCGCTGGATGCACCGCAAGAATGAATTTGCTCGTGGTGATGATTTTTAGGGCGCTTTTGCGTTTTTCAATCAGCCTGATTTCCACTTCAGTACGTCCTGTCGGATTATTGCAGTAGAAATTGTTAGAATTAGACAATGCCACTATTTTTGTGGCCAATTAACCGCATTTTTAGATTAAAAATAACATATAGTGAAACCGACATTAATGATTCTGGCTGCCGGTATGGGAAGCCGATACGGTGGTTTAAAACAAGTTGATGGCGTTGGACCTCACGGAGAAGCCATTATTGAATACTCCATTTACGATGCCATTCGCGCCGGTTTTGGCAAGGTGGTATTTGTCATTCGAAAGGAGATTGAAGCCGCTTTTCGCGAAAAGATTGGCGACAAATTTGCCGATAAAATTGATGTACAATACGCTTTCCAGCACGTAGATAGTCCGGTAGAAGGTATTGACGAATGGCCTGCCGAACGCACCAAACCCTGGGGGACAGCCCACGCCATGTTGGTGGCTCGCGATATCATTGACCAACCCTTTGCGGTGATCAATGCCGATGACTATTACGGGGCCAGTGCCTTCGACGACATGGCCGGTTTTTTAAAGGAGGAATGCAGTCCGGAACGTCAGGCCATGCTGGGTTATGTATTGGAGAATACCCTTTCCGAAAAAGGACACGTCAATCGCGGGGTTTGTGTGATGAATGCAGCGCACAATTTGACGGAGGTCAACGAACGTCTGAAAATCCACCGAGATGGAGATCAGGCTTTTTATGAAGAAGACGGTCAGGCGCATGCCTTACCCATCGATGCGCTGGTATCGATGAACTTTTGGGGGTTTCACCCGAGTATTTTTGAGGAAATCCGCACACAGTTTGTCGATTTTGTCAAGACTCGGGGAGACGAACCGAAGTCAGAGTTTTTCATTCCCTTATTTGTGGATAAATTGATCAACGATGGTGCCATTACCGTTAAGGTGATTCCTTGTAAAGAGACTTGGTATGGCGTAACTTATAAAGAAGACAAAGCTAGAGTGGAAGCGGCTTTCGCCAAAATGGTGCAGCAAGGAGTGTATCCGGCACCGTTGTGGGGATAGATTGCAAATTTTGACCCTCAATGACGACTTATGGAAGATGTGGTAAAGACATTTATGGAAAAGTTTCGGGCCAGTGTGGCGAAGCATACCTTTGTCAAGTTGACTTTGAGCAAGCAGGGAGGCAAGGATCGCCAATTCAAAAATGTCTTTGTGCGCCCCGTCGAATTGAAAGGCAAACTTCACCTTTCTTTTACCTTGCGTTATACCACTCGGGATGAAGTAAAAAATTATCCCCCGGAAGAAGCTTTTACCTATGTCCAATTATGGCTGGGGCAGGACTTTCTCAATGCCGATTTGTTTACCGTGCAGGAGGATGTGAGTTTGCAGTTTAACAAAAAGCGCAAGGCGCGGTTGTTTACAAAATCAGCCTCCACTACAGCCCCCCCCTCCCTCAGCCACGACCGGGCCAAAGACCGGCTGATCAGTGCGACAGACAATGCTTACCTGCAAGCTTTGGGTATTACTTCTACCGAAGGTCAAGTTTTGAAAAGCGGGCAAAAGAAATTTCGTCAAATCAATAAATACATCGAGATTATTGATGATGTCTTGCGCCACCACCCATTGCCGAGACAGCCTCATATTGTAGATATGGGTTCGGGTAAAGGCTATTTAACCTTTGCTTTATACGACCATTTAACCCATCAATTGCAGTTAGAGCCGCAAATTACCGGCATCGAACTACGCCCAAAGTTGGTGGCGTTTTGTAATGACCTGGCAAAGCAATGTGATTTTCAAAACCTGCATTTCTTAGCGCAAGACATTACCGATTTTCCCGCCGATCAGATCGATATGTTGATCGCCCTACACGCCTGTGATATCGCAACGGACATCGCTATTGCCAAAGGTATTCAATCAGAGGCGCAGGTGATCATTGTAGCGCCTTGTTGCCACAAACAGGTGCGCAAATCGATGCACTGTACCAACGAAATGCAGGCCGTTCTCCAACACGGTATTTTGGCCGAACGACAAGCCGAATTACTCACCGATGGCATCCGTGCTTTATTGCTGGAAGCCAACGGTTATCAAACTAAAGTCTTTGAATTCATTTCTACCGAACACACCCCTAAAAATGTGATGATCGTAGCCACTAAAGGCAAAACCAACGTAGGGGCGCTGGCAGAAATAGCAGCCATCAAACAGCAATTTGGCATTGAGTATCACTATTTGGAGCGTTTGTTGGTATAATTAAAAATGGCCAACTTCAAGGAATATGAAGTTGGCCCTGATAATGTACGCCATCGAAATGGCGTACCGATTGTCTACTCTTAATAATACTGGTAGGTGGTCACTTCCGGACTTCCAGGACCGGCTGTATTCCTTTGGGTCGGCTGACCGTCTTCCCGGTAGTTGTAAGTGAAAATATAGGACAGGTTGGAGCCGTTTTCTTCCAGCCGGTAGGAACCAGGCAAATTGGGTTGGCCGGCAATTCCAGGGATGACTTCAAAAGTTGGAAACGGATTCACCTTATCGCTATAATCGTCGTAGGTACGAGTGGAAATCAGTTCTCCATCACCGCCATTTTCTGCTGGGATGTAGGTCAGTTGTTTATAAATATTTCCATCATCGAAATACAGATAGATAAAAGTAAACGCCTGTTTGAAACTACCATCGTTTTGCAGGTGAAAATTGGCCTGTGCGCCCACATTTCCCGCTTCATCGTAGTCATACAAATTGTAAGACTTTTTGACCCCATATTCAAACTTCTCCGAGCGGATGATTCGGCCGTTCTGTTGAATAAAAATCTCTTCATGGCCGGGGTGGGTGGTGATCTTTTCAATCAAGCCATTGGTAGCGTAAAAGTATGCGTCTGTCCCCGTACGCAAGGCCGGCGTTTCCGTCTCCCAAAGCACCTTGGCGATTCGACCTGATTCCCCATATACATAAGTCTTCTTACTGCGCCAGCCCCCTCCTAATGTCTCGTAAGATTTGGCTTTATTATTGAGGAGTTTGTCATCAACAATGGTGACGATCAGGGATTGTTTATTGCCAATAGCGAATCCATCAGAAACATCCTTGATTTCAAATTCCACAATACGAGGGGCTTCTACGATACTATTGTCGGTTGGCGTGAGTGAGAAGGATGCAGAAGCATCACCTTTCATTACGGGAAGTTCAAAAACGCCATTACTTGCTGCCGGGGCGGTGTGAAAGGCTGATGCAGCATCTGTCACTACCGTAATTTTAATGTTTCCATCCCGATGAGCGGCTTTACTGAAGGAGATAATGATTTCTTTTTCCCCGCTATTCTCTGTCAATGTGATATCCCCTTCAAATTTAACACTCACATTAGGATCAGATGGCGTAACGGGGTCATCATCTTTACACGATAATAGGTTGACAATGATCATCAATCCCAAAAAAACTTTCCATATCATTTTCATAAAATAGGTTTTTGAAGCCCAGCCCTGCATTCTGCTGATGCGGGACTTCATGGTTGGTTAAACAATTATAGGCTTAGACCAAGCGCTGCAAAGTGAGGTGGCATTTTGGAGAGGAAATTTTACTTTTTAACAGTTCTTATGAAGGCCTGGGGAAGGAAAATCCCAACTGCACCCAATTCCAAGGTGGAAAACATGCTGATTGGGTAAAAAAAGGGGGGGGCTGCATTCGGGATGGTTGGCGTTTTGGGATACGGGCAGGCCGTCCTGTGGAGAGATGAACATTTTCAATCAATAGAAGCCATTCACTATCCTACCATCAGTGAGCAGGCCGTGGCGGTACAGCGTTCAACTTAGTCTCAAAGACCATCCGGAAATATTGAAAGGCACTACAGGCCGCGGTGATCACCTCGTTGGAATCCATTATATTGGACTGGTTGGTCAATGCTTGAAATTCCCGCCAGCGGTTGCCGGTTTCGGCATCTTTTTGGTAAAAATGAAAGGCCGAAATGGCTTTTAGATGATCGTTTTGCCGCAAGGCTTTAGCGATGTATTGATTGCCCAACATGGAGCCTTCCAATACATATAGTGTGCCCAGTAGATGAGCAACGGTTGGCTGGATGGGAAAGGCCGGAATATCGGCTGGAGTAACACGATCTGAAAGTCCCAAAGCTGCCAGATCCTGCGCCAGGGAATGGCTTCGTTCTCGAAAAAACTGAGTCAATCTCTGTTCCTGTACCTGCTCAAGTACCAGCTGAAGGCTTTGCTCCAATTGGTGATGGATCAAAAAATTTTTAACAATTAAATCTTGATATTCATCGATCTGCAAGCTACCATCCCTGATTTTTGCTGCCAGTGAAGCCACTTCAGTCAAGCGGTGTTCGGCTTCAGTTGCCGTTTTAAGCTGCTGCATGAGGGTGTGCTCAGTCATCATATGCCTGCATTTTCTTAACCAGACTTTCTATTTTATCCTTGCCTTCAAATTCCGGGGAACGGCTCAGTATTTCTTTCATTTGGATAAAAGCAAACCGATATTCGCGGAGGGCTTCTTGTTGGGCTTTCGCCAATTGGGTTACTTCGGCATAACGTGTCAATACTTGCTCTAGCCGCTCGGCCATATTGGCCATACGGTCTTTTAAAACATAACCGGCAGCACCGGAAAGAATGGCTTGGGCCGCCTTTTCCTCATCATTGAGGGTGCCGGTCACAAAGATAAACGGCACATATGCCAGGTGTTGTTTAACGTATTGCAAGGCCTCCATGCCTGTAAAGTCAGGTAGGTCATAGTCGGCCAGAATGACTTCATGTTGCCCCCATTTTATTTTTTCAAAAAAACTGGCGCGATCCCGAGCCACTGTAAATACTGCATGGGGGGCCAGTTTGCGAATTTGTCTTTTGACCAATTCTTCATCGGTTTTTTGGTCTTCCAACATGAAGACTTTAAGGTCAGGTTTAATCATAATGCTTTATTAAAATATATCGTAAAAGTGGTGCCTACTCCGGGCTCACTGTGTACCTCAATTCTGCCGTTGTGCCGTTGCACAATGCGTTGTACAATGGACAATCCAATGCCCGTTCCTTCAAAAGAATCATCGTGAACCAAACGGCTGAACACCCCAAATATTTTTTCTTTAAATTTCATATCAAAACCCATCCCATTATCAGCTATGTTGAGGGTGGTTTCTTGAGGCGAATCGCTACCGCTGATCACAATGACCGCCTCAGGTGTTTGACGGCTATATTTGATCGCATTGGAAATCAAATTGGATAACACATGCCGAAACAACACCTGGTCTGCCCGAATTTTGGGCATGGGGGGCAATACCTGCAAACGCATCTTTCGATCAGGAGCTTCAGCGGCCCGTAATTCCTGGTAAATATCCTGGATCATCATCTCCAAATCGATGTCTGCCAGCAATAAATCTTTTCGACCAAGTTGGGAAAATTTGAGTAAATCACTGATGAAATTACTCATTTTTTCGGTGCTTTCTATGATGGTTTTTAATACTTTTTTTCCATAGCTATCGAATTGACCGGCGTAATCTTCCAGTAAAATTTGTGCAAAACCATCAATGCTGCGCAAAGGGGCGCGAAGGTCGTGGCTCACGGAGTAGCTAAAGCTTTCCATATCCTGATAAGCCTCTGAGAGTTCCTGATTGAGTTGGCGAACTTCCCGGTACTTTTGCAGGGCAAATTCCTTAATGTCACTACGCAAGGCCAGGGCCGCATTGATCTCGTATTGCTGCCACGGTTTGGAGGTGAATTCTACCTTTTGCCGCCACTTGGCAAAGGATTTTCTCGGGCTCAATCGCACCCCGTCATCAGTGGTGGCCTTTTCGGGATTACCACCCCAAAAGACCTCCTGACTGTATTCGGGTTTGAACCAAAAGATATACTCCTCGGGCCTGTTGCTGATTTGAATGGCCAACAAGCCCGATGCTTTTTGAGCATATTCTGACGCAGCGGGAAATACTTTAGAGAGCGATTGTGTATGAAATACGGTTCTAACCTCTTGTTCGTCTAGCCACTGAACCAATTCAAATATTTCTTTCCGCGAAGGGCTTTCTCCCAACAAAATAATTTGTCCTTCAAAACTGATAGCTGCTCCTTGACAATCCATAAGGCTCATCACGGTATCTGAACCTTGAGTAAGACCGGCAATGACGTTCCAGTCTTGCATCATCTGCTCAGCCAGTTTTGACTTGATCAAATTAATGCCTAAGACCGACTGACGAAATTCATTGACGGCTTGTAACGCCAAGTGGCCCGAAAAGATTTGGCCAATAAACTGGCAGGTCATGCGCAAACTATAGTCCACGATCTTGGGCGAATAGTGGTGGCAGGCAAATAATCCCCACAACCGATTATCGTGCGTAATGGCGATCGTACAACTGGCGCCTACCCCCATGTTTTCCAGGTATTCCAGGTGAATGGGCGAACTGGCCCGGCTTACACTATGGGTCAGATCGAGTGGCGCACCACTTACCGGGTGCAAGCCGGGGGTAATGCGTACCCCGGGGTCCAATACATCGGTAATGGTACGCACCTTGTTTTTTAGAAACAACTCCCGTGCCTGTCTTGGTATATCCGAGGCCGGGTAATGCAGTCCCAGGAAGGTATCGAGGTGTTCTGCCTTAGCTTCCGCAATCACTTCCCCGTTGTATTCCTCATCAAATCGGTACATCATCACCCGATCGTAGCCGGTGATGCGGCGTACTTCCTGCACGGCGGTAGTAATTAGGGTGCCGATGTCCTGCTCTCGCTGAATGCGTTGAATGGCGTCACCCACTGTTTGCTGAAAGGCAATATTGTTGATTTCGCTCTGGTAAGGTTCCATTTCAAAGATCAGCAACGATCCTGATTGGTGGACGATCAGATTTAGAAAGGCTGTTTCAGAACCTCTGCTAACCTCCATTCTTAGCGGATGAAGTGTTTGCGGGGTATCGCCGCGATCCAAGGCCTTCTTGACCAATTGCAGCAATCCGGCATCCAATACATTCGTCACTGGCTGGTTGAGCAGTTCCTCGTGTGAGATGCCCAAAATCTGCTCCGTATTCTGGCTTAGCTGAAGAATGTGGAAGGTTTGTGGATCACAGGCCAAGAGGCAGGCGTGGGTTTGTACCAATTGGATGATATGAATGGGTTCATCCTCACAATTGTGCAAATCTACCTCATACGGGTATAATTCAAGCCGCTTATCTATACGCTGTTGGGCCATTCAGACAAAAATTACGTTATAAATAATCGGACTCTTTGCTGGCCATCAAAGATATCAACATCAGCAATGCTGTGCAAGTCTTTTTTTTGTTTGGGGTAAAAGAGGTTAATTCAGTTAGTGGCGTCAAAAAGATTTGGTGCATTTTTCAACGGTAATTTACTACTGCTCAGTGCTTGTTTGTAGCGGAAAAACTATCTTTTTCACCCCAATAGAAAATGCCAAATCGAGTAAAAAGAAGCAGTGAGGAGTTTCCTAAAATCGATCGGGTTCGGCTTCGTAGACAAGGTCAAAAGCTGCTTGGTAGACGTCCTCGGCATTGGGTTTGGAGAAATAGTCGCCATCCGACCCATAGGGAGGACGGTGAGCTTGTGCCGACATGGTCACGGGTTTAGAATCCAGGTAGCGATAACCATCTTGCTTTTCCAACACTTCCCGCATCATATAAGCCGATGCCCCTCCTGGCACATCCTCATCAAGGAAGATTACACGGCTGGTTTTTTTCAAGGATTCTACAATGCGGTGCTCCAGATCAAAGGGCAACAACGTTTGAATATCAATCAATTCGATGGAGATGCCGTCTTTGGCCAATAATTTAGCCGCGGTATCGGCTACCTGTACACAAGCCCCGTAGGTGACAATGGTGACATCACTGCCTTCCTGCAATACGTCAACCACACCAAGCGGAACCGTAAATTCACCCAAATTATCAGGCATCTTTTCCCGGCGGCGGTAGGCATTCAGGCACTCAATCAATAAGGCTGGATCATCAGATTGCATAAGGGTATTGTACATGCCCGCAGCCTGCACCATATTGCGCGGCACCAGAACGTAGAGGCCCCTGAGGCCACCCAACAAAACCGTCATCGGAGAACCGGAATGCCAGATGCCTTCCAAGCGATGGCCACGGGTGCGAATGATGGCTGGTGCAATCTGGGTAGCGTTGGTCCGGTAGCGTAGGGTCGCCAGGTCATCTGACAAGGGCGAAAAGGCGTAGAGCAGGTAATCGAGATACTGAATCTCCGCAATGGGGCGTAAGCCACGCATGGCCATACCAATAGCCTGCCCAATGATGGTCCATTCGCGAATACCCGTGTCAAATATACGGTGGTCGCTATATTTGGCCTGTAAGCCGGCAAATCCCTGATTCACTCCGCCGATTTGTCCAACATCTTCTCCAAAAGCATAGAGGTTATCATACTTTTCCAGGGCCTTGTCAAAAAAGGTATTAAGGATTTCGTACCCCGGTAGTGTTTTTGATTGCTCCGAAAACAAAGGGGGCACCACAGGAATGTTGAGTGCTGATTTTTCTGTTTCGCTATATAAATGGGTGTGGTATCGGCGATCCATAGTGACCTCTACCTCAGACAAAAAGGTCCGCAGCTTTTCCAGTTCCGGCATACTGTCTTTGCGTAAGACAAAAAGCAAGCGCCTTAAATTACGCACCAGATCGGTCCGCACTGGATTGACCAAGCCTTTCAGTTCTGCCAGTAGCTGTTGCACTGCTGTGGGTTGGCTGCATTTTTCGGCTATGACCGTATACGTTTCCTGCATGTCGTGCCAAACCTCATTGATCGGATCGTAGTATTTACTCCAGGAGCGTTTACGAGCAGCCTTTACTTCAGCATTGGCTTTAGCTTCCAAAGCAGCCAGGTCATTTTCCGAAGCGTATCCGTTGGCTAAAATCCATTTGCGGAATTGTACATTACAATCGTATTCCTTTTCCCAGGCCAGTCGGTCTTTAGATTTATACCGCTCATGTGATCCCGAAGTGGAATGGCCTTGGGGTTGGGTCATTTCATCTAAGTGAATCAGTGCCGGCGTATGGGTATGCCTCACTTTTTCGGTCACATTCATGTACACCTCAAAGAGGCTGGCATAATCCCAGGCTTTTACCTGATGGATATCCAGGCCTTCGCCGTCTTCATTTTCCTGAAAGCCCTCCAATACCAGGGAAATACTTTCTTTGGTAGTCTGATGCTTTTTCGGAACGGAAATGCCATAGCCGTCATCAAGTACCGAGATAATCAAAGGAACCTGAGTGACCCCGGCAGCGTTGACCGTTTCCCAGAAAGCGCCTTCAGAAGTACTCGCATCTCCAATATTGCAAAAGCAAATTTCATTGCCCCTTTTGGAAAATTGATGATTTTGCAGGTGAGTCGCCTCCCGGTATACCTTTGAAGCAAAAGCCAGGCCAAACCCTCTGGCCATTTGTCCGCCAGTGGTAGAGATATCAGAAGATAAATTATATCGATCGGTATGTGGTAACCAATCTCCTTTTTCATCGACAAGTGGCGTGGCGTGGTGGTTGTTCATTTGCCGACCGGCAGAGAAGGGATCATTATCGCTATCCGCGTAGAGCTGTGCGTACAGTTGATCAATGGTCGCAATTCCAAGAGCGAGCAACAATGTATGCCCCCGGTAATAATCCGCCCGGAAGTCTCCCAACTGAAACGCTCTAGCCATGGCCACTTGAAACAGTTCTTTTCCATCATCCGATACGCCAAATTTAGCCCGCCCATTGAGTACGTCTTTGCGGATGCTAATACTGTAAGCACGGCTCAGACAACAGATATAATAATCGTTTAAGATTTCCTCTGTTTTGGGTAGAGTTGCTATGGACTTCTCGGTTGGTTTCTTCAAAATGGCACGTCGTCGCTTTAGTGGAATGATAGACTTTGCCTACAAATATACGACACAATCATGGCTAAAACCTAAGATTTTTGAAGGTTTGCCAATAACAATTGCGATATTTTTAAATTCTGATGACAAAAGTTGGGGCTTTTAATTAATTTCAAAAAAATCAAATATCTTCTTGTACGTCCCTGTAAAATCATTATCTTTGGCTCTACCTCAGCAGCACCAAATCTAATTCTATTTATGCTAACATACGCGGTCTTATTGATGTAGAGCCTCAGCTAACTAACAAGCTCACTCATTTACCCCAATCATTTGAGAACCTATTTTGAACTCTAGTGTGTATTGTACGAATTGTCTTGATTCGCGCTGTACCGGAAGACTGTAGTTAGTTTATGCATCATTTTTCTCTTCCCTGCTGCGCCCCCAGTTTAATAATAAACCTATAACAGGTTCAGTGCTAATTGTTTTCAGTAGCCACAATAGCTTATTTGATAAAGCTGCTGTGGAAGGATTAGTTATTGCTATTATTACTCATAAAAAACGCTTTACATGAAACTTAGATTATCCCAATTGTGTACTACCTTGTGCATGATGCTAATGTGGGCACCTTTTGTAAGTGCCCAACAGCAAACCGAGAGAAAGTGCCACACGATGGAAGCCGATGCAAATTTACGCGCCCAACATCCCGAATTGGGCACCCTTGATGATTTTGAAGAATGGCTTGCGCCGAAAATCAGAGAATACGAAAATTCGCCGCATGCCAGAGCAGTAACCACTATTCCCGTCATTTTCCACATCATCCACGATAATGACCCTGTTGGATCGGGGGATAATATCAGTGCAACTTACATCAATGCACAGGTGGACCAACTCAATAATGATTTCCGTAAAATACTGGGTACCACGGGATACAATAGTAACCCGGTGGGGGCAGATTCGGAAATTGAGTTCTGTTTAGCCTTAAAAGATCCTTCTGGAAACACTCTGGCTGAGCCTGGTATCAATCGGATCAATCGCAATTCCATGGGTTGGTCGGCGCCGCCGTATGGCACCTGTGTAGCAGGTAATTTTGGCGATGCCTACATCGAAAACACCATCAAGCCTCAATCTCAATGGAATCCGGATGATTACCTCAACGTTTGGGTCATGGATATGGCCTGTAGCATTTTGGGGTATGCCCAATTCCCCAGTTCATCCGGATTGGGCGGTTTGAATACTAACGGCGGTGCCGCTAGTACTGATGGAGTGGTGCTCCTCCCCAGTTCTCTAGGAAGTTCTACAACGCCAAACCCCAATGGTGGCGTTTACAACGAAGGTCGCACCGGCACTCACGAGATTGGCCACTTCTTTGGCTTGCGCCACATCTGGGGTGATGCCAACTGTGGAACCGATTATTGCGCTGATACCCCTACTCAGCAGGGGCCAAGTAGTGGCTGCCCCAATACCACTACCTGTGATGGTCAGCCCGATATGGTGGAAAACTACATGGATTATTCTTACGATGCCTGTATGAATATTTTCACCGAAAATCAAAAAGCACGCATGCAAACAGTATTGGCCAATAGCCCACGCCGTGGCTCACTGGGCAACTCTTCTGCCTGCACCACTGGCGGCAGCGGTCCGACCTGTAGCACGACTATTTCTTCCTTCCCTTATACTGAAGGATTCGAAAGTGGTACCGGTGCCTGGAGCCAAGCTACCGGAGATGACTTCGACTGGACCCGACGCACAGGTAGTACGCCTTCCTCTGGTACTGGACCAACAGCCGCAGCAGCCGGTTCTTATTATATGTATGTGGAGGCATCTAGTCCTAATTATCCTTCAAAAACCACAATCTTCAATAGCCCATGCTTTGATTTGACAGGTGCTTCCAACAGCACTCTGACCTTCAAATACCACATGTACGGTGCAACCGCTATGGGGGCTTTGAGTTTACAAGCCAAGGTGGGTACCGGCAGCTGGTCGACCCTCTGGACACGTAGCGGTAATCAGGGAAATTCCTGGTTGACCGGCACCGTAGATCTGAATAGTTATAATGGCTCCACCGTGGAATTGCGATTTGTAGGGACAACCACCAGTACCTACCAAGGCGATATTGCTATTGACGATCTCAGTCTGACCACAACTACTGGTGGTGGCGGCGGTGGATGTACCGGAGGCATTGCGTCCTTCCCTTACAGCGAAGGATTTGAAAGTAGCTTTGGCCAATGGACCCAAGGCAGTGGTGACGACTTCAACTGGACACGCTTATCTGGCAGTACACCTTCAAGTGGCACTGGACCTTCTGGAGCCGCTGCCGGTTCTTATTATGCTTATATGGAATCCAGTAGTCCCAATTATTCCAATAAGGTCGCCATCTTGAATAGTCCTTGTTTCGACCTTTCAGCAGAAACCAGTGCTACTTTCAGCTTTCAGTATCATATGTATGGTGCTTCCAATATGGGTAGCCTGAGTCTACAAGCTCGTGCCAATGGCGCTGGCTCTTGGTCGACCGTATGGTCAGAAAGTGGTAACAAAGGCAACAGTTGGCTCACAGCCAATGTCGACTTAGCAGCTTATACCGGCGATGGTGTTGAACTACGTTTTTACGGCACCACCGGCTCTACTTGGCAGGGAGACATGGCGATTGATGCCCTGAGCTTGTCCACTACCGGAGGTGGTGGCAGTGGTTGTACAGATGTAACGGTTAGCATCACCCTCGATAATTATCCGGAGGAAACCAGTTGGGAAATCAGAGATGCCGGCAATGCCCTGGTGGCCAGCGGTGGCACCTACGGTTCGCAACCGGATGGCTCTACGGTCAATATTATCGAATGTCTGCCTGATGGTTGTTATGACTTCACGATTTTTGACACCTATGGCGATGGTATTTGCTGTAGTTACGGCAATGGTTCCTATTCCGTAAGTGGCGGTGGATCAACCTTGGCTTCAGGTGGCTCGTTTGGCTCTTCGGAGACGACAAATTTCTGTGTAAGCAGCAGTGTGCAAGGACAAAATGCTGAAACAGCCAGAACATTGTTCCAGGCGGAGGCAGATGCATTGACTTGCTTCCCAAATCCAACGCGGGAACAGCTGAACATCCGCTACAGCAGTGAAACAGAAGGTACCGCTCAACTGCAGGTTGTAGATCTATTGGGCAAGACAATTGTACGACAAGATTGGACGATTCAGGCTGGTAAAAATGAACAGCAGCTGGATGTACACCAGATGAATGCTGGTACTTACATGATACTCATACACCACAATGGCCAGCGCACTAGCCAGCGCTTTGTGGTTGTCAAATAACAACGTTAGTTGTGTCCCCCCCCCTATTTCTGGCCAGGGTCCCGTTTTGACGGGGCCCTGTGTTGGTTTGGGCAGAGTAAAAAAAAATTAAAATGAAAGAATGGTTATTCAAATACCGGTTCAATAGGGAAATGTTTTCCCAGCTTTTTTAAAACAGCCGCATCTCTGGTTAAACCCAGCATATAACCACCGCCTCCAGCGCCACATAGCTTTAAGCTATAATCACCACTCTCTAAACCTTTTTCCCAATATGGCATAACCTCCTCGGTGATCATAGGGCGGAAGTATTTCCATTGCAATGCGCTGATTTCTTTAAATCGTTTGCCCACCTCTTTCCAGTCGCCTTCTACAAAAGCATCGATGGCACTTTCCACAGCGGGAACCACCTCTTTTTCAATTTTCTTACGGTATTTCTTCTCCTCGTATCTTTCTTCAAACAACTTGACCAGAGGCCCTGTTTGGTGCGGCTTTCCGGTATTGAGCAAAAACAAATGAAAGGGCATCTTTTTTACGTCAGGAAATTTGCGGAGGCGTTCCGGACGTTTGCCTCCGAGCAAAACCGGCTGTTTGATATAACAAATCAAGGGATCAGTCCCCGAACTGGTACCGTGAAAATAGTGCTCCATCCATGCCAAAATCTCCATGAGTTCGGGATAATGTTTGCCGTCTTTTCGGTGGTAGGGGTCTAGAGCATACCGATCGTAAACAGCCGCACAAAGGGCGCCAGAACTTCCCAGTCCGTATCCTTCCGGAATATTAGATTTAAAATATAAACCTTCCTGCAAGTCTTGTTCCAATTGGTCTACATCCAATTGCACCACTGGATTTTCTACCGCCATGCCTTTTTCCAAGAACTTGGCATAGTCTACCAGGTCTTTCTGCCGCTCCAATTTATCCGGTGCGTATCGCCACGAACCTTTAAAACGAGAATAGGGGATAGCCAAGGCCCGCGAGCCTTTTACCACCGTATATTCTCCAAAAAGAAGCAATTTTGCAAAGTATTTCATCGCAGCGGTTTATTTCTTTGCCAGTAGTAGATCACTGTACGATACTTCAATTAAATCCTCTTCGGGAATACCTAAAACTTGCAAATAGTATTCGCATTGTTCCTTGATTTTCTTTTTGCCCAGGCTTCCATCCATATCAATGGCTTCTATTTCGACAAAGGCCCCTAGTTCCTTCACCTCGTCGATGTGAAATTTCACATTATTGATAAAATAAATGTCTCTGTGCTTGTCTATTACCGTTAAGACCTCCATGCCAGCCATTAGAACAGCCTTCAAGGTCTGACTATTTGATACAGAGTGCAACGTTACTTCAGAAAGCTTCGGGCCTGCCTGATTGTTTCGATGGTAGTGAATGAGATTGTTTTCGATGTTGCCTTCCCGTAACTTTAACCGCCCATGTGGAGTTTGAAAATAAGTGTCTACCTGATGATCTCTTCCGTGAAAGCGGGCATTTTTTGCTTGCAGGGTGGCACGAATGTACGCTGCATCGGAACATCTTGCCTTAATTTCCACAATAATGTGACTCATGATTTACCAGGTATTGGCCTGCAAAATAAAAAAAGCCTTGCAGCGAGATGCTACAAGGCTTAAGTTTTTCTGAAAAATTAATATTGATTAATCTTCCTTTTCGTCATTTTTCTCGTCCGCTTTCGCTTTATCCTCATCGGATACCAGTGATTGGAGGTCAGCAAATACGTCCAGATCACCCAATGTGCTCTTCTCAACGTTTGTTTGCTGGCGCTTCACAGCGGTACGGGTAGCTTGTCTCTCTTCCGTCTTTTCTTTCTTAACTGCTTCATCAGCCTCACGACGGATATCATCAAGGTAACGCAAGTGAGATACCAGGATACGCTTGTCGTCCCGGTTGAACTCAATTACTTTTACTGTCAAGGTTTCATCAACCTCAGCCAGTGTACCATCGTCTTTTCTAACGTGTTTGATTGGAGCAAAAGCTTCAAGACCGTATGGCAGCTGTACGATGGCTCCACGGTCGTCGCGACGCAGGATTGTAGCTTCGTGGTAGGAACCTACTGGGAATACATTTTCGAAAGTATCCCATGGGTTTTCTTCCAGTTGCTTGTGTCCCAGCGACAGCTTGCGGTTGTCCTTATCAATATCCAGGATGCTCACGTCGATCACTTCACCCACTTTGGTAAACTCAGAGGGGTGAGAGAAACGCTTAGTCCAGGAAAGATCAGAGATATGTACCATTCCACCGATGCCTTCTTCCAATTCAACAAACACACCATAAGGCGTCAGGTTTTTCACCTCACCTTTGTGCTGGCTGCCTTCTGGGAAGCGCGTTTCGATGTTGCTCCAAGGATCTTCGCTCAGTTGCTTGATGCTGAGTGACATCTTGCGATCTTCGCGATCGATGGTCACTACTTTTGCTTCGTACTCCTGACCTAACTTGAAGTATTCGCGAGCATTGATTGGCTGATTGCTCCAAGTTACCTCAGAAACGTGAATCAAGCCCTCAACGCCTGGCTGAATTTCCAGGAATGCACCGTAGTCCTCGATATTAACGATCTTACCTTTAACCACTGACTCCTCTTTGATCTCTTCGCTAAGTACTTCCCATGGATGGGGTTGCAATTGCTTAAGACCCAAAGAAATCCTTTTCTTGTTCTCGTCAAAGTCGAGTACCACCACATTGATCTTCTGGTTAAGCGCCAATACTTCGCTTGGGTGGTTGATCCGTCCCCAAGAAATATCGGTAATGTACAGCAGACCGTCCACACCACCCAAATCGAGGAATGCCCCGAAGTCGGTAATGTTTTTGACCAAACCTTCCAATACCTGACCTTTTTCCAGACTAGCGATAATCGCTTCGCGCTGCTCGGCCAGATCGCTTTCGATCAGTGCTTTGTGAGAAACAACGGCATTCTTAATGGCTTCATTAATTTTCACCACCTTAAATTCCATTGTCTTGCCAACGTATGAATCGTAATCAATAATTGGCTTAATGTCAATTTGTGAACCAGGAAGGAAGGTTTCCAACCCACCGGTATCGGCAATCAAACCACCTTTGGTCTTGCTGATCACAGTACCTCTGATCACAGTACCATTTTCGTAAGAATCAACGATGCTTTCCCAGGCACGTAGCAGCTTGGCCTTACGGCGAGAAAGTACCAACTGTCCGCGGGCATCTTCCTGCTGTTCTACGTATACTTCCACAGAATCACCTTCTGCCAAATCAGGTGTGTCGCGAAATTCTGAAAGTGGCACCAATCCGTCAGACTTGAAGTTGATGTCGAGTACAACATCTCCATCATGGATAGAAGTGACTTTACCTTTTACGATTTCATTTTCAAAAACCGTGCTTAAGGTAGACTCATACTGCTCCAGATATTTTTCAATCTCTGCTTCAGAGTAAGGAAGGGCATCCTTACCGGTTTGCGTCCAGTCATAATCGTCATGAGCCGTTTGCAAAGAAGAATTGTCGTCTTCGTCCAGCTCCAGATCATCCTCCTCCTCTTCATCGTCATCACTTGACTCATCAGAAGCTTCCGCTTCATCATCAGTATCTTCCTCTTCGGCTTCGTCTTCAGTAGCATCTGCTTCAGCAGCAGCTTCCACTTTTTCGGCTACTTCTTCTTTGGTTTCCTCAGCAGCAGCTTCCGCTTTTTCAGCTACTTCTTCCGGGTTGTTGACCTCAGCTTTCATGCTGAGCTCTTCATTTGTTTCGGGAGTTGTCTCCGCGTTTTCGGGCGTTTCCTGCCCTTCATTTTCATGATTTTTGTCATCTAGCATTGAAAGAATGCTTTTGGGCCTGTTTTAATAAAACAGACAGGTTAAAAAATAAGGTTTCAATCCGCTCTTTACGAAGGAGTTAGCTTACCCTCTCGCAAATTGCCGCGCAAAGGTAACCATTATCCGATAAAAAAGATAGAAATCTGCAAAAAGTGTTGCAAATCAATGGTATTCGAACCAATTAACCCCCTCTTGTTTCTATTAATAGTGATAATTCAATATCCCAATCTGGCAAAATAACAATCGTAAAAATCCTCTGATCAAGGATAATTTGTAAATTTAGGCAAAATAATGACCAGTAATTATGAGTGAACAACGGCCTTGGTTGACCCATTATCCGAGTGGAATACCTGCAAATATAGACCCCGCAGCTTACGAATCTCTTGTTGACCTTTTTGATGAGACCTTTACCAAGTACAAAAGTAAGGCAGCATTTTCCTGCATGGGTAAAGAATTGACTTTTGAACAACTCGATCGCTATTCCAAGCAGTTCGCGGCTTATTTACATTCTCGCGGACTGGAACCGGGAGACAAGATTGCATTGATGATGCCCAATCTATTGCAGTATCCCATCGCTCTTTTTGGCGCCTTACGGGCGGGATTGGTCGTGGTCAACACCAACCCTTTGTACACCCCACGAGAGATGCTGCACCAATTTGCAGACTCCGGTGCTAAAGCCATTGTGGTTGCGGAAAATTTTGCGGCCAACTTGCAGAAAATATTGGGCGACACCCAAATCAAAACGGTGATTGTCACCAGTATCGGAGAAATGCTGGGCACTATTAAGGGGTGCATGACTAATTTTGTGGTGCGCCGCATTAAGGGGCTGGTGCCCAAATATGATATTCCCAATACGGTCACCTTTACGGAAGCCATCAAGCAGGGTAAAAAATTTACCATCAAGGAATTTGAAGCTTGCGCTGATGATGTGATCATCTTACAATATACGGGAGGAACCACTGGCGTCGCCAAAGGGGCCATGTTGACCAACCGAAACCTGGTGGCCAATATGCTGCAAATCAGGGCCTGGATGATGCCCTTCCTTAAAGACGGAGAGGAAGTAGCCCTCAGTCCGCTCCCCATGTACCACATCTTTGCCTTTACGGTCAACTGTCTGGCACTAATGAGCATCGGTACCTTATCGGTACTGGTGACCAATGCCCGTGATCTGTCTTCCGTGATTTCGGCTATGAAGAGTTATCCCATTACCTTGATGACTGGCATCAACACCTTATTTAATGCGCTGGTCCATCATCCTAAATTCACTTCGGTCGACTTTAGCAAGCTGAAGATTACCGTGGGTGGCGGTATGGCAGTACAGCGAGCCGTAGCGGAGAAATGGCAAAAAGTAACTGGTTGTTTCTTGAGCGAAGGTTACGGCCTTACAGAATCTTCTCCTGTTGCCACGATAAACCCATTGGACGGTAATGGCCGCCTGGGCACTATTGGTTTACCCGTGCCCTCCACCGATATCCGCATTGTCAATGAACAGGGGGTGCCCGTTCCGGAAGGAGAAAAAGGAGAGCTGCAGATCAAAGGCCCACAAGTCATGAAGGGATACTATAACCGCCCCGATGAGACAGCCAAAACCCTTAAAGATGGATGGCTGTGTACCGGCGATATCGCCAAAATGTCGGAGGACGGATTTTTTGAAATTGTGGACCGTATCAAGGATATGATTCTGGTTTCAGGCTTTAATGTGTACCCCAATGAGGTAGAAGATGTCATTGCCGCCCATCCCGATGTATTGGAAGTGGCCGCCGTTGGTATTCCCGATGATAAATCAGGCGAGGTAGTCAAGGTCTTCATTGTCAAAAAAAATAAGTCGCTTACCGAAAAGCAGATCATCAGCTACTGCCGGGAAAACCTGACGGGATATAAGGTACCCAAAGCGGTAGAGTTCCGTAAGGAATTGCCAAAATCCAATGTGGGTAAAATCTTGCGTCGGACGTTGAGGGAGGAAAAGGCTTAGAGCAGGTTTGGAGGTGGTGCTTTAGCAGCGAAAATTGCAGGTTTTGGGCTCTCGCAAGGCTCATTTTTGAGTACATCTTGGCTCAGCCGAGACGGACGATAAAATAACCGAAGTGAGGTTCCTAAATCCCGGTTTTACCGGGACTGAATGATGACTGCCTCCAAACATGCAATTAATTTAATTGGGCGTATCCCCTCGGTTCAACCGAGGGGTCGCTATGTTCCGCTGCTCTCTATTCGTTCGGCCCTGCGGGCTGGTCCTGCGGACCACAGCTGCACAGCGCTTACGCGAGCCGCTGCTCCGTTGAGTGGCTGAATGACTATCGATTGGCAATTTCTTCCAGGCAGTCGACCATTGACTTGAGGGTAACAAACATGGCTTCACGGCCTTCTGTCGATACCAGATCGTCTTCATCATCCACCAGGGCATCTTCGATAAAGGCCAATACATCTTCCTGCGGGGTCCGGTCGAAGAAGACATCCAACCGGTCGCGGAAACGGCCGCCCCTCACCTCATTGATCAGGGTCCAATTGTTTTCCTCCATCACCTCCATCTGTGCTTCAGTGACCATCGCCAACGGACCGTGCACTTCTTCATAAGACCGCCAGACGACGAGCAGAAGGTACAGCATAAACTCCCGCTCGGATTGGGTGAATACCTCAAAGTTTTCGGAAAACAGATAAGCCAACAGAATGGGCTGACGGCGTTGCAGGTCCTGAATCGTCGACTCGTAAGCCTTTTCATCCTCACCAAACTGTTCGGCGATGCCGTCAATTATTTTTTCACTGACAAAAGTCATATATTTCGATCTATTTGCCGCAAAAGTAGGATATTATGTCCTTTTTTTCTTACTCGGGCTCTGATTGATGCGCTTTTCTTTCGTTTCTTCCTGGTCACCACCAAAAAACAGGTCGGTACTAGAGTAGGTGGTGCCAAAATTATTGGCCAAATTAACCACCTGTTGCATGGCATCAATAAATTGAAAACTGGTCAGCTCTTTCATCGGATGGGTAAACACGCTAATCACGAAGCCTTCATAAATGCTGTACTTGGCATCAAGTGCACTGTGAAAATTGGCCTCCAGCATTGTGATCAACACCTCGCGTTCCACCTCCCTTTCTTCAATCACCGGTGTGAAAATTCTCATGCGGTTGTTGGCAACATCAGTCACTACCAGCAACATGTGATCGCGATATTCCACCTCCCAAAAGCCAGCCTCCCCAGTTACATCATCGGTTTCTCTTTCCAAGATTTCAGACATGCGGTCATTGCTCATTTCCTGCTGTGCAGTCAGTGAAAAACTACCCATTCCCAAGGCTAAAATAATCCATAAGTACCTCATAATTGTGGAATATTAGTGAGATAAACAAGTTAAGCCAAATTTAGGAATAATGCCCGTTTCACGGCACAATTGGTTCGGAGGAGACATTAGCGGGAAGGTCAAAGGGTGGTGGAAGTCGTGGAGGAAAAGAAAAAATGGAAGGGGTGGAAATGGAGAAATCAGAAGATGTTAGATCAACAACCTTCTAAACGCTCCATCTCAATTTTTCTTCCTAATGAGTTGGTTTATCCGGCGCTGGAGCACTGGCGTGATACCCATGAAATACCCGATCTGCATAATTGTCGAGCAATTCCAGCACCCGTTCCCGTTTGTCCGAACGTACGATCATCCCCACGTGATATTCCTTGTTCATGCGCCAAACGATTTCAGGGTCATTGAAGGGCGCCATCTCCGGATGTTGAAAGCGGGAAAGAGAGACGAGAATGCCGGCATAATCATCGCGGACTTTTGGCAATTGATACATTTTATTTTGAGCCATGGCCGTTTCAATCTTTGCCCACTCCGACCAAAGGTTAATACCTGAAGAGGCTTCCACCATTTCCGCAAGGTGGGCTCCACCTACCCGGGAAGAGGTCTCCAGAAAATAAAATTTATCATCCTCCAACGAACGGATAAATTCGGTATGAGAAGCGCTAAATTGCATGCCAAAAGCCTTCATGACTTTGGCATTTAGTTTTTGCACCGCCTTATCATCCTTACCGCCAAAAGCCACGGTATGTGACCGAAAGATTCCGCCCCCATGTGCCACCTCAAAAGGCGTGTTTAAATATTGGGATACCCGGCAAAATTGCACCTTCCCATCTACGGTAAGGGCATCAGCATGGTATACTGCTCCGGGTTTAAATTGCTCAATCAAGTAATGGTGCCGCTCATCCCCCAATTCCTCCAATACCTTCCACAGTGCTTCGGCAGAATTGACCTTGCGAATCCCCGTTGCGGAGGCCTCCGCCCGGGGCTTTACCACCCAAGGAGCGCGTACTTCCTCCACAAATTTGTGGATGTCCGCATCATTAAACAGGGCGCTAAAAGGAGGCACCGGAATACCGGCATCGTACGCCTTGATACGCATGGCCAGTTTATCGCGAAAATAGCGCGCTGTAGTCTGTCCCATACCCGGAATTCGAAATTCTTCACGCAAATAAGCCGCTTTTTCTACATCAAAATCATCCAACGCTACAATGCGGTCTATCCTTTTCTTACGCATCAGCCAAGCCAGCCCTTTGGCCATGTTGCCCATGTTTTCCGGCGTATTGGCATCACTTTCCATAAAGAAAAACTCCTCTACTGACTCCCGGGGCCAAGGCGAATGCTCTAGATTTTTACTGGTCAACAAATAAACAGTATTGCCAGCCTCCTTACAGGCTCGCAGGAAATCGCTACCTTTAAAATAGCAGGAAACACATAAAAATGTAAGTGACTGTGGCATAGCTTTGAATGGTTTATATTATTGAAGCGAAGCGCCCTAGAGCCCGAGGCAATAGTATTTTATTCCCTTATTGCCCCCCCTTTTCTATCGCACACCTCATTTAAGCGCAATTGACATAAACATCCTCCCTCTACTCCCCTTCCGACACCAATTCCAAAAACTCCGTCAACAACCGCACACCGTAGGCTGTAGAACTCTTCTGAGTCGAAAATTCTGAATCATTGAAGGCCACGCCCGCAATGTCGAGGTGCGCCCAGTTGGGATGACTGGCGGTAAAGGTTTCCAGGAATTTGGCAGCCATGATGGCTCCCGCTAAAGGCTTGCCACTGAAATTACGTACATCTGCAACGTCCGACTTCAGGTCCTCTTTGTAGATATCCCAAATGGGTAAACGCCATACCCGTTCCCCGCTCACTTCGCCACTTTGACTGAGTTGGCTTGCCAATTGATCATTATTGGTAAACAATGCGGATACATGGTACCCAAAAGTCCGCACGGCACTACCCGTCAAGGTCGCCAGGTCAATGAGTACATCAGGAGAAAAATGTTTGCACATATAGGCCAGCCCATCGGCTAAGATCAAGCGGCCTTCGGCATCCGTATCGATGATTTCGATGGTTTTTCCACTATAGGATTCAATGACATCACTTGGCTTGATTGCTGTGGTGCCTATACTATTGTCAGTAGCCGGCACAATACCAATAAGGTGGACAGGAAGTTTCAACTTGGCGGCCACTTCCATCGTTCCCAACACGGCACCAGCGCCCCCCATGTCACTTTTCATATAATGCATATTGGTGGAGGGTTTGATCGATAATCCACCC
>CAXHCA010000045.1:0-46131 GCA_964015035.1 uncultured Saprospiraceae bacterium
GCTAAAGCACCACCTCCAAACAAGCACTAAAACGGCTACTCCTTATCCTGCCTTATAAATCCTACTGATCAAATTATCAATCACATAGGTCTTCGTTCTGGAGAAAAAGGTATCCAAATCCTCCAGATAGCGGTGGTAGAAAAAATTGAGAACCAATCCAATTAATAAGGCAACCAGGGTAGTATCAAAAGCCACATTCAAATGCTGCGTAATGGTCGGCATCCCCTCGGCTGTTTTGGCCAGGTGCGCCATCCCGATGGAGGTCGACAGGCCGATCAGGGTACCGATAAAACCCAATGAAATAATGGCACTCAGCAGATAGCGCATCTTTTCCAGTTCACCATCCATTTCTTCCTTGCTGTTGTCCACCTGTGCGCTGAAGACCTGCAAAGTTTCCCCGACCGACTGGTCATTCCGGTATTGAGTGCAGGCTTTCTTGATAAAATCGGCCACCAAAAAACGATTGCCTGCTTGCTCTAACTGAATGGTATTGAGCTTGATCGATGCCACTTCATCCGGTGATAAAACCAATTGGTCTTTTACCGGCAGCAAGCCCAAATTGAAGCCTTCGAATTGCTGTTTGATAAACTTGCGCTTTTCCGAAAGGTCAAAAATACTATAGAAAAACACGGCATAAATCGCCGCTTGAATATACCCGCGATAAGACCCTCCCAACGCTTCAATAAGCCGATGTATTCCAGATCCCGCTTCAAAAATATTTCCAAAAATGATCAGCAAAAGCCACAAACCAGCGGCCATCAATACGCTGAATACCAACTGAACAGACTTTGACTTAAACATAACTCCTAATTTTAATTCAATTAAAAAAAATACTCATTCACCCGTTACTCCCTCTTCTCAGAGTATGTTTGGAGCGGATTCTATTTGAAAATCAGCAGATTAGGGTTTTGGCCAAGAGGTCAAATATGAGTCTCGGCTGAGCCGAGGTGAATATTTTAGCTCAACGCCAGAGCCTGCCCCGATCTCACATCGGGGTTCCTAATATGTTGGTTTTCAGCAGGAGCAAGCTCCAAACATGCTCTTACTTCAGCTTAAAACTTCCATTTGGCAACAAGGTCACCTTTCCCAGCAAAATGCGCTCCTCACTCAACCGCAAGGTCTTTGAAAAATGTTCTCCTTTTTCATTGCCGGCTTTGTCCTTCGTATAGATCAGACCGTTGATGGTCACACTTTGGTGATTGACATCGCTCTCTTTAAACTGGGCGTACAACGTATATTCGCCAGGAATAATGGCATCAAATTGCCGCACCGCCTCCTGGTTCGTCCTCAGATCGTTGCCAAACAAACGGTTTCGACTCTTACCACTGTCCCACTGACCAATGTCATTATCCCTTTTCCGACCACCGTAAACGCAATCATTCCCCCGGCAGACAAATAAATCGACATTGTCCTTGGCGCTCGGCCAGGAAATTTCAAAAGACACCAGACAGGGCACCGATGGCGGACTGCCTTTGTACGGGCTAGAGGGTTTGGTTGTGGGTTTTTCCGGCTCCTTGGTCGGAGTTGGTTTTGAGATCGGTATCGGGCTGGTTTTTACCGGCTCCGGTTGGGGCGCTGGCCGCGTAGACACTTTGGGAATTTCCGGTTGCTTCACCGGTTCTTTAGGTTCTACCATACGTTCCGGAGCTTCGTTCATCACAATGATGCGCTCCGGTTTATCTTCAGGCATTTCCCGATAATCGACCAGTACGGTAAACAGGGTATCCCCCACTGCTTTTCGCCACAAGCTATCCGGCAATACGCCAAAAACCTTGTGATTGACGGTATCGATATACACACCTAGCTGCTGCTTTTCAGCGGCCGGAGCGCCCCCTTTAGGTGTGATGATAAACAGGAAAATAACCGCCCCAAGAGCACTGGTCAGCAAATCCAGAAAGGATAAATTGAATATTTCCGCTTTTCTCCGTGACATGTTATTTCAACTTTTGTGAAGTGTTTTGAAATTGTGGCAGCTCTTCATCCACATTGATGATCCGCGGCTTTTGAACTGGCAATGGAAAGTGACAATGTGCACATTTGCTGCCTTCGCCCGGCGCATGACTACCACAGTTTCCGCAAGGCGGCACCTCTTTCACTGCCACAAATGCATCGCTACGGCTTTCGCCAAGTTGCACCCGGAAGTTGCCCTCCATGTGACAGTGCACACATTTCTTCACATGGTCGTCATTTACCGTTGAACAATTATTGCAAACTAGCATGGTGTTATTGGTTGATGATTAAGTGCATGTTTAGAGGTAATGCTTTAACAGCGAAAATCGCAGACTTGGGGTTCTCGCAAGGCTCATTTTTGAGTACTTAGCAGCGCTAAGGACGAAAAAATAGCCGAAAGGAGGTTCCAAAATCCCGGTTTTACCGGGACGGAATAGCTTGCCCGAATATACTTCAGGGACTACCTCCAAACATGCATTAAAATTGGAAAATATGGTGAATGAATTGGATGGATAATTGGAAGAAATGTATACAAAACATCCCACGCTCCCCCTCCAAAATTCCATTCCTTCCACTCCTCCTTAATACCGATCTCCAAAAGAGAAGTGACGCTCATACCCAATGGTAAACACCGTGGAACGATTCATCTGATCTCCGCGATAGTCATCAAAGAAGGTATTGGCATTTTTATAGCGACGGTTGAATGCATCGGCTGTATCCGAATCCCAGGTCACATTGAAGGTGAGTTTACTATCATTATTAATGGCATAGACCATCCCCACCATAAACTGAAATCCCACCTGCATACCTTTATAATCTTCATTCACACCATTGCCAAATTTTACTTTGTAATTGGTGGTTTCGACATCCTCTTCGCCAAAATACTCAGTGGATTCATCAATTTTTCCACCCAGGCCGAAATTGAAAGAAGGACCAATCCCGGCGGTTAGCGCAAAGCGGTCGGTTAGATATTTGCGATAGCTCAGGGTCAATGGTATGGAGATGTAGTGCAGCTTTTCCGTGGCAGAATAGACACCTGTTCCAAATTCATCTTCAAAGGTGTCTGTTTCGTAAATACTTCCTTTTTGGATGTATTGCAGGCCAATGCTGAGTACAAAATTTTGAATTTCCAACCCAATAATTCCTCCTCCGTTGATGCCAAATACCGGGCTGGTCGTGGAGTATAAATTGGACAGGTCGCGGGTGTATTTAAATTTAGACAAATTGGCCCCGCCGTTAAATCCAATAAAGAATGAATTTTGCTGGGCACTTACACTAAAGGCACCTATCAGGGTAAAAGCCAGTGCCAGACAAATTGACTTTTTCATATCGATTGTTTTTAGGTTGATGGTTCTCTATCAATGTTTTCTTCTAATCGGGTGCACCCGCTTCTGCTGCTTGTGCAGGCCCTTGTGTTTACCAGGATATTGACACCCTGCTACCCCACATTTCGCTTTACCACTTCTCATTTTGTATTTCCCCCCTTTTGGCAGCTCTTTTCCGGCAGTTCTTCGTCCTGCAATACCGCCTCTGGTACGGCCCGTGCTGACTGTAGTGCCACCTCGGGATACCCCCGTGCCTTCTTGTCGGTATACCGGTTGGTCTTTTGTCGTTGATGTGTTACCCGGCGCGCGCTTCCGACTCAGCGTAGTGCCGGATTGCTGATTTGCAGGTTCCTCTTTACTGACTTCCGTGGGGGCCTTTTTACTTCCATTTCTGGAAACTTGCGCTTGTACGGAAATACTGATTAGCAATAGGCATACCATACCCAGTAATGCTGGAAACATTTTCTTTTTCATGGCATTAAGTTTTGTGTTAAAACAATACAAACTCCCCTTCACTCCTCCTTTTCGGGACGAATAAAGTCGGCAGCTTCCCGAGTGGTCTGGTCAGGACAAACTGCGCGGTATCAATATGGGGTTGGGATAGTATCCGGTTGAGAAGTAATTTGAAAACGGGAAAACAATCTATTTTTTTATCCCTATATAATTTTCCGGATTAAGTTTTGAATGAATTACCATACAAATAAAGATAATAATATTGTTAAGGGCTGTTATTGGATAGTTACTCATTTGTTAATCTTCCAAAATCTCAATTTCCACCCGCCGGTTCATTTTACGGCCCGCTTCGGTATCATTGGTCGTCAACGGAAAGCGTTCTCCAAAACCGTCCGGAGAAAATGAGGCTTCAAATCAAAGTCATCCCGGTGGGGAAACATTTTGTCCTTCACTTGATTGTGCAGAATATCGGGAGAGCCTTGCGTAGGAGAATACCATGCCTGCATGTTTCGGTTAAAAGCCGCGAAGGTCCCCGACCAGCGGTTGGAAATTTCGACAATGGTTTCAAAACTTGCATTGGGAACCAGATTTTGACCTGGCAAATCAGTAAATGAACCTATCAACAACATCAGGAGGCAGCAATACTTCATCATCTTTTTTCTCTCCACAACGGATTTTTGCCAAATCGTTACACCCCTCACTAATTTGATCCCCCGAGCTAGCGATAATGCCTCCTTCCACGACGCCACTAAACCTCTTAGAGTATGTTTGGAGGTCGGATTTGCTGGCGAAAAGCATTATTTCTCTGATAAAACAAGGCGTTTTTTGACATGCATCTCGGCTGAGCCGAGACGGATAAAAAAAAGAACGATGTGTCATCAAATTAGTGCTGTTTTGCAGCCCAAAGGTTGGCCTCCAAACACACTCTTAAAACCGGCTACTATTTTTTTCCGCTCTTCCACTTCACCCCGACATAAAACTCTCGGCCATGTAAGGGTGAATAAGCATAAGCCGTATCAAAATAATCACTGAAACCCGGCGCGACATTGGGATCGTTATAACCCACCAGAGGGGATTCCCTTTGTCGGTAATTAAATAGATTGGCAATACCCGCGTAAATTTGTAATCCCTGCTTTTTGAAAGCTTTGGTGATCTGGATATTGTGAAAGCTAAAAGGCGTTGAACTCGTCGGGCGGGCGGCACCCAGCGGATCACCATTTTCATCGAGGTCAAATACTTCCGGCAAGGCCATCGGACCGGTAAGCCGTAAGGTGTACGCAAAGCTCAATGCCGGTTTTTTCCACTCGTAATTGATGGTAGCAATGCCGCTCCAGCTGGGCGAATATTCAATAGCAGAAGTGTGGCTATTGCCAAATTCGTCCGGCTCAGTTTGGGTGACCTCTTGCAAATTAAAGCCTGCATTAAAACCCAATGGAAAACGAAACTGGTAATTGAGATTCAAGCCAATGCCCTGACTTATGGCGTGTCCCTCAGAATTGGCGTAGATGATCTTACCCGGGGTGTCATAATCGGGAATAATTTTATTGGTGAAATAGGTGTAAAAGGCATCAATGTCAAAGGAACCCTGGCCTTCGCCGAGTACAAAAATGTGATTAAAATTGAGTGATCCGTTATACGATCGTTCTGGTTCCAAATGGCCTTCAATTTCCACACTTCGCTGTCCGGTGACAAAAGCATGGTCTTCAGCAAATAAGTTCACAACGCGGAAACCGGTTCCAAAATTTAAGCGGACGGTAGACCAGGTGCCGGGGTTGTATTTGACATTAAGCCTAGGGGATAAGATTAAACCATGCGCCTTATAATGATCTAACCGCAAACCTCCCAGCAAGCTTACCTGATCGTGAAGGTGCCATTCATCTTGTAAGAAAACTCCGGGAATAAATTGCTTGTCTGCTTCTGGCGTGGCAATGGTATTGTCGTCATAAGATTGCCATCGCGTGGTCCAGCCAAGCAGCAAATCGTGTTTGCCCAGTAATTTATTCCAGGTGAGGTTGGCAAATAAAATACTTTGCTCCGCCTCGTAATAGTCGGCGCCGTAATAGCTGTCTTGCAGGTGATGACTCAGTGAATAGTCTAGTTTGATCTTTTCTTCGAAGGGAAATTCATAGGTCCCAAATAGTTCAAGCCGATTGGTATAAATGCTTTCGCCATAAAACTCATCACTTCCGCGTAGCTCCCGATAAGCGCGATCTTTTAAAAACAATTCCACCCCATTGCGACGGTCTTCGTAATAGTATTTACCCGCAACCGTCAAGCGTTTTTTACTTTTCCGGGTCATACTCCATTTGCTAAAAAGTGAAACCCGATCCAAATTGACCATATCGCCGAAATTGTCTTGGTTGAAGTCCTCGTAATCATTGATATAGGCATAATTCAGGCCGATAAAGCCGTTAAAACGCCCCAATTTTGGCGCAATGCCCAAGCTGCCAAATGACTCCAGATGAGAGGTTCCCATCAGATCAAAACTAACCAGCGCCTGTTTGGCCGGATCTTTTGTAATGATGTTGATGACACCGGCGACTGCCTCCGAGCCATAAAGGGTGGAACTCGGCCCTTTGATTACCTCAAATCGATCGATAATGGTGGTGGGAATGCCATTTAAGCCGTACACGGAAGCTAAATTGCCATAGATTGGCGCACCATCCATCAGTACCGCGGTATAAGGCCCCGGTAGTCCATTGATACTGATGCTGTTGGTGTAACACACACCACAGGCCACCACTTCCTGCACCCCATTGACCAGACTAATACCTTCCATCAGGTTGGTGGGAGAGGTGTTTTTCTCCAGGTATTTAGCCGTAATCACATCGATCTTGATCGGCGAGTTGGCGACAAAAGTCTCCTTCATAGTTCCGGTGACCACCACCTCTTGCAAGCCAAAAATATCCTCCCGTAATAAGATATCTTCTAAGTTCAGAACTTCCTCCGCCGCCACTACAATCTTTTTCACCAGCCGTTGATACCCCAGCAAGGAAATCGCCAATTCGTAGTGCCCCGTCGGGATTTCTTGTAGCAAAAAACGCCCTTCCTCATCGGTATTGGTTCCAAAATCAGTAGAAAGTAAAGCGACCGATGCCCAAATAGCAGGTCCTTCGTCAGTAATGATGCGGCCTTTGACAGCACCGGTTTGCGCTACCGCATTGAGGGCAGCTACCATGATGATGATCATCAATTTTAGTTTGCGTGAATTCATTTATTCGTCTTTTCTATTTTATTTTTTAGACAAATCTAAATTAAAATTTTTGCAAACGCAAATCACACTACCAAAAGGAAGACGAAACACCGAAAAAAGGTTCCCAAAACCCCGGTTTTACCGGGACTAATGACTACCTCCAAACATGCACTTAGTTTATCAAATGACAGCGCCCTGCAAAAAAGATTTTGCAGGGCGCTGCTCATAGACTGGTGAGGACTAACTTTCTGAATCCAAGTGAATGCGCTGACTACGAATCTACACCCGGCAATCCATCCAGGCTCTCTTGATTGCGCTCTTGAATATAGGCATCTACGCCAGCTTCGCCTTTGTTGTCCACCCACTTGAGAAGTACATCACGCTGGCCTTTGAATTCATACTCCGGCACGGCATAACCACAAGAATCCTGGATGCGTTCCACCTTTATTTTGATGATAGACCGCTCTCCCCTGAAGTGAGGAAATTCCGGGCGTAAAGCGGCATAACCAGCCGTTCCCTTTTCCAAAACAGTGCCTTGGCCGTAGAGCCTTAAAATTTTTGGAGGCCCTTCAAAGGCGCAAAACATGATGGTAATCCGCCCGTTTTCCTTTAGATGAGCAATGGTCTCTACGCCACTGCCCGCCAGGTCGAGGTAGGCTACCGTATGATCGTCCAATACTCGAAAGGAATCGAGCCCTTTTGGAGAGCAATTGATCAGTCCGTCCCCGGAAAGCGGGGCGGTACTAACAAAAAATAGTTGCTGTTGTGCAATCCAGTCGCGCCAGCGCTGGTCGAGCGCAGGAAATATTTTACCCATAAGGTGGTGTTTTATTTTTAAAACATCACCAGTTGCCGTTTAGATGAATCCTATAAAAAAAGCACCAGAATTGCTTCTGATGCTCTCTTGCAATGAGTAGTCAATTGCAAAATCCACGAAACGGATATTGCAGATCATACCCGTTTCGGGAAGGGGGGTGACTGAGCACCTTTGTCCAACAAAGAAACACTCAGTCGTATTTTCATCTGCACTATTGCTTCATAAAGTTCAACGTCTGCACGGCACCATCGGTGCGGTAACGCAGCCAATAGCTACCCGTTGGTAATTGTGAAATATTTACTTCAATTTCCGAACCGGGAACCACCTGACGGCTGATCAGTACTTGGCCATTGAGGTTCATCACTTGTAATAGGTCGGCACTTCTCGCTTGATCGATATTTTTTGTACTGACCTGCAGGTGCAAAACATCAGAGACCGGATTTGGCCAGGCACTAATGCTCAATGCTGGTTGATTATTGGCAATTTCCGGCAGTGCCGGAGTAGGTGCTGGGGTTTCTGACCGTTCCACCGTAATGAAATTGTCCGACAGGTCAAAACAAGCAGTGCTTAACGCAATATTGTCGGCCGTATCACCCACCATGGCGGTTAAGGTGCCCGTATACGCCAATCCCCAAACCCGACAGATACCAACACCGGCTCCTTCAAAGTCTTGGCCATCTCCTTCCGGAATAGACAGAATGACGTTATTTTCATCCGTAATGACGTAGGTATAGTGGCTATTGCTTACCCCGGTGCTGTCGAAGAATACCAAATCAGGAATACTGTCGCCAACCGTAACAGCCACAGAAATATTGCCATCTTCGGTCATCACCATGCCGCCTTCCGGTACTTCCCGGTATACGGTAATGTAGTTGTTGGACAGGTCAAAACACTGATCTGTCAAATCAATCAGAGAAGCGGTATCACCCACCATGGCGGTCAAGGTACCGGTATACCCCAATCCCCAAACCAGACAAACGCCTTCACCGGCATCTTCAAAATCTTGCATATCGCCATCCGGAATGGAAAGAATGACAAAATTGGTATCTGTGACAATATAGGTAAAGCTATCGCCAAAGTAACCCGTCGTATCAAAACGCACCACATCGGCTTCGCCATCACCCGGACAGGTGTACACCACAGATTCGCCGTCTTCAGTCATTACCATACCTCCATCCACGCTTTCTTTAGAAACCACTACAAAGTTGTCTGACAGGTCATAACATTCATCAGAAAGCCCAATGTTCGTAATCGTATCACCGACCATGGCTATAATATTACCTGTGTAGGCAAATCCCCAGACGTAGCTATCGGATTCTCCGGTTCCGGTGAAGTCAATGGTATCCGTTTCTACAATATTAATGATCACATTATTGGTATCCGTTACCACATAGGTATACAAACTATTGCTCACATCTATACTGTCAAATACCAACAGATTTTGGCCACCATTGGTAAAACAAACCGTGGATATCGTATCCCCGCTTTCGGTAGTAACCATACCGCCGTCCGGTTCATCCCGGTTCACGGTGACGAAATTATTCGACAGGGCATAGCAACTATCTGATAAGGCAATCGCCGAGGCAGTATCCCCGATTGCTGCAGTTAAATTACCGAGATAACCCAATCCCCACACACGACAAACGCCAATGCCTGCGCCTTCAAAATCAACGGAATCGATGGAGGTGATGTCGAGAATGACATTGTTGGCATCGGTAATGACGTAGAGGAAAGTATCCCCGACTACGCCACTGCTGTCGAAGTGAAGCACATCCGCAATACTATCCCCCGGACAGGTATACACCACCGTCTCCCCATCTTCCGTAGTAATGTTACCACCACTTACTTCAGTACGGATGACGGTGACAAAATTATCCGATAAGTCATAACAAGCATCCGTCAATGCGGAGGAAGCGGCATTGTCACCGGCCATTGCGGTAATATTGCCCGTATAGGCCAATCCCCACACGCGACAAATGCCCCCGCCTGCATTTTCAAAATCAACCATATCGGTTCCTGGAACAGCCAGGATATTATTGCTTTGGTCGGTCACCACATAGGTATACAGACTATTGCTCACGCCACTACTATCAAAATGCACCAGATCTGCAATGCCGTCTCCTACACAGAAGGAAAGTTCGGTCTCCCCGTCTTCCGTACTTACAGTACCACCCTCTGGTGTTTCTCTGTAGACCGTGACAAAACCATTAGATAGATCAAAACACCCATCGGCCAGTGTTATTGTGGAAGCCGTATCGCCAATCATGGCTGTAAGGTTTCCGGTATAGGCCAATCCCCACACGCGGCACACGCCGACTCCCGCTCCTTCAAAGTCGATAGAATCAACCGTAGAGACATTCAGGATGACATTATTGGTATCGGTGACCACGTAGATAAAATCAGGGCCGGTCACGCCAATGCTATCAAAAAAAATCACGTCAGCAAGGCTATCCCCCGGACAGGTATAGCCAACACTCATGCTATCTTCCGTAAGGATGGCGCCTCCGTCAATTACCCCACGGGTTACCGTAATGTAATTGTCTGATAAGTCAAAACATCCGGTCGCTAGATCAATCATTGAAGCCGTATCGCCGACCATGGCCAGCAAACTATCCGACCATGATAGGCCCCAAACGCGACATACCCCAATTCCGGCTTGTTCAAAGTCGACGGAATCGGTTCCAGGTAAAGATAAAATCACATTGTTGGTATCCGTAATGACGTAGGCAAAATTGGGCCCGGCAGTAGCTGTACTGTCAAAGAAAATGACATCAGCCAGACTGTCGCCAATACAAGCAAAGACTTCCGTCAAACTGTCTTCGGTCATCACCATGCCACCACTGACTTCATCACGAGTGACGGTGACAAAATTGTCGGAAAGATCAAAGCAACCATCGGTCAAATTGACCAGTGAAGCCGTGTCACCGACCATCGCCGTCACAGAACCGGTATAGGCGAGGCCCCACAAGCGACAGATGCCCGTACCTGCGCCATCAAAATCGACGACATCACCGGTAGGCAAACTGAGAATGACATTGTTGGTATCTGTTACTACGTAAGTAAACAAACTATTGCTCACCCCAGCGCTATCAAAACGAATGGTATCCGGTTGGCCATCACCCACACAAATAAAAAGTGCTGTTTCACCATCTTCGGTACTCACCGTACCCCCTTCCGGTTGTTCGCGGTACACAGAGATGAAATTGTCTGACAGGTCAAAACAGGCGTCTGATAAATCTACAGCAGAAGCGGTATCGCCCACCATAGCGGTAAAATTGCCGGTAAAGGCAGCCCCCCACACGCGACAGGTACCGACACCCGCTGAGTCGAAATCAAACATCTCCATTTCGGCAATAGCCAGTATGACATTATTGGTATCGGTAATGATGAAATTATAGTCGCTGATGGTTGCCCCAATTTGATCAAAAATGACGATATCGGCATTGCCATCGCCCGGACAAGTATAGACCTCGGTGAGGCCACTTTCGGTTTGCACCATACCCGCATCTGGTTGTTCACGGTGGACTGTAATATAGGTGTCCGATAAGTCAAAACAACCGTCGGAGAGATTCACTAGTGAGGCCGTATCTCCGATCATGGCCGTAAGGGTCCCGGAATAAGCCATCCCCCACACGCGACAAATACCGGGTCCTGCGGGATCAAAGTCGTTCATGTCCGTCGGCGGAAGCCCAAGGATCACATTATTGGTATCGGTAATGATGTAGGTAAAATGTTCGCCAGAAACACCGGTACTGTCAAATCTCACGATATCCGGATTGCCGTCACCCGGACAGATAAAAACTTCCGATTCCCCATCTTCGGTCGTAACCATACCACCATTTGGCGTATCTCGATTGACCGTCACGAAGTTTTCCGAAAGCGCATAACAACCATCGGAAAGAGCTACGGCACTAGCCGTATCCCCCACCATCGCGAGTAGGTCGCCAGTATAGCCCAAGCCCCATAATCGACAAATGCCGATGCCGGCATTTTCAAAATCGACGAAGTTGCTATCGGGAATTGCCAGGATCACATTATTGGTATCCGTAACAATGAAAGTAAAGTTGCCAATGACGCCAGTACTATCAAAAAAGAGCGTATCGGGCATCATATCTCCCACACAAATGAAAATTTCGGTATCGCCATCCACGGTATTGACCGTGCCACCGCTGGTTTCTTCGCGATTGACGGTGACAAAATTATCGGATAGGTCAAAGCAACCATCGGTCAGAGCTACTTGCGAAGCGGTATCTCCGGCCATAGCCGTGATGGTGCCCGTATAGGCCAACCCCCAGACGCGACAAACGCCGGGACCAGCATTTTCAAAATCAATAATATCACTATCGGGTACGGAGAGGATCACGTTGTTGGTATCGGTCACTACGTACGTAAAATTGCCAAGTACGTTTATGCTATCGAAGGCAATCATACCGGATATTCCATCGCCAATACAGATATCAATTGCTGTTTCGCCATCTTCAGTATTGACGGTTCCCCCATCGGGCACCTGTTTGACCACTGAGACAAAATTTCCCGAAAGGGCATAACAATTATCGGCCAGGGTTGTACTATTGAGGTGATCACCAACCACTGCGATGAGGTTGCCGGTATACACTAAACCCCAAACGCGGCAGGTCCCAATTGTTGCGGTATCAAAATCAAGTGCATCGCCGGTCGGAATGCTTAAAATAACGTTGTTAGAATCGGTAACAATGTAGGTGAAATTGCCCTCCGGGCTGACATCCATACTATCAAGATGGATGATGTCTGCCAGGCTATCACCCGGACAGGTATAAGCTGTGGTCTCCCCGTCTTCGGTCATCACGGTGCCTCCATTGAGGGCATCGCCGGAAACGGTGATGAAATTTACGGTAGTAGCCGCACAGCCCGAGGCCAATTGGGTTCCCGGGTACGGGTCTCCTACTTCGGCGATGATGCTCCCCACATAATTGAAGGCATACACTTGATAGGTTTCGCCATCAAGCAGAGAAAAATCGATATCGTTTTCAGTGTCGATGTATACAATGATTCCATTTTGGTCCAGTACAAAATAGCCAAATGGCAATGCCCCAAGGCTAACACCAAAGCTGACAGTAGAGGAGCCCACATCGGCACAAAGATCAATGGAGTCTCCGGCAACACTAGTAGAAATGGTTGTTCCTCCAATGCAAGGAAATTGGGCTTGCACACTTGCGCTTATGCTTAGGAAGAACAGAAGAGATAGGATAGTAACTCTGAAACGCATAATATCGGTTTAAGTGAATGAATGGTAAGCAAACTTGTTCTTGTTGTAAACTGAGTGCTTGTTTGGAGGTAATCATTCAGACTGCAAATCACAGGTTTTGGAACCTCACTTCGGCTATTTTTTCGTCCTTAGCGCTGCTAAGCACTCAAAAATGAGCCTTGCGAGAACCCAAAATCTGCAATTTTCGCTGCTAAAGCACCACCTCCAAACAAGCACTGAGGCATTCAAGATTAGTGCGAAGCACTTCGTTTGACGGATTTTAAAAAAATCGCCTTCAAACGAATTCTTTCCAAGAGGTTGTTCGAAAATGTGGGACAAGAGTATGTTTTACACTCCGAACATATGTATTAACATAATACGTTGTAGGTTGTTCGGATATTACTTTGTAATTGGTTTTTTTTTGATTTATGGAGAGGTATTGGGTTTGGTGCATGTTTGGATATAAAGTACGCCATCTCGCATTTATTATCAAGATAGCGTACTTCCAATGTGTTCCATCAGGAATTATGAGCTAGCTACAAACTATTGGCGGTATGCGAAAAATACACTGACATTTTTATTCGCTTACCACGCCACGGATATTCCAGTTAACGCTTTCGCTGGTACGGTCAATATAGGTTTCCCAAGTACTGTCGGAATTAGAGAAGAGCCAGTCGCCATTGGTTTGATTGGGGCCGGCATCGCAGCCGATAGATTGTTGTTCTACATCATGTTTGAGGCCAATACTGATCCAAAGCTCATCGTTGGGGATATCAATCGGCGCACCAAGGGCATGTGTGGTCCATTCCCCAATTTTTATACCGGGCAAGATATTGGCACTATACAGCAAGTCGCCGGGAAGGTCATTACTTCCTGCACCGTAAATCTTCAGAGAAGCTTCCGCTGGGGCGATGCCCATGAAAAATTCGACTTCAGTCAATTGTTTGCCTTGAAAAGGAAGTAGCTCATTGGTAGTAAACCGAACGGCGGCCTCATGATAACCCGCGGCCAGGAGTGGTCCGGTTTGATTGGGACCATCATAGTGTAATACATTATCCGGTACTGGTACCGTGTCATCATCTTTGTCACAGGAAGAAAATGCCACAGCGCCCAGCAGGAGCAAAAGGAATACATTTTTCATATCAGATTGTTTTGGTTTCTAAATTAGAAACGTTGCAATCTGAAAATGGTGATTGGCTGACGTATTAAAGTCCTGTTAAAGTAATGACTATTTGCGCTTACGCGGAAACGGACGTCGGCGTTTGCCCCAATTGCTATTTCCGCCGCCACTATTTCCCTGACGTGGCTGACGTCTGTTAGGATTGGGTCTGGTTACATGGTCTTCAATACTACTGGTTTCTTCTTCTAAAAAAGGGTGATCAGCAATCACTGGGATTTTCTGATCAATCAATTTTTGGATGTCCCTGAGATACGGCCTTTCTTCCACATCGCAGAAGGATAAAGCCACCCCGCTTGCACCTGCCCGCCCGGTTCGTCCAATGCGGTGTACGTAGGTCTCCGGAATATTGGGTATGTCATAATTAATGACTTGAGCCAATTCTTCTACATCAATTCCCCGGGCAGCAATATCGGTGGCCACCAGTACGCTGATGTCTCCATTTTTAAAATTTCCGAGTGCCCGTTGGCGTGCGCCTTGCGATTTATTGCCGTGAATAGCTTCGGCTCTGATGCCCGCCCGATCCAGCAATTTGACAATCTTATTGGCGCCATGCTTGGTACGAGAAAATACGATGGTGGAATTCACGGGGGTCGTCTTCAAGAGGTGAATCAACAGTTTGGTTTTGCCCTTTTTGGGTACAAAATAAACCGCTTGTTCTACCTTTTCTGCGGTAGTTTGTTCCGGTTGCACCACTACCTTCTCAGGGTTGCCTAAGATCTTGCGTGACAAGCTCACAATGTCGGGGGGCATGGTCGCAGAGAAGAACAACGATTGCCGCTTGGCAGGCAATTGAGCAATGATCTTGCGAATGTCGTGAATAAACCCCATATCGAGCATGCGATCGGCCTCATCCAATACGAAGTATTCGATATCTTTTAAGTTGACGTAACCTTGTGACATCAGGTCGAGTAAACGTCCAGGTGTAGCAATTAAGATGTCAATTCCCCGGCGTAAAGCTGAAGTTTGAGCCCCTTGTTTCACACCACCAAAGATGACTGTATTTCTGATATTGGTATATTTTCCATAGGCCGTTACACTCTCTGCAATTTGGATGGCCAATTCGCGGGTAGGCGTTACAATTAAGGCCTTGACCACTCGGGGTCCGTTAGCATTTCGTTGCCGATCCAAGTACAGATGTTGAATGATCGGGATGGCAAAGGCTGCCGTTTTTCCGGTACCCGTTTGGGCGCAAGCCAATAAATCCTTACCGCGAAGTAAGATGGGAATAGACTGTTCCTGGATGGGGGTGGGATGGGTATAGCCTTCTCTGGCCAACGCTTTCAGGATAGGGTCAACAATTTCTAAGTCTTTGAAAATCATATATTTTGCATAAAAAGGGCAAAGTTAGGCGAATTAGTTGGTACTTTGGTCTTTTTATAAAAATTATCAGCTACTCGCAAATTTCATCCAGCCACTTCTGATCGATTTTCCCCCCTTCGCCAATATGAAAGACAGCCCCCACCGCACAACCTGTCGGACCGACAGAGTCAATCAAGTACCGATAATCAAACCCCATATCGATGGGTGTACCGAGTATCTTTTTTACCAACGTGGTATCTGATCCCAGTGAAATGCCCTCTACAACTGCCAAAAGACTTTGGTAATCCTGAAATTGCTGATAATGTTGGCCATGTTGCCGCAATTGGTGCAAACTGCTGCACCCCAAGAGCAGTAAACCCAATGCCAAAGAACCGATGCATCTTTTCATATCTGTGTTTTAGAGGTCCGCGAATGTCTAGTCATCAAAAACGAAATTTAAACCCACCCTTACTTAAGAAACAGCTGTTGCCAAAAAATGCTGAACCCTAACCTGCTGGTTTTCGTGACCAATCCGCGCCAAACACGCTCTTTACCGTTCGTTAAATCCTTTTCCCCCTAGTATTTTGGGGATGGACTTTTCAATTCTGGACATACGTGTTTTGGGTTGTTTGGCTTGCGCGAAATAGAGCAAATAACCTCTTTGTCGCCCGGGGGTCAAGCTGTAAAATGCGGCTTCAAACTCTTGGTTGTTTTCAAATGCCTGTTTGAGTTCTTCGGGCATATCGTATTCCGAAGTCTTTTTCTTTTTGACTTCCAACCCTATTTTTTCCACTTCGACCGCTTCAAAAATGTAGGCTTCGACAACTGGTTTCAGCTCCATGATTTCCCGTGTGTCAGTAAACCGGATCTGACGAGCCGACTGCACATTTTCGGTTTGTTGCACCAAAATATGCTCGGTGTCTTTCAGCAATGCACCTTTGTGAAAGAGTAGGGCACAATATTCCTTAAACCCATGGATAAGCACGATATTTTTGCCCTTATAGGTGTAACAAGGATGCATCCATTTAAAATCTTCCTCCAAGCCACAATCCAGACAAATTTCCCGCAACAAAACAGTCTCTTCTTTCCAGTTATTTATCTTTTCGATGTATTGGTCAACTTTTTCCATAATGGCATAAATTAATTGGTGGCGATGAGTTTTCTATCGGCAGGTCTGAAATACCAAGATAATACGACTACCAAAAGCAATATCATTGATGGCAATGCTTCCACAAAAGCTTCTCCAACAGCAAAATGTGAAATGGCAGCTCCCGACATGGCAAAGAAAAAACCTGCATAAGCCCATTCTTTTAGCAATGGTCGTTTAGGGATTAAAATGGCGATTACACCCAAAATTTTCCAGGTTCCAAGAATGGATAGCATGTAGAGCGGGTAGCCAAGTTGAGTAACGATTTGGTTGTACCCTCCAATTTGAAGCATTTGCTGAACCCCACCGGCCAACATTCCGAAGGAAAGAAAAATGGTGGCAACCCAATAAATGATTTTATTTCTTTTATTCATTTTCATTTAATTTTTATACAATAGCACTCAGTGCTTGTTTGGAGGGTTAACAATACAAACCCAATTCATAGAATCATACGTTGGATGAGGACTTCCTGAAGTTTATTGTGAGCCATATTTAAGCCATATGCAAATGGCAGTTTTAATTGTTCTGCTCGGTGTTTTTCTGATTTATAAATAATCTGAATCGTCAACTTGCTTTTGTCTTCTGTAACTTTTTCAAAAGTTAAGAACTCCAACTGTACACCTATTGGCATACTTTCCATTTCAAAAGTCCGTATGATTTCCTGATTGGGTACCACCCTATGGATGGTTCCATTAGCCTTAAACATTACATTGCCATCATGAGAAGTTTCGAACTCGTAACTTCCGTGACTTCTATTTTCAAATTTCATCACTTTTGTACCCATCCACTGTTCAATTAATGCTGGTTCGGTATAGGCTTTGAACAAAAGTGCTACGGGCAAGTCAAATGTTCGTGTTATACGTATTTCTTGTTTGCCGTCTTCAGCTATGACGTTCGTTTTAAGTTCCATTTAGCTGTTTTTTGATTGGTAATTTTTCATTACCGATTCAAGTTTGTTAAATCTATCATCCCAAAATTTCCTGAAAGGCTCAATAAAATCTGCTATTTCTTTCATTCCATGTGGGTTAAGGTGGTAGTAGATTTCTCTACCATTTTGCTCTGGTTCCAAAATTTCGCATTCTGTAAGAATTTGAATGTGTTTAGAAATGGTCTGTCTGGAATAGTCGAAATTTTCCGCAATGGCACTTGGTGTCATAGCATTTACAGCTACCAATGTTATGATAGCCCGTCTTGTCGGATCGGCAATCGCTTGGAAAACATCTCTTCTTAACTTCATTGCGCAGCTATTTGACTGCAAATATACGTGCAGCTATTTAACTGCGCAAATATTTTTGAGTAATATCTGATTAATTAAAAATATCGTGAGGTTATAGAAGGAAGCATAAAAATCAGGATGGTGTTATTTAGTGCATGTTTTGAGGTGGTCCCTGAAGTATATTCGGGCAAGCTATTCAGTTCCGGTAAAACCGGGATTTTGAAACCTCTTTTCGGCTATTTTTTCGTCCGTCTCGGCTCAGCCGAGATACACTCAAAAATGAGCCTCTCGAGAACCCAAAACCTGCAACTTTCGCTGCTAAAACACCACCTCCAAACATGAACTGAGTATTGTTGCATTTTGTATAGACCAACTGTGTTCAAATATGGTCTTGGCCTTACATTTGACTAATCAGTTCTTTTGCCTTGTCTAACGTATATGCTCCTTCGACTTCTTTTTTATCAAAAATCATAAAGTAAGCAAAGTCACTTCCAGCTTGCTTTTCCCATTCATTGCCAAGTCGACACTTTGCAGCACTGTCCGTATTGTCTAAGTGGTCACCTTTTGTTTCTACCAAAATGGTTTTACCTGATTTTGTGCGCATGATAAAGTCAGGGTAGTGGTTGGCTTTAAATCCGTTGATGTAAAAACCCTTTCCACGTTCTAAATTCCTATGCCAAAACTCAATGTTTGAAGATGTACCGAGTTCCATTGCTACTCGTTCTTCAAAGTTGTTCATTGAGCCTTCTTTTTCGTAAAGTGAGTTACCAATCGAAGAACCGGTGTTTCCTGGAACAATCTCCTTGTTTAAGTTCCAATTTCCCTTGGTGTTAATTCGCTTAGACTTGATCAAATCCATAAATCGACCTTCGGCATACGAATCTGCTAATTGTCTTATTTTATCCTTGATTTTCAAAACATAGCTTTCAGTTTTCTGAATTGCATCGTTCTTTTGTTCGGAGTTCAGACTCTTAATTATTCGACCAATGTATTTTTTAATTTCTTGGTCGGGAATTGGATACATATTTCCTACAGCTTTCATCATTCGGTGTGTAATATCCTTTATTTGACCTTCTTCAGGTTTTGCCAAAATGTATTCAGCAATAGGGTCTTTCACCGTGCTGTCTTCAATTTTAACGAATGAAGGTCTGTAGTCGTCACCGCTAGCTTTTTCTAAATCAATTTTGTACAAGTCAGAAGAAATTTGGTCAAAGTCAATTTTGATGTCTTCTTCTGAAAGTTTGAAGTCTTTGAGCAAAGATTCGCGGTTCAATAGTTCTTCATCCGTTCCAAAAATGTCGCTTGCGGTTACTTTGATGAAGAACTGTGGAAACGCTATTTTATCTATAAACTCTTTGTAGGCTTCTTTTACCTTATAGCGTTTTACTCTATCACCCATTTCTTGAAAAATATTATCGTCGACAGGTTGTTGCTCTTGTCGTTTGATTTGTTCTTCCAGTTGTCTGCTTTGTTCTTCCGCAATGGTTTCAATTTCATCAATAACCGTTGTTGATTCAGGTTCTTCTTCATCTGCATTTGGGTCAAACGTTACTCGGTTGGTGTCGATTTTTTCATCTTCTTCTTGCTCCATTTGTTGTTCAGGGAAAAGGAAAGATTCAACTGGGTCGGCAGTAACTGTTTTCTTTTCTTCTTCGGTCATCTTATCGACTTTGCGATAATCTTTCTCGCTAAATCCTGATTCTTGCAAGCCCTTCACAATGCTTTGTAAAGTTTCGTTGAATTTGGCAGAAGCCGTTAAAACATAAGAAAGGTTGAGATGAAACGACTTGTGCTTTTGTACATAAGGTTGACGTAATACACGACCTAAAATTTGCTCCACATCTACCGCACTTGATTTGTCTGCCAATGATGCCAAGATGTATGCAAACGGACAGTCCCAACCTTCTTTTAACGCGTTAATGGTTATGATGTAACGGACTTCACATTCCTTGCTCATTAAATCAATGCCTTTCAATTCGTCAATATTTGCCGTTTTGATTTTGATTTGATTTTCGGGAATACCCAAACTCAATAACTGTTCTTTCAGCTTCTCAAAAGTGGTGTTATCATTTTTGGTTTTGGGTTGTGCCTGAAACAACACAATTGGACGAATATATTTACCACCTTCGGCTTCTTGCTTTTTTGCGAGGTTTTCCAACTTACGTTGTAAATGCAGAGCATTGTTTATTACTTCCGTTTTATTGTGGTTGTTGTACACGATTACGGGAAGTTTCACCATATGTTCCTTTTTTAGTTCTATGGCTGGGACAAGGCTTACAATGTTGCTGTTTTCTTTAGGTGTTGCCGTTAAATCTAAAATAAAGGATGGATTTAGGTTCTTGAGCATGTCCACACTCAAATCACTTTCGGCATTGTGGCTTTCGTCCACAACCAAAACGGGGTTGAGATAACGCAAAACATTGATGAGTGCGGTATCGTCCACACCGTCTAAAATGTGTTCGTTGTTTTTAAACTGAGAAACAAAAGAATCTAGCTGTCCGTTTTCTTGATAAACCTTTCGGTCTTCCTTCTTTCTTGCTCGCAAACTGGCAAAGCTCATTACAAAAATGCTCAACTGGTCTTTTACCACCGTTGGGTTGAAGTTTGAGCCTTGCAACAAATCTTCTTTTTGATAGACTTCAACTCGATGATTGAAAAGCGCATTGAGTTTTTGTCTGTACGGATGCTCCGGATTGGAAAGTGCATCAACTGTTTGCTGCAACAGGTTGCTCCAAGGCACTAACCAAATCACAGCTTTTGGTTTGCTGGAATCGTAAGCCTGAAAAATGGAATGCAATGCATTTACGGCAATAAAGGTTTTACCACCTGCCGTAGGAACTTTCACACAAACGTGAGCCGCATTCGGAATATTGTTTTTGTAGGGTTGCATTCCTGTCCCATCCAATGGGTTGTACGGACCGATCTTGTCTTCCCAATATTGGTTGAAGGCTTTACGTAAATCCTTGTATTCCTGAACATAGTTCAAGTATTCTTCAAGGTCTTCAATGACCTTTTGTTGATAGCTTTTTAATTCCATATTCTACTATTTTAACGTGCACAATAAGCTGCCATTTCTTGTGCACACCCTATTTCTTTGCACAACAAAACGCCATTTCTTGTGCATACTTTGATTCAACTATCATCTTTCTTTTAAAACTTTGAGTAGTGGTTCGTTCAAGTAATAGTTTCTGTTACCCACTTTTACTTTGGTAAGCAACCCTGCATCAGCCAGCGTATTCAAATAACTACTTGCTGTATTTCGATGGATATTTAATTCCCGTTCCAAAAAGCTGTTCTTGGTATAGGGATGCTTAAAAAGAATGTTGATTAAATCGTGGCTGTAAAAACTATAGTTGCCCCGTATTTTCTTTTTATAGTCGTCCATCAACAGTTTTATTTTATTGACCACCACAATGGTTTCTTTGGCGGTAATTTCCACACCTTTTAGCATCCACACAATCCATTCTTCCCAACTGCCTTTGGTACGCACTTCCTGCAATAAACGGTAATAATCACTTTTGTTTTTTATGATATAGCTACTCAGGTAGAGCACAGGAATATCCAACAAACCTTGCTGAACCAAATACAGGATATTTAGCAAGCGGCCTGTTCTTCCGTTGCCGTCTAAATAAGGGTGAATGCTCTCAAACTGAAAATGAATGATGGGCATTTTTATCAATGCATCGGTGTCGTGAAACTCCGGTTCGTTGATGTAACGCTCTAAATTATCGAGTAAAGTTTTAATCTCGTCATAATGTTGTGGTGGTGTATAAACAACTTCTTGAGTTCTTGGTTTTTTTAAAACCGTTCCCGGGATCTTCCGAATAGGGTGATTGGGCGAAATGATATGTTGAATACGGGAAATATCGTTAATAGTCAACAAACCTTTGTTACGAACAATATCTAATCCCAATTTTATAGCATTCGAGTAATTGAGGGCTTCTTTTGCCGTTACCGATGCCACCGTTTCATCTATACTCGCTTGGTACATCTCGTCATCAGTGGTGACAATGTTCTCGATTTCGTTACTGTCTTTTGCTTCTTGTAGCGTAAGCGTATCCAGTAAAATTTGAGAGTTTGGGATTTTAGAGACTTCTCCTTTTAATTGCCCTAAAGCTCTTGATGCTTTGTTAAGCTGTTTTAAAATGGCTACAGACTCACAATCAACACTTGGTGGCAGGTTTTATATTTTAATTTTATCCATAGCTTATTTTTTCAATTTCTTGATTTGCTTATCAAAGTCAGAAATGATTTTTTGTGTCTTGTTAAAATGGTCGTATTCTTTGCCTGCTTTGGCGATGGCTTGTTTGTGCGATGTTGTTCCTTTTCCTTCCAAAATCTTAAATTCATTAAAGTTCAAAAACTTATCTACACTTTCAGCCAAACCTTCCATGGTAAAGGTGGTTTCACGTTCAATTAGGTTTTCGATATAATCAAAGTAGCCTGTAGCTGTTCGCTCTAAACGTTTAATCTCTTTTTCTTGCAAATAGTTTTTGGCTACCGCTGTGTCTGATTTAAGAATGCGCCCATCGGGAGCATTTTTCCAGGTGGTTAGCCCATATTTTCCTTTTTGGCATCGGCTTTTTTATAGATGATTTCGGCTGCAGTTTGTCCTGTAATGGCATAGTGAAACTTGTTTTGCACCATGGCATAAAAGTTCTTGGTAATCTCAGATTGTGGATCATAGTCGATGCTACATTCGGCAAAAATATCGGTGATTTGCTGGTAGATTCTGCGTTCACTGGCACGGATAGAACGTACCCGTTCCAATAACTCTTTGAAATAATCTTTCCCAAAAACGGTTTCACCTTGTTTCAAACGCTTATCGTCTAATACAAAACCTTTGATGATGTATTCTTTTAGGGTTTGGGTAGCCCAAATTCTAAACTGCGTAGCTTTAGAAGAGTTTACCCGGTAACCTACCGAAATAATAGCATCTAAGTTGTAGAACTTTTGCTTTCGGCTTACCTCTCGCTTGCCTTCGGTTTGAACTTGTAAATATTCTTTACAAGTTGCCGACTCTTCTAATTCGCCACTTTCGAAAATGTTTTTTAGGTGAGTGGTAATGTTTTGCGGTGTGGTATCAAAAAGCAAGCTCATGGCTTTTTGCGTGAGCCATACTGTTTCATCATTCAAAAAAACCTGAACGCGAACTTCTCCGTTTGGTGCGGTGTACAATAAGAAGTTGTTTTGTTGTTCATCCATTTTACCAATTATGATTTATGATTGCTATTTCCAGATTGTTGATTCAAACGATTTTTTACTGTTTTCACGGACGCTACAAATATTGACACCAACTCATTGGCTTCCTTTTTTAGATTTTTGATTTCGGATTGGGGATTGATGATTTTAGAATTTTGATTGATGATTTCACTTTCTTCAATCATTTCGAGCCAAAACAAAGTTTCATCTGCTTCTTCAATAACAATTCCCATTTTGGCAATAAACTCTTTATCACTTCTTGCTCTACAAACCGCTCTATAATTTGCAGCAACAGATGTAGAAGAACGTACAATTTGGTCCGTAAAAGTCCAGCCTACTCGATTGTTTGGTAATAGCTCAGCCAATTTGATGATTGCCAATGCCAGTTGTTTCGTCCTATTTTGTATCTGTTCTTTCATAATCTTAAATCCTAAATCAACAATCTAAAATCTTGTAATATCACGAGGGATTTTCTTGAATATGATATTCTTCTTCGCCATAAACTCTTTCGGCAGTAGGCAATTGTCGGCATAAATGATGTATTGCTCGCCTTTGGTTTTTATGAGTTCCAACGCGTCATAATCGAGCGTAGTGAGTTGGTCTTTTTCATAGATGAAGTAATAGACGGTACCATCCTTCTTTCCGAGAAAATATTTATGATTGTTGATTGCTGATTTTTGATTCTTCAATCCGAAATCATCAATCGAAGAGCGCGTTTCCGAAAACCAAATGTATTCTCGTATTTTTTCTATGCCTACTTCTTCGTTTAAGTTTTGGTTTTCGGGTGGTTTACATTGTCGTTGTACACCCAATTTTCATTTCCTGTGTTGTATGGCGGGTCTATGTAGATGCACTTTATTTTCCCTTCGTATTCGGGTAATAGGCTTTTTAGCGCTTCAAGGTTGTCTCCGTGTATGATTTTGTTGCCGCTGTTAGTGGGTTGTTCGCTTTCTTGCCCTGAGCCTGTCGAAGGATCGGCTGTAAATCCGTATTTGTGTTCCAAAACTCTGTATGGCACATCTTGGTGGTGGCTTACTACTTTCTCTTTACCTATCCAATGGAGTGTTGGCATATTTCTGTTTAATTATGAGTTATTAATTTCTGAATGATGAATTTTGTCGTTTGAGTCATCTTTCTCCCTTCAGAGCATGTTTGGAGGCCAACCTTTGGGCAGCAAAGGATCACTTTTCTGATCATACTTCGTTAGTTTTCTTGTCCGTCTCGGCTCAGCCGAGATACATTTCAAAAAAAGCCTTGTCTTATCAAAAAGCTGACGCTTTTCGTCTCCAAAGCGGACCTCCAAACAAGCTCTCATCATTATTTACGTTTATTTGATATTATCAATTCCTTCACATCTACATTCAATATCTCAGCTATTTCGGCAAGCACTTCCAGTCTTGGCTGTTGCCTGTTCGGCACATAGCCGTTTACCATATTGTAACGCTTGCCGGGCTTTTCAGCCGCCCAAGTTTATTCAATGCCTTTTTCTTCCAGCCCTTCTTTTATTAGGTTCAAATCCACCAAAAATTTACCCGTCCAAGATAATAGTTAGAATTTAACTACCCCATTTTACAAGATAAAAATAGCTTGAACCGCTATTCTTCTTCGAGTGTGAAGGACTTTGAGTGCTCTGTTTGAGCAACAGCTTGGCACGTTTATTTTAGCAAAGGCAGAATGTTATTTCTAATTAATTCAACGCTATCTTTAACCCTTGGTTTAAATCGGGTAGTAATGGCCACAACAGCATTTAATTCAACATCAATGTAAACAATATTTCCTCCATCTCCGATGGCTGCAAAACACTTCTTATCGTCAATTATCCACCACAAATAACCATAAGACAATTCATTGAGTTTACTATGCGTTTTAGTGCTTTCTTCAATCCATTTTTCGGATACAATTCGCGTATTGTTCCATATGCCTTTATTTAAATAAAGCTGACCAATTTTTGAAACATCTCTAGTGGTTAAAGCCAACCCCCACCCGGCGGTATTAACTCCTTGAGGATCGGTTACCCACCCATTTACATGCTTGTCTTTTAGAAAAGACAAATGCTCTTCTTTATTGTGTATTCGCAAATTTCCAGGTGTCTTGATGCCTAAAGGTGAGAATAGATGCGCTGAGGCAAAATCGATGAGGGGTATTCCTGTAGCATTGGTTAGTATACCTGATAAAACCTGTAAACCTATTGTGGTGTATTTAAAATTTTCACTTAACGCTTTGCCGCCTAATAAATCTAAGACTGAAGTCGTCCAATCCTCACTTGAATACACTCTAGTATAAGGTTCCGACTTAAATTTGAAAGGCGCTGTCATGGTTAACAAGTGCCTTATCGTTACCTTCTGAATGGTTTTTTCTCTTTTTTTGACGGTGTAATTCGGGAAAAAATCTAGTACCTTTTGGTTTACACTTTTTATAATCCCTTTGTCGATAGCTATTCCAACAAGAATAGACAGTATGCTTTTTGTTACAGAAGCAATGTGGATCGTGTCATTTTTTTTATACTCATTAAAGTAGTGTTCTAAAACCGTTGCATTGTTTTTTATAGCTATTATACCAGCAATGTTGGCATATTCTTCCTGAATGAGATTTTCTAATTCCGGGGCAATTTTGTGACTCATATCTCTATTTTTCACAAAATTACGTTGGTTAAAAACGTTTCTTTTACCCTTCAATCAACAATTTTAAAATAATCGATATACCATTCATGTTGGTCAAAATCTTTGGCTTCCTTATTTATTACATGCGTTGAATCTATCTTAGAATACAGAATTTCTAGTGATTCGTATTCTCTCCAGCTTATGATTTTAAATCCCGCTCTGTTTAATTGTGCGCCACAAACGCCCATGCCAATTTGATATTTCTTATCCTCAGCATATCGATTTCCATCATATATCACATGGTTTCCGCATGCTGCACTCACATCCATCATAATGGCTAATTCAATAGCATTATCCACCGCAACTTTTAGCATTTTTTCAGAAGCTTTGATCATTCCTTCTGTCCAGTCTACCCCGGAAGGAGTGAGCACCTTTGCCTTACCCGCTAAAACATCAAATCCATCTCCGTTGTAGATGTCGCACATTTCCCTAGGTGTCCCAAAGGAAAAATCTTCAGGACAAAATTGAATGAGTTTTACATTGTCATACTTCAAAAGTTTTAATACACTTGGGTATTCTCCATAGTTGTCTCCATCCACACCACATTTTACCCCAACTAAACAGGCACTGACTAAAATTCTTAGCGGATTCTCTTTCGTTGGAATCCGCAAACTCCTAATATATTCTTTATCTGGCATAGCAAAAACTTAGTGCTTGTTTGGTGGTAGTGCTTTAGCAGCAGTGCAACTCAGAAGCATTGACTGTTGGATCGTAAATTTTGAATTCACCGCATTCTGGATAATATGATTTGGGAATTAGCCAATAATATCCACGCAGCAGCACTTTCTACTGTTTTTTCATTTTCAATATCTATAAAATCAAGAGGATGGCCAAGCTTTTGTCTTGCTTTTTTGTGGAGTACATTTGCCGTCTGAAAATCATTCTTCTTTCCCGGAAAAAGATATTTCCCTATCTTGAGCCATTCTTCACACTTCTCATCCAATGATATGAAAAACCGCAATTTCCTCTTACTATTGACCTGCCTACTGATCTTGTGCAATTGCCAGCAGCAAGAACAACATGACCAAAAAGAAGCACCGCCCACTCGCGAATACGCCGAGCCTCAACCGGTCAATGAAGCGGACTATTTGACTCGAATCTCCATAGACTCCATGTACGAATTGGGCTCGCCATGTGGCTATGTCAACCTTGCCGGGGATACCATTATCCCGATCGGTAAATACCTGGTTTGTTGGGATGATACCATTAAAAACTTTGGGATTGTTTATGGCGAATCTGATTCTGTCGGACTCATAGCTATTGATCCGGCAGGGCATCTTTTGTACGAAGTTTATCGCTACGATAACGGGCCGGATTGGGTAGAGGATGGCTTGTTTCGCATCATCAGAAACGGAAAAATTGGCTATGCGGATGAAGATGGAATGATCAAAATAAAACCTCAGTTTGCCTGTGCCGATCAATTTAGTGATGGCCGGGCAAGGGTCGCTCTTCACTGCGACTTAATTCCGGATGGAGAGCATACCCTTCAGAAAAGTGAGGAGTGGTTTTATATTGATAAAGCCGGGGAGAAAGTAGAGTGAACCTACTACAATCCCCGCAAATAATCCTGCACACTATCTACCCGAAAATAGGGCGAATCATTGGCAAACTGCTGCAATAAAGGGATGTGTCCGGCACCGTAGACAATAAAAATGCGGTCGTCGGGGCGGTCGGAAATCTGGTGCAGATTACTAAAAATATGCAGATTGCGTTGGTACCAATCAACGACCATACCGGGGCCAGCATAGTTGTTGCCTTCCACAATGGGCATCAATGATTGAAAATAGACCGCATGCCCTACTTCATTGACCGAAGCGTCGTTCATCTTATAGAGCATGGCCCCAATGGAACCTTCTTGCAACCATTTTCCCATCAATGAGATAACTGTTTTGCCTGTGTTCTGTAGATTTGCTAAATATGGTCCGTATTTTTCAGGGTTGGCCTTGACCAATTTCTCCATTTCACTACCGTCTAATCCCTGGCGCACATCAATGGGGTAAATTTTATCATGCCCCAACTGCTTGGCCAAACGGAAGCCAATTTGTTCTTTTTCGCTGTTGCTCAAGGTAAGTTCTCCACGTAAATAAGCCTGATAACGCGCTTGGGCAAGGCTGTCGCCCAATGGTGCTTCTATTGCCACCTTAGTGGGTTGCCACAAGGCCAAACGATCCACTACTGCCTGAATTTCTGCTTGGCGCTTGGGCGTTTGTACATCATCGGCTTGCAGGTTAAACATATCTAATCCGGGATTGCTCATGTGGTAGGACCCGAGCATCAACAGCGGGATGGTGCTTTGCTGCGGGAATAAGGCCAGTATTTCTTCTTCGGCCTCGCTCCGAGCGGTGGTCCGGCGGGTGTATTCCAACCGGGCTTCGCGGTAAGCGCCTTCTTTATTTTTCATCCCCAGGTAATGCACACATTTGTCGCCGGTGCGGATAATGGTAAGACCTTGAAACCAGGCCGTATCTTGCGTCACTTTGATCAGTGGAAATCCAATGGATTCCTCTTTTTCTTCCCATCCGGTGAGGTTAGGGTTAAAGTGTTTGACTTTGTAAACCATGCTTTTTCCCTCGGGCATCAACACCAGAAATTCGTAGAATTCGGGGCCTTCTTCATTGACCAATCGGAAGGAACCGACCATGGTCCCACCAAGCGGTGGATTCCACATTTCTTCTACCGTGCCTCCAAAGCCTTGTCCTTCCCAGCGGCCGGTGAGCCAGTGAAAATCATCGGCGGTAGCCACGGCAGCATTTTCGGGTTTGTCCAGATTGAGGGTATGCTCGGTGAGGGCGGATTGAGCCGTGAGTAGTGACGAAACGGTCACTAGTAGAAACAAACAGAGGGTTTGGGTTTTCATAACAGGTGATTTTATAATGAACTGCAAAATAAGCTTTTTTTGCTGTTTGAGCATCAGTGCAAACTAAGACTCCCTCCGATGGTCGAATATTTGGAACTTCGAATAAGTGCATGTTTGGAGGTGGTGCTTTAGAGCATATTTGGAGGTGCTTAGCAGCGAAAATTGCAGGTTTTGGGTGATCGCGAGTCTCATTTTTACGGCCTGAATAGCTTGCCCGAATATACTTCAGGGACTACCTCCAAACATGCACTAAATAAGAATAATATTTTCTAAATCCGACATTTTACGCAAGCAGATCGATTGCCAATATACCGGCATTTGTTGGGGCAAAAGGTGAAAAAGGAAACGAACGTGGACTAGCGATGTGGAAGGGGAGCCTGCCGGCTGAGCCGGCAGGACAGCCCGCAGGGCCGAACGAATAGTGAGCCCTGTAACGTAGCGCCCCGATTTTCAAAGATAAAATCCCTGATCGGAGGTGATTCAGCGGGGAGGCCCAAAAATAAAATAAAAAAAACTTACCTTTTCACTAACCCTTTTGAATTTCCCCTCGATAGTAGGAATAGAAACACCTAATAAATGCAATACGGAAGCCACAGCACGGATCAAGATTTACGGCGGGGATGCCTGGCCGGAGATCGACTGGCACAAAAGGTGCTGTACCAACGGTATTTTGGTAAGCTGCTGGGCATTCCGATGCGGTACATGCGCAATCAAGAAGAGGCAACTGCGGTGATGAACCAGGCGTTTTTGCAGATTTTTAAATCGCTGGAACTTTACAAGGAAGAGGGGACTTTTCAGGGCTGGATGTCGACCATTACATTCCGGACGACCATGGACCAGGTACGGTTTGAACAGCGCTATCAGGAACGGGTGTTGCTGGAGACGAAAGAACCCCAGCCGCTAAACAATCAAGCCGAGGCACAACTTGCTGCGGAAGACATTTTCCGGTATATCCAGAGATTGCCGGATCATTTGCGGGTAGTCTTTAACCTGTACGTCATCGACGACTATAAACACGAAGAGATAGCCACCTTATTGGGCATTACGTTAAGTGCCAGCAAATGGCGTTTGGCGAAAGCCAGAGAAACGCTCCGGGCAGTTCTGGAGCCATTGTATAACCAAAACGGCCGATCCGCATGAAAGCGCAGGAACACAGCTGGGAAGAGGATATCCGCCGCCAGATCGAGCAACACGAGTTTGACTTTGATTCGAATGCGTGGGAGGAGATGGAGGCATTGCTGGACAATGCCGTGCTGCCACCGCCGGATCCAAGACTATCTTCCGCTAGGCGGCATTGGTGGTTTTATGGGAAGTGGGGACTGCCGGTTTTGATCTTGCTGATTGGCCTATGGTGGCTGGTGCAAAAGCAAGCACCTGAGATTGATCTGGGGGGATTTACGATGACGGTTCCTAAACCAAAAGAACAACCATCGGAAAAGGTTTTGACACCTGAGTTGGTAATCCAGGAAGTTACGCCACGGGTTGTGACCAGGCCCTATTCTCAAACCACAAAAGTAGTGGTTCGGGAAAAGCCCGATACAGTGGGAAACCTCTCGGAAAATCCGGAAACGATTGAAAAGTGGCCACCCATCGAAAAGCTACCATTGGTATTGCCGTTGCTGCAGCATAAGGTCGATACCGGATCTCAGATAAATCTATTCAAACAATTGAAACAGCCGTCCCTTAGTCCTTCAAAGCGCAAGCGCAACCGTCGCAAGCTGTTTCCCGATGTTATTGACAACTATTAATTAATGTACCATTATGAAAAAGGTTACCAACTGCCGGCTATTCACGCTACTGGCCGCACTGTCTTTGTTGTCGGGTATGATTCATGGGCAAGTGTCTATTGACCGACAAGCGATTTTGGAACTCCCGCAAAGCCCCTGGAGCATAGGTGTGGATGTGGGCTTGAATGTTTATGCCGATTGCCTGGATTGCAGAGAAGAAAACACCAATCAATTTCTCAATGGTAGTCTTCATGTGAATTACCGTCCGCAGAGGTGGATTGCACTGACCGGCAATGTGGGGTGGCACCAGCAAAATTTGCAGGCGGGAAAAATTTTGTATGACTTCAGCCAAAGTATGGGGCACCCCGCACAGGTCAATGCTATCATCAATTGGACTGTCTTTTCCTTTGGCCCCAAACTACTTTTACGCATCGGACAAGGCGATGTGGCGATGGAGTTTAGGTATGGTCTGGCTGTCCGTACGGCTCGCACCAACTCGGTCAATGGTACGGGAGACTCTTTCTCGATCCGATACAAACCGGCTGCTAAACTTTTTAATGCCATCCGATTGGGGTATACCTATTGGCCCAAACCGCACTTTGGGGTGACCATTGGTGTGGAATTGGCGAACGTGACTGCCGGGCTAAAGGTCAATCCCGCTCAGGCCCTTTTTAACCCCAAAACGGATTTGCAGGCCACCTACCCCGATGAAAATTCGGAAGTGCTATTGCAATTGGCCCCGCAGGGAGATGCTCCTAGTTTTGTAAACACCCTGATTGGGGTTAGCTATCGATTTTAGGGTTCAGTGCATGTTTGGAGGTAGTCCCTGAAGTATATTCGGGCAAGCTATTCAGGCTGCAAAAATGAGCCTCGCGAGACCCCTAAACCTGCAAATTTCGCTGCTAAAGCCCCACCTCCAAACATGAACTAAAATAAAAAACTATGAAAAAAATAATCCTCATTTATTCCTGTTTACTTGTTGGCCTAAATTCAATTCAAGCCCAGGATGATTCACGCTCATTTCAAATTGGTGTTGGCGCGGAGGGCTTGGCCTTTCGATCATCTTCCACATCATCACAACTGGGGGTGGGGCAACAGGTCCGCCTCTGGTTAGCTTTGCCCGTAGGAATAGATGATGCCATAAAAATAGCGGTCGGATACCGGCGGCTAAGCGGATTTAAGGAGCAGTCGATAAGGATTTTGAAGCGAAGTATGCCCTCTGAATATCAGATTACGGTCTTTTCGAAGCGGCTGTTGGGGCTGAATTATTGGGACTTGAGTCTGGTCTGGGAAAAGCGGTTTAATCATTCCTCCTGGACGGTACAGGGCGGGCTAAAGCTGGGGGCGACAGCCAAGGTAGTAGGAAAAAATCAGATCACCATGCGGACGAGGGGTTACGAAGCCCGCATTGCTGAAAACAGCTTTTTTGCCAGTTACGATGAGACTTCTTGGATGGGTGCCAGTAATCTAGAAAAGGCGGATTTTACGCCGTATGACTTTGGTTTGCTCATCGGCGTAGGCTTTGAGGTGACTACCGGATTGCAAATGAATGCAGGCTATTACATCGGGATGTCCAATGTCTATGCAGAAAACTTTTCGTTGAGCTCAGATCAACTTCGACTTTCGGCTTTTTCATTGGGCTTTTCGGCTCGACTATTTTAATTTTAGTTCTTTGACAAATTTCGTAATTCAGCGTCAAAGAGCGTTAATTTTAAATCAATGGATATGTCCAGATATTTGTTATTTTTTGCGGTTTTATGGTTTACCGCTTGTCAAAAATCAGAGGAATACGTCCCCCAAATCACAAAGGTAGAGCCACAGGTGGTCATGCGCGGAGAGATCAAAGAGCCGGGGCAGAGTGATTTTGTATCATTTGAATTGGTGACCGGTGCTCAGAATAACGATTTGGCATTTTGGTTTTGGCAGGGGAATGTTTCCAACAGCGAATTAGGAGGTGACACCTATATTGGAGGGACCTATGGTATTGGCCATAGCAGGCCTTTCTGGGGCGTACAGTTTTGGACGGCTGTTTCATCGGGTGACAACCGCTGGTCGGAAGCTCAAATTGAATCCTTTTTTCAACCAGGCAAGCACTTTCCCTTTGGAAAAGGCAACGGCAAGGTTGATCTGTTGCTGCGTTTACCCTTTGGTGGGCCTTATGATCCCGAGACCTCCCGTCCATCCCATCTGGCAAACCCTGAGGGGATGCTAACGGTGATCGCAATTGAACCCTTTGACTATCCGCTCAATACCAACGGGAACAAACACAGCTATGGCAAATTGGTGCATTGTACTTTCTCTGGTCAGTTGGGCCGTTATGATTCCCTGGCGGATCAAGCGGATGGTGATCCCAGTTTTTTCCAAACGGATGAAGTGGTAGAATTGAGAAATGGGGAGTTGGTGTTTTATATTTCGTATAAGGAAAATTAAGTTGAAACCCTTTTTCACAAATTTTCCCGATTTAAGTTTCCTGTTCCCCAGTGACGCGACGGGGATTTTTGAAACGCGCTGCTATGAAAACTCAAATCTGTGACTTCTATAACCTGAATCTGATTGGGTAGTACAGGAAAAAGAATACATTGCAAACATGCACTTAAAAGAATCATGAAAATAAAGGCCACTAGAATAATTGAGCAGCAGCTAAACGGAGAACGACTCACTGCTTTTGATGTGGGGGCCAAAGGTGGGGTATTCCCATTTCCCAGACTGGAAAAGTATTTCGATTTTTACGGATTTGAACCCAATCCGGTAGAATTTGAGTTGCTACAGCGCAACCATAACAACAACCATGTTTCCTATTTCCCTTTTGCGCTTTCGGACAAAAAAGGGGTGAGAAATTTGCGTATTGCAAAACATTCCAGCTATTCATCCTTCCTGGAATTTGATGCCGTTAATTTTGCGAAGCATTTTGGAAACATGAAGGATTATGAGATATGGAGACAGGGAATGGAAACGGAAAAAATCATTTCCGTGAAAACGAATTCCATTGACAATGTGCTGCAACAAGAAAAAATCACAGCCATTGACTTTCTAAAATTGGATACCCAAGGAACGGAATTGGAAATACTTAGAGGGGCCGAACAAGCCCTGAAGGCCGGTCAAATTGGCGTGATTTTCACCGAGTTTAGTTTTATCCCAAGCTATGTCAGGCAAAATTTGTTTTCTGAGTTGGAAATTTACCTGCGAGACCTTGGTTACACCTTGATTGACTGTCGGTTTTATCCGGATGCTGTGCAAAAATTCCATTGGCCATTTACCCGGAGTATTTATGACCCTCCTCGTTTTTCTACAGGTGGAGATGCGGTATTCGTCCCGACAAGCATAGATGAAAATTTTGATCGGGTCCGGGCCTTCAAGATCGGGTTGATCACGATGGCTTTAGGGTATTATGGAATGGCCAAGCCATTTTTTAAACACAGCCATACCACAGAAGCAGAGATTCAATTGCTTTTTAGGTCTTTGCAAAAATTTAGCTTCTCCGGAATGGCTAAAACCCTGCTACCGCCCTTTCTGTATCAGTTGCTAATGCAATTTTTTCCAATGTTCATCTTCCAGGTTAAACAAAAACAAAGCAACTAATCCCGTCCATCCGGTTTGGTGGGCGGCCCCAACACCACGGCCATTGTCGCCGTGAAAATATTCATAAAATAATACGTAGTCTTTAAAATGAGGATCGGTCTGGAACTTTTCGTTTTGGCCAAATACCGGGCGCCTTCCTTGATCATCCCGCAAAAAGATTCGGGTCAACCTTCGGGAAAGTTCCACAGCTACCTCATACAAAGTCCGCATTTGGCCGGAGCCAACGGGATGTTCTACTTTAAAATCATCTCCATAATAGTGATAAAACCGCCGTAGGGATAAAATAATGAGATAATTGACGGGCATCCAGATGGGACCGCGCCAGTTGGAATTGCCCCCAAACATGCCACTGTCGCTCTCCGCAGGTAAGTAGCGTATGCGCAAGCGGTTGTCGTTAAAATCCATTTCATAAGGATGCTGTTCGTGGTATTTACTCAGCCCCCTGACGCCATAATCGGATAAAAATTCTGTCTCGTCCAACATACGCACCAAAATTCGCTTCAGGCGGTGGCCGCGCAACAAAGAGAGCAAATGTAGCTCTCCGGTATTCTTCTCGTGCCAACGCGATACCAGTGAGGCCAAATCGGGGCGATTCTCGAGAAACCAATTGAGCCGTTTGGTGAAAGCTTTCTGTTTTTGAAATACCTCATCGGTCAGTACTTCTACGGCAAATAATGGAATCAGCCCAACCAGTGACCGCACCTTGAGTTTATGGCGGGATTGATCATCCGCTGTCCGCAGCTCATCGTAATAAAACCCATCTTCTTCATCCCACAATCCGGATCCATCCCCCCGACTAGCCATCGCATCGGCAATGTAGAGGAAATGCTCAAAAAACTTGGTGGCCATATCCTGGTACACCTCATTTTCTTTGGCCAGCTCCAGGGCAATGCGCATCATATTTAGTGAATACATGGCCATCCAGCTGGTCGCATCAGACTGTTCGAGGGTGACACCGTTGGGCAATTGGGTGTTTCGGTCAAAAATGCCAATGTTGTCTAAACCGAGAAATCCTCCCTCAAAGAGGTTGTTGTTTTTGGAATCCTTGCGGTTGACCCACCAGGTAAAATTGAGCAATAGCTTGTGAAAAACCGCTTCTAAAAATTTGTAGTCTTTGACTTTAAAATAATGTTCCTCTGCCCGGTATACCCGCCAGGCTGCCCAGGCGTGGATAGGCGGATTGACATCACTGAATGACCATTCATAAGCGGGCAGTTCTCCGTTGGGATGCATGTACCACTCCCTCGTGAGCAGCAAAATCTGCTGTTTGGCGAAAGCCGGATCCAAGCGCACCAAAACCGGTGTGTGAAAGGCCAGGTCCCAGGCTGCATACCAGGGGTATTCCCACTTATCAGGCATGCTGATGATGTCGGCATTATTGAGGTGCTTCCAGGAACTATTCCGCCCCTTCAATCTGGCCGCTGGTGGCGGAGGAAAAGCGGGGTCTCCCTTCAGCCATTGCTGTACATCAAAGTAGTAAAACTGCTTGGTCCACAGCATGCCGGCAAAGGCCTGTCGCTGCACCAACCTTTGATCTTCATCCTTTATATCCTTTTGTAGGTCAGCATAATAAGCATCTGCCTCCTGCTTGCGGGCAGAAAAAATTTGATCAAAATCAACAAAAGGCTTTGCGAGGCTTCCATTGACCAATCGCAGGCGAATGGTGGCCGAAGCTTGTGCCGGAATTTCCAATATATACTGAGCGGCCGCCTTGGTACCAATTTGCTCCGGATTGACGACTTTCTTGTTTCCACCAACCACAAAATCGTTGATACCGTCTTTAAAATAACCCGGTTTAGGATCAAGGTCATACAACCGTGACCGATTGGATTCGTTTTCACAAAACAATAGCTGCTGGCGATCTTCAGCATAGAGGTGATAAGTACCCAGGGCCTGGTGTTCTACCACCACCGAACCATCCTCGCCCACTCGCATGCCCGGTTTATAATCGTCGTAGCCCCAGGTCCACGTATTGCGAAACCAAACAGTGGGTAATACCTGCAAATTGGCCGCCTCCGGCCCGCGATTGTGCACCTGAATGCGGATGAGGATATCCTCCGGCGTTTGCTTGGCATACTCCACAAAAACATCAAAGTAGCGATCCTCGTCTAAAATGCCGGTGTCGATCAGCTCAAATTCAGGATCCGTTCGGGAGCGGCGGGCGTTTTCTTGTACAAGTTGACCATACGGAAATTCCGCCTGCGGATACTTGTACAACAGCTTCATATAGGCATGTGTCGGGGTATTGTCGAGGTAGTAATAGTAGTCTTTTACATCTTCCCCATGATTGCCTTCCGGGCCGCTCAATCCAAAATAGCGCTCTTTGAGTTGAGGATCTTTGCCATTCCAAAGGGATAGCGCAAAACACAACAGCTGCTGATCATCGCTGATCCCACCAATGCCTTCTTCGCCCCAACGGTAGGCTTTGCTTCGAGCCATTTCGTGCGTGGTGTAAGACCAGGCATCTCCATTGGCGCTATAATCTTCCCGTACGGTCCCCCATTGACGATCAGCCAGGTAAGGGCCCCATTTCTTCCATTTTTCCTCCTTTAGCCGTTGGTTTTCTATATTCATTGATGGTTTTTCTATTTTGTTAAAAAAGCGATCTAATTTTAATACTTCACATGCTCATTTTAACGAACAATTGAGGTACTTTTTTCCTTTTAATAAGACACAATATTAAACAGAAACACCATGAAAAAGATCATATTATATGGTGGGCTTTTATTTAGTGCTTGTTTGGAGCGGATTCGTTACGAAAATCAAGGGGTTAAGGTTCTGGCTAAGGCTTTTTATATGATCTTAGCGGGTTAAGTGAATATAAAAAGACAACGCAAGGTTCTTAAACCCTTGATTTACAGTAGGAGCAAGCTCCAAACAAGCACTTAGTCTCTTTTTAACCAGCTGTTCCACCACCGGTCGGTTACCCAATACGGATGACACCACCAAGGTAGAAGATCGATTTAAAGATGATACGGTCATACCTGTTACCGAACCACAATCTCTGGCCGATTTTCTGATTCGTGCACCGGGTGTCAATGTAAATGGGATGACGGTGACCATCCGTGGCAGGATCCCATTATATGTAGTCGATGGTATTCCGATTGGTCACAGCTATTTTGAAGCCAATAATGCAGTCAGTGTATTTGACATCGATTATGTAGAAGTACTCAAAGACCCCACCGAAACCGCTATTTATGGCCGGAGAGGTTCTAATGGTGTGATTGTCATCAATACGCGAAAGAACTAAGTGCAGCCGCAAAATTCCTCCGGTTACAAAGCTAAAATTCACAGAAAGCTGTTGTATTCTGTGAATAAACTGTAATTTCACGGCCAGCATGGGCGCACACTCAATCTTATATTGGATACTGATCGGCATAATGGGAATTGGTGTCATGCAGGCACTGACGGTGGGCGGATTATTCTTTTTTAAGCGATCCGGGGTGCGGCGCGCCAACTATTTTTACGGCGTTTTGCTAATTACCATCGGGCTTACTTTATTGCACAATATCCTCTACATTACTGGTGTGTATTCGCTGTATCCCAAGCTCAATTTTCTACCCATCTACTTTACACTGGCTTTCCCTACGCTCCTTTTTTACTATGTAAAAATCACTTTATATCCGAGCTATCGGCTGCGAAAAACGGACATCAAACACTTTATCTTACCGGTTGGACAATGGCTGTTTTTCTGGGGCATTTTTCTGACCTCGGTTAGTTTTAAAGGGGATCTGGGTCGATATTTTTACAACCCGTTTTACGGTGCCTTTGAGCAATTTATTTACCTCTCTTCTTTCTTTGCCTATATGTACTTTGCCTACCGCTACATTCGCCACCGCCAGCGGCAGGTTTTGGATTCCAAGAAAGCCAAACAGATTGCCTACTTGCGGACCTTAGTCATCGTATTATTTGTCTTGTTTGGCATTCACACCTGTTTTGTGGTCACTGATTTTGTCACCTTTGAATTCCTCAACATCAACCTGCGCAGTCTCAAATTTTATGCTGCGTTGGGTGCCCTTTCTTTCGCCGCGTTGGTTTTTTGGTTAGGCACTTACGGCTTCCAGGTACTATTTTGGGGAAGGCGGGTTTTTGGGAAACTGGAGAGAAAAACGAAGTAAGCTCCTCTCTCTCTATCTGGGCTTTCGCCAAATAACCCAACGATCCAGCAAAAAGTATGTTTTATCAGCTCAAACGCCCCGATCGGCTACTGTCCTGATCCCATCTTCCAGGTTGCTTTGCAGTCTTTATGCCAGAGGTTCAACAAATAAATGCCCTGGGGCAATTGGTGTCGGTGCACCGACAACGCTATGGCTCCGGCTATCAAACCTATGCTTTCCAGCCTAAAGATCGGTTACCGGCCGGGATGTATACTTACTCCTTGCGAACGAGTTATGGCTGGGCCAGTAAGCAGCTGATTTTGGTGGAGTGACGGGCGAATCAGTGGCTAGGCAATGAATACTTGCCTAGCCACTAACTATGCATCTTTCCTAAATTCCCCCCATTCTCTTCCAAATTTCATAAAAGTCTCTTAGCTTAACAGGCTAGAAACTAAAAAGTGTATGAAACAGCTAACCAATCCTTTCCAGGCAATGGGTATTCTCATGTCTAATGGCCATTTCTTTGGTAGCGGCCGCCAATTTTTCACCCTCGTTTTCTTGCTTTTGATGCAGGTCTCCGCTTTTGCGCAAAGCATTGATCGCATCGAGCCACCCAATTGGTGGACGGGTATGAAAAATGAAGCGGTCCAATTGTTGATCCACGGCGAGCAAATCGGCGATTTGAACCCTGCCATCCAATATCCGGGCGTGCGTTTGGAGCGGGTGATCAAGGTGGAAAATCCGAATTATCTCTTTCTGGATCTGGTCATTGATGGCTCGGCAAAGCCGGGAATCGTAAAAATCGATTTTTTGAAAGTCGGTAAAGTGGTGGAATCACAAGACTGGCCGTTGTGGCAGCGGAAACAATCGGGGCCGGAATTCCAGGGGTTTGACAATACCGATGTCATGTACCTGATCACACCGGACCGGTTTGCCAATGGTGATGCCAATAATGATGAAGTAAAAGGCATGCGGGAAAAGCCCAATCGCTCTTTTAAAGGCGGCCGTCATGGAGGGGATATTGAAGGTATTCGCAAACATTTGGATTATATCAAGGATCTTGGTTTTACGGCCATTTGGTTGAATCCATTGCTGGAAAATGACATGGAGGAATATTCCTACCACGGCTATTCTACTACGGATTTTTACAAGGTTGACCCCCGTTTTGGCAGCAATGCCGATTACCTAAAATTAGCCGATGAGGCTCGTGACAAAGGCATCAAATTGATCATGGATATGATCGTCAACCACTGCGGTTCTTTCCACTGGTGGATGGAAGATATGCCGATGTCTAACTGGATCAACAACTATCCCAATTATGCCATTACCAACCACAAAAAATGGGTATTGCAAGACCCTCACGTGTCTCAGATAGACAAAAAAAGCTTCACTGATGGCTGGTTTGTGCCCACCATGCCCGACCTCAATCAGCGCAATCCACTCATGGCCACTTACCTGATCCAAAATAGTATCTGGTGGGTGGAATACCTCGGGCTGGCAGGCATTCGCATGGATACCTACCCCTACCCGGACATGGCGTTTATGACGGATTGGACGCGGGAATTGATGGAAGAATATCCCAACCTCAATATCGTAGGTGAAGAATGGGTATTGCGGCCGGCCCAAGTCTCCTACTGGCAAGCCGGCAAACACAATTCAAATGGCTACGTCTCTTACCTTCCGAGTCTGATGGACTTCCCCTTGCAAGCGGCGATGAGTCGGGCGCTCAATGCAGAAAATGGCTGGGATCAACTCTACGAAGTATTGACTCAGGATTACCTCTATCCCGATCCTAACAACCTGGTCGTCTTTCCCGACAACCACGACATGAGTCGGATTTTCAGTCAGGTCAATGAAGATATTCAGCTATTTAAAATGGCGAATATTTATGTGGCGACCACCCGAGGAATTCCTCAATTGTATTATGGCACAGAAATTTTGATGAAAAACCCCGGCACCGATGATCACGGCATCATTCGCAGTGATTTTCCCGGTGGATGGAAGGGCGATCAGGTGAATGCGTTTACTGGCAAAGGACTGACTACAGAGCAAAAGGATGCGCAAGCATTCACTAAAAAGCTTTTGAACTGGCGCAAATCTGCTCCTGTGATCCACTACGGTCAAATGATGCACTTCATTCCAAAAGATAATGTCTACGTCTATTTTCGCTACGACGACCAGCAAAAGGTGATGGTGGTTTTGAATAAAAACACCTCGCCCTATCAGCTAGCGCTGGATCGTTTTGCTGAGATGCTGGATGGCGTAACCGAGGGTACTGATGTGTTATCAGGGAAGACGTATCAGCTATCCGGGATGTTGGACTTGCCGGTACGGGAAGGGTTGGTTTTGGAGTTGCGGTAGTGGGAATCCGGAAAGGCATGATCGAGGATTTGCATCGGAGGCACTCAACGGTGAGCGTATTTGGGGAATGAAAGTATTTTTTGATGATTTTTTCAACAAAATATTCCTTGCCAATAACTTGAAAAACCCAAGGGTTGAATTTCCTCAAATAAACACGTCAGTGCTGAGCTCCAAAACCTAAATCCTGCCAAGAAATATCGTAAGAACCCTTAAAAATGGGTAATTTCGATTTACGGAAAGAAGAAATTACAAAAAACACACGTCATCCTATAAACCCATGTTGAGAGCTACCGCCTGCTGCTGCTTACTATATTTATTGCCGGGAATAGCACTGGCACAATCCGAAATCGACAGTTTGGAAAAGGTGTTTTTTGCCGAAACGGATGATTCTCTGCGTTGGGAATTGACGGATCAATTGTACAAAGCCTTTGCTTTTGTGCAGTCGGATTCGGCATTGGCATGGACGCAGCGGGGACACGAAATCGCGCAGACGATTGACAACCTCGATGTAAAGGGAATCAGCCACTATCGCATGGGCCTGGCTTGGTTTAACAAACATGATTATACCACAGCCATGAATCATTTCTTAAAGGCCATCGAGTTCCTAAAACAAACGGGTAATGAAAAATGGATCATCGAATCGGAATTTGAAATTGGTGCTATCTGTCGGCAGCGGGGCGACTACCCTTGCGCTAAAAAATATTTGGACCGCTTCTACCAGTATTACCTGGATCAAGAGGACGGCCGTAGCATTATTTTTGCCCTGGCCAATTACAATATCCTGTACGAAAAAATGAACCTGCCGGATTCAATGATTTATTACGGGAAGGAAGCCCTAAAGGCCGCTGAAAAGTATGATTTACCTGAACATTTAGCGAAGCTACACAACAACCTAGCTGGCTGCTATGTCTACAAGGAAGACTTTGAAAATGCCAAAATTCATTACGACAAAGCTCGAGAAATTGGTTTTGACAATGATAAGGTGGCACACTATTTCAGTATGTATGGATTGGCCGACCTCTATCATTCCCTGAATTTGCTGGACAGCAGCATCAGTTATGCCAATCAAGCCCTGGAATATGCACGAAGCTTTCAGGACCTTTCTAAAGAAGCCGATTTGAATCATTTTCTGGCCAAGAATTACTACCTGAAAGGAGATTTTGAGCGCGCACACGACTACCTCTATGATTATATGCAACTCAAGGATAGCTTGCAAACTCAAAATAATGAGGAAGTTTTATCGCAATTGCAGGTACAGTTTGAGACGAAAGAAAAAGAAGCACAGATTGCCCAGCAAGAACTCCAATTGCAGCAAGAAACTAATAAGCGCTATTTGCTAATCGCTCTTTTTTCACTGGGGCTGCTATTGTCGGGGGGTGTCATTCTCTACCTGCGCAACCGGCAACGGAATCAGCAGCGGGAAGCCGCCTTAAAATTACAGTTTCAAGAGGCCGAAGCCGAAAAACTAAGAGAACTCGATCAGGTAAAATCCAGTTTTTTTGCCAATATCAGCCACGAGTTTCGCACGCCATTGACTTTAATTTTAGGCCCCTTACGGGAAATGGAAAAGGGTACCTTTAAGGGTAATTTGAGCAAGTACCGCCAAATGATGATTCGCAACGGAGAACGCCTTTTACGGCTGGTGAATCAACTATTGGAGCTATCGCGTTTGGAAAGTGGCCACGTACAAATCAACAACCAACCCGGCAATTTGACTCAGCTAGTGCGCTCGGTGGTCTTTTCTTTTGAAAGCTGGGCCATGCGCAAGCAGATTTACTACCAACCCCAATTTCCGGAAGGGCCCATCTATGCCTATTTTGATCCGGACCTGTTGGAGAAGATTTTGAGCAACCTCATTTCCAATGCCTTAAAATTCACCCCCGAAGAAGGGCGAGTGAGCTTTTCCATGCAGACCCGCCCGCTTTCCGACCAGAAAATGAACCTGCTCCTCGAAGTCCGTGATACCGGGATGGGGATTTCAAAAGACCAGCTGGAACGCATTTTCGATCGCTTTTACAGTGCAGGAACAGCAGAGGAAGACCTGGGAGGTATCGGCATCGGACTGGCGCTCACCAAGGAACTGGTCACCTTGCAAGGCGGTGAAGTGACCGTCGAAAGTGAGCCGAATCAGGGAACTACGTTTAAAGTCTGGCTGCCCTTAAAATTAGCCGAAGCAGACAAGGTTGAAACCAAACATCAAACCTTGTTCAACAATCCGGGTGAACCGCAGGTCACTACTGCTGTTGAAGGCTTGGAAAGCCTAACTTCTTCACAACCAATCGTCTTGATTGCCGAAGACAATCCCGACCTGCGGGCTTACCTGAAAGATCAGCTCACCGGCAGCTATCAGGTCATTGAAACCACCAATGGGCAGGATGCTTTGGAAAAAGCTATCACGGCTATTCCCGACCTGGTGATCACCGATTTGATGATGCCTAAATTGGATGGGATGGCTTTTGCCAAGCAATTAAAAACCAATGAGAAAACCAGCCATATTCCCATCATCATGCTTACCGCGCGGGCAGAACAGACGGACAAGCTCAAGGGGTTGGAAACGGGAGCGGATGCTTACCTCACCAAACCTTTTGATGCACAGGAATTGTCTATCCGAGTCGAAAAACTGATCGAACAACGCCGACAACTTCGGGAGCGTTTTGCAAAAAGCAATACTCCGAAAAAGATTGAGGTGGCCAAGATCAGCGCATTGGATAAAGCCTTCCTGACCCGTCTAACCGCACTCATTGAAGAAAATCTGGATAATGAAGATTTCAGTATTGAAGAAATGAGCAAGGCCATGAATATGAGTCGCAGCCAGCTGCACCGCAAAGTCAAAGCCCTGACCGACCAGTCGCCCTCCGTATTCATGCGCACCCTCCGCCTACATCGCGCCCATCAATTGCTGCAAGAAAAAGCCGGCAACATTTCCGAAATCGCTTTTGAGGTGGGCATTCCCAATCTGGCCTATTTCTCCCGTAGTTTTAGCCAACAATTCGGCTATCCGCCGAGTAAGTTGTTACGCGGTGTTTGACTTTGAAATGCGACATAAGGAAAAGGAATCTGGAGGTTTATGGTTTGATTTAGTCAGTGGAGTCGATTTAGACGGGGCGGTAATCTAAGAGCCAAAGCCTAAAATCTTTTAGTGCATGTTTGGAAGTCAAACTTTTGCAACATAGTGCAAAACCTGCAGGCTGGGCACCCCGTACCTTTGACTTGTTAATTAACAAGATCGGGAAGCGATTCCCGGTGAATCTGTAGGGGATAAAAAAATTCCTCGTTTTACATGTATAAAATTGAGGGGGGGCCAAGGGAAGGGATCCCCCTTTTTGTTTTCTCGAATTACTACTGAATGAGCATACAGAGGCGGCCGGTGAATTTCATCGGCTGCTTTTTTATTAAGTGCTTGTGGAGGTGGTGCTTTAGTGCTTGTTGGGAGGTAATCATTCAGTCCCGGTAAAACCGGGATTTTGGAACCTCACTTCGGCTATTTTTTCGTCCTTAGCGCTGCTAAGTACTCAAAAATGAGCCTTGCGAGAACCCCAAATCTGCAATTTTCGCTGCTAAAGCACCACCTCCAATCATGCACTTATGTAAATTAGCAGAAATTGGATGCAAAAAATCCAGGGAGAACGGATAGGACAGTTGTAGTAAAGCATAACTTTTGGCCAATACTCCAAAAAATAAAACAAGACAAAACCAACACACCTTATGAATAAAAGAAAATTATACCTAGCCGGTATCCTGTTTATCTTAGGATTGATTGGGATCAGCTCCATGCTAACGATGGATATTCCCTTACCGGAGGAAGCACGGGTCATTTTGGAAGAACAATTTTCGCCGGAACAAATCAAATTTGTTCTGCTGATCAATCCTGTTATTTTATTGATCGGGTTCATTGTAGTCGGCACTATATTTTACGATAAATGTGGACTACAGGTGCCACTGATTGAAAGCCTGGTGACCCGAAGAAAAAGTACAATTCCGGTAGGTGATATCGTGAGATACGGTGTCGTGGGCGGTATCTCTGCAGGTATTCTGCTGACCCTGATCGGGGCCGCTTTTTTCCCACAATTACCCGAGGAATTCATCGCCCTTGGCGAAAAAATCAAACCCACCTTAGCCGCAAGATTTTTATACGGTGGCCTGACCGAAGAAATCTTAATGCGGTTTGGCTTAATGACTTTTTTGGTCTGGCTATTCTCAAAAATCTTTAAAGGGACCAGTTCAACAGTCTATTGGATTGGCATCGTCATCGCAGCGGTTCTTTTTGCGCTGGGGCATTTCCCCATCGCCTTTCAAGCCGTTGGAACCCCTTCTGTGGTTCTCCTCACCTACATCATTGTAGGCAATACGATTGGCGGTATTATCTTTGGCTGGCTCTATTGGCAAAAGGGATTGGAGAGTGCTTTTATTGCGCATATTTTTGCGCATGTGGTGATGGTTTTGGCGGAACCGTTGGTCGGTAGTATGTAGGCTTCCTGTGGCTTACCTGCCTACCGCTTATTTGGGAGCCTATTTGCGACCCGCTCAAAATAGTATATTGCAAGCTTAACTAGATGGAGAACATGTCAGAACAACTTACCAAGCCTGCCGGAAGTACAAAAAGCACCGTCTTTTTACGCCTCATGGGACAATTACTGGTTGCCACGGTTTGGACCAGTGCCACCTTGTTTGGCTTATACATCCTGGCGTTTTACTTTGTAGCGCTGTTGGAAGGCAATACCGCACAGTGGAATGAAGTATTGCCAGGCTTGTATGATACCCGAACCCAATCCGCTACATTGGGCATTGGTATCCATTTCGCCATGGGGGGGATCATTTTGATTTTGGGGTGTATCCAATTGATCCCACAAGTGCGCGATCGATACCCGGCACTGCACCGATGGTTGGGCCGAGTATATGTGGTGGCATCCATACTCACCGCAATAGGTGGGCTGGTATTCATTTTGGTCAAAGGTACCATCGGTGGATTGGTAATGAATATCGGTTTTGCGGGTTACGGCATCTTGACTTTTATCGCTGCTATCCAGACTATTCGCCATGCCCGCGCCGACCGCATGGAGCAACACCGGGCTTGGGCAATCCGACTGTTTGCGCTGGCCATTGGTTCCTGGTTGTACCGCATGGACTACGGCTTTTGGTTCCTCCTTACAGATGGGCTGGGGCACGGTAAAGCCTTTAACGGCCCTTTCGACTATTTCATGGACTTCTTTTTTTACCTTCCTAACCTATTGGTCGCAGAAATTTTCATTGGCCGACGACAAATGTTGCGCACGCCTACGGCCCAGTGGCTGGCGGGAACGGGCATACTTTTGACCACTGCTTTTCTGCTGCTGGCCACCTATTTTTTTACCAAACACTATTGGGGTCCTGCGATTCTGGCCTTGTTTCAGTGAAATTCCGAAATTCCAGGTCACACTTAATGGCGATCAATTTATTATCTTTGACCTTTCCAAAAACTCATTGATAGGAATATATAATCAGATGAATCTCTAACATCAAGACTCGCATCAGGTGGAAACCTATTCAGAAAAATCTATTGCCGTCCTCCCATTTGTCAACATGAGTGCTGACCCTGAAAACGAATATTTCAGTGATGGCATCACGGAAGAAATCATCAATGCGCTAACCAAGGTACACGGGCTAAAAGTAACGGCTCGCACCTCCTCTTTTGCCTTCAAAAACAAGAATATTGACATCCGAAATATCGGCCAGCAACTTGGCGTGTCAACCGTATTAGAGGGCAGTGTTCGCCGAGCACAGAACAACATCCGCATCACGGCACAGCTCATTCAAACCGATAATGGCTTCCACCTGTGGTCAAAGAATTTTGATCGGGAATTGAAG
>CAXHCA010000046.1:0-45941 GCA_964015035.1 uncultured Saprospiraceae bacterium
TAATGAGAATGATCTTTTAACTACCAACTTTGAGACAGAGCGCAACTGCGCCCTTTTAGATTTCTATTTCTTATCTGATCAGATGCCTCCGGCGGTCGCTTTTGGCTTCACCTACGGTTTGCACCTTGTCTCAGTAAAGATATTGTTCGTATTTGTCTTCAAAACGGTGGTCGATAAATTGACTGTGTTATCCATTTTGATTTTTATTTTTCAGGCGGGGGAGATGTTTTAGACGGTTTATTTGGGCCCCGGTTCCGGAGGAACCAAATCTTTGTAGGAACGGTCAGGAGAGGTATTGCGCACCAGCGGTGCGCTATCTGAATAAAAATCCAGGGCGAAATAAATCTTAGCCAACCATTAAAACCGATTTCGGAGGAACCAAACCTTTGTAGAAACGGGCCTTAGGGGAATGCGATTGGTGTAATGGAGTAGAGGGGGGGATGTGATGAAGCGGGGGAGACTGTTTGTGAGGTCGATGCCCAGCAAAAGCTGCTTACGGGAGACTGTTAGTCTGCATGATAGATCTGTGTTTTTGGCAAAAAAAAGGCAACCAAATTTTTTTAAAAAAACTATAAATTATGAAGAGAAAATTATCATTAATCCTCATGTTGAGTTTGTTTTTTACTTTTCAAATTCAAGCTCAAAAGACACCTGATTCTATTATAGAGGACTTTTTTAAGACTTATGAGGCAGAGGGGGCTTCAAAAGCTTTAGACGATCTTTATGCGACCAATCCTTGGACCTATCGAATACAAGATGCAATTAACAATGTTAAAAATCAACTGGAAAGGTTTAATGAAGACCTTGTTGGGGAATATTATGGATACGAAAAGTTAGTAACAAAGCAGTTAGGAGACTCATATATACTAAAATCATATTTTATGAAATTTGATCGACAGTTCCTGCGATTAACATTTCAGTTTTATAAGCCCAATGATGAATGGAGGTTATATAGTTTTCAATTCGATGACAATTTCGATGACGAAATAGAGGAAGCTGCAAAATTATATTATTTGGACCTCGGAAATGAATAGCAATTTGCCTATTCCATAAGAGATTCATCGGTATGCCAGCATTTCTGCTTTTATCAAAATTAAGGGGCGACAGGAGTGCTCTTTGCCGCCCTACAGCATATATAGTTTGCCATTAACCATAAGTAAAATAACAATGACCTACGAAACAAAAGATAATAAATTAGTACTCGGCTTTACAATATTATTGTTGTTGGTTGTCAATTACATAGCCAGCATATTTCTCAATCAGTATATGACTGATATCACAGCATATGATAGCATAGGCTTTTGGCTTTTGGTTTTAAATTTCACATTAATGACATCAATTGTGCTAGGATATAAGAAATATGCTAATTGGACATGGAGTGATTTGGGGCTGGGAAAACCGAAGAATTGGTGGCAACCAGTGCTTGTACTAATTGGATTATATATTGCCTATATGTTATTTGGCCGTTATATAGTGCCTGAAATCTTGAAGTTTGGAGATCGCCCGGACATTTCTCATTTAATGAGTATACGAGGAAATTTACAGGGGCTTATTGTCTCACTTATCCTAGTATGGATCACAGCTGCTTTTTTGGAAGAGCTTATTTTTCGTGGTTTTCTACTTAATGCGATCGATAGATTGTTAGGGAGCACGGAATGGTCTATGTGGATTTCTGTAGTAATCAGTTCTATAATTTTTGGAGTCATTCATGCTTATCAGGGGTTTACTGGTATTTTGCTCACCGGTAGCATTGGATTCATTTTTGGCGTCACTTTTGTCATAAATGGCAGGAGACTTTGGCCGCTGATTCTGATGCATGGAATAATAGATACCATTTCCTTTATAAGTATTTATCAGATGGAACCGATGTAAAGCACATACACGGGCGCAACTGCGCCCGTGTTGAATCAATACCTGTTAAAAAGTTGTTAATAGCCTTTAAATCAAAGACTTATTTGTCTAGAACACCTTAAATTGGGAGGAGGGGTGATTGAAATTACAAGGCATCTCAAAATGAGTGACAAAATATAATTGAATGCAAATTACCATCCTGAATATCCCCGTTCATCTTCTCCTGTTTTCTGTAGTGTTGACGATTTCTTGTGTTGGCCAGGACCAGACAGCCAATTCCGGAACCGCTACAAGTGAATCAGCGGTGACTTTAGAAGCTGACCCACAAATTGCCGAATATATCCGACATATCTTCCAGGATAAAAATGGGAACCTATGGTTTGGCACCAATGGTTATGGTGTGGCACATTACGATGGAGATCGTGTTTCTTATTTCTCCAATGCAGAGGGGTTTGGAGGTCAACAAATTACCGGCATCACCGAAGATCGGGCCAAAAATATCTGGTTTGCTACCGACCAGGGTATTGTGAAATATGACTGGACAAGTAACCCTCAAGGCGGAAAACGGTTTACCAATTATTCGAGCCAACAGTATTTCGGCGGCCAACGATTTTGGAGTATTTTTGCTGACCGTAAAGGGTATATTTGGGCGGGGGCAGCCACCGGCATCTTTCGATTTGATGGGCTCATCTGGGCACCCTTTAAACTGCCTTATCCTGAGGAAGTGACCGGTGAATTCGTCAGTAGGGGGACGGCCTGGTCTATCACCGAAGATCGGGCGGGCAATATGTGGTTTAGTGCTAATGGTTATGGCGTTTTCAAATATGATGGCCAATCATTTACCCAATATACTGAAAAAGATGGGCTGACCGATAACAGCGTGGATGTTATAATGGAAGATCGCAAGGGGAATATCTGGTTTGGGACCAGGTTTGGAGGAGTCAGTAAATATGATGGTGAGACCTTTACCAATTATACCGCAAATGACAGCATTGGCAATAATGAAGTTTGTGAAATTTATGAAGATCAGGAAGGGAATATCTGGTTGAGCGCGGAAGGGTTTGGAGTATATCGCTACAATGGAGTATCCTTTACCAATTACAGTCAAGAGCAAGGTCTCGAGGTTGGGGCAGTACAAACAATTTTTGAAGATAAAGCAGGTCGATTATGGGTTGGCGGCGGAGGTGGCCTTTATCGATTCGATGGGGAATCCTTTTTTAATGTTACCAAGGATGGCCCCTGGAAATAAAAGGCCAGAGCAAACTAATGTACCAGAAATGAAACTTCAACCATTAAGGGTTCAGGCAGGCTGGAAAATCAAATATAACCTATTTACTGAGGTTGATCCTTCAGCAGAGCACATTCACGAATTTCAGGGATCAAGTTTACTATCAATGCACCATGAAAGTGCTAACCGATTAATAGATCTTTCCTGGAGGCCAGAGCTAGATGTTAATGGACGATATGTCTTGGTTGTTTTAAATACACTTGAAATATTCAATCCAAAGAACAATACGATCGAATTGGATGTAGATTGGAATAATCCACACCTTGAATTTGAAAGCAAAAGCAGAACGGTAATTGTAGACAAACTGGAAGAATTAATGCTTGAACTTAAACCTTACCGAGATAGTAGAATTTTAAGAAACAGAGGCATTTTGGATCAACCGTCCGAATCTCTTAGAGTTGAACTTCAAATTCATGGATTGAATCATGATTTAGTAGAAAGGATAATTTCCGAAGGAAATAATAAAATTCAGGACATTTTGATAGATCATCCAGAAATATCAATAGAAATACTTGAAAAATTAGTTAAAAATGGATGTAAAAAAGGGGTAAAGAATAAGGCACTACAAAAACTGAAAAGCATAAAAAATCGAGATGCGAAATAACGGTTTATATACCACTAAGCCTCATGACAAGACATCGTTTCATACCGCAATGCGATTGATCATGCCTTGAAAAATGAAAAAGTGAAAAGGCAATACAGCATACCAATACAGCCTTCCCCAAATGCCTTTGGGCCGAAATGTGGCGATTTGGTGTAGTTGATCATTCTCGATTTTGAACTCGAGCCAAGCTTCTCCGGGAAGTTTCATTTCGGCATAAAGGAGCAGCCGTTTGTCTTCACGGGAAGCGTACAATACTCGCCAAAAATCCAAGGTTTCTCCCGCTGTAATGATGTCCGGATTTTTGCGACCACGTCGCAAGCCAACGCCACCGACCATTTTGTCCATGATACCGCGAATTTCCCAGAGGAAATTGGCAAAATACCAGCCTTTATTGCCTCCAATCGACCAGATGTTGTCGAGAGTTTTATGGACATCATTTATCGGAACACTACGGCTGTCTTTGAGGCACCCAAAGCTGGGTACTTTTAACAGCTTTCCTACCCCTTTTTCAAGTTTCCGGCCCGATAAAGCATCCGTCCAGCGCGACAAAACTTCCTGCTGTTCGATTTTATCAAAAGCCAGTTGTACAGCTTCTTCATAAGTCAATAGATCAATGTCCAGCCATTGGTTCAGCTCATTTTCCTCACAAATGACTTCCACCTTCATGCTATTGACCAGATTGATGGCCAATTTGTAGGAAGTTGAGGTAACAAAATAGAGCCAGTAGGAGGACAATTTGGGCGTCATAATTGGCACGACAAAAATGTACCGTTTCAGGTTGCGGATTTGCGCAAAAGTAAGCAGCATTTGCCGATAGGTCAGGACTTTTGGCCCGCCGATATCAAAGCTTTGATCATAGGATTTTTCAAATAGGAGTACCCCTTGCAAGTACTGGATGACATTGCGAATGGCAATAGGTTGGGAACGGGTCTTTACCCATCTTGGTGCCACCATAACCGGTAGCTTTTCTGCCAGGTCTCGGATAATTTCAAAGGACGCACTACCCGAACCAACGATGATGGCTGCTCGCAGCGTAGTGAGATGATAGCGGCCCTGTCCGAGAATATCTTCTACACTTTTTCGGGAGCGCAGGTGGTCTGAAAGTTCTTGATCGTTAACAATACCACTGAGGTAGATGACCTGCTGTACTTGGGTTTGTTCCAATCGCTGGCGGAAATTTTCGGCACAACGTTCTTCCAGCTTTTCAAAGTCGCCGACGGAAGAAGACATGGAATGGATGAAGTAATAAGCGGCATCCAATTCATCAGGAATGCGGCTCAAGGTTTCAGGCTTGAGAAAGTCTACTTCAATGACCTTCAGGTAGTGGGAGTCAAAAGTCTCTTGATCAAACCGCCGAATGTCGCGCACACAGCAGGTGACCTCATGGCCTTCTTCCAGCAATACCGGCAACAGACGCCGACCAATATACCCGGTAACTCCGGTGAGTAATATCTTCATACTTAGGTAATGGAGAATGGGGAAAAATGTTCATTTTGGAAGAGATAGAAGGAAGGGGATGAGCTTTCCTGATTAATTAAGTCAACTCGACTACCGGGGTGCAGATCATCAACCACGAGGCTGTAAATATTGACTTGATCTACAAAGGAGGGAGAGGTCTTGCACTTAAAAAGTGATGGTACTTATCACGGGATAGTGGTCGGAGAATGGGCTGTGATCGTTTTGATGATTTTTGATTGGCAAGCTTGGCGCGGCCAGGATGTAATCAATGCGAAGCGCGGGAATACTGCCGTTGAAAGTAGTGCCAACACCACGTCCGGCTTCTTTAAAACTATCGTTGAGGCCCACTGCCAATTGGTGATAAGTATACGATTGAGGAACATCGTTAAAGTCGCCACAGACGAGCACGGGATGAGGGCTACGGGCAATATTGCTGGCGATCTCACGAGCCTGGTCGGCGCGCATGCCTGCGGAGCGTCGGTAGCGGCCCAGCATACCCTTAATATTGAGCCAGGTCTCCTTTTCCTGAAAGTTTCCTTCCCGAGCTACCCGGTTTGCGATTCCGGAAACGGCATTAGTTTGTAAATGCACATTAAAGAGCCGTAGCGTTTTGTCGCCTTTTTTGATATCGATATACAGGTAGCCATTGGCCTTATTGGTGAAATATTTGCCATCTTTTTTCCCGAAAGGATAACGAGAAAATACAGCCACTCCACCACCTGCTACCCGATGAAAGTACTTAAGCTTGGTTTTTTGCTGCAACCTTTCCACGTAAGGGGGAGCTTTACTTTGCATAAAGGGAAATTCCTGTAGGCAGAGCAAATCGGGTTGGTATTTATCCACAAGTTTTTGCAGTTCTTCTGGAGTCATGTATTCCTGGGAGTTTATTTTCATCAAACCATGACAATTGTAGGTCATGACCACCAAATCGGAATCAGCGGTGCTTGAATTTGCTTGGTGAAACCCCACAAATCCAGTAAAATGGTCCCAGCCCAAAATGATGCAGCAGAGGGAAAATAGAAAGTAGTGATTACTCAATAGCAACCAGATAATGACAAACAGGACATTTGCTAAAAGCAGCCAAGGATAAAGCAGGCCTAGGACTGAGAATAACCAGCCAGAACTGGGGTGAAAATAGGGAGATAAGTAGGCACCAAGGGTGACAAAAATCAGAATGATATTGGCCCAGCGCAGTAATTTACTTGTTCTCCGCAAAGCTATTTTTCTTTACTTGCGTTAAATAGAAATTCTTTTTCCTCAGAGGTAAGGCTCTCATAGCCAGATTTTTTGATTTTGTCAAGAATGGCATCAACCCGTTCCTGGTGCGACAGGTCGACAGGTTGGTCAGTACCATTTTGGGGCCGGCGAGATTTTGTGGCACGGCTTTTATTAGGGTTTTTATAGACCATTTTAGGGCCTTTTGCCCGGTTGCCGAAATTACCTAAGCCCTGAAAAAAGGAGCGGATGCGATCAATTAGATTGCTGATGGGGGCCGACCAATCGTTGCCTTCCCGCAGTTGCCATACAAAGATCCAGCCAAAGAGTGCGCCACCGATATGCGCAAAATGCCCCCCCGTATTGGTGTCTCCGGCCAGACCGACCAGATCGAGTAAGATCAGGATACCCACTATGAATTTTAACTTCACCCCTCCCACAAAAGGCAGATGCATGAGATAGTCGGGTGAAAGTACACCTGCTGCGACCACAATGCCCATTACCGCACCGGAGGCTCCCAGTGCGTAGTGTGTGGCGCCGGTAGTATCATAAGGTAGCAGGTTGATGGATAGAAAGAAGGCTAGGCCGCCCACCAATCCGCCTAATAGATACAATGGCAGAATGCGGTGATTGCCGATAAAATCTCCCACTATGCGTCCAAACCAGTACATAAAGAGCATGTTAAACAGGATATGCATAAAGCCTTCGTGCAAAAACATGCTGGTAATCCAAACCCAGGGGTGGGTAAGGTTGTGGACCCAATCGGAGGAGAGGGAAAAAAAGTGAATAATAGAATGGTAGAGCGGGGGAGTGGTATAGGCGTGGGTTAATCTTAGGATGACCCATACCAAGTTGACCAGTACAAACACGCCGATATTGATAATGATGATCCTGGTGACCATATTACCATAATTATACTCCCGCTTTATATCTTCCCAAATGGATGTAAACATTCGATTCTAATTGACAGATTCACATAGAAAACAAAATCACCGGAGAGTCGTTCATTTTACGAAAACCGCGATCCAAATTTTTCCCAGTACAAAATTAACAAGATTCCAAATAACGCACCGCCTAAATGGGCAAAGTGTGCGATATTATCCCAGGCAAACTGAGTAACCCCCAGGTAAAGTTCGATGATCATCAGGATAGGGACAAAGTATTTTGCTTTAATCGGAATGGGAAGAAAGAGTAGGAATAGGGTGTATTCCGGAAATTTCAAGCCAAATGCCAACAAGATTCCAAAAATGGCACCGGAAGCGCCGAGCATGACCGAGTTGCCTTTGGCGCCCACGATTTCAGACATTTCCTTGTAGACCAGGGCGATACCCTGAGGATCACCTTCCCGAACGAGGTTGCTCAATTCTTTAAATGCTTTGGCATTTTCCGGAAGGTCTGTTAAGTGAGTTTGGTTGAAAAAAGACCAAAAGTTATCCAGGTTTGGATTGGTTTTGAAAGCCCCCATAGCTTCCTGCAACGGATTTAGATCCAGATAATGGATAAAGAGGTGCAGGACCAGCGCACCAATGGCACAAAAAAAGTAGTAGAACAAAAAGCGCTTAGGCCCCCAGAGTATTTCCAATTGTGGACCAAACATGAACAGAACAATCATGTTGAAAAACAAGTGCATGAAATTGGCATGCATGAAGAAATAAGTCGCAATCTGGTACGGCCGAAAATCAGGGGATGTAGGATAGTGTAGGGCCAGCATATCCTGGGTGTCAAGAAGCCCGCTTTGTGTGAGTACGGCACTGGCCAAAAAGGTCAGTATATTGATGATTAGTAGGTTCTTAACAACGTCGGTAATCTGAAACATGAATGGTAGCTTTAAGCATCAAAACGCTTGGCGAATTCGTCCAGTTCGAAAGTAAGGAAACAACTTCTTCCTGTAGGGCTGCGAAATGGCAAAGAACAGGCAAAAAGTTTATCGATCAGGGATTGCATTTCCTCTTCTGTGAGGTTTTGTCCTTTTCGAATAGCGGTACTTTTGGCCATTGCTCTGGCGATATTTTCACGGGCGTTTAGCTTGAGGTCCGTATTTCTTTTGTATTGTTCTAACAATCCTTCGATGATCTTGGTTTCATCTTGTTTTCCGGAAAGTTCTGCCGGAATCCCGTTAATCACAAAGGTGTAATTGCCAAATTCCTGTATATCAAAACCCAAGAGGTTAATTTGAGGCAATATTTCCTGAAGCATGGTGGCATCGGCAGGGGAAAGGGTTAAGGTCCGTGGAAACAACTGCTTTTGAGACAGGGCCGATTGCTTTTCCAGGACCGACAAGCATTGTTCGTAAAGAATGCGTTCATGCGCTGCTTGCTGATCGATCACCAGAAATCCCGACTTAATGGGGCTGACGATATAAGATGCGTGTATCTGATAAGGAACACTTTTGTGTTTGGAAAAACTCTCGGTGCTATCGTCCAGTGTGCCACCACCTGACCATTCGCTTTCTATGGTGACGGGAGCTGCCGGTTCTCCGGATGGCTCATCACTGATAAATTCATCCAGTCCTTCGTAAAGGCTTTGCCAATTTTGCTGGTTGGATTGCTGTCGGGGGGTAATATCCGGGTGCCCCGGCCCCTCGGCAGGTTTAATGGTGGGATAACCTCCTCCTCCTCCTCCTCCTCCTGATGACTGCTGCCGAGCCGAAGCGCTCAATCGATCGGGAGAGAAACTGGTCTCCTGATCAAAATCAAGCGAAGGCATGATGCTATATTGTCCGAGGGCATGGCGTACAGCTACCCGTAGGTAGTTGTATACCAGTCGTTCATCATCAAATTTGATCTCCTGCTTGGTTGGATGCACGTTGATGTCAATCCGTTCCGGATCAATATCTATGAAGATAATATAAAGTGGATAAGCATCTTTGAGCAGGTCTTCGTAGGCGGTCATTACCGCGTGATTGAGGTACCCGCTTTTGATAAATCGTTGGTTGACAAAGAAGAGCTGTTCACCTCTGGTCTTTTTGGCAAATTCGGGTTTACCCACAAAGCCGTAGAGCTTCAATACATCCGTTTCTTCTGATACGGGGACCAATCGTTTGTTGTATTGGTTACCAAAAATGCTGATGATGCGTTGCCGCAGGTTACCTGCTGGCAGGTGGAATATTTCGCTATTGTTGTGGTGCAGGGAGAAAAAGATATCGGGATGTGCCAATGCTACGTGCTGAAATTCATCCAGAATGTGGCGCATTTCAACGGTGTTGGACTTGAGGAAATTGCGGCGGGCCGGCACGTTAAAAAATAGGTTCTTGACAGAAATGCTGGTACCGGAGGTGCATTGGCAAGCTTCCTGAACTTTAATTTCTGAAGCTTCTACCACGAGCCGAATACCGAGCTCATCCGTTTGGCGGCGGGTGCGCATTTCCATATGGGCAACTGCCGCGATGGATGCCATGGCTTCACCTCGGAACCCCATAGTGCGAATAGAAAAAAGGTCTTCCGCTTGTCTGATTTTGGAGGTGGCATGACGTTGTAGTGACATACGCGCATCCGTTTCAGACATACCACAACCGTTATCGATTACCTGAATCAGGGTTTTGCCCGAATCTTTTACAATGAGCTTAACACTGGTACTACCCGCGTCGATAGCATTCTCCATCAGTTCTTTGACCACTGAAGCCGGGCGTTGGATGACTTCTCCAGCAGCAATTTGATTGGCAATCGCGTCGGGCAGTAGCTGAATAAGATCAGCCATATCTATACTCTCCTTTTTGGACGAGTTATTGGTTGGCAATAACTCGGTATTTACAATCAGCAACTCCTGTTTGTCAGGCAAAATTGCTACAATCAATACTCCTCTAATACATCAGTTTCCACCGGATTCCATAGATTCTACCAATCCGGGGAGGTATTCTGTGAGCGCAAAATAGGTAAAAAATATAAGCAAGACAACAATCCCCAATAGAATGGCATTAGATCGGCGGGCTTGTTTGCCGCGTAAGCTGCGCCCACCGATATAACCTCGTCTAAAACCAGATGAAATGCGGGACTTCATGGCATCTTTATCGCCTTGTTTGCGTTCTTCTATTCTCTTGAGGCGTTCCTCTAGTTCTTCCTTTTCAGGATTCCAGTACCTCGGTGTATATTCGTACTGCCGATGTTTGGGCAATTTGGTAAATCGAAAAAAAGCCATAATCAAATTAATAAAAGTGAAGGGAAAAGCGCTTTCTTTTCCACAGTCTATAAAGATACTGCTTTTCCAAAAATAAAACAAACCAGTTACTCTTTGGATGCATAATGAGGGGAAAAGGGTGCGTGAGGGGCGCAGTTGGGATTAGTCGCCTTGTGTAAGGATAAAATCTTTAATAGAAGATGTCTCCGGCGGCGGCTTTGCCTTGATGCAAAGAGGCAAAAATCAAGGCTGTACCTGGTTCTTAACGCTGTGAATACATTCATACCCGGCACAAAGTGGCAGGGGAAGATTAGCACGCAGGTATCATAAGACGCACAACGTAGCAAGCTATGCGTCAAGTGGGGAAGGGGCTATTTCTGTAGGATTCAAAAATAGCATAGCTTTTAAGCAGCACTACTCGAAAGATCGAGCTGCCATCGAGGATATATTACTTCTTTCTAACCGAAGAGGGTGGGTAATAAAAAAAGCCCGCCCACATCCGCCAGGCCGCCAAGGTGCTTACGTACAGCTTGCGCATCAGCACAGAGCTGTCAGGGTAGGATGCGTTTGGTCGCATCTACAGAATCGCCGGCGAAGCTTATGGTCAATGACAATGCAATTTAATAAAAATGTTTTACAATAAAAAATAAAATACAAAACATTTAAAATAGTTTGCTTCATATTTCTGGATGTAGGGAGAAGGGGCCAACAATTTCATTTGCCTGCCCAACCCTTTGCTTCATTCAGGCGGTCTATTTTGGCGATATTCATTTTGTAACTAAAACTGCCATATCATGAAAGTATCCAAATCATTATTACAGGCCATTGCGCTGGGCGTAAGCTTGGGAGCAGCCACAAGTTCTTGTAGCTTATTTGATAACCAGGACGATCTGAAACCACAGACTTGTGATGAGACCTGCGATGAAAGTTGTGATGGAACCCATCAAACTAAAGGCGAAACCTACTACGATTGCCCGGCTTGTGGCATGGGATAATCCGGACCATATATGACTCCACTGCGCTCTACCATCGCATGCAATCTGGATGCTAATATTTTACTGGCGGCTCTGCCCCTTTTTGAGGCAGAACAGGTGCAGGCGATTGAATGGTCCTTTGATGCACTCTTTAAGGTGAAAGAAGTACCCCCGTGGTTTACAGCACTATTAAGTACTTACAGCAAAGAAAAACGCCTAGTTGGCCACGGGGTCTTTTTTTCGCTCTTTTCCGGTAAATGGTCGGCTGTTCAGCAGGAGTGGCTGGATCAGTTGCAACAACTTTCTCGCAAGTACCACTTTGATCACATTACGGAGCATTTTGGGTTTATGACCGGTGCCAATTTTCATCAGGGAGCACCCATCAGTGTGCCGTTTAATGCGCAAACCTTGGCGTTGGGGCAAGACCGGTTGAAAAGAATCCAAAATGCCTGTGAAGTACCGGTGGGATTGGAGAACCTAGCTTTTGCTTATTCATTGCAAGAGGTGGAACAACACGGCCATTTTTTGCGGCAGCTCATTGAACCAGTCAATGGGTTTATCATTTTAGATTTGCACAATCTATATTGCCAGATACACAATTTTGAGGTAGATTTTAACACCATTCTTCCACTGTATCCATTAGAACGAGTAAGGGAAATCCATATAAGTGGAGGCAGCTGGGAAGATTCTGCTTTGCGGCCTGGGAAAAAAATCCGGCGTGATACCCATGATGATGCGGTACCGGAGACGGTTTTTGAACTGTTAAAAAAAACAATTCCTTTATGCCCCAATTTGAAATATGTAGTGTTGGAGCAAATCGGGACGGGGTTGCGAACGGACGAAAGCAGGCTACATTTTCAAAAGGATTTTTTGCGGATGCATGAAATTGTGCAAGCGGCCGGGGCCGCTACCTCTCCTGCCAATGATTTCTTACCAGGGGGACCCATTGAATTGGGCGCGCCGGTGGAATTTGCTGAATTGCACGAACAACAGCTGGCGTTGTCGGCTATTTTGGAAAATGCATCTGATTATCAAGCCGCTCGCCGACTACTCCAAAGCTCGAGTCTTGCGGATACCGATTGGCACATTGAACGTTGGGACCCGGCGATGGTGGAAACGGTGGTGCACATTGCCCAGAAGTGGAAGCATGGTTTTGCCTGACATTTCCAGTATCTTTGCAGCTATCGTTGCGCCCGCGTGAGGGATAGAAGCGGCTACAACCGAAGGGCGTAATAGCGGATAGCCCGACCTCGGCTTTGCCGGGGGCACGCCCAAATTTTTACGCAGGTGAACCTATCGAAACCGATTGGCTATAGTAGCTGCCTTTTTGCGGCTGAATAGGGGCAGGATTATACGCTCAAATAGGTCATCAATGAATCAAAGCGATCCTTAAGGGTATCAATGTATTCACTTTCGTTAAAGGAGGCCTTGATTTGATAGTCGAAACGTTCGAAGGTGGCCAAAATGGAGAGAATATTTTGGCGGTTGATCTTAATGGTGACTTCAATGCGATTGGAATCGAGGGCGGTGGTGATGAATGAACTCAAAATCACGGCACCTTCTGATTCGACGATGCGCGCAATTTCCGACATGGTATAATCCACTTTAGTCATTTCCAGGACAATAATACTGCCGGATTCGCGAAAGGAACCAGCCTCTGCAAAAGACCGTAAGAGGTCTTCCAGGGTGATCAGTCCGTGGTAATTTAGTTCTTCGTCAATAACGGGAATGACGGTGAGTTGATATTCTGCCATCAAACGGATGACTTCATAGAGGTGGTCATTTTGCCTTACGTAGGCATGGGGTAGTGAAAGGCTGTAAGAGCCGACTGCTTCTTCAACGTCATTATTCAAGATGTCTTCTTCCGAAACCAATCCTAACAATTGTTCATTGTTGACGATGGGGAGGTGGCGAACATAGAATTCGTTCATGATGGCCAATGCCTCATCACCCGTGTCGGAAGTCCGCAGTGGGATTATAGAATCTGATACTAACGCTTTTGCGATCATAGCCTGGTGTTTATCCAAATACTACTCTAATAACGAAGTGCTTGTCCGATATGTTGGCTAGTATTGGTTATCAATTAGTTAACTGTTGTCTAAAAGTCGCTTTTTCTGTGTTGCAAATTCTTCTTCTGTCAATAATCCTTTTTCGCGTAGGTCGCCCAGTCTTCTGAGTTGTTCTAACAAATCTGATGGAGTAGAACCCAGGATATCATCTTTTGGTGCATCGATGCGTTGAACCAACCGGAAGCCATTTTTTTCGAAATCTTCGAAAGTCGGCTGAATGCGCAAATAGGCCAATGCATCGTGTTCTTTAATGCGTTTGAAATCGTTGAAGCCAAATTCGACGGCTTTGTCGAGGTGCGCAAATGCCTGGTCCGATTTTTCTGTCAGAGAGTAGGCACAAGCCAGATTAAAATGTACGGCAATGTCTTTTGGGTTTATCTCCAGGGCCTTTTCAAAATCTTCGATAGCAGCTTGGTATTCAAAGTCTTTGTACTTCTCGATACCACTTTGCTTAAACGGATTTGGGCGTCTGCCTCTAGAACGTCGCTTGCGAGTTGGGGCGGCGGTATTGCGGGCCCGTTGTCTTCGTTGATCTTTAACCTGTGGGCGTTCCCTTTGATGGTATTCATTCCGGTCGAAATCGGTATTGCGATAGCCTTTGAGGTATTCTTTGTTGTATTTGCGATTAAAATCGTCTACATCCATTGAGAAAAAAGCAATGGCATCAATTAGTCCGATAATCCAGGTAAGTGGAAACCAGAAGAAAAACAAATAAAAAATTCCCAGGCCGATCTGTCCCAGGTAAAATCGGTGTACACCCAACGGTCCAAAAAACAGTGCGAGAATGCCCGCAATATTCTTATCCTTCATCAGTTTTGCTTGTGAAGTTGTCTAAAGTCTTCTTCGATTCAATGTCAATGTGTCGAAGAAGGCTCAAATTCAGTAACTTTTGCAATATGCCTATAAATATAGGAATTTTCAAATCTTGCTTTTGTTCAATCGATTGGAGGCATTAATTGATAGACCAATGGTCTTTTATACGTATAAAATGCTCTAAGGCGGCTCTTAGTTGTTAAAGATGCGGCAGCTCAATATCGTGAAGTCATCGGGGTATGCTTGTTTGCCGCGAAATTGATCGATCAACCCCAAGAGTTTTTCGTTAAAAACCTTTGCAGGCAGTAAATAATGTTCGCTGACAAAATCGTGTAGAATTTCCTCCTTGATAAAGCTACCTGCTTCATTGCGAATATCGGTCAATCCATCGGTGAAGGTCAGAATAATGGCTTCATCTTGCACTTCTACTGCACCGACTTCCACTTCAGGCAGATCTTGAAAGGACCCCAGAATGGTACAGCCCCGATCTAGGAAGGTGATGCCTCGTTGATCCATCATTATTGGCGGATTATGCCCGGCATTGATATAGAAGAGGCTACGGTCATTGATGTCGTATTCGGCAATAAAAAAGGTCATGAACCGATCTCCCTCGGTAATGCGATTGATAGAGGTATTGATATCTCGGATAAAGATGTCCAAGCGGGTGCGTTTGTTGATCAGGGTATGAAAGTTGGCCTGAAAGTTGGCCATCAACAGCGCAGCAGCGACTCCCTTTCCGGAAATATCTCCTACACAAAACACGATCTTGCCATCGGCAAATTCGATAAAATCGAAATAATCGCCACCAACATTAAAGTGGGGCTTGTAGATGCTGGAGAGTTCATAACATTCCTTGCTGGGCAGCGATTTGGGGATCAGCATACGTTGCATTTCGCTGGCCAATTCCATTTCGCGCTTGAGGCGTTCCTGTTCCAATTGCCGCTTGAATAGCCTTTTGTTTTCAATGGCTACTGCCACAATATTGGTGATGGTGGTAATGAACTGCACTTTGTTGTACATGTCTTCATTTTCCTCAAATCCACCAATCAATACATAGGCAATGGGGTGATCTTTGTGCCTTACGGGAATAACGACGTCAAATTGGCCAATCAGAGGGTGGTCTTCATCCTGGATATTATTGAGGCGGGTATACCGCGACAATTCTGCAGTAATGTCAAGATCGAGTAGGGATTCGTCAATGCCAATGTGGGTGGCGATTGACCAGCAATCTTCTCCTTTGACAAAAAGAGCCATTTTTCTTACGCCAATTTCCCAACTGAGAAAAGAGCGATACATGTCATACAGGCCGCGAGCCGAAACATTGTTATTAATTGCCTGAGTGATGTTTAATAGACGATTCACCTGAAGTTGTTTCAGGTTCAACTCCCGTTCCAACACTTCAATGCTGATTAAATCTTGCTTTATGTTATATAAATTTGACATGTAAGCGTCTTCTATTCGCGCTATTTAATTAACTAACGATAAAGTTAGTAAAAATAGCGTATCTTCCATTCAACAGATTAAAACTTTCCCCACTACCTACCGGGGAAAGGGCAAAATTGGTTATAAACATGCGGATACTGTTGTTAGAACCATTTTTTACGGGTAGCCATCGCCAATGGGCGGAAGGGTATCGGGCCAATAGTCAGCACGAAGTAAAAATCCTGAGTTTACCCGGAAGGCATTGGAAATGGCGCATGTACGGTGGGGCTGTCGCCTTGGCAGAGGCCTTTTTGAAAATGGATTTCCAGCCGGATTTGATTTTGGCGACGGATATGTTGGATTTGACCACTTTTTTGGCGCTGTGCCGAAACCGGGTTAATCAGATACCAATAGCGCTCTATTTTCACGAAAACCAGATCACCTACCCGTGGTCACCTACCGATCGGGACCCACAATTGGATCGCAACCGACAATATGGGTTTATCAACTACACCAGTGCGTTGTGTGCCGATCACTTGTTTTTCAACTCGCATTTTCACCGTTCTGCATTCTTGGGGTCCCTTCCGGAATTCCTGGGGGCTTTTCCGGATGAAAAAGGGCTGGAAAACATTCCTGTGTTGACCGCCAAAAGTGAGGTCCTGTATTTAGGGATGGACTTGCAGGGCCTGGTTGGGGCCAAGACCTTGGAAAAGCCACAGGAAGCGGTATTGATTTGGAATCATCGTTGGGAATATGACAAAGATCCGGGTGCTTTTTTTCAATGCTTATTTCGGCTTAAGGCGGAAAAGGTCCCGTTTCGGCTGATCGTCACGGGGGAATCTTATCGGCAAGCGCCACCCATATTTGCGGAAGCAAAACAAAAACTACAAGCAGAGTTGATTCATTTTGGCTACGCCAAAAGTCGGGAGGCATATAGTGCCTTGCTGTGGCAAGCAGATATCTTACCGGTCACCAGTGGCCAGGATTTTTTTGGGGGCAGTGTGGTAGAGGCCATGTACTGCAATTGTTATCCTTTATTGCCCCGGCGGTTGGCTTATCCAGAGCATATTCCCCTCGTCTGGCAAACAGCTCATTTGTATGATGATCTTGACGAAATGTATCTGCGTTTAAAGGCCATGATCCACGATATTCAATCCATTCGGGAAGCTGCCAATTATCAAAATTTTGTAACTCAATATGATTGGAGTATTTTAGCGTCCCATTATGACGCTCAATTTCGGGCATTACAAGGCAATGACGCATGAAATATATCAACTTTCGCGAAAAAAAAGTCGCATACACCAGCAAGGGGAAGGGCACCACGGTGGTCTTGATTCATGGATTTTGTGAAGACGGTGCAATGTGGGATGAGTTTAAACAGGACTTGCTAGAAGAAAATTTTCGAGTGGTATGTATTGACCTGCCCGGCGCCGGCAAGTCGGAAGCGATGATTGGACTGTCCATTGAAGGCATGGCTGAGGTCGTACATGCAGTGATCGAAGAACTTAGCTTAGATAAATTTGTTTTGATTGGGCATTCCATGGGAGGATATGTTGCCCTGAATTATGCCGCCAAGCATGAGGCACTATTATTGGGGTTAGGACTTTTCCATTCTCATCCTTATGCGGATACTCCTGAGAAAAAAGAAGCCCGTCAAAAAAGCATCGACTTTATTGGTCGTCAAGGCCATGTATTATTCGTCAAGCAACTCATTCCGGGGCTTTTTCCACCCGTTTTTGTGCGCAGCAATGCTTTCTTGATTGAAAAGTTGACCTACCGGGCCACTCGCTACCCCGGGGCAGGCATTGTCAATGCGTTACAGGCCATGAAAGACCGCCCGGATCAAAGCGAAGTACTCAAAAATATTCAAGTGCCAGTCCTTTTTATCATAGGAGCTAAAGATACGGCCATTCCGGCGGAAGCCAGCATCGAACAGACTCATTTACCAGCAGTGGCGCAGGTACATATTCTGGAAAAAGTAGGGCACATGGGGCAGTTTGAAGCCAAAAAGGCCACCCAATCGATGGTTCGGCAATTTGTTGGATTCTGCTTGGAGCATGCCAAAAAAGAATAAGTTCATCCTGGAGGTTGATCCCACTGCCCATTTGGGCCATCTTGCTGCCGGGGCCGAGGTAAAGGGATCACTAGTTGGAGGGGAGAATGCCCCGCCCGATACCGGACGGGGGCATAGTGTTTGTTTGAAATTCACCTCAAAGTCGGTAGGTGAAATCCAGGCATGGATTTAGAAGCCCACACTCATGATTTCTACTCCGGAGGTATTAAAAATATTGCGATCGATATTGTTACCGGTTTTGATATTACTCAAAGTCATAATGGTCGTTTCTTTACCATTTTTGGGCACATAAGTCGTTTCAATCGGTAGCCCTTCAACGCCTTGATAGGCTTCACCATTCAGGCCTCCACTCTTTTTTTTGCCCTTGTTTCTGATACTCAGATTGGCCATCAGTTTGGTCATATCCATGTTGATTTCTTTCGTGACCCAGGCCGTGGAATTGCCATCTTCAGTTTCCACTAGGTATTTGGTACAAAGGTAGCCATTAATCGTCTTGGTTTCATTGGTTTTAGTAACTTTTACATCGTCTGAATTCATTTGAGTATCATCAATATTGACCACTTGCTGGCGCATCTTAAAGCCCTGGGTTTTACCATCCTGGGTTGTAATGGTCGTCATAGAGCCTTCTTGGTTGTCCATGATCAATCGGATATCTTCTGCCTCTTCGTTGCTCATTTGCAAGCCTGTTTTCCAGGTGTCAAAAGTGTACTTTATATTGTTCACTTCTTCCTTGCCCTTTTTGACCATCTTGATTTCCGCATCGAAGCTGATGGGAAAGTCATTTTTGATGGGTTCCCACTCTTCATCGTTACCGCCACCCAACATTCGGTTGACCATTTCCTGGGCCTGTCGTTGTTGTTCTTCTTCCGACAATTCTTCATCCGAATCGCTATCGGTGCGGTCATCTACTTCGTCTTCGGTTGTTTCATCTTTCTTTTTATTCTTCTTTTTGAAAAGTCCGCCAATCTTGTCAAAGGTTTTGTCTACCGCCTTATCAATTTCGCGATCTACGTTTTGGTTTGCGCGATTTTTGGCGCGTTGTTCTACCCGGCTTTGGGCATCCAGTACAAAGGTGGTCATCAAAGTCAATAGCAGGAATAGAAAAATTCGTCTGATTTGCATAATCGATTTCTTTTTTTGGATTTATAGGAATGGTTTTTCTTCTTTATCCATCCAGGTTTAAAAAAGTACGCTTTTTTGGTTTTTTTTTGAAAAAAAAGTAGGAGCTCACAAATTTAGAACTGTTGGAGTATCGGAAACTTGTAATTCAATTTTCCGGAAGGGTCTAGCCAAATCTTGTTTAGAAAGTACAAAATTATTTAAAAAAAGCGATTTTTCATCAAAAAAAAATATCTGCCGCTTATTTTCTGACGGATGGTTTTGGAATCAAAGATCGTCTAACTTTTGGTCAGCAAGGATGGGCGAATCTAGTCAGCTTCCTCGGTAGTATATTGCTGGATGAGCTGTCGAACAGTAGGCATTGTCTTCTTAAATTTGGAAAAGCTATGACTTGCCTTTGGGTGCCAGGAAAGGTGATTGGCGGCTGGAAATAATCCGGGAATTGGACTTAAATCCAGCACATCATCATCGGTAGCGAGGAAGAAGTTGAGCAGGTATTGTTGTACCAATGCTTCGGCTTCCTTTTTTAAAGCTTCCAGCATTGGCAAATACGCTGCTTTGAAATGATAATCGCGGCCTTTTATCCATGTTTGGTGGTGCCCGATACCTCGGTGCAGGGTGCGATGGGGGTTGAGCGACGGGTTATACAAAAAGCAGGGAATGCTAAATATCGCACTAAAATAGTAGGCATAGAATCCACCCAGAGAGCTTCCTACTAGATAAATGGGAGGAATACTTGTGTTCAACAATTGCTGCACTTGCTCGACAACCTGTTGAGGGTTGGCTTCCAGGTCGGGTGCAAGCAGAAGCGCCTCCGGAAAGTTTTTGCGTAGCTGGTCCGGTTTTAATCCCGTACCATCACTATTAAAGCCGTGTAGGTAAATGAGTGTCATAGGGCAAAGGTAGAAAGTTTATGGATTTGTGTTGGTTTATGAGGGGGGGAGTAAATTCGCTGCTAGAGCACCACCTCCAAACAAGCACTAAAACCTAATTAGAATTACGGGCGGTTCTTATTAGGAATGTAATATTTGGTAGAAGTAGCGTGTGCCCCAAACGAAAAAATAGTTCAATCGAGGCTATATGATGAAAAACACAAGATAACAATCTGTTTTCAAAATTTTCTGTGGTGGAAAATACCTTGTGGGAAGGGAGAAAATGAATACATGAAAAAAAAAGGAAGAAAAGAAATCCTAAGGTCAAATTTTTGAAAAATAGCGCAAGAAAAGAAAAAAAACAGGAAAGTTGAAGAAAAGCGAGGAAAATTATTGCTAATTCTAAAAAATCGTCTTAACTTTGATATCCCGTTGCTTTATAAGCCAGAGAACATATCACCTATATAGACCGGGTTGAGTCCACACTAATTGGACACTGTGTAGATTGCCTCAATAGTGTATTCATACTAAAGCAACACCTCAAGAATCTATAGAGAAAATCAGTAAGACCAAAGCCAGCGTAATCAATCTCAAGAAAGACGACTAGCTAACCCAATTTAACTTACTGTGTTTTAACATCAGCATTATTGCCAAGTCTCTGAGGAGACTTGAATGGTCATTATTTGCGACATATAACTGTATTGCATTCATATATTTTCAAAAACGGCGGCGAAATGACTTTCAAAACTATTATTTCAGGGCGATTGGAGTTTGGTACTCCTCGGAGTTTCGAACAGGTGGTTAAAATGTTCGAGCATCGCAAGGAGAACTATTACAAAAACGATATTCTGCTCAATGCAGAAGAAATTTTCCTTGAGGAAGGATGTGCCTTGGAAGTTCCCAGATACATCACTCAGTCTTCTGAACGGACATTGCAAAACACCTTGAATTTGCTCAAGCAAGTGGCCCAATTTGCCGTAGCCGGGGATATGAATGCATGGATGGTGGACGAGGGAAAGGTCATCAAACAAGGCATGATAGAGCCACATAGTGACAAAACTGCCGTCAAAGCCTTTTTGCGGGGCCGTGATCTGATGAATGAAGCCGGGATGGAAAATGAAGCACGCGAAGCTTTGAGTCGTGCCATCGAAAAGTTTGAACGCCACGCCTTAGCCTACGAACGCCGCGGTTATGTCAATTTCCGTCTGCGTAATTATACCGATGCTCTTTATGATTACAATAAGAGCATCGATATCAATCCACGCAAAGCCGATCCTTATTTTGGTCGTGCCTTTGTACGTATTGCGCAAAATGACTTTGCCGCCGCTATTACCGATTTTGATCAAGCCATTAAATTTTCCATTCCATTGCAGTCGATCTACTGGAAGTCTCGTCGCTTGAAAGCAGATTGCCTAATCCATAACAAGCAGTTTGAGCTGGCCGCTAAAGAAATGGCTCTCTTTCTCAAACGTAAGTTTAAGCCGGAAGATTCTAATTATCAGTGGCGGCAGCGGGTGTTTTTCCAATATGGAAAGGCCTTGATGGAAATGGGGAAATACAAAGACGCTGTGGTTGCTTTTGACAGTACGCTGTCTACGGAAACCACTAAAGAACCGGTTGTTGAAGCTGAAGTATTGCTACAACGCGGTATCGCCTTACAGAAAGCAGGGCAGGATGGATTTGCGGAGAATTGGAAAAAAGCTGCCGATCGCGGTTCCAAAAAAGCCGCCCAATTGCTGGAAGAAATGGCGTAACAGTTTTGTAAGAAAAGCCGATGAAAATAGTAGCCGGGGGAAGCATGGTCTTTCTTCGGCTTCTTCATTTAATGATTTGGTGTTTTGTCCCTTCAGATGAAACAAGGGGAATTTACCGAGCGTTAAGAATAGGCAGAGATAGGAACGGTTAGAGATTAAGAGGTTTAAATGGCGGTGGCGGTTGAGGTTAGGCGGCAACCTAAAACCCAAAAAGCCCAATCCCAAAACCTACCATCCCACTATTGTCAATTCAAATTCAATGATACGCTATATGCAGTATTTGTCAAGATGTGTTTTAATGCTTTGTTTACTACTTCCTTTGGGGGCTTTCGCCCAAAAGATAACTAGCGAGAAAGACCTTAGCAAAAAGGAAAGGAAGTGGTATAATGAAGCTTTGTCGTACAACCGATCTGAAGATTTTTCCAAAGCCATTGAGGTATTGGAGAAGGTCATCGAGTCGGCACCGGATTTTATGGATGCGCGCATATTGCAGGCTTCTATCAAAGGACAAACCGGTGATTTGGAAGCTTGTGAAGCGGGGTTTGAGGCCATCGTCCAACAGGCACCCGATTACAATACGCGGGTATGGTACGAATTGGCCCTTACGGAAATGCAACTGCAAAAGTATGACGAGGCCGTAGCACACTTTGAGAAATATCTGGCGGAAGACCCCAAAAGCGATCGGCGACGACAAAAGGCAGAGGCTTATTTAGCAAATGCCCGATTTGCCGCCAAGGCCGTGGCCAATCCAGTGCCTTTTACCCCCGTCAATCTAGGTGATTCGATCAATACCACGGATCAGGAATACCTGCCATCCTTCACCGCCGATGGGGAATACCTCATTTTTACGGCCCGCGTCAACCGGCAGGAAGATTTCTTTTTTAGCCAAAAAACAGGAACACAATGGAGTCAACGCAAACCTCTGGAAGCGATCAATACCCCATTTAATGAAGGCGCACAGAGCATCTCCGCCGATGGGCGATTGTTGGTCTATACCTTTTGCGGCAATACCGGGCCTGGATCGACCAGCTGTGATTTGTACTACACTGAGAAAAAGAACGGCGATTGGTCCGCTCCACAACCGATCGGCAGCCCTGTCAATACCGCGAGTTGGGAAGGACAACCTTCTCTATCGGCAGATGGCTATACCCTCTATTTTGCCAGTGATCGGGCCGGGGGAAGAGGCAGCAGAGATATCTGGAAAAGTACCCGCAATAATGACGGCTCCTGGAGTAAACCTACCAATTTAGGGCCTACAATCAATACAACAGCTAATGATGAATGCCCCTTCATACATCCCGATGGCGAGACGCTGTATTTTTGTTCAGCCGGACATCCCGGGATGGGCGGATTGGACCTATATGTGGCTCGCCTTAATACAGAAGGAGAATGGGAGGCTCCCATGAATTTGGGCTACCCGATCAATACGCCGGCGACAGAAGGCACCATGACCGTGAGCTTGGATGGCAAAACGGCCTACTTCGCCCGGGATAAAAACAATCTAAACAATCCACAAGGTCGGCAGCAACGCTTGGTAGACAATGATATTTACAGCTTCCCGCTATACGCTGAAGCCCGGCCGCAACCGGTGACTTATGTCAAAGCCCGGGTGATCAACGCCCAGGCTCGTAGAGGCATTGAAGCCAATATTGAATTGATAGACCTGACGCGGGACAAGGTGTTTTTATCTGCTACCACCGACTATGATGGTCATTTCCTGGTTAGTCTACCCGTTGGTCGGGACTATGCGCTCAATGTCAATCGCACCGGTTATTTATTCCAATCCGAACATTTTGCGCTCAGCGAAGCCAATACGGTCGATAATCCATTCCTTTTGGAAATTGTTCTTCAACCCATCCCCGAATCGACCACTGCGGCTGAAGGAGACGGAGAGGTATCCAAGCCTATTATCCTGCAAAATTTGTTTTTTACCACTGGTTCCGCTGAATTGCGCCCAACTTCCACCACCGAGCTGCAACGTTTGCAACGGTTATTGGATGAAAATCCCAAACTGCATATCCGCATCGATGGCCATACGGATAATGTAGGAAGCGAAGAAGATAACCTCAAGTTATCCGAAAATCGTGCAAAATCGGTTTATGATTGGTTGATCGCCCACGGCATTGATGCTGATCGCTTGTCTTACCAAGGATTTGGCGAAAGCCGTCCCCTAACGGAAAATGACACCGAGGAAGGCCGCCAGCGCAACCGCCGTACGGAGTTTGTGGTGGTTGGATCGTAGATTTTAGGGAAGTTTAGAGGAGGGCATTAAGTTCACCACAAATATAGGCACACTCATCACACAAATGCCTTACTCCACCACGAATTGATTATACTTGTATCCTAAACACTGTGCTGTGGACCTAACCGCCATACAGAAGTTCTACCGTCAATATGGGGAGCTCTTGCTGCACCTGCTTGTGCTCTTGTCTTATTTTTTGACCATTAATGTGCAATGGACGAAAGACTGGTCGGACTGGGCGATGCACAAAAATGGTATTCGGCCTATTTCCGCCTTGGTTTTTCCACTCGTTTTTTACCTCAATGCCTTTTGGCTGGTGCCACAATATTTGAAAAAACAGCGCTGGCTTCAATATGGATTGTTGGTCAGCGCACTCGCCTTAGTATTGGAAGTGGGTAGGAGTTTGCTATTTGCTTACCTGGATACTTCCTCCAAAACAACTTTTAGCAGTGAGTTCTTGAACTACAAGCACGCTTTTGATGCCATCGGCAATGGTATTCTGCTTTCCTTCGCCTATGTGATGGTCAAAGACTGGATGGTCAATCGCAACCTAATCGAACGGCTCAGAGCAGAAAAGCTGGAGGCGGAACTGGCCTTCCTGAAATCACAAGTCGATCCACATTTTTTGTTTAATACCTTAAATAGCCTCTACTCCTTAGCGCTGGAAGAGAATAGCGATCATACTGCTGATGGCATTGCCAAACTGGGCACGCTGATGCGCTATAATTTACACGACTCCAAAGCAGAATTCATCCTCCTCAGTAAAGAAATCGACTATATTAAAAAATACATTGAGCTACAGGAATTGCGCACCACTCCACAAAATGAGATCAGCCTGACAAGCGGAATCGAAGAAACCACTTATCGCAATATTAAAATTGCCCCCATGCTATTGATTTCATTTGTTGAAAACGCCTTTAAGTATGGCATTAGTCCGACTGAAAAAACGTTTATTAAAATAGATTTTACTTTGAATGCTGATCGTTTGAAAATGCAAATTCAAAACAGCATCATTGCCAATGCCCAGGAAAAAGACAGTGGTGGTGTTGGGCTGCAAAATGTCAAAAAGCGATTGCAACTCATCTACCCCGAGCGGCACCAATTATTTTACGAAAAACGCCAAAATACCTTCTACGTCACACTGGAAATAAACCTAAAACCATGATTACCTGCATTGCCATCGATGATGAACCCAGGGCACTGGAGGTCATCAAAAAACATGCGGAACGCATCGATTTTCTCCAGCTAGAGGTTACCTTCACAGATCCCTTTCGGGCCATCACTTATCTCAACAATCACAAGATTGACCTGGTGTTTCTTGACATCAATATGCCAGACATTGGTGGCTTTCGTTTGTTAAAGCACCTGAACACGCCGCCCCTGGTCATTTTCACTACGGCGCACAGCGAATATGCCATCGAAAGTTATGAGGTAGAGGCCGTAGATTACTTGCTTAAACCCTTTGATTTTGCTCGGTTTTCCCTATCGGTAAGCCGTGCCAAGGACCGCCTTTTTAAAGTACCATCGGCTACTAAGGCTTTCTTTTTTATCAATACCGGCACGCAAAAACAGCGTATTGTTTTTAAGGAATTATACTACGTTGGAGGGGAAGGGAATTATGTAAAATACGTCACTAAATCCGGTAATTATTTGGTCCGCGCATCGATTAAGGAAACCCTACAGGTGTTGCCTACTGCCGATTTCGTGCAAATCCATCGTTCGTACATTGTCGCGTTGTCTTGGATCGAAAAAATTGAAGACAACCATGTTTTTATTGCTAAGACTAAAATCTCCATCGGCGCGACTTACCGGGATACTTTTTTGAAAATCATTGATTCGTTGTAAGTCTATTATCTCCGGTATTTACATCAATCAGTTTGTGGTAAGGATCAACCCCTACTTCTGCCGGTTTTTGATTGACCACAAAGGATAATTGATTGTCAATTTTGGTGATTTTTTGCTTTTGCAAATATAATATGTTTCCTTGCGAACCAAAGATTCCTATTTCAATATAGTCATTCAAAGGTAGTGATCTGTTTTTATCGTTAATCAAACCACTTTTGCCCTTGTTGTTATACACCCGCTTGCCTTGTTCTCCGCTGTGGTATTTGCTGATCACAAATTGTAGGTCAACCCGATATTGACCGTCTTCCAGCGGGGTTGCCGCTGCTTTTTCTATGCGATTATCATAGAGGGTAATGGTTTCAAATAAATCTGTGATTAAATATTGTAGTGAATCGGGTGCAGCTTGGCGCAAATGGTGCATGAGCTCAAGCGATGTGGTGTAAGGGGCCTCTTGAAACTGGACTTTCTTTAAGTATGATTGTATCGTTTGGTTTAACTTTTCTTCCCCCAAATAGTCACTGAGGGCATAAAAAGCCAGGGCTCCCTTGCGATAACTGATGTAATTCTGATGTGGGTAGGTATGAATCAAAGGCATTTCTGCTTTGTTTTCTCGGCCGCGTCCTCGGAGGTATAAATCCAGATCAAACTTTAGGAATTTTCTCATTTGGTCCTTGCCGTATTGTTTCTCCAAAACCTTCAACGCGGTATATTCCGACAAGCTCTCTGTTAGCATTTTTGCACCCAGTACATCAGCGGGGAGCAATTGATTGCCCCACCACTGGTGGGCCATCTCATGTGCTGCCACGTAGAAGGGAAAGTCGATGGCGCCCGTTTCCACATCCGCAATAAAACGGAGTTCTGAAAAGGGAATAGAGTTGGCAAAAGTCGTTGCGAAGGACCCTAGCGAATTGGGAAACTCAATAATGCGTGCCTGCTGGTGTTGGTAAGGGCTAAAGTACTTTGTATTATAGGCCAAAGTGCCTTTGAGCCCGTTGATCATGCTTTGCAAATTGTGAGTATGAGTAGGATGGTAATAAATTTCCAAGTCAACATTTTTCCAGCGGTCCTTTTTTACGGCAAAGCGCCCCGAATTAAATCCAAAATAGTTTTTGATCTTGTGATCCATTTTATAGTGAAAATACCGCCGATTCCCTTCACGCCATTCTTTTTGCAAATAGCCGGGAGCTATAGCAATTTGGTCACCGGAAGTACTGACTATTGCTTCAAAATCTATCCAGTCAGCATCGTGGCCGGAATAAGAATGATACAAAGCGGCGCTATCTGATGGAAACGGTTTGTCTATTGCCCGCCGAGGCAATCCATACTTCTCTCGTTTTGCATTATCCGTCAGTTCCACTGCCCGGTATCCTAATCCGGGGAAAATGCTATTGTCGAAATAAGTGCCATTGGATTTTACTTTAGAATTGCCCTGGTCATTTTTAATATTAAAAAATAGGGTTAGACTATCACCCGGTAGTAATTTTTCTCTCAATTTGAGTACATCAATGCGATGGACCGTATCTCTGCTTATCACCTCGTATTTTGGGAGAAGTCTATACTCGGTGACTTCATTAAAAGCATAATGAAGCAGCAAAGTATCAATGGGTTGCTGTGAACGATTGCTCAATGAATAGGAACCCGCCACTTTGAAGGAATGGGTTTCAGGAAAAATATCGACGTTGACTTTTACCCCTGTGATACGTGGTTGAACGGTATTTTCATATTGCTTATAGATCTGCTCATTGTGCACCATCCACAGTTCTTGTTCTTCATTAGAAAGCGTTTCTTTATCCATGCGATAAAGTCCAAGACCCAACCCCGAAAAGGCCATCAATAATACAATCAGAGAAAGTACGGCCCTGCCCTTCAGTCGCTGTTTTGCGATGCGCAAACGCTCCTGAAAAGTCAATGACAAACCTCGACTCCAAAACAAAAAAGCAGCGAGATAAAGGAGTAATCCACCCAACAACCAGTAAGTTTTGTAAGCAAAATACATCCCCATACCCGAGCCATGCCCGTCGAGGTCAGAGTAAGCGTAAAGCCAATCAGGGTTGGGATCTTGGTTAAATCTAAAAACGGGATGTTCAATGCCTATATCCGGCAGGATTGAAATGCCACCAGCCGTCAGCAGCAGAAAGAACAGCCCCAGGTATGGATTGGTAAAAATGGTTTGTACAAACACCGCTACGAATGCCCATAGGACAAAATAGATCAGGTGTAATGCATACAGATCGAAGATATAATGCGCAATTTCATATTGATAATACCCTTGGTAAGTTTGTACGGCCATCCCTCCAATCATCAGTAAGGAGAGCAAGGCCATTTGCATCTTGACCAGCGCCAAGAATTTAGAACACAAAAACACCCAATTGGGCATTGGGGTGGTATCAACGAGCTGGTCCATTTTTGCCATTTTGGCCCGATGAATCAACATACCTGCATAGAGAAAGGTCAGTCCTACAATGATCAATGAAAAAAAGAGTAGTGGAAATTTTAGCATCACCCAGGTGACAGGCAGTATTTTCATTTCAAACTGAGGATTCATTTGCAATAGCGAAAACACCACAAAAAGCAAACCCGCCAACACGATACTGATAAAGGACCAACTTCGAAGAATAAATAAAAAATCGAAATTGGACAATTGCCAGGCTGTTTTTAGCTGGTGCCAGCGTGAAAACTGGCAGCGTACCTTCGGCAGCGCCAATCGTATGGTTTTACTAGGCACTGCAAACGTCATTTTAGCCGCCGGTTTTTTGCCCCAACGCCAAGATAGAGGCCGTTCGCTTAACGTAAAGCGGGTATATCCCCAAATCAAAAATATTGCCGAAAGGCCTAGCCACAACAACCGATTAAGAATGATCCCCCCACTTAGCGGCAGGGCTTGGGCATTGCGCTCATCAACCGTCCAATAACGGGTGTAATAGGCCATGCCTTGTTCTCCCAGAGGATCCAACAAGACGCCTAAAAACTGAGTATCCGAATTCGACAGCACCCGACCTAAAATTTCTCCTAGCAAGATCAATACAATCACGGTAATAAATCCGGCATAGCTATTTCGCGATAAACTGACCACCACAAATACCAATGCGCCCCAACAGAGCATATTGGGTAAAATGTAAATCAAATACGTATGCCAATAAGGTGCTCCGACAAAAGAAACCGTTGTTCCGGTCGGAATACCCGGCAGTTGTGTGCCCAAAAAGATGCCCACCACAATCAAGCTCGAAAGCGCGAGCACTACCAGCAAGCTACTCAAGAACTTGGCCGCCACATACTGTATTTTTGTAAATGGATAGGCAAATAAGACCCGATGTACCTGATATTTAAAATCGCGATAGATGGCGTTGCCCATCACCGCAGGTAGGAGAAACAACATGAGTTCCTGAAAAAAAGTGATCATCCGGTAAATGCTCAGAGGCGCATTACCAATATATTGTCCACTACTTGCACCGTCAAAGATGCCGAGATCGGCGGCCATTGCTCCAGTAGCTAAAAGCAGGAAGACAATGGCATAGACGTAGATGGCCGGTTGGCGCAGCCAATGCGCGAGCTCAAATTTAAAAATGGTGCTAAACATGGCTAATGGTGTTTCAGGACGGAGAAATAAACGTCTTCTAACTGTGGTGCTGTCGGCAGAAATTCACCATCCGGTCGCTGGTCTGAAGCCACCCTGATGGTGAGCCCATCGTCTTGATTGTAACTGGAAGAAAGTACCTGGTATTTGGCTTCCATTTGTGCTAAATCCGCTCTGGAAATGACTTTTGTCCAGATTTTTCCTTGGAGTGATGCGATGGCTGCCGCCGGTGTAGCTTGATTCAGCAGCTGTCCTTGATGTAGGATAGCCAATTCGTGACACAGTTCCTTCACATCATCTACAATATGGGTGGAAAAAATGACGGTATTTTGTGTGCCAACTTCTCGTAACACGTTCAAAAAACGCCGCCGCTCTGCAGGATCAAGTCCGGCGGTAGGTTCATCAACAATGATCAGTTTGGGGTTATTCAAAAGGAGTTGAGCAATGCCAAACCGCTGTTTCATTCCACCGGAATAGTCATAAACGTTTTTCCGGCGATGGTCCATAAGGTTGGTGATTTCGAGTACGCGGTCGATCAGCAGTTGGCGTTCTTTTTTGGAGTGCACCCCTTTCAGCGCCGCAAAATAATGCAACAAACGATCCGCAGATAATTTGGGGTAAACACCAAAATCTTGCGGCAGGTATCCCAATACTTTGCGCAGGCTCATTTTATCCGATAACACATCAATTTTATCAAAGAAAATACTCCCGGCATCGGGTTCCTGTAGGGTGGCAATGGTTCGCATCAAAGTAGATTTACCGGCACCATTGGGGCCAAGGAGGCCAAACATACCTGTCCCAATATCGAGATTTAACGCGGCCAAGGCATGAACGCCGTTGGGATAGGTCTTGGAAAGATTGGAGATGTGTAGCGTCATCGTTAGTGGTTTTGTTAAGGCAAATTGCCAACAATGAATGCTAATCTCAAAAGGGTGTGATGAACTGCTTGGAATATGTGGTAAAATGGGGGCGAGAGGGGCGGATGGAGGTTTATGGAGGGTTTATGAGGTCTATGCGGAAGAGAAGGCGGAGGTGGTTTAAAGGGGGGCGTCAAGCCGCAGTGCGGCAACGCAAATTAGCTCGTGGCTTTAGCCTGGAGCGGATATGTGGTAAATACGGCAGGGCTGCGTAGCAGCGACACTTTTGCGCAGAAGGTCTGTCTTTCCGCTCTACGCTCTTCGGACTCGTTTCATCAGGCGGAAAGTCTTTTGGGTTTCACCTTTTTGGTCGACGAGGCCTAAGAGATAGAGTCCCTCGGGCAGATCGGAAATATCATAGCGCTGGCCGGGGTTGGCATCAAAATGGCGAACCGGCTGGCCGATACTATTGTAGAGCACCAACTGGGTAATGCGTTCATCCGCATTGACCTGAAAAAAATCATCGGTGGGGTTGGGAAAAACTTTAAGGGTGGCAGTATTCAACGGCTTCTTTTCAATGAATTGCGGATAAAAAGTAATGGTTGCCAATACTTCGCTTGGATCCTCAACCAACGAGAGGGGGAACTCTACAGCACCCAATCCACTTGCTCCATTGGTATAAATGTGCAAGGTCAAATCAAAAGACTCACCCGGAATCAACTCTATTGGCGCTTCATAGTAGCCGGGGTCGTAATTGGTAAGGGCGTTGGGCAGGTAGCACAACTCTTTATCATATACTTCTGCTTCCCAAGAGAGCGGAAGGTCGAGTTCGTATTTGGTCCACTTTAGAGCAATGGTTCGGTCAGAGACATTGCGGATGGTGGTACTCAGTTCAATTTCATTGGTCGCAGCGGCATCCCCTGCAGTGACGGCTCCGGAAACGGTGGTCTGCGTAATTTGCAACGGACTTTGGCTCCAGCCGGTAGAGGTAATCGTCAATATAAAAACAAAAAGTAGAGTTATTCTCATCATTTCATGGTTCTGTTGGTCAGTCATTTATACACAAGGTACACCAGAAAACCAGGCCAGTCAAATCTTTAAGTAATCTTTAACGGCTGATCCAACAGTCATGGCTGTCCTAATCGGTGATCACCACCTTGATTCGCTGAAGTGCTTCTTCAGACTGCAATTGCAAAAGGTAAACTCCTATGGGGAGGTTTGGTAAGGAAAATTTAACTTGTTGCTCCCCACTCAGCAAGGAATATTTGCCCAGCGAGGCGATTTTATTGCCCGTAAGGGAAAACAACGAAAAATCAATTGCCACGGAGGTAGGCAAGCTCAACGAAAGCTGTAGGGCTTCTCCCTGCCGTACTGGATTGGGAAAGACGGAAAGCTCTTCAGCAATGAGCTGCTGTTCCTTCACTGCAGTGGCAAAAGGATTCATCTCAAAGGGGTCAATGTGCTCACTGGTAAAGATCCCGCCGGTAAAAAGCACGCTACCTCCAACGGATCTTACTTCGTAAAAACCTGCGCCGTAATCGCAGCAAATCCCATCACCGTAATCGTCAAGTACGCGGAAGTTGTAACAACCGGGGCCGGGCAAAGAAATATATTCGGTGATATTTTGATTATTGCCATAGGCGCCAGCGTTACTGGGGAGTGCTATTTGTTGTCCCCCATTGGTAGTTCCAACTGTAGTATTGCCTCCACTGGCGATGATACTCCCGGTCTCGTCGGTGCATTCCCAGTACAGTTCATAACCATAATTGTCCGTTCTGATCTTAACTTCCAGCATTTGACTCGTCGTATTCGGCGCATTGGCAAAGGTGGTGGAAATGTAATTATTTGCGCTACCGCCATCCGGATTGTTATTGGGATTTGACAATTCAATTTCCAGGAGGTTACTGCCACCCAGGTTGGGGGTGAAATTGATCGTTGGCAGTTCGATAGTTTCACTTTGAAAGGTCGACAAATTACCTGTCCAATTGTAAACTTCCGGAGTGTCGCCATTTACCCAATAATTGATTTGCACGGAAGTCAGCGGTTCGTGTCCATCGTTGCGAATAATGACAGAAGGCGTCAGTAAATCGCCGCAAATCACTTCTTCAGTACTGGCATAGAGTGCATTGCCGTCATGGTCATAAGGCACCACATAGGTGGGAAAGATGCGAATGGCGTTCAATATTTTCTGATGCCCTTCAGTGATAAATAAAGCCAATTCCAATTTAGAGGGATCGATGGGGATTCCGCGCACCGCACTGGGCAGTTCATAAATGATAGTTTTCGACTCAAAATGCCCGGCTGTGGTGGTATTGATTATTTCTCCCCATTGACCGGTTATCATATCGCGCAGTAGACGGTTGTGCACATATTCATTTCCGGCTCCGCCACCCACCTGCGGGCCGACGACCTCATTTTGCAATAACGCAATATTTAAGCGATTACTACTCACGGCGCTATTGGCGGTGTAATAAATCTCTACAAAAATAGTGATCTCTCCGGTCGATAAGTCGAGGCTGGCTGTGGCCGCCAAATTGACTGGGGCAATTTCTTCCAGCATCGTTTCTGTCGCCCAACTCCAATAAGTGCGATTTAAAGCAGTTGTATTGGGCCAGCCCTGTTCATTGCCAGGAAAATTACGCCGATTGACGGTACCGGCAGGATAGCCACTTAGGCCAGTTTGAGCAGCCAAGCTTTCGCCAAAATCAGTGCGGTAGTCCGGATCACCCGTTAATGGATTGGCATAAGGCCCTTCGTGAATATTGATGAGTACAACATCATCCGGATGATTTTCTCTAATAGCTGCCGCAATGGCATTCCCTTCGGGGCAATACACACAATAAACGCCCCCATATTCTTCTAATACGACATTTTTGTTTTCTACTGCGGTACTGACAATAGTTTGGGCCAATAGCCCAAGCGGTAGGAGAAACAAGCTACAAATCAGGGGTGTTCTCATCGTTTTTTTTTGTTCCAAGACCATTTCTGCACGTCATTGGAGCAAGAAAGATCATGCATTTTTTTTCTCATAGGCACTTTATCCAACAACCTATTAGTAGATAACGACCACAAAATTACGGTATTGTTGCTGTAACCATCCGTCTTTTATACTATTCTGTAGCAAAATGCCAAAATTTGTCTGGTATTGTCCAATTTTCCCGATCTTTATTCTAAAGTGCGCAACTAATGTCTCTGCACAGACAGTATAGAAGGATGGGAGAACATTATTTTGCGAAAGCAAAGCTATAGTTATAAAATTCATAATACACCACCAGATGCACATTGCTATTCTTGGTAACGGGATTGCCGGGGTCACGGCCGCACGCTTCATTCGCAAGCTCAGCAATCACGATATCACCTTGATTTCGGCCGAAACTGACTATTTTTTTTCTCGTACGGCACTCATGTACATCTATATGGGGCACATGCGTTTTGTAGATACGCAACCTTATGAGCCCTGGTTTTGGGAGAAAAACCGCATTCAGCTCAAGCGGGCTTTCATCGAAAAGGTAGATACCGATAACAAACAGCTCAAGACCAGCGAAGGGGAGGCTATCCGATATGATAAACTCATTATTGCCTGTGGGTCGAAGCCCAATAAATTTGGCTGGCCTGGACAAGACCTCGAAGGCGTACGGGGGCTTTACAGCCATCAAGACCTGGAATATATGGAAAGCCACAGTGAGGGATTGGAACGAGCGGTGATTGTAGGGGGGGGGCTGATTGGCATTGAGATGGCAGAGATGTTTCACTCGCGCCATATTCCGGTCACCTTTCTGGTGCGCGAAAAAAGTTATTGGAATGCGGTAATTCCCGCTGAGGAATCGGCGATGGTCAATCGGCATATTCACGAACATGGTTTTGACTTACGGTTGGAAACCGAATTGAAGGAAATTGTTGATGACGGTCATGGACGAGTTTGTGCGGTGATCACCAGTGAAGGAGAACGCATCGAGTGTGGCTACGTTGGATTGACGGCCGGGGTAAGTCCCAATATCCAGTTTTTGGAGGGCAGTGGCATCGAAACCAAACGTGGCATTTTGGTAGATCAAAACCTACAAACCAACATCCCGGACGTTTATGCCATCGGCGATTGTGCTGAATTGCGGGAACCACCTGCCGGGCGACGACCCATTGAAGCGGTATGGTACGTGGGGCGCATGATGGGCGAAACGGCAGCCTATAATGTATGCGACCAAAAAATAGCCTATAATCCGGGGATTTGGTTCAATTCCGCCAAGTTTCTCGACATCGAATATCAGGTTTACGGCGATGTACAGGCCAGGGCACCGGAGCATCACCAATCTCTTTACTGGGAGCATGATGATGGGAAAAAATCCATCCGGCTGGTTTATGACCGCAATACTGGGGAAATAATAGGATTTAACTTAATGGGCGTGCGTTATCGGCATGAGGTTTGCGAAAAATGGCTACGAGAGAAGGTACACGTAGAGACGGTTTTACAAAATCTGGGCTTAGCAAATTTTGATCCGGAATTTTATCGCGAATATGAGGCTGATGTCGTGGCCTTGTACAATAAAAAAGCGGGCAAAAACCTGCAATTAAAGCAAAAACGTAGTCTCACCTCAGCCCTCCGTTTTTTGCGCGAAAAAATTACCCAATAAAACCCAAATAGAGCATCAAACATGAATATGATCAAATATATCGGACTAGGATTTTTTATCATTGCGCTGGGTATTTTTACCCTTTCTCTGGGATTAGATCACTATCAATTGACTCCGGAGAGCATTAGTGTAGATACCGATTATCACCGCGAAGCCATCCTGGCTGCGGCCAAAGAAAATGGCATGCTTGACCAGGAATACGCCACCAATTTTGCCTTTGTAGCCGACTTCAAAAAGACGTTGAAAGCGGCCCAGACATCCCTCGATCAACAGGCGCAGGATGGGCTGCCCGAAGGGGTTGGGGAATGGGATTACAAACTCGGCGATTGGAAATTTAAGGACTACACCCTATTGACCACCAAACATTCCAGTATGGGCCCGGTAGCCAGCCATCCGTTCCTGTTTTGGCTGCTGACCATCGGCTTGGGCGTATTGGGTGGATTACTGTATATCCTGCCCGATTTGCAGACTATTCCCGGCATTAAAAATAACCGCATTTTCCATGATTCCATGACCCGTGGCTTGAAGCTGGGGTGGCGGGCGCTGTTTCTCGGAGGCGCCATTATTGGGTTGTTGGCTTACGGCATTTCCTATATGGGCCAATCCTTCTTTTATCCGGCTCTGACCTTAGTGGTGGTTGGTCTGATAACCGGACTCGTATTTTTCTTTGAAAAATCGATCAGTCGCACCCCCGCCCGTAGTGCCGGCCCGGAAAACTGGACTGCATGGTTGGGTATTTTTACTGGTATTTACCTGATTGGGTTTTACCTTTTGCTTTACTGGTCACCGGAATACATTACCAGTTGGATTTTACTTTCTGACCCCCTGAGTTATCAGCTCAACGGTGGAGAGGCGAGCCGCTGGTTTGTCTACGGCATGCTATATACGGTGATTGTCTTGACCATGGGCATTCGTATGTTGGTGAAATACCGGCACAACATGTATCAGGTCGTGCGTACCGGATCGGTGATGTTTTTTCAAACGGCTTTTGCTTTTCTCATTCCCGAAATCTTGGTGCGCCTCAATCAGCCCTATTTCGACTTCAAAAATATTTGGCCGCTGAACTATACCTTTTTCTTTGATTACAATATCAACGAGCTGATCAACAATGGCGGGATCGGCATTTTTATGCTGGTTTGGGGCATTTTGCTGGTGATTATCGGCGTGCCGCTGTTTACCTATTTTTTTGGCAAACGCTGGTACTGTTCCTGGGTCTGCGGCTGTGGCGGCTTGGCCGAAACATTGGGTGATCCATACCGACAATTGTCGGATAAAAGCCTGCGTGCCTGGAAGTTTGAGCGCTGGATCATTCACGGCGTATTGGTCTTTGCCGTGGTGATGACCATCATGGTCTTGTATACCTATTTCACCGGCAGTTACACCATTTTTGGATTTAATAGTGACACCGTTCGTACCTGGTATGGCTTTTTGATCGGATCGGCTTTTGCGGGTGTAGTGGGCACCGGATTTTACCCTTTGATGGGCAATCGGGTATGGTGCCGGTTTGGCTGTCCGCTGGCGGCTTATCTCGGGTTGGTACAGCGGTTCAAATCCCGCTTCCGCATCACCACCAATGGCGGCCAGTGCATCTCCTGCGGCAATTGTTCCACTTATTGCGAGATGGGCATCGACGTGCGCCATTACGCCCAGCGCGGGCAGGATGTGGTACGAGCTTCCTGTGTCGGTTGTGGCATTTGCGCAGCGGTTTGTCCGCGTGGTGTACTGCGTCTGGAAAACAGTGCCGAGGATGTCAATACCCGTACCGAGGAGTTGCGGACCATCTTGATTAGTAAAGATGAGGTGAAGTTGATGGATTGATTAATTGGGGCGTGTGCCTGCTGCCGTGTGCTTTATTTTGTCTCAACAATTTCTATAAAATAATGTAATCAAGCAATTGTAATTCACCTTTTCTTCACTCAAAGAAAGGCAATGCCTCTTCTCTTTCTGTGAAAGTCTTAATTTCCATTAAACCCTTTCCCCCTCAGCCAGTCAAAGCCTTTATTAAATACAAACGCAGATGGAAAAAATAAGGCATCTCTACTGGCGGGCCGGATTTGGGCTCAATTTGGGGGAGTGGCAAGAGCGGAGACATTGGTCGGTCAAGCAGGCGGTGGAGCAATTGTTTAAAGAAGCGGAAAAGGCCCGGCCCATTGCCTTGCCTAAGGTGGAAAGTACCGAGGTTGTGATAGGCGGGAACCGTGACGCAAAACAGCAGCGCCAAAAGTTGGAACGGCAGCTGGTGGGACAACAAAATGTACAATGGATTCAGCGCATGGCCAATCCAATGGAAAGTGCACTGGTGGAACGTATGAGCCTGTTTTGGCACGGGCATTTTGCCTGTCGTACACTGGTGAGTAAGCTGGCGGTCAATCAGTTGAATACGATTAGGAAGCACGCCTTGGGGCATTTTCGCGACCTGTTGCTGGCCATCGCCCAGGACCCTTCGATGATTCGCTACCTCAATAACCAGCAGAACAAAAAGGGCTCTCCCAATGAGAATTTTGCCCGGGAATTGATGGAACTCTTTACCATCGGCCGCGGCAATTATACGGAGCAGGACATCAAGGAATCGGCGCGGGCCTTTACGGGCTGGTCGAGCAATTTGCAGGGAGAATATGTCTTCCGCATGCGCCAGCACGACTACGGGCAGAAGACTTTTTTTGGCAAAACTGGCAATTTTAACGGGGAGGATATCATTGATATGTTGCTGGAGCGGAAAGAAACGGCCTTGTTTATTACCCGCAAGATTTACCGTTATTTTGTCAATACCAAAGTGGATGAAGCCATCGTGCAAGACCTGGCGGATACCTTTTACAAAAGTGACTACGACATTGGCAAATTGATGCGTACCATCTTCACCAGCGACTGGTTTTATGACTCCCGGAATCAGGGGACTAAAATCAAGTCGCCCATCGAATTCATGGCTGGGCTGATGCGGCAATTGAACGTTGATTTTGAAGACCCGATGTCACTGATATTTGTACAAAAAGCCTTGGGGCAAATGTTGTTTAATCCACCCAATGTGGCGGGCTGGCCGGGCGGTAAAAACTGGATCGACAACTCTACGCTGATGCTGCGCCTCAACCTGACGGCTTATCTGTTTAACGCGGCGGAGGTGAATATGCGTACCAAAGATGAATTTGAGGCACTGAATCGCGGTAAGGCTCAACGGAAACTCAAGGCAACGGTTGACTTACAACCCATTGTCAAGTGGGCGGGAGCGCTGGCGGAAAATGAGGCTTTTGCTAATCTCAGCGACTGGCTATTGTCCCAGCCCAACCCCATTCAGGCCTCATCTATCAAAGCTTTTCTCAAAGATCGGAGTAAGGATACCTTTGTGCAGACGTCCGTAGCGACAATGCTTTCCCTTCCGGAATATCAAATGTGTTAATCATGAAAAGAAGAGATTTTCTAAAAAATAGCGGACTCGCTTCTACGGCACTTTTTGTACCCTCCTTTTTGCAAGCTGGTCAATTGGGCAGCTTCAGCCGCAGCCGAGCTGGCAAAATTTTGGTAGTGCTCCAACTTTCCGGCGGTAATGACGGATTGAATACCATTGTGCCCTACCGCAATGATATTTATTACCAAAATCGCCCGACTCTGGCCATCAAAAAAGAGGAGGTTCTGCAGGTGAGTGATGAACTGGGGTTTAATCCGGCGATGGCTTCCTTACGGGAACTGTACGACGATGGACTGATGAGCATCGTCAATAATGTGGGCTATCCCAATCCCGATCGTTCCCACTTTCGGTCGATGGATATTTGGCATACCGCCAGTAATAGCGATGAATACCTGAGTACTGGCTGGCTGGGGCGTTATCTGGATAGCAATTGCTCTGATTGTAGCAGTCCGCATCACGCACTGGAAGTAGATGACAGTCTGAGTCTGGCGCTGAAAGGAGCGGCGCACAATGGTTTCGCCATGAGCGACCCCAAACAACTGAAACGAACCACCGACAATAAATTCCTCAAAGCATTGGGCCAGCAATATGGTCATGATCATGGGGATGAACAGGTGGCGTATTTGTACAAAACCATGATTGATGCGCAATCTTCTGCGGCCTACCTGCATGAAAAGGCTAAGGTGCACCGTGCTAAAGGGGAATACCCGACCACGCCTTTCGGCAAAGACCTCCAGCAAGTCGCCGAGCTGATCACCGCGGATACCGATACCAAGATTTATTACCTCAGCCTGACCGGATTTGACACCCACGCCAATCAGCAAAATCAACAGGAGCGCCTGCTCAAACAGTATGCCGATGGTATGAAAGCTTTTGTCTCCGACTTGAAAGCCAATAACCTGATGGATGACGTGCTGATCCTCACGTTTAGTGAATTTGGACGCCGGGTCAAGCAAAATGCCAGTCGTGGTACTGATCACGGTACTGCCAACAACCTAATGCTGATTGGTGGACAGCTCAAAAAACCAGGATTTGTCAATGACGGCCCGGATTTGACCAAATTGGATCAAGGAGACTTGATCTACCAAGTGGATTTTCGGAAGGTTTATGCCAACATCATTGAGCAGTGGCTGGAAGCGGATGCGGCTGGAATTTTGAATGGAGGCTTTGGGGGAATGCGATTGGTGTAATGGAGGGGGTGACGGTTTAGGTGGTTTATGATGAGACGGTTTAGGGGAGGGGATCTGGGCCTCGGTTCCGGAGGAACCAAATCTTTGTAAAAACCGCTTTACTTGCGCCTGACCGATGGACGTAGAGGCTCCTGCTTCTACAGAGGAAGAATTCAGGGCATCCGATAGAGCGGCAACATTTTATGATCATCGATTTCCCCGGCTTAGGTGCCTGGAGGGTGGCGGCAAAGCCGGCAGTATGGGCTCCGCCGATACGGAGCGATAGCGAACCCTGGAAGGGACCGACCGCAGCAACCGTAGCCCACCGATAGGGGGCGAAGGATGGTGCGGGAAGCCCCAAAATTTTTAAAAAACATGAGCACTTAAACTAGAACGCAGACGCGTGCCTTGGTTTTGGCTTGCTAAACTTTTGTAAGAATCCGTATCTTCCCCAAAAAATAACATCAATGTCCGGCAACGGGAACAATCGGCAGGAATACAATGAATCCTTTCTGGAGGTGCTCGACCATTTGAATGAGCACCAGCGGCAGGCCGTGGATCAGATAGAGGGGCCGGTGTTGGTAATTGCAGGACCGGGCACGGGAAAGACGCACATTCTCACGGCGCGCATCGGTCGCATTTTGTTGGAAACGGATGCCCAGGCGCAAAATATCCTCTGCCTGACCTTCACAGATGCAGGGGTGCAGGCCATGCGCGAGCGACTGCTGGAGTTTATCGGTCCGGAAGCGCATCGGGTGCATATTTATACGTTCCACTCTTTTTGTAATACCATTATTCAGGATAATCTGGAGTTGTTTGGCCGTCATGATTTGGAGCCATTGAGCGAGTTGGAACGGGTGGAAATCATTCGTCGCATCATCGATCAGCTGGATGTGGAACACCCCCTGAAACGCGGGCGGGCGGATATCTATTTTTATGAAAATCACCTGTATGACCTCTTCAAACGCATGAAGGGGGAGGACTGGACGCCCAATTACGTGCTGGAGCGGATTGAGGAATACCTGGAGGGGTTGCCGCAGCGGGAGGAATTTATCTATAAAGTCAACCGCGGAAAGATCAAAAAGGGGGCGCTGAAGACGGCCAAAATAGAAGCGGAGCAGCGGCGCATGGATTTACTGCGCTCGGCGGTGGAATTGTACCCGATGTACCAGAGCGCTTTGCAACGTGCCCGCCGCTATGATTTTGATGATATGATCCTTTGGGTCTTGCGGGCCTTTGAGGCGCATGAGGTTTTGCTGCGCAATTATCAGGAACAATACCTCTACTTTTTGGTGGATGAATACCAGGATACCAACGGCGCACAAAATGAGATCATCCAGCAGCTGATTGCCTATTGGGAAAACCCCAACATCTTTATTGTGGGCGATGATGACCAGTCGATTTATGAATTTCAAGGGGCACGCCTGAAGAACCTGACCGACTTTTATGAACAATACCAAAAGGAATTGCGGTTGGTGTTGTTGAAGGACAATTACCGCTCTACACAGCCCATTTTGGACCTCTCGGGTTTGCTAATTCGCCACAACGAAAAACGCATCGTCAATAACCTGCGAGAGCTGGGTATCGAAAAAACTTTACGGGCCAGTAATTTGGCAGTAGCCGGATTAAAAACGATGCCGGAAATTCGCAGTTATCCCAACCGCTTGCAGGAAAACATGGATGTGCTGCTGCAAATAGAAGCATTGCGTAAGGCGGGGATTGCGCTAAGTGAAATTGCGGTCATTTATGCCAAGCATCGGCAGGCCAATGACCTGATCAGCTTGTTGGAGAAGCGCAGTATCCCCTACAATACCCGTCGGCGGGTCAATATTCTCGACCTACATTTGATCCGTAATTTGCGCATGTTATTGCATTATTTGCAGCTGGAATACGAATTGCCGCACAGTGGAGAACACCTTTTGTTTAAAATATTACACATCAATTTTATTGGGCTTGACCCCGCCGATCTTGCTCAGGTGAGTGTTCACCTGGCTCGGCTACAAGGCAAGGACCGTCCGGCTTGGCGGGAGGTGTTGCGTCAACCAAAATTGCTAAAACAACTGGACGTAGAAGCGACTCCATTTTTGCAACTGGGGCGTTTGCTGGATGAATTGGTAGGAGAGGTCGCCAATCTCGGTTTACCGGCTTTGCTAGAGCGCCTGATCAACCGTTCGGGGTTGTTGCGGTATGTGGTGGAGCACGAAGAAAAGGTATGGTTGCTGCAAGTATTGAAATCCTTTTTTGACTTTGTACAGGCCGAAGCGGATCGCAATCCCCGGCTGACTTTGCGTCGATTGCTCGATATTTTGCGCAGCATGGACGACAACCGGTTGGCCATAGAATTGCACAAGACCATTCAGGTGGAGGATGGTGTGAATTTGCTGACGGCCCATAGCGCGAAGGGATTGGAATATACACATGTTTTTTTATTGGATTGTGTGAAAGACAATTGGGAGCCGCGTAGTCGGGGCAGTTCGTTCCGGTTTTCCATGCCGGATACGCTGACCTTTTCCGGTGAGGAAGATGCGATGGAGGCTCGGCGTAGGCTCTTTTATGTGGCGATGACCCGCGCTAAGGAAGGGTTGTATATCAGTTACGCCCGGGAGGATAAAAACAAGCCGATCCAGCGGGCTGCTTTTGTGGATGAATTGTGTTTGGCAGGCGATTTATCGGTACGGGAAATAGAGCTGCCACAGGAGCAATTGATTGAGGCCAATTTTTTGCAATTACTGCTGGTAGAAAAGCCAAAATTGCCCCGTTTAGAGAAGGTGGTGATCGATGGACTGCTGGAAAATTTTTCGTTGAGCGTTTCAGGGCTGAATCGGTATTTGAAATGCCCGGTAGGTTTTTTCTACGAGAAGGTGTTAAGAGCTCCGAGTTTGCAAAGCGAGGCGGCCACTTATGGCAATGCGGCGCACAATGCCCTACAGCGTCTTTTTGAGCGCATGAAACAATCCAAGGACAAAACCTTTCCTCCGGTATCGGAATTTATTTCCTTTTTTGAACGAGAAATGGAGAACCAGCGGGGGTACTTCTCCCCGAAGGAATACCAGCGCCGTTTGGAAATGGGCACGCGCAATCTAACGGCTTTTTACAAGCAAAAAGTAGGCAGTTGGCACCAAAATGTGAAGATAGAATACAACCTGCGGAATGTAGAATTGGACGGCATTCCCATCAATGGGATGATTGATAAACTGGAATTGCTCCAAGAAAATCAGGCGCGTATTGTCGACTATAAAACGGGTAGTCAGGATACGGCAAAGGTCAAAACACCCACCAATGCCCATCCTTATGGTGGCAATTATTGGCGGCAGTTGATCTTTTATAAACTACTCTACGAAAATGCCGACCCGTTGCCTCGGCGGGTAGTCAGTGGCACTATTTCCTATTTGGAACCAGATGAAAAGGGACAATTTCCGGAGGTCACTATTACCTATCCTGCGGAGCATGTGGAGCTGGTGCGCAATTTGATTCACGAAGTTTACGAGCGCATTCAGGCGCATGAATTTTATGAAGGCTGTGGGGAAAGCAATTGCAGCTGGTGCCGCTTCCTGAAAGACAATTTGCCGGTAGATAGCTTTAGTGAGGCAGAAGTGGAGGAATTGGATGATTAGTCTCGTACCGGCCAAAATTTTTTGGCCCAATCTTGTAGGTTTTGCCTAAAAAAGAAGGATTTTATTGAAGGTTTCTTCCCGCTAATGGGATCGCCTGACCGGCGATCGATTTGAACCACAAAAGGACACATAAGTTGGGGTTTTTCTGATTGCTTTTCTTTTGTGCCTATAAAAGTAAGTGGTAAAACTTCCCTCCGCTCACCATCCCAATTGCGGATTTTGCAATAGAAGCTCAGTGCTTGTTTGGAGGTGGTGCTTTAGCAGCGAAAATTGCAGACTGAATAGCTTGCCCGAATATACTTCAGGGACTACCTCCAAACATGCACTCAAGGTTGGATGAAACTTATTTCGCCCAAACCCGGGACCACTGTCATTTGAATCTATGTGTTTGTCCGTAGATGTCCTGGTTCCTTTCTAATGCTGATGGCCTCCCGGTCCGTGCACATGACCATGGTCGAGTTCTTCGGGTGTAGCCTTGCGGATGTCGGTTACTGTACCAGTGAAGTGTAAGTCGATGCCCGCCATTGGGTGATTGAAATCGAGTTCAACCTCGGTGTCCTCAACAGCAAGAACGGTTCCGTAAAGTAAATCACCATCGGGGTTTCGCAAGGGAATTACATTGCCGACTACGAGCATGTCAGTAGCCATTTCGCCGTTGACACGAAAAGTTTCGAGAGGTAATTTACCGATCGCCTCAGGGTCTTGTTCCCCGTAAGCATCGGCACTTTTGATGATAAAATCAAAATCGTCGCCAACGACTTTACCCGCAAGCTGGCGTTCAAATTCGGGAAGCATCTGTCTGATACCAAAGAGAAAAACGAGGGGGTCTTGGTCGCTGGTCTGTTCAATCAATTCTCCTTCCTGATTGTCTCGCCGCAATTGGTATTGTAAGGTGATGACCGTATTTTTGTCAATTTGCATGTTATTTCTCTTCTAATGAATAATGATATTTCTCAAGGAATGGATAAAGATAGAAAAAACAACTGCCCCGAAGAATCCCGATCATAAATTCATGGTTATTGAATAATGCTTTTTGGGTTTCGTGGCCTTTATTGGCGATTATCTAGAATGGCATCGCTGCCCCAAATGCAACACAGTTTTGCGAATTTTCGCTTATTTTTGCCAAAGGCATATTTTTAGCGACAATAATAGTGACATGGAAACCTACGCAACGGCACTGAGCTACGCCATTCCCGGCTTTATTTTATTGGTCATTTTAGAATCCGTTATCAGCAAATGGATGGGCCAAAAAGTCAATGAACCGATGGACACCATTTCCAGTTTGAGTTCAGGCATTACCAATACCTTAAAGAGTTTGATGGGACTGACGGTGGTCATCATCAGTTACGAATGGATGGTCGAACACTTCGCCATTTTTGACATCAAGTCGAGTTTAGCGCTGTATATTTTAGCGTTTATCGGATTAGATTTTGCGGGGTATTGGTCGCATCGGTTCAATCATGTGGTCAATCTGTTTTGGAACCGCCACATCATTCACCACAGTAGTGAAGAATTTAACCTGTCGTGCGCCTTGCGGCAATCCGTCTCCGCCATTGTGGGCATCTATTTCTTCCTCTACATACCCATGGCGATTATCGGTATACCGGCCAAAATTGTGGCGGTCATTGCGCCCATTCATTTTTTTGCGCAGTTTTGGTACCATACCCGCTTGATCAACAAGATGGGCTGGTTGGAATACGTCATTGTGACGCCATCACACCACCGGGTGCACCATGCGATTAACCCCATTTATATTGATAAGAACTTCTCAGAAATATTTATCGTTTGGGACAAAATGTTTGGCACTTTTCAGGAAGAGTTGCCTGAGGTGCCCCCGGTGTATGGCATTACCAAACCGGTAAGGACCTGGAATCCCATTCTGATCAATTTTATGCATTTGTGGCAGTTGTGTAAAGATGCCTGGCGTACTAAAAGCTGGAAGGACAAACTGAGGGTATGGTTCATGCCCACCGGCTGGCGCCCCGCGGATGTAGCGGAGAAATACCCATTGGAATACACCAAAGATCCCTACAATCGGGAGAAATATAAAACGGATGCTTCAATGGCACTGTTGATGTGGTCGTGGGCACAATTGATTATTTCCATTGCGTTAATGTATTACTTGCTCGTCAATATTGCCGATTTCCAATTTGCCGATGTGGTGCTATTTGCCACCTTCCTGATGGTCTCCATCTTTGCGTATACCACCTTGATGGACGGTCACCGTTACGCACTTCCCGCCGAACTGTTCAAATTGGGTACGGGCATTATTTTGCTTTACGCAATAAATGACTGGGCTGCGGTGAGTAGTGCCTTGCCGGCCATGAATATCATTTTGATTGTTTATCTGATTATTTCGCTGGGTATGACCTTGTACTTCACCTATTTTGAGCAGCGTACAGGAGCGGGAATAAGGGTAACTAAAAAAACATAGTACGGAATGTACTGGGGTGGATAGCCGTATTGATTGTGGCCATTGTATTGCTTTTCAAAGACATCCCCTACCTTGATCCGGCTTTGTCGCTGGCCATTACTTTATACGTTTTGTGGAACGTTATCAAACGCTTACGCGAAACGCTGCACCCGCTTTTTGCAGGGCGTGCCCGACGACATTCACGCCGATGAAATTGAACAAAAAATCCTGGCGGTACCCCACGTACAATCCCTGCATCCCACCCACATCTGGTCCTTGGAGGGAGAGCACCACGTTTTTACCACCCACGTCTGCCTGAGTGCTTGTTTGGAGGTAATCCCTGAAGTATATTCGGGCAAGCTATTCAGGCTGCAATTTTCGCTGCTAAAGCACCACCTCCAAACAAGCACTGAAAAACATCGACACCTTCGCGCAAATTCTGGACACCAAAGCCGTCATTAAGTCAATTTTAAAAGCCTAGCCTTTTTCGCATTATACGGGTGCAGTTGGGATTAGTTCCTTTGTATAAGGATAAGACAATCTTCTTTATTTTTAATAGAAGATGCCTCCGGCGGC
>CAXHCA010000047.1:0-45232 GCA_964015035.1 uncultured Saprospiraceae bacterium
TTTTTAAAGGCCCATTTGCTTAAATTAGCAAATGGGCCTTTCTCGTTTATTGCCCGTGATTTACGGCAAAGGCTATAGCTTAAATCTTACCATTTTCCTAAAAAATTGGACCAGCCTATCCCCTACTGCCGCTTAAAAATAAAACCTCATTCAAAAAATTATCATTTTTTTAACAGTTATATGTATCTTTTCCCAAAATTTGCGTCAAAAGGGAATACATGATTCCGTTCCCAATTGGAGCAATTGATGCCAGATTTATAAAGGGTTGATAATCATATAACTATTTAACCCCGTAATTTGGCGAAATTTACAAGCTGAGTAGATTAAAAACCTTGTTTTAGTTTGGAGCAAACGTGTAATAAAAGTATGCAAGACATTGAGGTAATTCACCATTACCTCGAGACTCAGGCCTCTAAATGTTTTGGCCTGCTATATACACGTTATGCCGGGAAAATATACAGTAAGTGTATTTCCCTGCTAAAAGATGAAGCGATGGCGCAGGATGCTACTCAGGAAGTTTTTACCAAAATTTTTCTCAACCTTTCAAGATTTGGAGAAAAATCGAGGTTTTCAACTTGGGTGTATTCTATTACCTACAATTACTGTATCGATTTCATCCGGAGAAAGAAAAAACAAAATAACCTATTCTCTGACGAAATCGAAAATGCACCGGATTTAGCTGATGACGTCCCCGATGAAGCATTGCTTCAAATGGAGGTCCAGCAGCTGAAAAAAGTATTAGAAGAAGTAGCAGATGGAGATCGGGCAATCCTATTGATGAAATATCAGGATGATATGTCCATTAAAGAGATAGCAGACATTCTCGGGAAGACAGAAAGTGCTGTTAAAATGCAACTCAAGCGTGCCAAAGAAAGAGCACAACGCTTGAGGGCTGAATTATTTCCCGAAAATATCTAATGTGTAGAATGCTATGAACAATTTTCAACGTTTACAGGAACAACAAGAGGAGGAGTTTTATACTGAAGCTCGTCATGATCAGCTTCGCAATGGTCTCCATCATACACTAGGTACGTTCCGATTTATCGGACAAGTAATAGATATCTATCTGCCACGTGTAGTGGATATGTTGATCGTAGCCACCGGTGGTACCTCAACCCCGGATAAAGAGGCTGGTCTATCGGGTATTCGTAGGCATAGCCAAGATCCCTCATCGGGACCGGTTGTGGATATAAGAAATCAGGGACCAACGAGCCCGGATGGAGACCTTGATCCCCCTAGATGATTTAATTACACTTAAAACTTAACGATGAAGGACTTTACACTCATCGGTATTCTGCAAGAGCAATTGGCAAACCTGGCACAAATTATACCCAATTTGGTGGGTGCCCTTGCCATATTTTTCGTCGGCTGGTTTATTGCTAAATTGGTGGCACGGATCATCAAAAAGTTACTGGCAAGTATTGGCATTGATACGCTTGCCGAAAAGCTCAATGAGATCGAAATTGTAGATAAGTCCAATATCAAAATTATTCCTAGTGTGTTGATATCCAGGATTTTGTACTACTTGATCCTGTTTGTCTCAATCATGGCCGCCACCGATGTGCTGGGGATGAAGGCATTATCCGATCTCATGACCAGCATCATGAATTATATCCCCAATTTGATCTCAGCCTTGATTGTGCTGATCATTGGGGTGGTGATTGCTGATTTTTTGAAAAAAATTGTACAAACCACCTGCGATTCTCTGGGTATACCCGCCTCAAAGATGATCGCCAATCTCGTCTTCTATTTCGTTTTTCTCAATGTGATTATGATCACCCTGAAGCAGGCAAACCTGCAAACAGATTTTATTGAAACCAATATTTCCATTATTCTGGCAGGGGTTATTCTAGCCTTCGCTATTGGCTATGGGTTAGCGTCTAGAGGATTAATGTCCAATATGTTATCCTCTTTTTATAATAAAGAAAAAGTCAAGGTGGGAGATACTATTGTGATTAATGGAACCCAGGGAAAGGTCATCGAAATTGGAAATACAAATCTTACTTTACAGGCGGACGATCGGAAAATTATGATTCCACTTTATAAGCTGACGTCGGAAAATATAGAGATTTTGGATAAATAATTGTTTTTACTTACCTAATATTAGGGTACTAAAAAAAGGCATTCCTGCTTCCGGGAACTCAATTGTCCCTCACTTTCGTAAACATTAAAACCCAATAAGTTATTATAGTGGTCATCACCACTTGACGATCTCCCTCGTTGGGAGGTTGAAGTAGTTATACATTGCTCAAAACAATGGTTTTGACATTTTTGCTAACGTTGTATTTTATTAACAAAATATTGAAAATAATGAAGAAGTATCTTTACAGTCTGATCGTCTTCACACTATTCTTTGTTGTCAACATGAATCCACTTGTTGCTCAGGAGGAGGAAAAAAAAGAGGTAGAAGAAGGCTGGAAAAGTGGAGCTGGTATCGGCTTGGATTTTGCGCAACTCTTTCAATTAAATCCAAAACAAGGTGCCGGCTTGAATAGAATTGGCTTCGGTGGAGCGACCAACTTTTTTGCCAATTACAGAAAGGACCGCCTGGCGTGGGACAACCTTGCCTCCTGGCAGTTTGGCGTACAACGCCTTGGTGCAGGGGTCATCGCTCAAGGTTCCAATACGGCGAAAATTCCGTTCCAAAAATCAATCGATGAGCTACGCCTGAATTCAAAAGTGGGTTATGCCACCTCGGAAAATTCTAACCTCTTTTATGCAGCAGATCTATCTTTTCTAAGCCAGGTGACTCCGACTTATGACAACGCTGATTATGCAGGTAACTTCCTTAGTGATGTATTTGGCAATAGCCGTCAATTGTCTAAATTGTTTTCACCCGCTACCGTTATTCTCTCGCTCGGTATGAACTACAAGCCGAACGATAAATTGAGTATCTACTATTCTCCACTGGGAGCGAAGTGGATTATTGTAGCTGATGACTCCATTGCGGCCAGAGGAGTACATGGTAATCCAGTAGAAGGCCCTCTAGGGCCAGATGGCCTTTACATCGACTACAAAAACGTAGATAGCCAACTGGGCTCATTGATTAAACTTAATTATGCTGATAAATACTTTAAAGATAAAGCCACCTTTACCTCAGTATTGTCACTGTATTCTAACTATCTGAAAAAACCTGAAAACATTGATGTTGATTGGACCAACGAATTTGCCGTGAGCATCGCAAAAGGGCTGCAGCTGGCCATAACCGTTAATGTTTTTTACGACGATGATGTCAATGTACAAATTACCGATAACGATCAACCCAACGGAGTCAAGCCTTACCTCGGGAAAAGGGTGAGCCTGACAGAACAATTGCTTATCAAGTACAATCTGACGTTTTAAAAAGATTGGTCAAAACGAATATATATTTCCTAAGCAAAGCCTGTCCCTCGGACGGGCTTTGCGGTTTTTTACCGAAATCTATTCTACACATTGCTCAGCCAAAATTCGGCACGGTTGCCCGAATTTCCCTATCTTGTTTTTCCAAATAAAAAGAACCAATGTCAGATAAAAAGCTCTTCCTGCTTGATGGGCACGCGCTGGTCTACCGAGCTCATTTTGCGTTTATTTCCCGACCATTGATTAACTCCAAAGGATTTAATACCTCGGCTATTACGGGCTTTACCCGCACACTGTGGGACCTCATGCAAAAGCAAGGCCCTACCCATATAGCCGTGGCCTTTGATCCACATGGCACCGTATTTCGCCACGAGATGTACGAGCCTTATAAGGCCAATCGCGAAGAGCAACCCGATGACATTCGCAATTCCTTTCCCTACATTCGACGCATTGTGGAGGGGTTTAATATTCCTATCGTTACGGTGGATAATTATGAAGCAGATGATGTGATCGGCACCTTGGCGAAACAGGCTGAAAAAGAGGGGTTTCAGGTATATATGGTTACACCCGACAAAGATTATTGCCAGTTAGTATCCGACAATATTTTTATGTATAAGCCGTCCCGTCAGGGAAATGGTATCGATATCTGGGGTGAAAAAGAAGTCTTAGAAAATTGGTCAATTCAGCGGGTAGATCAAGTCATTGATATGCTCGGTTTGATGGGTGATAGTGTGGATAATATTCCTGGCATTCCCGGTATCGGTCCGAAGACTGCTGTGAAGTTGCTAGCTCAATTTGATACCATTGAAGGCTTATTGGCCAACACTGATCAATTGAAGGGCAAGCAGAAGGAGAATGTGGAGAATTTTGCCGAGCAAGGCCTTTTGTCCAAAAAACTGGCCACCATTGATGTCAATGTCCCGATCCAATTTGATGCCAAACGGTACGAAATTGAACCCTTTAACCGCGAGGAATTGACCGAGGTTTTTAAAGAGTTGGAGTTTCGAACACTGGCGCAAAGTATTTTGGAAAGTGGAGAAAAGAAGGTGGTATCTCAGGTGGGAGCGCAAGGCAATTTGTTTGGAGAACCCGATACGGCACCACCACGTCGTAGTACCCAACCGGCGGCGCATTCTGTTGCAGAACACCACCTGGGAAATACGGAGCATCAATACCATCTGACCAATACGCCGGAAAAAATTACCGCCCTAATAGAGCAATTGTCACAGCAAAAAATAATTTGTTTTGATACCGAAACCACTGACATAGATGCCAATCAGGCAGAATTGGTGGGCATGTCTTTTTCCATCAAACCGGGGGAGGCTTATTACGTGCCCGTACCGGAAGAAAGAGCGGCTGCAGATGCTTTATTGGCGAAGTTTAAGCCCCTTTTTGAAAATGAAAGCATCGAAAAAATTGGACAAAATATCAAGTACGATGCGCTGGTTTTAAAATGGTACAATATTATCTTAAAGGGTAAGTTTTTTGATACCATGGTGGTGCATTATCTGTTAGAACCAGAGTTGCGGCACAATATGGATTACCTCGCCGAGACTTACCTTAAATACAAGCCGGTATCCATTACCACCTTGATCGGGAAGAAAGGCAAGAATCAACTCAATATGCGGGATGTACCCGTGGAGAAGGTGTCGGATTATGCAGCGGAGGACGCCGATATTACGCTTCAATTGAAGGAGTTTTTAGCACCGAAACTGGAAGAAGCAGGATTGCAAAAACTCTATGCAGAACTGGAAGAACCGCTGATCAATGTATTGATCGACCTGGAGTACGAGGGCATCAATCTGAATGTGCCTTTTTTGGAGGCTTACGCTAAAGAGCTGGAAACTGAAATATTGGCTGCCGAGCAAAAAATCTATGATACGGCGGGCACCCGCTTTAATATTGCTTCCCCCAAGCAGGTAGGTGAAATACTGTTTGATAAAATGGAGATTCCCTATCGTTGGCGTAAGACTAAAACCGGCCAATATTCTACTGATGAGGAAAAGCTGACCGAACTGGCTCAGGAATTCCCAATTGTAGATGATATTTTACAATTTCGCGGATTATCCAAGTTGAAATCGACTTATGTGGATGCGCTACCCCGGATGGTCAATCCAAAGACGGGTCGCATTCATTCTTCTTTCAATCAAACCATTGCCGCTACCGGTCGTTTGAGTTCAAATAATCCCAACCTGCAAAATATTCCTATCCGCACACCGGAAGGCGCCAAGGTGCGACAGGCTTTTATCCCACGAGACAGCAATCACGTATTGTTGGCGGCGGATTATTCACAGATAGAACTGCGGCTCATTGCGGAAATTAGCGGGGATAAAAATATGTTGGAAGCTTTTCAGCAAAACCTCGATATTCACCGGGCTACGGCGGCAGGCATCTTTGATGTACCCTATGATGAGGTCAACAAGGAGCAGCGCTACCGGGCCAAGACGGTCAATTTTAGTATTACCTACGGTGCGGGAGCTACCAACCTTTCCCGCCAGTTGGGCATCAAACGCAGTGAAGCCAGCGCCATTATTGAGCAGTATTTCAAACAATACGAAGGGCTGAAAAAATACATGGATGAGGTGGTAGAAAAAGCTCGTAAAGATGGATTTGTCACCACTTTGATGGGGCGGAAACGCTACCTACGGGACATCAACTCCAAGAGTTCGCTGGCCCGTAGCAATGCGGAACGTATAGCCATTAATACCCCTATTCAAGGGACCGCTGCGGATATGATTAAAGTGGCCATGATCAACGTGCACGAGGCATTGCGACAAGGCAAATTCAAAACCAAAATGATCTTACAAGTGCACGACGAATTGGTCTTCGATGTACCAAAGGAAGAGTTGGAAGTAGTAAGGCCTATTATCGAAGAAAAAATGAAAAACACTATTCCCAACCTTAAGGTCCCTATTTTAGTAGGTATGGATGCCGGCGAAAATTGGTTGGAAGCACATTAATTAAAAAGGTTCTTAGACAACACCAGTGGTCAAAAATGAACTTAAAATCGTCTTAGCAATAGTATGAAATTTGAACAGCCTATCCCAGTTGAAGAAATTGCGCAGAAAATTGGCGCAAAAATAATTGGTAGTAAGACACTGATGGCTACGGGCATTAATGAAATTCACCAGGTGGAAGCCGGAGACATCACCTTTGTTGATGTAGAGAAGTATTTTAATAAATCGCTTAACTCGGCGGCGACCATTATTATCCTGAATAAGAAGACTAAATGCCCTAAAGGCAAGGCACTCTTGCTTTGTGATGATCCATTTTTGGCTTACAATCAACTGATCCTTGAGCAGCGTCCACTGCGTCCACTTACAGAAACAATTAGCTCCGCAGCCGAGATTCACCCTACTGCTCATATTGAACCTAATGTAGTGATTGGGCCAGATGTCAAAATTGGAGCTCATTCACACATTCAAGCCAATGTGGTTATTTCAGAACACACCACAATCGGAGCACATGTGACTATACAATCCGGGTGCATTATTGGAACGGAAGCTTTTTACTTTAAACGCACATCGGATGGATACGAGAAGTGGCGTTCGGGCGGTCGGGTCATCATTGAAGACCATGTGGAGATCGGTGCAGGGTGTACGATCAATAAAGGTGTTTCCGGAGATACGGTAATTGGAGAAGGCAGTAAGCTGGATTGTCAGATTCACATTGGGCATGATGTGAAAGTGGGCAAGCGTTGCCTGATTGCAGGACAGGTGGGAATTGGTGGCAATACCGAACTGGGGAATGAAGTTGTGCTCTATGGACAAGTTGGTATTGTAAACAACCTCAAAATTGGGGCCAATGCAGTTGTGTTAGCCGGTGCCGGGGTGACCAAAGACTTAGAGGCGGGAAAAACCTATTTTGGCTCGCCAGCCGCTGAAACCCGTACCAAATTTAGGGAGTTGGCGGCCTTGAGGCACTTACCGGAATTTTTTGCAAAATATTATGAATAATAACAAACGATAAGAAACTAAAAAAAGCTCCTGAAGTCAACTTCAGGAGCTTTTTTTAGCAATTGTAAACCTTGAATAATATTTACATCAGCGTTTACTGACACGTTGCGTCGTCAGGATTTTATTTTTCTTATCGATTAATTGCACCAGATACATGCCTTTTGGCAAATCACCAACGTAATATTTTTCACCATCGATAAAATCGAATTTTTTCACTTCTCTACCTACGAGATTAAAGACCTTAATCTTTTTTACTTGATCATTTTCGTTAACACTGATATGGCTAGTAGCAGGATTGGGGAAAATTTGTAATTCGATTCGGTCGGTTCTTTTGAGAGCTAGTCTTTCGCTAAAACTACTTTGAGAAAATACAACGTTGGTCAAACAAAAAAACAAGCACAGGAGTAACAATTGCTTCATATAAACTGGGAATTAATCGGTAAAGGTTTTATCACATATAATTTTTAATAATTAATAACTTATGCAAATTAACGTATAAATGTTAAAGTATCAAGTACAAACAACAATGTTTACAGAATATTTAACATTCTTTACATAATAAAGCAAAAAAAAGGCTGGAAAGTTCGTTATCGGCTCAATTTGACCGATAACGAACGAGATTTATTCTATAGCAACCCTTTAAAATAGGTTGCAAATTCTTCAATGCCCATGGTTCCGATGTCGCCTTCTCCTTGACGGCGCACCGAAACTTTCTGCTCTTCGACTTCTTTTTCGCCGACAATCAGCATAAAAGGAATCTTTTTCAATTCCGTATCGCGAATTTTTCGACCAATCTTCTCACTGCGATCATCTATCAATCCACGAATATCGTGTTTGGCCAATTCGCGCTCCACTTCCCGCGCATAATCGTTAAAACGATCGCTGATCGGCAAGATGGCAAATTGATCAGGCGTCAACCACAATGGAAATTTACCTCCGGTATGTTCAATCAGAATACTGATGAAGCGCTCCATAGAGCCAAATGGTGCCCGGTGAATCATTACTGGCTGGTGTTTTTGATCGTCGGAGCCAATGTACTCTAATTTGAATCTTTCCGGAAGGTTGTAATCTACCTGAATGGTACCCAACTGCCACGAGCGACCCAAGGCATCCTTGATCATGAAGTCGAGCTTGGGGCCATAGAAGGCGGCTTCGCCCAATTCCTGCACCGTGTTCAGCCCAACTTCCTCTGTTGCTTCAATAATCGCCCGCTCGGCATTTTCCCAGTTTTCGTCCGAACCGATGTATTTGTCCGGATCATTGGGGTCGCGCAGGGAAATCTGGGCAGTGATATCTTCAAAACCCATTTTAGACATCACCTCTCTGGTCAGATCCAACACATTGAGAAATTCGCCCTTCAGCTGCTCTTCTGTACAAAAAATGTGCGCATCATCCTGCGTGAAACCACGCACTCGTGAAAGACCGTGTAATTCCCCACTCTGCTCATAGCGGTAAACGGTGCCAAATTCCCCAATTCGAATCGGTAGTTCTTTATAGGAGTGTGGCTTGTGGCCAAAAATTTCACAGTGGTGTGGACAGTTCATCGGTTTCAGCAAAAACTCTTCCCCTTCACGTGGGGTGTGAATCGGTTGAAAACTGTCTTCGCCGTATTTTTCGTAGTGACCGGAAGTCACATACAACTGCTTTTGTCCGATGTGTGGAGTCACCACCATTTGATATCCCCGCTTTTCTTGTTCTGCACGCAGGAAATTCATCAAACGCTCCCGCAGCTGTGTGCCTTTGGGCAACCAAATTGGCAAACCTTGACCTACCTTTTCGGAAAACATAAACAATTCCAATTCCGCGCCCAATTTTCGATGATCCCGCTTTTTGGCTTCTTCCAACATTTCCAGGTAAGCCGTTAACTCTTTTTGCTGTGGGAAAGTGACTCCGTACACGCGGGTTAGCTGTTTGCGTTTTTCATCACCACGCCAATAAGCACCCCCAACTTTCAGGAGTTTTATGGCCTTAATCTTGTCGGTACTGGGGATGTGAGGCCCACGGCAAAGGTCAACGAAGTTGCCCTGTTGGTAAAAGGTAATGGTGCCATCCTCCAAATCTTCCAAAAGCTCTAGCTTGTACTCGTCTCCTTTTTCCTTAAAATATTGAACGGCCTCTGCTTTGCTGATTTCTTTGCGCACAAACTCATTTTTCCGGCGGGCGAGTTCCAGCATTTTATCTTCGATTTTCTTGAAATCTTCCGAAGAAATAACGCGATCACCGGTATCAATGTCGTAGTAAAAGCCATTGTCTACCGGAGGACCGATGCCAAACTTAGTGCCGGGGTATAAGTCTTCCAGAGCCTCGGCCAGCAAGTGCGCCGAAGAGTGCCAAAACGTTGATTTACCTTCCTTGTCGGTCCAGGTCAGTAATTGCAAGGTTGCATCTTTTTCAATCGGGCGGGTAGCATCCCAAACCACGCCGTCCACTTTTGCCGAAAGTACATTCCTGGCCAATCCATGACTGATGGACTGGGCAATTTCCATTGCCGTTACGCCTTTTTCATATTGGCGCACATTGCCATCGGGAAAGGTAATGTTGATCATTTTATAATGGTTTTATATCCTAAAAGGAAAATTCATGCTTTTAACATGCATTTACGCAATCTTTGTTAAAAAAGTTCTGCAAACAGAACTAAAAAGGCCGCTAAATTAGCCTTTTTTTAAAAAAAGCTCGAAGTTCTACTCCATCAAAAACAAATGGTCCTTTTTTGAGACTAAAACTTCTCTGCACGGAATTCGGACATCAAAGGTATAATTGTTATATATTTGTAGGCAGTTCGGTTAAAAAATAAACTTGTTTTTATAACCCCGCAAAACACTCCTCAACTGTTGGATTTCCCATATTTGTCAGGAATTACCAGTTTTCTGTACTGGGAGAGTGATGTCTAAAGCATCGCTTTTGGTTTTATACAATGTATTGATAATAATCGTTTTATAATCTCGCTGCTGCGAAAGGGAGACAATCCAAATTATAATCTTCATGAAAAAATTTACCCAACGCCTTAAGGTAAAAACGTCCATTATGTATTGGCTTCTCGGCTCCACGGTAGGCATGGTAGCCATGGCCTCACAAATGGGGCAGTCACTGATGGAGCCAGCAACATTGGTGCCAATAGCCATCAATTGTCCACCCAGTCAAAATATTGAAGTGGGTAAAAATTGTGAAAGCAGAATGCCCGATTTTCGGGCAGCAGCTACCTTGACGGACAATTGCAACCCGGCACTAATTTCTATCACACAAACTCCTCTTTCGGGGAGCCTCATTACGGGGGCAGGTACGATAGAGACGGTCACCTTGACGGCCGATGATGGACAGGGCAATGTGATGCAGTGTTCATTTGAAATTTCTACTGTCGACGTACGTGCACCTAGTCTCGAATGCCCCAATTTTTCAACCCTTACGCTCGATGCCAACTGCGAAGCCTCCCTCGAAGATTATAAAAATTTGGCGACGGTTTCCGATAATTGTACGCCTTTGGCCAACATAAGTGTAACACAAATACCCGAAAATGGCACGGTGATTACCGGTGATGATGAAAATCCGGAGGTTATCTTGACCGCAACGGACGATAGTGGCAATGCCTCTACCTGTTCCTTCACCATCTTACTCAAGGATGAAACGGTGCCGACCATTACCTGTCCGGAAAACCAAACGGCCGTTATTGGCACGCAATGCCAATTGCCACTCCCCGATCTGCGCGATTTGGCCACCGCTTCCGACAATTGTAGTGATCCCGTTACTGTGATCCAGTCTCCAGCTTCCGGCCGACTCTATTCCGGTGCGGGCACTGAAATTAGCATTACCCTCACGGCAATCGATGCCGCTGGACATACCGCCGATTGTGACTTTACTTTGACGCTTGAAGATGAGGCCGCACCAATGCTCTCTTGTCCCGACAATCAGGTGCTAGCGGTGGATACCGATTGTGCCGTAGCTATTCCGGATTTGACCGGAGCAATTGCATTGTCAGACAATTGCTCCGGTAACGCAAATATTGCTATTGTCCAGTCGCCGGAAGCCGGAACATTTGTTGGTGGCCCGGGATTGGTAACACCCATCACCATCACCGTGACTGACGAGGCCGGGAATAACACCGATTGTAGTTTTGATTTGACTTTAGTCGAACAAACTACGCCCACCATTACCTGTCCGGGAGATCAAGAGCTGGAATTGAATACCGCCTGTGAAGCGGAACTACCTGATTATACCTTATTGGCCCAAGCCCATAATCAGTGTATGAATGCCGATAACCTGACACTTAGTCAATCGCCGGAGGCGGGGACTCCTGTGATTGATGTGACCACGGTAACCATTACGGCCAGGGATGACAATACGAATGAAGTGAGTTGTATTTTTGAGGTGACGCCGGTGGATCGCATTGCACCAGCATTGGAATGTCCGGAAAATGCAATTGTTGCCCTCAATGGAAATTGTGAATATGTATTGCCGAGTTACCTCAACGAGATTATACTAACGGATAATTGTAGTACCAATGCAGCGATCACTTCCGTGCAAATTCCCGCAGAAAATGCCATTTTGAGTGGGGTGAGTAATACAGAAACGATTGCAATTGTCGCTACGGATGAAGCCGGGAATAGTGTAGAATGTACTTTTGAAATCACCTTGGAAGATCAATCATTGCCGGAAATCAATTGTCCAGCGAGTCAAACCGTTGATTTGAACGCCAATTGTCAATTTGTAGTGCCCGATTACGAAACCAGTCTTTTATTTTCGGATCAATGTAATGCACTGGATCAGTTGACTTTTAGTCAAAATATTGCCCCGGGCAGCCTCCTTAGCGGCGACAATACGATGCATGTCATTGAACTAACGGTTACTGATGAAAGCAACAATGAAGCGACTTGTAATTTTACGTTGACCCTCAATGACCATACCGCCCCGCAGATCATTTGTCCTGGTGATCAAACGGTATCCCTCAACGAAAACTGTCAGGCGGTGATCCCTGATTTTACAATAGATGCCGTAGTCAGTGACCACTGCGTTTCCAATGGAAATTTGACCATCAATCAATCTTTGGTACCTGGTTCCATCATTTCGGGAGTCGACGTGAGCCAATCGATTACCTTGACGGTCAATGACGGTCATGGCAACAGCAATAATTGTTCTTTTATGTTGACTACTGTGGATTGTATGGCCCCAACGATTATTTGTCCGGCCAATCAAATTATTGCAGTGGATGTCAATTGTGAGGCGTCTCTACCCGATTATACGCTCCAAGCCATTGTCGATGATCAGTGTACTTTGGCAGGTAATATAATCGTGAGTCAGGATGTGCCGCAAGGAATGACACTATCCGGTCCGGTTCCAACTATAATTACGCTGAGTGCGGATGACGGCCAAGGCAATATCTCCAGTTGTAGCTTTCAGGTATCATTGGAAAACAATGCCGAACCAGAAATCACCTGCCCAGATAATCAGATCATCGTGGCTGATGCCAATTGTGAGGCGTCTATTCCCGACTACCGCGATTTAGCCACAGCGACCGATCCATGTGCCAATACGGATGCATTGACGTTAAGTCAAATCCCTGCGATTGGAACCCTCATAAGTGGCGTGGGAACCACTTCGACGGTTAAGATAAAGGTGATTGATGAACAAGGTAATACTACGGATTGTACTTTTCAAGTCATTGTTGATGACGAAACGGTGCCAGATATTGCCTGCCCTGGCAACCAAACGATTCAACTTAGTGGAGCTTGTGAAATTACCTTACCGGATTATCGCGATGAGGTAGTAGTGGCTGATAATTGTGCTACAGTCATCAGTTTAAGTCAGTTTCCCACTGCGGGGACATTGATTAGTAGCCCAGGCACCACGCAAGTGGTTAGCATTACTGCCGGTGATGGCAACGGCAACTTGGTGAATTGTAGTTTCAGTGTGACGCTTGCTGACCAAACGCCGCCTTCTATTACTTGCCCGATCAGTCAGAATGTAGCTGCCGATCTCAATTGTTCCTATATCATGCCTGATTATGCGGCCTTTGTTGCTGCTACGGATGATTGTACGGCTTTTGCCGAAATTACCATTACTCAATCACCAGAAGCGGGTACGAGTATTACAGCAAATCAAGAAGTGATTATTTCTGCTGTTGATGCGCAGAACAACACGGCTCAATGTAGCTTTAGATTGACCTTAACGGACGAGATGCCCCCCGTGATGACCTGCCCGGCGAATCAGGAAGTGGCTTTATCGGAAAATTGTGAACTTTTGCTCCCCAATTTTATCGATGCTGCTTCTATTACCGATCATTGTACCGATCTAGAAAATCTATTGATCACTCAAGATCCACCAGCAGGAACATTACTCACTGATTCCGGGGCAGTGGAAACGATCACCATCAACGCTACGGATGAAGCAGGCAATCAAGCGGCGTGTAGTTTTAATTTGATTGTCAACGATCAAAGTTTGCCCACGCTCATCTGTCCCGGCGATCAAGAGCTCAATGTAACAGGTGATTGCCAGGTATCATTGCCGGATTATCGCCTTGCTGCAGAGATAGTCGACAATTGTGCTTTTGGCAATGCGTTGACCCTCACCCAAACGCCAGCTCCCGGAACGCTGGTCGGTGGTGCTGATTCGTCGATTGAAATCACCTTGACAGCGGATGACGGGAACGGCAACCAGCAATCTTGTACTTTCAACCTGACCTTGACTGATGCCATTTTTCCGAGCCTGACTTGTCCGGGAGACCGCATTGTGGAAGTGAACAACAATTGTAATTTCGGCATTCCCGACTATACCGATGATGCTATTGTTTCGCAAGATTGTGTCATTGGATCTCCCCAAGTCTCGCAGTCGCCACCGGCAGGAACGATTATGAGTGGGCACAATGTTTTTCAGGTCATTACCTTGACGGCGGGAAATAGCAACTGTACCTTCCAGATTACACTCAAAGATTTGCAGGCCCCCTCCCTCTCTTGTCCCGATAATCAATCGGTAGAAGTGGATGAAAATTGTGGTTTTTTGGTGCCTGATTATACCCTTTTGGCGGTCACTTCTGACAATTGCACGGCAGATAATGCCATTACATTGACCCAAAATATCGCTTCGGGGACCACCCTTTCGGGAAATATGGCTTCAGTGCAAATGTTGATCACTGCCGATGACAACAATGGCAATCAAGCGCAGTGTAGTTTTACACTTTTGTTGAATGATGCCACACAGCCATCAATTACCTGTCCCGGTGATCAAACCGTTGAATTGGATGCGCAATGTGCAGCAGTTGTCCCTGATTTAACCCATTTGGCGACAGCCAACGATAATTGCCCAACTGGATTGACCATCACGCAAGATGTGGCCGTAGGAACCATACTCACCGGACACAATACCACACAATTGATTACGCTGACTGCCGAAGATGCTCACGGCAACCAAAACCAATGTAATTTCACCTTGATCGCCACTGATGAGGCCACACCGTCTATCGAATGCCCCACGACTCAAGTACTTGCGCTTAACGCCAACTGTGAAGGCGAGCTACCCGATTACCGAAATTTGGCGACAGCCACGGATGATTGTAGTGAGACATTGATGTTCACGCAAAGTCCCGGGCCAGGTGCGCTGATTACCGGAACCAATCAAAATATTACGCTGACCGCAAATGACGGCAATGGCAATAGCGCCTTTTGTGTTTTTAGTGTCACGCTTCAGGATAATACCGATCCGAGTATCACCTGTCCGGCTGATCAGGAAATTGATTTAGGAGTAAATTGTGAGGTAGCCCTACCTGATTTTACCAGTCAGGCCCTGGTGGAAGACAATTGTAGTGCTTCGGGGGAAATTGCCATCTTTCAGGCATTAACTCCGGGTACGATACTCAGTGGGTCTAGCGGTGATCAAACGATCATCCTTACCGCTTCTGATGCCAGTGGCAATACGGCCCAATGTGCCTTCATCCTCCGGGTAAGGGATAACGAAGCACCGGTGATTGGCTGCCCAATGGATCATTTGCTTTCGCTAAATGACCAGTGTGAAATAGCCTTGCCTGATTATACACAATCGGCGCCAATTACTGATAATTGCAGTCCATTGGGGGTTATCAGCACCAGTCAAAGCCCGGTTGCGGGAAGCCTGCTTTCCGGAGATGGCAGCAGTGAGACCATCACGTTATCGGCAGTGGATGCGCAGGGGAATACCGGCACCTGTTCTTTTGTGGTGAATCTGGAAGACAATACGGCTCCAACACTCATCTGTCCCAATGATCAAATTATTGATGTTCTGGGTGATTGTCCGGTGGCCTTACCCAATTACGGAAGTGTGGCCACGCTGAGTGACAATTGTACTTCAAATGAGGCATTGCAGGCATCACTCACCCAAAACCCGCCGATTGGTACAACCATCAGTGGCGTGGGGACAACCGCCATTATTACCCTGATGGTCGATGATGGCAACGGCAATAGCCAAAGTTGTTCCTTTACGGTTCGCCTGGAAGAAAGTGTTAGTCCTTCATTGAGTTGCCCCGGTGATCAGTTGGAGGCATTAAACGACAATTGCCGCTTTGTGATTCCCGATTATACGGAAGATGCGATCGTCTTTAGTGATTGCAGTAGTGATCAGATTACGGTGACACAATCACCACCGGCCAATACGGAAATTAGTGGCCACCAAACGGCACAAATCATCACCTTGACCGCCAGTGATCAAAATGGAGGAATGGAAACCTGTTCTTTTGTGTTGACACTTGAAGACGATACTCCGCCTACCATCATTTGTCCCCCCGATCCCGAGGTAATGCTCGATGACCAATGTGAGTATCTTGTCCCTGACTATACTAGCCAGGCGATTGTAACGGATAATTGTCGGGCGACCAATCAAATTACGATCAATCAAAATGTGCCGGTATTTACCGTGCTCTCCGGGGATGCTACCCAAGAAGTGACCCTGACGGCAGATGATGGCAACGGAAATAGCAACCAGTGTACTTTTACCATTTTGTTGCTGGATATGGATGACCCCACAATTAGTTGCCCGGAAAATCAAAACCTGACGCTGGATGCGAACTGTAATGCTACCCTACCCGATTATCGCAACCTGGCCAATTTGGAGGATAATTGCGCCCCACTGTCAGAATTAACGCTGGCACAAATGCCGGCTGCGGGAACAATTTTGACGGGACACAATACAGTAACAACGGTAACGCTGACGGTGACGGATGGTAATGAAAACACGGCCAATTGTATCTTTGGCGTACAGCTTGATGATCCCGTTGCGCCGACCATCAGCTGTCCGGCAGATCAGGTATTGAACGTTGACGAAGGTTGCGAAGTACTGCTTCCTGATTTGACCACCAATGCCCTGGCTTCGGATAATTGTACCGCTGCTGGCGATTTGCAAATCACGCAGTTTCCAGAAATTGGAGAAGTGTTATCCGGTCACAATACCAGTTTGCAAGTGACCTTGACGGCAACTGATGAGGCAGGAAATGCGTCAAATTGCATTTTGATTCTAACCTTGAAGGATAATATACCGCCAAGTATAACTTGTCCGGAAAATGAAGTACTGAGCTTGGATGAGAACTGTGAAGTGCTGTTGCCTAGTTTTATGAATGCAGTTACCATCTCTGATAACTGTACCACAGGGCAAAATTTAAGTATCAGCCAGGTTCCTGCCGCGGGAACGATACTTTCGGGGCATGGCACCAGCCAGCTAGTTACTTTAATAATTGCTGATGGGAATGGGCAGTTTTCCAACTGCACATTGACGGTCAATCTGGTGGATGAAACGGATCCGATGATTGAATGCCCGATGGATCAGGTCTTGGTGGTAGATGAAAACTGCGAGGCATTACTTCCGGATTATACTGAAGAAGCCTCCTTCTCGGATAATTGTAGTAGCGCATTGCAAATCAATGTTGAGCAGGATGTAGCTGCGGGCACGATTCTTGGTGGCCACAACACCACCACCGCCATTACTTTGACGGCAGAAGATGGTCATGGAAATTCCACCTTCTGTACGTTTAATGTGACACTGGAAGATCAAGATGATCCAACCATTGTTTGTCCGGAAGTGCAGGACCTGAACTTGAGCAATTTCTGTCAGGTTGAACTACCCGATTTCACCAATTTGGCGATAGCCAGTGACGATTGCAGTACCGATCTGTTCTTTACACAAACGCCTGCGGGAGGTAACGTCGTGACCACCGATACGACCATTACGATTACTGTTGATGATGGCAATGGCAATACCGCACAATGTTCTTTCGCGGTCCAGCTACACGATGTCACCCCGCCGTCGATCATGGGGTGTTTTGCCAATCTAGCCGTGAGCAATGTGCCCGGTATGTGTCATGCTTTGGTGCCCGATCTGACTGCTTTTATCCAAGCAAACGATAATTGTGGTATTGCCAGTGTGGTGCAAGATTCCCTGCCCGGGACCATCTTTGGAGAGCAGGATGGCGATACCCAACAAATCAGAATCACCGTGACGGATGTTAACGGCAATACCCGGGTTTGTAATACTTTGCTGATTCTGGAAGACAACGAGGCACCACAGGCTGTATGTAATGATTTTAGTGTGACATTGAATGCCAATGGCCAAGCCGATATTGTGACCGCTAATGTCAACGGAGGAAGTATCGATAATTGTGGCATTGCGAGCATGACGATTTCTGAAGAGACTTACGGCTGTGAAGATATTGGTCCCAACCTGGTAACGTTACAGGTCACCGACGTTAATGGCAATATGTCCAGTTGCGTTTCTACAGTGACCGTGGTAGACAATACGCCGCCGCAGGCACATTGTCAAAACCTAACTGTCACCCTTTTGCCACCACAGGCCCAAGTGGCCATCAATGGCACCGATATGAATGATGGCAGTACCGACCTGTGTGGGATTCAATCCTATTCGCTCAGCCAGGATTTCTTTGACTGTTCGGATGTTGGAAATACGGTGGTGACCATGACTGTAACCGACAATAATGGGAATACCGCCAACTGTCAGGCCATCGTCTCCGTAAATGGAGATGAGGTTTTACCGGAAGCTTATGCCGGTGAAGACGTGACCATTTGTGCATCAGAAGAGGCTTTTGTCTTTGTGGACCAGGATTTTTCTCCCATTATTAGTAGAGGTACGGGAATTTGGAGTACTAGTGGCACAGGAACCTTTAGCAATATAGATGCATTCCAGCCGGTTTATTTCCCTAGTCAGGCGGATATTGACAATGGGCAGGTGACATTAACCTTGACTGTCACCAGCAATATCGGCACCTGTAGTGGCATCCAAGTGCAAGATGAACTGATTTTGATTTTGGATAGTAGCGATACGGATGGCGATGGCATTTGTGATAGCGAAGATCCTTGTCCGGATTGTTTGTCGACGATTTATTTGGGAGATGATCCTAATATCACGGATCCATGCACCTGTTTAAACAACGCCACCAATGTTTTTGATGGTCAGTTTAGCGAAGTGATTACCGTTGCCGGTCCGGAAGGGCTCACGTGGACTATCCTGTTGGCAGATGGGCTATTTGAGATCAATAGCCCACAACCTCCAGTGTTGCCGACCCCCATTATGCCGGGTACGGTGCTCGAGGAGACTTCACCGGGGATTTACCAACTCTTTGCCCGTCATATAGATGAAATTGGTTTTTCCTTCGCGGTAGAAAATGAATTTGGAGATTTGCTCACAATCAGTTCTACTTGTTATTACCCCAACCCTTCCATTGTAGGGCTGAATGATGTGTATTGTGTCTATAGTGGTCCGGTTGATTTGGTAGGAGATGCCGAAGGCGTAGACGGGACCGGTAGTTTTACCATCGATGGACAGCCTGCAACTGTATTTGATCCTAATTTGTTGGGACCAGGCTCCTATGAGGTAGAATACACTTTTGATGCCGGCGAAGCCATCATGGATGATCCCGATGATCCGGGTTGTATGTTGACGATCTCACAAACCGTGGTGGTGGAGGATTTGCCAACGCTTGCCACCAATAATAATGTCTTGGTGACGCTTGACCAAAATTGTGAGGCTGTCATCCTTCCGGAAATGATCGTAGAAGGAACTTATACCTGTCTCGATGATTTCATCATTAACGTTTATGCTCCTGACGGCACCAATTTGGGGGATACCGTACCTGCGGATTATTCGGGCCAAACCCTCAATGTGGTAGTTACTACGGTAGCGGGGCCTTATGTTGGCTTCAGTACCATTACTTTGTTTGATTATTCTGCACCCATGATTGATTGCCCGGATGATACCGATCGCATTCCCGTATCCGAGCAGGTGCAGTTACTCAATGGGGCCTTGGGGGGAAGTGACCTTGGTTTAAATTTGAACAATTATTCCTGCTATCAAAACCTAATTAATCCGGTGGCAGGCAATCACTATTACGATGTTTTTAGCTTTACCGTTAGCGAGGCGGATGTTTATTATTTTGAACTAAATGCCTCTTTTGGTAATGGCATTGCTACCCTCTATCAGGATAGCTTTGAACCTGCTAATGGTATTTGTACCAATATGATCATTCAGAGCAATGACAATACCACTGGGATTGGATATTTTAATGCTGCCAACCCGATTTCTCGTATTGTCCTACAATTGGTGCCGGGAGAGACCTACTTCCTCTTTACGTCATCCGTCGATCCCAATATTACGGGGGCATACCAATGGGCGATGTATAGTGAAGGTACCGGGTTGATCAATGAATTACCGGCGCAAGATGCTTCGGTGGTGCGTAAATTGTACTGTGCTGATTTAAATGAAATTCTGGACAACCCAGCAAGCCTAGCCTTTACCGGTGAGCCGTTTGCGAGCGATAATTGCTCTACGGTCGACTATACATTTGATGATGTGGTAAGTCAAAATGGACAATGCGGCGATTATGTGATCACCCGGACTTTCACCGCAACAGATGGCGCGGGGCTACAGAAAACCTGTAGCCAGACCATCACGCTCCATCAACCTACATTGGATGATCTCATCCTACCGCCATTGATTTACATCGCCGAATGTGACGACACCTTTCCAATCACTGAAGATGGCTATCCACACCCTTCTGTAAGTGGTTATCCTTTTATTCAGAGTGGCTTTGGGATTTTTAATCTGGACCCATTATTCTGTGGATTGGCATCCTCCTTTAATGATCAACCCGCCATTGAAACCTGCGAAAGCGGTTACAAATTGGTGCGCAACTGGACCCTTTTGAATGGGTGTGATCCTAGCTCTTTTTTCTATTACAACCAGATCATCAATGTCGACGATTTTACGGGACCAGCTATCACGTGTCCAACTACGACTGATCCCGAAGGCATCATTTATTCTACCGGTCCATTTGATTGTACGGCAAGTTTTGAAGTGCCCTTACCGGAGGTAACGGACAATTGTTCGACCTGGGAAGTGAGTATTCAGATTGTCACCGATGTAGAGGTGCCGGTTTTGGATCAATGGGGACAAGTAATTGGCACGACGACGGAGACGGTGGTACTAGCGAATATTCCGGCGGGGGCTTCTCGCTACATCACGGGAATTCCTACGGGATGCCACCGGTTCAAATATACGGTGACAGATGCCTGCGACAATACCAATGTCCTGGAATGTGACTTTTGTGTGGAGGATCGTGTTGAACCCACGGCTGTTTGTGATGACGACCTCACGGTGACCTTAGGCGGGGTAGGCTATGCTCGGCTTTATGCGATCGATGTAGATGAAGGTAGTTCGGATAACTGTGAACTGGATCGAGTGGAAGTACGTCGACTGGTGACCCAGAACCCAAACTCCTGCGAGCCGGTAGCGGAATACTACACCGTTTGGAGCGAATTTGTTGAATTGTACTGCTGTGATGTCAATCAAGTGATCATGGTCGAATTGCGTGCGGTAGATACCGTAGGTAATGAAAATATTTGTACGATGGAAGTGCTGGTCGAGGATAAAATTCGGCCTTTCTGTACGGCACCACCTAATAAAGATGTAGCCTGTAATACCTTGCCGTATAACTTCGAGGCCACCGATACGATCCAGTTACAGCAACTTTTTGGCAATGCCACAGTGGAAGACAATTGTCCAACGGCGATCGGACAAGAAATGGAGCCAATTGTCAATCTTGACGATTGTGGATTTGGCAATATCATTAGGCGCTTTCGCGCAATAGACCTTGCGGGGAATATTTCCGGCAACACCTGTCAACAGGTCGTCAATATTCTACCTGTTCACAATTACGAAATCCGTTTTCCAAAAGACCTTCAGGCCAGCTGTGGCAATATTCCCAACGACTCCCTGGAAATTAATGGCTTGGCTTGTGACCATTTTGCAATAGGTATGGATGAAGAGACCTTTACCACCTCCGAAGATGGTTGTTATAAGATTTTCCGCAACTATCGGGTAGTCAACTGGTGTGAATACGACGGCATTTCACCCGCCCGTACGATCAGCCGCGATGAAGATTGCGACGGCAACCCCGGAGATGAAGATGTTTGGGTGTTGGTGCGTCCGGGAGGCGTCGTCTATATCGACCGGGATATCAATGAATTTAATAATGCACCAGTGGCTTTTGCCAAGGGAACGAGTTGTGATGGTCTTTCCAACCCTTCGGGGCACTGGATCAATAGCAATATCAGTGGTACGGCTACGCCACCCCGGGAGTTAACTTCTGTCGGGTTTTGGCAGTATCAGCAGCACATCAGTGTGATTGACAACACGGATCCGATTATATCGGTAGCTTCGCCAGATCCATTCTGTAGCGAAAATGGCAATACCTGTATGGGCACTGCAACCATCAACTTTACAGTGGATGAAAATTGTACGCCTGATGATCTGACTATTAATCTATTTGATGAAGCCAACCCTACCGTTAATATTGCCGGTGAGGTGCTGAGTGGCAATTATCCGACTTACCAGATAACCGGAGATTTTGCCATTGGCAATCACATTTTGAATCTGGTGGTGGCGGATGGTTGTGGCAATGCCGCGGCCAAATCCATTGCTTTCCAAATCGTCGATTGTCTGGCTCCGACGCCAGTTTGTATCGACGGGTTGTCGGTGGAACTCTCCGCACTACCACCCAATACCGATGCAGATGGTGACGGCGATGAAGATCGTGGAGCGGCTAGTATTTCGGCCAGTGCTTTTGTGGCCAGTCCGATCAACGATTGTACCGAACCCGTCCGTTATTCCATTCATCGGGCAGATAGTGTAGCCGTTGGTGCAGAGATTCCGAGTATCAATCAGGATAGCCTAGTGGTGACTTGCGACGAAATTGGCAATGTCTTGATCCGCATTTATGCCTGGGATAGTGCAAACAATCCCTATGCGCTACAACCGGATGGTTCGCTGGGTGGTCCCAATTATGACTTCTGCGAGACCACTTTACTGGTCCAAGACAATATGGGCGTTTGTATTGATCTGGCGACCATCAGCGGCCGCATTGCCACGGAAGAAGACGAAGGTGTTGAAGGGGTAGAAGTGACACTGAGTGGCCAATTGAATATGACCATGTACACACCAGCACCGGGCTACTACACCTTCGAAGAAGTGCCGTATGGTTATGATTATACGGTCACACCACACCTTGATACATTGGCCTCCAATGGCGTTTCGACTTTTGATATGATCATCATCAAGCAACACATTTTAGGCACCAGTATTCTGGATAGTCCGTACAAAATTATTGCGGCGGATGTTACCGACAATGGCACCATAAGTACGGCCGATTTGATTCAAATCAAGCAGGTCGTTTTGGGGGTTATTCCGGGGTTTCCCAATAATACCAGTTGGCGGTTTGTGCCGGTGGCGTATGAATTTATAAATCCACTGAATCCCCTGGCGGAAGAGTTTCCCGAAGTGATCAGTTTCAACAACCTTTCCGGAGATGATTTTGCGGCTGATTTTGTGGCGATCAAAATTGGGGATGTCAACCTCAATGCCAATACGAGCTATTTGTTGAATCCGGATTACCGGACGGAAGGTCGGCCTTTGCGCTTTGAATTGGAAGATCAGGAGTTGCGCAAGGGAGAAAGCTACGCCATCCCCGTAAGGGCGCCCCAATTGCAGCAGGTATTGGGGTATCAATTTACCCTTGGATGGAATCCTGATGAATTGACGATTACGGAGGTGATACCCGGAATAGCGCGGAAAAATGATTTTGCAATGGATTTTCTAGAAAGTGGGTTACTGACCACCAGTTGGTATCCCGAAGCGGGTATGACGGTTGATGAAAGTCCTGTTTTTACCCTCGTTGTCCGGGCAAAACGGTCGGGGAAATTGAGTGATATTTTGAATATCAATTCCCAAATCACCCATTCCGAAGGGTATCACAAAAATGGTCAATGGTTGAAACCGGAACTTTTTTATACCAATCATCCGGAGGCGTTTGCCTTATTCCAAAACCAACCCAACCCATTCAGCCACAGCACCGCGATCGGGTTTACCCTACCGGAAGCCAGTGAAGTGCATTTGAGCATTCATACCGTCACCGGACAGTTGCTACGAGAATGGAAAGGTTTGTATGATGCAGGCACCCATTTTGTGGAAGTAGCTGGAAAAGATTTGCCGGAAGGCGTTGTGCTGTATTATACTTTAGAAGCAGGCGCTTATAAAGCCAGTCAGAAAATGGTGAAAGTTAAATAGACCATAGATAGATTGGAGAAGCACGCAATGAAACGCCGTTTTCATTGCGTGCTTTGCTTTTGACCTGAGCTCATACCAAGGTGGAGTCTGAAATGGGGCTTCAGATTCCTTTTTTTACGCTTCTGGAAAAAGTTGGCCCCGTTTTTGCAAGTACTTATATAAATAAAGTTTAATCCATTATTTCGCGGAGTATCAACACTTTCTCAGCTGGAATTGGTCCATGCTGGGGGTGATCGTACTTTGCTTGAAACACTATTTATCACTAAATGCGGCTCACGCCGTTGATCAAAATTTTCGCACTATGAGACTACTTCAAAATTATTTGGGTAGAGGTGCATTAATCCCGAAACGTGTACGAATCAACTCCGACACTGAGATTTTTGCCAACTCCCCAGTTGTGGTAAAAAGAGGCAAGCTCTTTCATTTCCTATTGTATGCATTGTTGGTCATTATTTTGTTGCCAGGCATGGCGATGGGAAGCAGTCCTTCCTTGCTGATGCCGTCCATCTATTTCGGGGATGATCCGGCTGGTGAGGCGGTTTGCAATTGTATGAACAATGCCACCAATTTACAAAATGGCCAGTTTAGCGAGTTGATCACCATTGAAAGCCCTACCGGGCAAATCTGGTCAGTTATTTCTGCTCCCGGATTTTATCAGTCCGGTAGCCCAGCGCCACCAAGTGCACCCATTCCTGTTGAAGCAGGTACGTTATTTTTGGAAACAGCTCCCGGCTCAGGGAAATACCAATTGACAGGTATTCATGTGGATGGACAGGGGTTTGAATTGAGTGTGGAAAATGGATTGGGTGATACTTTAACTATTGCGAATACCTGTTATTATCCCAATCCGGTAATCCTGGGCATTCCCGAGGAAGTGTGTTTAAGCAGTGGGGCTTTTGAGCTAACCGCCGATGTAGAGGGGGTATCTGGAACGGGTACATTTAGCATTGATGGGGTACCCGGAAGCCTGTTTGATCCTCAAGCGGAAGGCACGGGGGCACATCTTATTACTTATACCTTTGTGGCTGGAGAAGCTACCCCAAATGATCCGACCGACCCCGGCTGTTCCATCACGGTGAGCCAGACGATTACTGTTTTGAGTTTACCTAATATTGCAACCAATAACTTGGTTAATGTACCATTAGGGCCGGATTGTGAAGCTTTGATTTTGCCCAGTATGATTTTAGAAGGCAACTATCCGTGTATGGAAACGGACTATATCGTCACTGTTTTTGATCCGAGCGGCACACCAATTGGTAATCTGGTGACAGATGAATATTTGGGCCAAATTTTGCAAGTGCAGATCACGACGGTAGCCGGCAATTATTTCGGCCAGGGAGCCATTCAAATTCAGGAAGGAGGGGCCCCGATTTTGAACTGCCCCGATAACGCCAATATGGCCATGGTTGACCAAGAGGTATACTTGTTGGAAAATTCATTAGCCAATAACTTACCGACCATTACTCCACAAAATTTTGCCTGCTTTGTCGATTTGGTGAGCCCCATTCCCGGCACTCATTATTATCGCTTGGACACATTTAGGGTGACAGAGGAAGACGTCTATACTTTTGAGCTTTCCGCTTCCTTCGGACAAGGGGCAGCGGCCATTTATCATAGTTATTTTAATCCCTCACTTGGCCCGTGCCAGAATATCATGGCGTGGTCTCGTTTGTTGGAACCCGGTGAAGGCGTTTATCCCAATGAAGACGACATCATTCGCATTACTGTACCCTTGCGGCCCAATCAGGATTATACCCTGTTTACCACCTCTTTTGCCTCTACCCAAACGGGCGATTTTCAATGGACGATTTACAGCCAGGGAGCGGGCGGTATTGTGGGGTTGAATGCGCAAGAAACCACGGCTTTCCTACCTTTGTACTGCAATGATTATCAACTTATTTTTAATCAACAATCGAGTGTTGATTATACTGGATTGCCGGTAGTTGAGGGCAACTGTTTGCAACCGACCTTCGTCTTTACCGATCACTTGAGCAATGGCGGACTGTGTGGTGGTGCGACGATAACCCGTTCTTTTACCGCGACGAATATTTCTGGAAGTCAAGGGCAATGTGTACAAACCATTGATTTTGATATTTTGGAAATAGAAGATGTCTGGTTGCCGGCGCAGGTGTTTGTGTTGGAATGCGATGAAACTTATGCCACCTTGCCCAATGGCACGCCGCACCCATCGGTGAGCGGTTATCCTTACGTGCAAACGGCCTTTGGCGTATTTGAAATTGCACCGGTGTATTGCAATTTGACGGCCAGTTATGTAGATCAACCTGCCATTGAGTTATGTGGAGATACCTATAGTTTTATTCGGCGCTGGTTTTTGTCGGACGACTGCAATCCGGGCGTTTTGGAGTCTTTTAGCCAAATTATCCGAATTGGTGATTCTACGGCACCGACCATTAGTTGTCCCACAACCGATATTCTCTATTATTCGGCGGGAGCCTCCAGCTGTACCGCGACGATTAATGCGCCATTACCACTGGTTAACGATAACTGTTCCACTTGGGATGTGCTGACCGAGGTGGTGACAGATATAGAAGTACCATTGCTCAACCCAGTAGGGCAAGTCATCGGTACTACCACCGAAACGATTACCATTGCGAGTATTCCTCCCGGAGCTAGTCGTCTTGTGAATGGCATTCCGCTGGGCTGCCATCGGTTTCGGCACACAGTAACGGATGCTTGTGGGAATGCCAGTGTGGTAGAGTGTGCATTTTGTGTAGAAGACTTGGTGTCGCCGGTGGCGGTGTGCAATGATAATTTGAATGTGGTGTTGAATAACAATGGCTTTGCCCGTCTTATGCAAACGGATGTAGATGAAGGTAGCAACGACAATTGTGAAGTATCTCTTTTGGAAGTGCGGCGGATTGTAGATTACAATCCAGATCACTGCAATAGTGTTACCGGTGAATATACAGCCTGGGGTCCTTCTGTTGATTTTTATTGTTGCGATGCTGGTGAAATGGTCACTGTGGAATTAAGAGTGACCGATGCCGCTGGCAACACCAACGTATGTAGTACCGATATTATGGTTATTGACAATCTAGCTCCTGAGTGTGAAGCCCCGGCCAATACCTCGGTGGACTGTGGCAATTTACCTTTTGGCTTTGAATTCAACAACCTAGTTGATTTACAAGCAGTATTTGGCATGCCTGTCACTTCTGATAATTGTGATAATGGCACCATACAGGAATTAACGCCGTTGGTGAATATGGCCGATTGTGGATCAGGTACTATTGTACGGCGTTTTCAATCGGTGGATCAGTTTGGTAATACATCGGGTATCTGTGAGCAATTTATTACGATCAATACCAGTCGTAATTATGAAATTCGCTTCCCTGCTGATGTGGAGGCGGAGTGCGAAATTCCCAGTACGGATACACTCCAGATTTTCTCATTGGGCTGCGAAAACCTGGCAGTGGATGTGACTGAGCAGGTTTTTGATGTCATTTCCGGTTCCGCTTGTCATAAAATATTACGGACCTACACGGTGGTTGATTGGTGTGAATACGACGGCATCAGTGCTCCCATTGATCTCACAAGAGATGAAGATTGTGATGGTGATGACGGGGACGAACCACTCTGGCTCTTGCGTCGTGACCAGCAGGTCTATCTGGATAGAAACAATAACGAAAATGACAACTTTCCATCAGCAGGCACTAAAGGGTTGAGTTGTGATGGCAGTACCAATCCCGCGGGTTATTGGCGTACGGTAGCTTCCAATGGGTACTGGCGTTATACTCAGGTGATCAAGGTACACGATGAGTTATCTCCTAGCATCATCTTTGATGCGCCAGCCCCATTTTGTAGTGAACAATCAAATTGTGTGGGGGCTGTGGAAGTTTACTTTTCGGTAGACGAACTATGTTCACCGTCTAGTACCACTGTAGAAATTCATTTAGATACCAATAATGACGGAACCCTTGATGGTAATATTACCAATCAAAGTTTACTGGGCAGTTATCCGGATTATCGGATAGTTGGGAATTATCCCTTGGGCAATCATGCTTTTGAGGTAAAGGTCTCAGATGGCTGTGGTAATCAAACCAATTCCTGGATTCCTTTTGAGATAGTAGATTGTTTGGCACCAGCGCCAAGTTGTACCAATGGACTCTCCACCTCCTTAATGCTGTTGGAGTCCGATACCGATGCGGACGGCGATGGAGATATCGATATTGCCGGCCGCTCGGTACTGGCGACGGATTTTCTCGCCGGTGGTTTGCCAACCGATTGTTCTGGACCGGTGACGCTTTCGATCCACCAAACGGAAGAAATCATCAACGGGACGGAAATTCCCAGTCCGGAGCACATTGCCACTGTGGTAACTTGTGACGATATCGGAATTGTGTTGGTACGCCTTTATGCCTGGGACAATGTTTTTAATCCGTATTCGGTGCAGCCCAATGGTGTGGTGGGAGGGCCCAATTACGACTATTGCGAAACCTATTTGGTGGTGCAGGATAACCTCGGGCTATGTGCTGAAAACGGAACCGTTTCGGGGGCTATCTCTGGCTTGATCATCACCGAGGATGACGAACCGGTGGAGGAAGTGATGATGAACATCAATGTGCCCATGCCTCACGATATGATGACGGATCCAACCGGAACTTACATGATGGACAACCTAAGTGAAGGCCTCGATTATACCATAGTACCCGAGTTGGACGGCGATCCTTTGAATGGTGTCTCTACTATGGATTTGATCCTGATTACGAAACATATTTTAGGCATCCAACCATTAACTTCTCCTTACAAAAAAATTGCAGCTGATGTAAATGCGTCCAATAGTATTTCAACCTTGGATGTGATCCATTTGCGGAAGCTGATACTTGGGGTAAGCTCAGATTTTTCGCCCAATAATACCAGCTGGCGTTTTGTGGATGCCAATTACGAATTTCCAAACCCAAGTGATCCGTGGCAGGAAGTATTTCCCGAATTGGCCAATGTCAATAGCCTACAAGGGCATTCGCCAAACCACGATTTTATTGCCATCAAAATTGGTGATGTGAATATGAGTGCAAGTCCCAATGCCAATGATGATGACGTGGCAAGTCGTAGCTGGAGTGGCACCTTTTACCTGGAGACTAACGATCAGGAATTGAGTCAAGGAATGACAACAAAAGTGACCTTCCGATCCGGAGAATTAAACGATGTCATTGGCAGTCAATTTACCCTGGATTACGACGCAGATCGGCTGACTTTACAGGAGATTTATTATGAAAAATTTACAGCAGGTCAGATTTATCAGGTGGCACCAGGCATCCTCACAGTGAGCTGGAACGATCCTGAAGGACTGGCAATAGAAAGCAATACAGAACTGTTTACACTGGAGTTTAATGTGAACGAACCGGTCAGATTAAGTGAAGCCATTGACTTGAATGGTACCATGACTTTCGCGGAAGCATACAACGGACTAGGTGATTTGCTGGATGTTGGTTTATTGTTCCACGATGCAGCGGCTTCTCAATCAGGGTTTGCCCTGCACCAGAATATTCCTAACCCATTCCAGGAACGTACAACGATTGGATTTGACTTACCGGAAACAACTAGGGCTGTACTCACGGTCTATGACCTCAGCGGCCGCGAGTGGAAACGGATTGAAGGACGATATGAAAAAGGATTCAATCAGGTTGTCGTGGAGACCCATGATTTACCCGTCAGCGGTGTACTGTATTACAAATTGGAAACCGGACAATATACGGCCACAAGAAAGATGATACTACTAGAATAATAGAGAAATAAGCATGTTTGGATATAGAAAGGCTGATCCCAGTGGGGTTGGCCTTTTTTGTTAGGGGCGTTTTGGGGAGACGGGGAACTGGGGGCGACCCGAAAAATGGCAAAGGGTAAGAGGTATTGAGAATAAATTTATTGTTTTAATTTTTATTTATTAAAACTTTTTATTAAATTGCAACGTCACTGACTTCATAAGCTTCGCCGGCGATTCTGTAGATGCAACCAAATGCATCCTACCCTGACAGTTCTGTGCTGATGCGCAAGCTGTACGTAAGCTCCTGGCGGCTTGGCGGAAGTGGGCGGGTTTTATATTATACCCACCCTCTTCGGTTAGAAAGAAATAGTAAATCTCCGGTGGCAATTCGATTTTTCGAGATTGCCGGCTAAAAGGTTATGGGATTAGGTGTATTGTCCTTGTCTCTTGGAGATATTCAAGACAATCCTTTTCCTCCAATAATGGCCCTTCAGCAATTATTCACTCTTCGGGTGGCGCAACTGGTTTTGCCCCTACTGCTCTTTGGCCCATACCGGTTGTGTCCATGCCATCTCAAAATCACCTTCCTGAAATGGATTAGGTTTGACCCGATTTGAAATGATTTTAGCACGTACAAAGAGCCATTCATCGCTTACGGCGAAATTGGCTTTCGTGGTTTTTACCCGTTTAATGATCTCTGACTGCTGACCATTTTTGCGCACCCCGATGAATTGAATTTCGTAAGCAATTTCGGGCTCATCTGCTACGGTGACGTGTAGTACATTTTTGGAAAAGTCGACTTTCGCCAAGGTGACACCAGTGGAGGCATAAAACTGTCCTTTTTCCATCGCCTCAATCAGGCTAACGGCTTCCAGCTGGTCGGCATGCACCATCACCCAGCCGCGACCGGCATTGCTATATTCCGACCCAAAGGTGTGATAACTGTGGCTGTCATCGGTGGCAATGCCGTACATCACGGGCTGATTGCGATTGAGGTAGGAGATATTGATCTGATCCCACATTTCTTCCGTGCCGATATGCGTAGAATCGCCATAGTTGTTGACCATGGGATGCCCATTGTAGACCTCGAAAAATTGCTCGCCCTCCAAGGCCTGCATATCTTCTAAAGAAATGGCATAATAGAAGTTGGGATGATTGATGTGAACCAGGTTAGGAACGCCCGTTTCGGCTCTTTGTTGCAAGGCGGCATTGATGTTGTTTTGCATGATTTCGAGCACTGTTTCTCCTCCTTGGGGTCGGATCAACTCCTGAATGTTAGATACATTGATGTGTACCGGTTTTCCTTCCAATCCATCCGTTATCTCTTCTGCTTCTAAGATTAAAAAGCGGCCCGGCTCTTCAAAAAGCGGGCGGTATTCCTTCAATGTTTTCAATCTCACGCTGATCCGACCAGAGTCTTGTTTAAACACGACTTTATCGTCAAATTGTGTGAGGTAGGCCTCAAAAGCATTTTCATAAATCTGGTTTTTGGGAATGGTCTTCCATTTTTCTTTACGCGCCAGGATGTTGTGGTCTGACAATCCCACAAAGTGATAACCGTGAGTCTTATACCAATCCATGATCATTTCCGGAAAATCATCGCCGTCACTCCAGTAGGAATGGGTATGAAGGTTGCCCTTGTACCATCGTTTTTCCGGCTGTTTTTCTTCCCCGCAACCAGAGAACATGATCAATAGCATGCATAGGAATAAACTACTCAGGGTCATTTTTATATTCATGAGAAAATGCTTTATTTTTAGTGTCAAAATGTGGTTGCCAAGAAATTATCCCGATTGGACTATGGGCCTATCATTTAAGGTGAGCTTAGCCAGAATTTTATCCTGCTTATGTTGAAGATCATCCCTCGTCCTGCTAAGGACGTTTTATTGGTGATATCCCCGACTTATTTTGCCCTTATTTTTCTTCATACAACAGCCACGTATCCGGATCCAATACCACTTCGCGGGGTTTAAAATTGACATTGATGTCAAAGCTTTGCTCCGCTTTCGTGACCTGTACGGTCTTTGTGGTGGATTGGCCATCCTCCCCAATCACTTTGACGGTGAGTGGGAATTGGAAAACGGCATCACTTTTCTGTACTTGAGAAATATCCAAGTGCACCATTGATTTCTGAAAAGTCCAACTCTTCTGCAATACTGGATTGCCTCCCGTATGCAACCATTGCTGGAAAAAAGCATCCAAATTCTGGCCGGAAATTGTTTCCATGACTTGTTGGAAATCAGCGGTAGAAGCATTGGATAGGGCATATTTTTGATAATAGGAATGAATGCCCTGCCAGAAATAATCGTCCCCGATCTTGTGGCGTAGCATGTGCAGTACCCAGGCTCCTTTTTGGTAGGAATTGGGATTGAGCAATTTCATGTAGTCTTTTGTTTTGGTATCGACTACGGGCGACTGACTGCGCTTAGAAAAGTCAATCACTTGTTCGCGTTCTTTCTGCATACGAGCTACAAAGGCATCTCTACCGTGTACGTGTTCGATATACAAATCTGTAAAATAGGTAGCAAATCCCTCGCTTAACCAGATATGCGCCCAATCAGTTTCGGTAGCAGAATTGCCAAACCATTGGTGGGCCAATTCGTGTGCGATCAGGTCTTCATGGTCGCGGTTGCCAGTCACCGATGCTTCAAAATAAAAAATATTACTGGCGTTTTCCATCCCGCCAAAACGAGTTTTGGATTGTACATTGGCGATTTTTCCGTAAGGGTAAGGCCCTACATGTTCAATAAAATAATCGAGCACCTTTTCGGCAATCGCATAGTCGTAAAAGCCTTTTTCTCTATTTTGGGGATAGACCCAACTCGATACGGGTACGTCGTGGATTTCGCCCAGGTACTGAATGGCAAAACGAGCCACACCTATCACGGCTACTTTTGTGGGAATGGCCACGTTGGTCTTCCAATGGCTGAGCTTTACCCCATCGGCAATATTGGTTTCTTCTATTTGTACCCCATTAGCGACTACCTGATAATGGTCGGGAGCGGTGACGACAAACTCAAAGGTCGCTTTATCGGAAGGATGATCGACACAGGGGAACCAATGCCGCGCCCGATCGGGCCAGTTGTCGCCAAAAAAAGTACGGTCCCCGTAGAGATTTTTGGCAATGATCAGTCCATCAACGGGAATGCCGCTATAGGTGATTTCGTAGGTTCTAAATAGGTCTTTATTGTCTGTCTTAGGTTGGATCTTTAAGACGGCGTTCTGATGTTCAAAGGCCACTTCCTGACCATTTTCGGTTACGCGGGCTACCGTCATGCCTTTTTTGTCATAACTCAATTCCGTCAAATCGAGTTGAAAGGGCTGTGCTTTTTCGGTAAAACGAATGAATAATCGCGCCTTACCGGCAATGACATCAGTGGTGTCATTGAGCGTGATTTCCAGGTGATAATGTTGTACATCGATGACTTGTGTGTGGGCCGTGGTGCAGAACATCAAAAAGCAAAGGCCGGTCAAGGTTTTGACAAGTTGGTTCATGATTTAGGGTATTTTATTCTCGGAAAGATAAACTTTCAATTTGTTCTACCCAAAAGCTAAACACAAAAAACCGAAATAATGGTTTGGAGTTGTCCATAACTCCAAACACATTAATTTCGGCATCTTGTCATTATAAAAAGAAATTTAGTTATTGCACCATCAACTTACCACTGGCTTGCCATTGCCCGGCACCTTCGATTGTAAAGAAATACATGCCCGATACCAATGATCCTCGATCAATCCAGAATTGAGGACCATTGCCGGTTAGCGTACGAATTCTTTTTCCCGTAATATCGTAAAGGGTTAATGTCAAGTTATTCTGGCTCATTTCCAGGCCTTCTATCTGAATCCAGGCCCCGTTTTGCATTGGGTTGGGGACTACTTTAACTGCGGTAACGGGATCGGCTACCGCAACACTTCCATTCACAATTTCCATTAGATCACTGATAGTATGAAAGGTGGTGTTGGTAATGATCGGTGCATTAAAGTCAAAGTAAATACCCGCCGAATTTTCAATGACACTACCTACCTCCAGGTCGCGTTTTTGCTTGATGCGGAAGTTGACAAAGCCTTGCGATCCAGCCAGGTTGGTGGTGCTATCTGGCAGATTGATGTCGTAAAAGTTGAAGGTCATAACTCCCCGATCTTCCAGTCGCCAAGTATAAGGGTGACTGGAAGGCCCAGGCACGATCGTCGCGGGGTTCAATAGCTCTGATAAGGTATCCTTGATGATGACCCGGAAAGCCGTATCATTTCCGACGTTCTGGAAACGAATGGTGTATTGCAAGTCAGTATTGGGTAAAATTTCATGGTGCATTCCCGTGCCGGATGGTGTGGCCAGTTTGTCATTGGGGTCATATGGCCCCTGAATAGTCGGGCAATGAATTACCGTAAACGGATCACCGGAGTTTTGTGGAAATTGGTTGACCATGGGAGAATGATTGTCAGTGCATCCCGCAGTGCCAAGAGAAACCCATTCCGGTCCGGGCGCTCCGGGTTCCTGAGGGGCAATAAAATGGTAGATTGTTCCATCAAGCGGTATTGGATCAGATTGAATGCTTTCTGTTGGATTCAGATTAAAATCACCTTGCATCAGCAAAACGGCATCTTCAATAATGATGTAACTCTGAGCACTCTGCATGGGAGCGGTGCCCACATTTTCAATATTGAAGCGCAGCTCATCATCCGTACAGGTATAATCCAAATGTAAGAGGGCTCCCGACCAGTTTTCTGGATCAATGCATAAAACATCTGGGGAGATGTGGGCCTCTATGCAAACGGCATCCAAAAATTGTGTGGAATCGCAATCGACCATGACATCAATAAGCAGATTGCCACATTCATTAACCGCCAAATCACCCAGTGGAAAAGTATAGATTTGGCCATCCACCTGTGAAGGAGTGATGGTCGCATCTTCAAAAAGTAAGTACTCATCAAGAATGACCTCCAGGGTAGCATTTTCCGCCAAAGCGGTTCCATAGTTGCAATAATCGATTGATATGAATCCCGCTTGACAAGACCTGAGGGGAGAAGCGCCAATTTGCACCTGTGGAAATGGGCAAGTTACAAGAGCTTGAGCCGGAAAATCTACAGTCATAGTATCCAGGTAAAATAGGGTTACCGGGATGTCATTGGCGCAAGCTGCCCAATAACTGCTTGGTGGAACCAGGGAGACGGTATAATTCATCGTATCGTCCTGCTCCACTTGCACTGGAATCCAATAATTACCCAAAGCATCGGTATTGCCATAAAAGTTGAGAGAGTCATTGGTCACTTGAACCTTCCAATCTTCCAAATTGATTTCATCCGAATCGGGCAGGCAGTCAATATTTAGATCGTGAAACACGTTGCCATGAACGACCCCTCCCTTGATGACTCCTAAGGTGTCGGTTTTTATTAAGTACCCAAAGCGGCCACCATTGTCGGGAATATCCCGATACCCGCACATTAGATACTGGCCTGCCGGAGTGAGCTGAATATCATTGAAATTTTCCCCTTGGTTCAGCTTGCCGTATCTTTTTTCCCAGAGTGGAATACCTGTGGCAGTAAGTTTAGCCAGGAAGGGGTCAATTTCTCCGTCAGCATTCATTTGTTGCTCTCCGGCGACAATCAGGTTTAACTGCAAGTCCTCGATAATGCCTTTGCCCATCATTGAACGATCAGAGGTGGGGTAATCTTGACGCCAGAGCGGTGTGCCATTTGCCGCCAGCTTTAGCACCAATAATTCCTGATTGGCATTGTGCCCGGTTAATACTAGTCCACCATCACTGGTCAGTACCATGTCATAAGCTACGTCGTTGAGCGCCCCCAAATCCATGGCCCATTGTTGAGTGCCCTGAGCATCTGTCTTGGTCAGTCGCATTGTTCTTTCGTCTGGGGAAGTGGCCAATGCACTATTACCCAGTATCCAGAATCCATTATCCGGTGCGGCAATAATTTGTACCGGATGGTCATCTCCCGGATTTTGAATGAGGTTGACCCATTCGATGGTACCATTTAGGTCTGTTTTGACCAAGTATAGTTCATAAAATGAAGTATCTGGCAAGATTTCACTTTGAATGGCACAGAGGGCAAGCAATTTTCCATCATTGGTATAAATCAATGATTTTCCGGTACCCTGTACCTGGGGGTCGACGAAGAGTGGTTTCGACCAATCATGGGTGCCTGGAAGGTCTATAAGGGCGGAGGAATCAGCGTGATATCGATGTATAAAAATATCCATCTGACCAGACAAAGGGTTGATCTGGTCAGCGAGTACGATCACCGTATCTCGGTCGTTGATTACGGATGAACGCGGAAAGTGGTCTAATCCACTTGTGCTTCCTGTAGGACTTAGCAGTGAGCCAGTTCCTACAAATTCTTCACCTTCTATTTTGGAGAACTGGAAGGTGAGGTTGTCTCCTGTTGGGAAAAAACCCATTGGATAAGTGACACCATCACTAAAAGCTGGAATATGTACAATTTCATTTGTGACTCTAGAACCTCCGGAAACCAAAAAGGTAAAGCCCCAACCTTGAGCAAATACCTGAATATTTACCAGGGCAAAAAAGAGAGAGAGCGCGAGAGTTTTATGCCTTGAGACCGTTTTATTGTTCTTCATGGTTTGTGATTTTAATTTCATATTCCAAATGTCCGGTTTGCCCAGACGATTAACAAGAACAAATAATATAGTTTGTGGAAATAAATAATTTATTTTTTGAAGTAAATACTTATTTTTAAGTTAATTATAATGATTATTTGTGGAAATAAAATTTAATGACAACTACTCCTATACTCTATGAATTACTCCTGCAATTGAAAAAAAAGGAGTTGCGACAGCTAAAAAAATTCTTGCGGTCGCCTTTTGTAACCCATCGGGAGGATATTGGGCTGATGTACAATTGCCTGGCTGAATGCCTATACAAAGGCCGGTCTTTGCCGGAAAAAGAGGCGCTTTTTACAAAGGTTTATGTAGGAGAAAGCTTTGATGAACAGAAGTTGAGAAGTACGATGAGTGAGTTGCATCTTTTTGTGGAGCAATACTTGATGTGGCAATCCATGCAACAGGAAAAAACGACGAGCTTACTTGCCTTGGCCGGATTTTACCGACAGCGCAATCTGGCTAAACACTTTGGACGCACCATTCGAAAAGTGCAGTCGATGCAGAAGAATCAACCCTTGCGCAATCCGGATTTTTACCAAAACCTACTACGGTTTCAAACCGAGAAGGCGCAATTCTACTCCGCTAATAAGCGCACCCGCAACCTCAATCTGCAGGAGATCAGCAATACGATGGATATTTTGTATCTGTCGCAAAAGCTTCGACATGTTTGTACCCAGCTTTCACATCGGGCAGTCTTTCAGACCAATTACGAGCTAGGGTTGCTACAAGATTCCATCGATTTGCTGGAAGAAAGCCCTTTTTTGGAAGTTCCGGCCATTGCGTTGTATTATTACTGCTACCGTTTTTTAACGGAGGCGTACAGTCAGGTGTATTTTCGAAAATTTAGAGAGGCTTTATCTCAGGACCAGGGGCAATTTCCAAAAGAAGAACTAAAAGACCTCTATCGGGCCGCCATCAATTTTTGTATTCGCAAACTCAATGAAGGCAGCCTGGAATTTACCCGTGAAGGGTGGGAATTATTTCAGGAAGGATTAGCTGCCGGTTTTTTTGTGGAAAACAACCAACTTTCGCGCTTTACTTTTGATAATGTGGTGGGTTTTGGCTTGCGCCTAAAGGAATATTCGGCGGTAGAATCCTTCATCGCTGAATACCAAAACAAACTCGATCAGGAATATCAGCAGAATACGGTACTATTCAATCGGGCCCGCTTGGAATACGAGCGACAAAACTATGAAGTGGCATTGCGCTATTTGCAGGCTTCTGATCCAAATGACCTGGTTAACCAGCTAATCTCAAAAACCCTGCTATTAAAAATTTATTTTGAGCTTGATGAGTTCAACTTGCTTGATTCACACCTGGACAGCTTCCGAAGTTTCATTCGTCGCCGGGAGGTGAGTGACTATCATCGACAAAATTTTCAAAACATCATTTACTACACCCGAAAGATTGTGGCGTTGGCGCCTTACAGTCGGCCGGAGCGAGAAAAATTGGCCACAGCCATCCAAGAGGAAAAAGTATTGACGGAAAAGGGATGGTTATTGGGTAAGTTGTCGAAGAAAGGGTGAGTAGTGATTGGTGAGCGTTGTCGCGTTCTAAAATAAGTTTACAGCCCTATGGGGGGGGCTGAGATGGGTTACAGTTAGGTTGACCGTCCTAGATTTTACCACTTCTTATTTCTTTTCGCTTTTTACACCATTCGTGAAAGGCGAAAAATTCAAATGGTTCGTTTTCCTGGGAGTCTTCACGGATGAGGCGCAATTTTAGCTCTAATTGCTGCAATTGTTTGATTTCCGTTTTTACATCGTTTTTATGCATCAGCATTTTTTTGAAGAAGGGCAACAGACAACGTTCCAGTTCGCTAAAAACATTGTATTTTTTTAACGCTTTGTAGCTCGCCTTGATCTGAGATTCCAGCAATTCCCAATACCCTAGTTCATAATAGATGATCAGGGAAAAGTGGTGGATGAGTCGCATACCGTGATTGGATTTTTTGACTTTGTACCAATAACTCACCCAATCCAGGCCTTTGCTCCACTCCTGACAGATCAGGCTGGCTCGTGCCAAAAGGCGGACTAGGTAGTCGGTTTCGGCATTCCCTAAATCAGGATAGTTGTCGAGAAAGAAACGACCGGCTTCCGCCAACAAATTACGGGTAGCTGGAATGTTTTTGTGCTGGTAATACCATTCAAATAGGCGCGCATACTTGATGTATTTGATGTAATATTGGTCCAGGTCTTCATCGTTTTCCAGGGCTTTTAATCGTTCCATCCCCTCCTGGAATCCTTCGGGGTCGCGGACCAGCGCTGAAAGAAAGATGTAGTTACTCAATGCGGGCAACATTTTTGCGGTCTTAAACTGCTGAGCATGGGTCTCAACGAAACGCAGGTGTTCCCGATTGGCCTTTTGACTCGCCTTGAACTGTCGGACCAAGTAGTGTCTTAACCCCTGAATATAGTACCAGTTTTCTTTGGCGGTCAGGCTGAGGGCATTGGCTTCATTTTCCAAAAGAGGATGCTCGTAAATGGCTGGATATTGGGCAGGATTGGTGATAAAACCCTCGGTAAATTGTAGCTCCCGAACCTGTTCGCGTAGTAGGCGTAGGGCATTGGCATTTTGAATTTTATCGCTAATCATTTCGCGTTCCAGACGCAATTGTTCCAGTTGTTGGGTAAAGTTGAGGATGCCGTGACTAAAGAGAATATCCTCCTCCATTTGAATGAGTTTGAGGATGGCCGCAAAATCCTCGTGCCGATAAGCCAGTTTCTTGGCCTGTACCATGATCTTTTGTGCCTTGCGGCGAAACCCTTTTTCTGAAAGGATATCGATGTACAGCAAAAGCTTTACCAATTTGCGATTGGGAGAGGTGTTGAAATGGAAATTGATGGCGCTATTGAGTAATTGCTCCAGCAGGTAGTTCATTTCAGAACTCAGGTATTTGCCAATAGTGGTGCCCGCAAATTGTTGTTTTAGTTCCTGCCTGTTGTAGGTCGCTGCATTTTCCAGATAATCAAAAAGCAACAAATAGTTCTTTTGTCCATCATCACTATACAACTTGGAAAAGCGCTTAAAGTAGGCTTTCTCGCGCATTGTCATTGATTGGACAAACTCATAAATCATCAGGCTCATCTGAATTCCTTGATTTTTGACATCAATATTCTTTAAAACAAGGATAAATGAAAATATATTAATATTTTTGAATTCCTTAAAAAAAGAGAAAAAGATTTTTTTTGACCTGTGATTATCTGTTAAATTTACTTTTAATTAATATTTCTGATAGATCACCTCTCTTTGATTCCTGATTTTGCAAACTCAATCTTTCACCATTATAACTTAATTAGCTCATTATGAAAAGAATTTTTACCCTTTTCCTTTTGTCTTTTACACTAGGGTATACAGCTCAGGCTCAGCTGGAAAGTGGTAGCGTAGCACCAGACTTTACAGTTACAGACCTGGACGGAAATACCTGGAACCTTTACGAATTGCTCGATGAAGGCAAGACGGTCGTTATTGATTTGTTTGCTACTTGGTGTGGCCCCTGTTGGAATTACCACCAAGCTCACTACCTGAGAGACCTCTATGAGGCATACGGTCCTGATGGAACAGATGAGATGTTTGTGATTGGTATTGAGGCTGATCCCAACACCTCTGTAGAGGCGATCACCGGAGGCCCTGGTGGAAACACCATTGGCGACTGGACAGATGGCATTCCTTATCCAATGGCTGATGATGCAGCAGTGGGTGACGCTTATAACCTGGCTTACTACCCAACCATTTACTCTATCTGCCCTAACCGTATTGTTACGGAAATCGGACAGGTGAGTGTGGCGGAGCACTATGCACACATTGGCACTTGTGAAGTAGCTACTGGTGTAAATAATGCAGCCCTGTTGAGCTACGACGGTTTTGAAGGCGCTTTTTGTGGCGACTTGAACTTTGCACCAGTCGTGAAATTGCAAAACTTGGGTACTTCTAACCTGACTTCTGCAACGATCGAGGTTTCTGTAAACGGCGAAGTAGTAGGTACTACCGACTGGACTGGTGATTTGGCAATTTACAACTTTGATCAAGTGACACTTAACGATGTGGCTATTTCTGACGATGCAGAATTGACCATTGAAGTAACAGCTGCCAATGGCCAATCAGACGAAGATATTGGCAACAATACTATTGAAAGAAACTTGGTCGCTCCTGTAGCTGAAGTTGGTTCTTTAACTTTTGAATTGAAGACGGATAACTATGGATATGAAACATACTGGCAGTTGACTGACGATGCCGGTAATGTTATCGCTTCTGGTGGAAATACGGTAGTAGGTCCTAATGGCGGTGGTAACCGTGTGGCTGCTGCGGGTAATCCTGGCGCTTACGGTGCAAACCAAACCATTACGGAAGAAATTGAGATCGTTGCTGGTGGTTGTTACCAACTATTGGTTGTTGATGACTATGGTGACGGCATGTGTTGCTCTTACGGCAACGGTTACTTCCGTCTGACTGACGCAGGAGGAAATGTACTGACTGAAGGTGGTGCATTCTCAGAAGATGTAAGCGGACAGTTTGCTGGTAATCCAGCTTTGGCTGCGCCTTCTTTGGATGAATTGAACGGCTTGAGCGTATTCCCAAATCCAACAGCGGGTGACCTGTCTGTTCGGTTTGACCTAAATGAGAATATGCCGTTGCAAATTGCAGTATACAACACCTTGGGACAGCGTTTGCAAACGGTAGCTGCTCAAGACTTTGCTGCCGGCGCTCACCAATTGGATGTAGACGCCAGCACTTTGGCAAATGGTATTTATTACCTGTCTTTCCAAAGCGAAAACAAGCAAGTAACTACCCGCTTCGTAGTTAACAAATAACTACTTCTGGATGACAAATCAATGGTTTTTGATTTGATCGCTGGAAAAAGATGAGTAAATTAAGAGGGTTAACCTTTCGGAGGTTAGCCCTCTTTTTTTTTCCCTGCTACAAAATAAACACGATTCATCAGTATTCAAGTGAGTGCTATCTTTTAACCTAAATACCCCTGTCATGAAAAGATTAATCACAGCCTTGCTACTCATTACCTTTAGTTTTAATAGTCAAGCCCAATTGCAAAATGGGACAGTCTCTCCAAACTTTATCGTCTACGATCAGCATGGCCACGGATGGAACCTCTACCAGTTGCTATCGCAGGGCAAAATGGTGGTCATGGATGTGTTTACCACCTGGTGCGCTCCCTGTTGGGACTATCATCAAGAAGGGGAACTCAAGGCCCTTTGGGAACAATATGGACCAGAAGGTAGCGATGAAATATTTGTCATTGGTATAGAAATTGATCCGAATACAACGCATGCGGATCTCTATGGCAACGGAAGTAATACTCTCGGAAATTGGGTAGAAGGAACACCATACCCCATCGTGGAAAGTGAGCAGGTAGGTATTGACTTCAATATTATGTATATCCCCACTATTTATGCTATCTGCCCGGACAGGGTGATTACCCAGTTGGGCGGAGCCGATGTCTCCGATTTTGCAGAACACTACAACGCTTGTGGGCGAATGCGAGGAAAACGGAATGCCTCCTTAATAAGCTATTCTTATACTACAGTGTCTTCCTGTGGAGAAATGGTGATTGCTCCCACCGTACAGATTCAGAACCTGGGATTATTACATATTTCTTCCGCTAGGTTCGAGATTTCTGCGGAAGGGGAGTTGCTCAAAGAATATACCTGGACCGGTTTCCTTCCTTCCTTTGAAATTGAAGAAATTTCCTTGGGTGAACTATTGCTAAATTGGAAAACTGATTTGCAAATTGAAATTACGGAAGTGAATTACATGGAGGATGATTACCCGGAAGATAATATTCATGTGGAAGAATTTATTCCAAATGTAGCGCTTTCTGATACCGTAATTCTGGAAATAAAGACCGATCGATTTGGCAGGGAACTCTATTGGCAGGTCACGGATGCCGCAGATATGGTGGTGGCTACCGGCGGAAATCAATCCGTTGGCCCAGATGGCGGAGGGCAGAATTCGGGTTATCCCAATGGTGATGGCTACTACGATAGCGACACGCTGATCAGAGAAGAGATTGTGTTGCCGGAGGTAGGATGTTATCAACTTTTAATGGTTGATCGTAGTGGAAATGGTATTTGCTGTCGCTACGGGTTTGGATATTTCCGCCTGCTCGACCTGGAAGGGCAGGTGCTTCTGGAGGGAGGCGATTTTGGAAGCGAAACGGCACTTTATTTTTCAAATGATACAACCCTACTAAAAGAAAAAACCATTGTTGAAGAAGGTACCTGGACAGTGTTCCCCAATCCTACTTCCAATCAACTGTTTTTGAAATTTGTTTTGGAAGAGGACACCCCGCTGCAAATATCCGTTTACAACGCGCTGGGACAACTGGTTCAGTTGGTTGAAAACAGGGTGTTTGAAAAGGGTCGTCATCAGCAAGAAATTGATGTCAGCTCGTTGAGCGATGGCATGTATTACTTGCACGTGGAACAAAAGGGGCAACAGATCGTCCGTCGCTTCGTAATCAGCGAATAAATTTGTATTTTAAGAGCTTCTGTTATGTCATGGATAAGTCGGAATGTAATATAATTAAGGAATATTGTTAATATTTTCCGAAATTTGCAGCTATTCAACAATAACCGAAATTTGAAATTTTCAAAAAAAATAATTATGAAGAAAAATTTACTTCTCTTAATGGCTCTTTGTTTGACCGCTCAGCTGGCCTTTGCTCAGTCTCTAGTGATCAATCCCAATCCAGTAATCGTTAATGATGTAACGGCAGAAACGCTTGACGGAGTAGCCCACAGCAAGGTGGTCAGCGAAACCGGTAGTGTTTTCCAATGGGAAAGAAACATCATCCAAATTACGGAAGGATGGGAAACAGCAGTTTGTGATAAAAATGCATGTTATACGCCCGGTGTCGGAACCCGCCAGTTTGAAATGGCTGCCCAAGAAGAAGGCACCATGGATATCCATGTATATCCAAATGGCGTGGAAGGTCAGGCCATTATTGAGATTACCGTTACGGACACGGAAGATGCCAATAGCCAAGCCGTTGGGTTGTACTACTTCAATACCACTCCCAATAGCACGTTGGAAGTTGAAAAAGTAAAACTTCGTGTTTATCCCAACCCATCTCAAGGATTATTTACTGTATCCAATAACTCGATTGCTGATCGGGTGGTGATCTATAACGTAGCCGGTCGTCCGGTACGTGAGTTTAACCACAACAACAATAAGTGGTATGATATAACTGATCTGCCACGTGGCACTTATTTTGTACGCATTTTGGATGAAACCAAGCAAACCTTGGTAACACGTTTACTCCAGAAAATCTAACCGCACGCTTTTAATAAATAAGTAAACATCCCGAACCTCAAATATGAGGTTCGGGATGACATTTATTGCCTTCCGCTTTTTATTGTCTTTCATTTTACATAGTGTCAATAAAAGACTACATAGAGAACAAAGCCGCCTTGTGTAATTAATTGATTATTAGCGGGTTGTTGTGTTTGTGTAGGCTGATGAGTAGTGCGGGGTACTTTGCTGCCCTTAGCAAATTATGTACCTTCGATTTGTTTCCTAAACCTAAAGTATATTCTATGAAAAAGTTTCTACTACTTTCCTTACTAGTATTACCCGGCTTTTTATGGAGTCAAGCACAGCGCAATGTGCTCATTGAGGAATTTACCAATGCCTCATGCCCTCCCTGTGAAGCACAAAATCCTGATTTTAATGCACTATTGCATGAAAATACAGGCAAAGTGATTCCCCTGAAATATCAGGCGAGTTTTCCTGGATATGATCCCATGTACGAGCAAAATGCTACCCAAATAGCTGCCCGTCAAGACTATTACAACTTGGAAGGTGTGCCCACCGCCTGGATTGATGGTGTATTGCCAGATAACGATTACGGTGGAGGTGTTGGCGCCTGGAACATTACTTCTTCTAGCGGATACGCTGGTGGACCTTATGGTTACAACCAGGCGGCTATCGACTACGCCTATGGATTGACTACGCCTATCGAAATGGAAGTGTCTCATTCCCTAAGCGAAGATCTGACCTCCATTACAATTGACGTAAAAGTTAAGAATGTAAGTGCAGAGGCTTTCTCTTTGGCAGCTGGCAAGCTACACGTAGCGGTTACGGAGCACGTTATTACTTTCCCTGAACCTCCGGGATCAACTGCTGAGTTTGAGTTTGAAGAAGTGATGCGCAAAATGTATCCCAATGAAAATGGTACTACCTTGGAGTCTATCGCTGCCGGTGATTCTTTGGAGTTCCACTTTGAAGAAGCATTACCAGATTACATCTACAACTATGGTGAAATTGCTGTGGTGGCCTTTGTACAAGACAATACCGACAAAGCCGTATATCAGGCCCAATTTAGCGCCCCTCAAGAGGTGGCTGGTTTTCCTGATGCCGGTGTGACCTCAAGTACTGCTGAACCCGTTGGTTTGTGTGGTGCAACGATTGCCCCCGTTGTCAATGTCTCTAACGAAGGAAGTATAGACATTACCTCATTTGAGGCTGGATATGCCATCGACGGAGCTGCTCCAACCACACAGAGCTGGACCGGTACTTTGGCGCCAGGTGAGACGGAAACCATCAGCTTTCCTGAAGTAGCACTACCCGGTGGAACTTCTGAAGTAACGTATTTGGTGCAAAATGTTAACGGAACTACCGACTACAACACGCTCAACAATAATCCAACACCTGATGTATTTGTATCGCTTTCCGATACTCCGGTAGGAACAGAATTATTGGAAGACAATGAAGGATATAACTATGAGTTCCCGACTTCAGCAGTAGTTGTCCCTCCCATTGCAGAGGGTGACTTTGGCTTTGGTACCTTCCTGGCCTTGTCTGGCGACAACCTTCCGGTTGCTACGACGGATCCAATTGGAGGATATGGCTTGTCTGACAAATCAATTTTTATCAATTTCTACCAATGGAACCCGGCTGAAGCAAATGCGGCTGCTGATGGAACCTTGACCTACCAAAAAATTGACCTGAGTGGACAAACAAATGTCATGTTGACTTTTG
>CAXHCA010000048.1:0-44440 GCA_964015035.1 uncultured Saprospiraceae bacterium
GAGATGAGATGTCGTCTCGTGGGCTCGGAGATGTGTATAAGAGACAGCAGTGGGTCAGGATTTCCTGGCTGAGGGCAGGAGGTTTGGTCGGCAGTGGTTCGGTTATTAAATGGATGATTTTTTGCCCGTCGTGTTCTTCTTGTTCGTAGCCAATGGGCACTTTGGTTCCTTCTTTGCTGACAAAGAGATCCAATAAGTCCCGAACACTATTATTAGGCACTTGTCCCGGAAATTCAGTTTCCAGTTGGGCTTGCAACGATTCTTCCTGCTCTTGCAAAAAGGTATCCAGTACTTTGTCAATATTCCCGAGGTCAGCGATCTCCTGTTGGGTGAAAGTCAGGACAGGAAGTGCTTCTCCGCGTTCTTTTTCACCATAGGTGCGTATATAGTCGTCTTTATACAGGGTATCGAGGTAAATTTGTAGGTAGGGAAGTTGGATACCTGCTTTTTGGGCACTAAGATTGGCCAGGATTTCTTCTAGTCGATCCTCCACAGGCGCTTCCAGTTGGATGTTGAATTTTTGAAAAGAAGCATGAATGACTTGTTTGACTCGTGCCAAGTTCATTGGCTCCACCCGCAGCCGAAAATCGAAAAGGGTGGGAATTTGTTGCTCGAAATCATAGAGTCGACCAATAAATTCTTCTCGCATCACCAGGATGATACGGCAGGGTGCTTGTGCGGAGATGAGGGCTTGGATATTTTGTAAAAATGCGTTCTTTTCCTCCTGACTACCCAATAGAATCAATTCTTCAAACTGATCAAAAATCAGGTAGACGGTACTCAAGTAATCCTCGTAGATGTATTGGACGTTTTCAACGATGCTATCTGGTGCCTTTTCTTGCAATGGAGCGGCCAGAGCTGTTCTAAGTGATTGGTTGATGTCGCTTTGCCGGCGAATGAAAAAGGGATACCAATCGGGGCCATCAAAACGACTGGCGAGCCCACATTGTACCAAACTGGTTTTTCCGGTTCCGGAAGGGCCATATAATAGCAATAACGGGGTTTTAAATACCAATCGATACAGTTCATTGACCTCTTTTTCTCTTCCAAAAAAGACGTCGCGGTCGGCCAGGTCATAGGCATCCAGAAACTTAAACGGGCTTGTTACTTTTGCTTTCATACGGAGGCCATTGGTTGCTGAAAGAGCAATTTTGCCAGGACATCGAATTGTACCTTGACAATTTTATAATTGCGCTGATCGGCTATAGCCAATAGCGGGTCGGACGGATTGTAAACATGTCGAAAATAATAGGTATCACTGAGGGGGTCATAATGATCAAAAAACTGCAATTTGGCCACGACCGCTTTGGGATCGAAGGCATTTTCATCCAAGATAAAGGGAGATAGGTTGAGGAATTTTTTCTCAATATCTTCCTCTTTTTCATTCACCAGAATGACGGAGCAAATATCGGTCACGTAGGGCATGCGATCCACATCTTCACTGGGGTCGATGATGTCCTGGGTCAGCTTTACAAATTTGTGTTTATACAAATGTTTGGGCAGGTGCCGGTATTTGATGACATCGATACTTTTGACGGAAGTCAGGGTGTAATTATAAGTAAAGCCGATTTGCGATAAAATCACGGCTAGCATGTCTTCCGCCAGCATAGAAAGTTGCAGCGATTCCTGTTCGCCAATGTTTCTTTCGCGGAGTCGCTTTTTTAGGGTTTCCAGAGAAAGGCAGGCAAAATAAAACTGGGATTGTTCGTTAAAGACCTGGCTGATTTGCTGAATCTCCCTGATGAAGAAAGGAATTTCATTTTCTTCAAAGAGAACCCGAATGTCGTGGATTAGGTCGAAAAATGGATACTGTTTCCGTTTTTCTTTATCCAGTAGAAAAAAATCGCGTAGTGTTTGGCGGTATTGCTCATTAATATTCAAAAACTTTTTTTGCGAAAGCGCATCCCACAACTGGGCTAGCATGACAAAAGTTATGAACTCAATGGTCGTGTTGTAAGTAATAATCATTTGCTTTAGCCGATCCAAACCCAGTTGATCGTAAAAGGTCATATTGGTATTGGCCTTTGCTGGTGCAAACAGCTTACCCAGATGTAGGCTAATAGGGTGGGGGAGACAAGACAAGATGGCTTTGCGCTTGTCTCTAAGGCTTCCTTCCATGCCCAGGTCCTCATCATCCAATATCTTTTGTGCATCTTGATTAAATGCAGCATAGGCGCTCAATAGTTGATCGTAGAGCAATTGGTTGGGTTTGAAATCCATCCATTTACGATCGAAGTTGCCTGTAGGCAATTTCCACTCCAGTGGCATGCCCTCGGCAGGAAAGATGCCCCATAGTGGTTGGTCATCATCTTCATCATGAATATCCAGGCTTCTTTGAATAGGCTTAGCCGCAATCATTTGGGCGGCTGCCAGGCCAGCGGTAAATGCTTCTTGAACGTTGCTACTTTGTTCTACCAGGGATTGAAAAAAAGAGATGGAAAACTGTGTAGCGGCGCGATCCTGGACAGGGGCGCTGGTGGCAATCACCACTGGTTTGGAAGGTAGGGCCAATAATCGGGCTACTTGTCCCTGGGTGGAACAGCCATTGAGCAAGATCAGCTTTAGGCGCGGGCATTGCCCCAACAATTGTGCAATGCCTAAAGCATTGGCTTTGCCATCACTGGCCAATAGTTGATCCCTGCCGGCATGTCCACTGAATACAAAAACGGTGATAAAATCCTTATACAATAGGAGGTATTCGGCAATACTTGAGGTTGTTGCCTCTCCGTCACGGTGAATGTTGTAATGTTGGAGTGCCATACGACGGGCCAGTACTCCATAGATTGATTCTTCTTCTTCCTTGAGCGAGGGTAATGGATCTTCCCTGCTGTTGGCAAAACTTAAAAAAATCAGGTCCATTCCGTATGGTTTTTTTCTCGCAGCACAGCAATGTTGTTGTACAGCCGTATACGAGGAATCTGGCAAGAAGGTTACGACACCCATCGCGGAACCTTCCAACTGCATTCAGCACGGGAAGATAGGGAAAATAAAAACAAAGTGTTAGCAAACAAAAGGAAATCTATTCCTTCATGGCTTTGATACCAGGTAGTTCTTTGCCTTCAAGGAATTCCAACATTGCTCCACCACCGGTTGAGACGTAGCTAACATCATCGGCCAGGTTCATTTGGTTGACTGCGGCTACGGAATCACCACCGCCCACCAAGGAAAAGGCTCCATTTGCGGTTGCTTCAGCTACTGCTTCGGCAATGGACTTGGTACCTTGCGCAAAATTGGAAAACTCAAAAACACCCATTGGTCCATTCCAGAGTAAGGTTTTAGACTCCTTGATCACTCCTTTAAAGGTATCAATGGCTTGCGCTCCAATATCGAGGCCCATCCAGCCAGCGGGAATGTTGTTGCTGTCAACCAGCTTTCTTTCGGCATCGTTGCTAAAGCCGTTGGCGATATAAGAATCAACCGGAAGTAAGAGACTCACGCCTTTGTCTCTGGCTTTTGCCAATAATTTGATGGCCAGGTCGAGTTTATCTTCTTCAACCAGTGAATTGCCTGTTTTTCCACCTTGAGCACGAATAAAGGTGTAGGCCATGCCACCTCCTACAATGAGGTTGTTTACAAAATCGAGTAGTCGTTCCAGCAGCAGGATTTTATCCGAAACTTTGGCGCCACCCACAATGGCGGTTAATGGTCGGTCGGGATGATTGAGCACCTTATTGGCATTGGTGATTTCGGCATCCATCAGGAAACCAAATGATTTGTTGCCTTTGGGAAAATACTGCGCTACGATGGTTGTAGAAGCGTGAGCGCGGTGAGCAGTACCAAAGGCATCATTTACATAGAGGTCGGCCAGTGCGGCGAGTTGTTTGGCGTAAGCCTCATCACCTTTTTCTTCCCCGGGATTAAAGCGCGTATTTTCCAGTAGCAATACCTCCCCAGGCTTTAATGCTTCTGCCATCTCCTCTGCTTTCGGCCCTACAGAGTCGGGACAGAATTTGACGGTGACATCCAATACTTCGCTGAGGTGGTTGACGAGATGGCGTAAGGTGAATTTTTCGACGTTTAAGCTTCCATCTTCTTTTTTAGATTTTTGCGGACGCCCCAGATGAGACATCAAGATGGCAGCCCCTCCCTGATGCAGGATGTGCTTGATGGTAGGTACCGCCGCGCGGATGCGTGTATCGTCGGTGATTTCAAAGTTGCTATTGAGTGGCACGTTAAAATCCACTCTTACCAATACTTTCTTATTGTTGAAGTCAAGTTGCATCGTCGATCAGAATTGAAGAGATTAAAAGAACGGGAATGGGAGGAAAATAAACGATAAATGATCGCGCGGAGCCGGATGGGGATTATCCCCGTACGGCTCCGCAAGCGATTATTTGCAGGGAAATTATTTAGAAACGATCAAGTGAGCCAAGTCGGCCAAACGAGCAGAGTAACCCGCTTCGTTGTCGTACCAGCTTACTACTTTGATCATGTTGCCATTTACAGCGGTCATCAATGAATCAAAGATTGAAGAGTGAGGGTTGCGCACAATATCACTAGATACCAATGGCTCTTCAGTGTATTGCAGCACACCTTTCATCGGGCCTTCTGCCATTTCCTTGAATTTGGCATTGATTTCTTCAACCGTCGGCACTTTTTCTACCACGATGTTCATCTCAATCATAGAGCCGGTAATTACCGGTACACGTACTGCGATGGCAAAGATCTTGTTGGCTACTTCAGGTACCACTAATCCAATCGCAGCAGCTGCACCGGTTTCGGTAGGTACAATATTGAATGCAGCAGCTCTGGCACGACGCAGATCACTATGAGGTGCATCCTGAATGTTTTGGTCGGCGGTATAAGCGTGAACGGTCGTCATTGAACCATTCACAAGTCCCCAGTTGTCATTGATAATCTTGGCAACAGGAGCCATACAGTTTGTGGTACAAGAGGCATTGGAAAAAATGTTGGCACGGCGGTCCAGTTCTTCTGTATTCACACCCAAAACGATGGTTTGTACTCCACCACCTTTGGCCGGAGCTGAAATAAGGACATCCTTGGCACCAGCAGTTAAGTGCATACTCGCTTTCTCCTTGGTACGGAAGATACCGGTACATTCTAGTACTAAATCGACGCCCAATTCCTTCCAAGGCAGCTCTTCCGGATTGCGGGTAGCATAGGCATTAATGGTTTTACCATTGACGATCAGGGAGTCGTCGGTAGCAGTAACCGTTCCATTAAATGGCCCTTGGGCAGAGTCATATTTCAACAAGTGAGCTAGTGTATGATTGTCCGTTAGGTCGTTGATTGCAACTACCTCAACGTCACTTTTTTCAAGCAGATTGCGGAAGGTCAGACGACCGATACGACCAAAACCATTGATTGCAATTTTCTTTGCCATGATTATTCTTTCAATTAGACGTTAAAAAATAGGGTTGTTCTCTAATTACGCCGCGAAATTCACTAAAATCATCCTGAATTTCAACGATTTTCCAATATTTTTGGTGGATTACCACACATTTAGTGGTCTCCTTTCCAATAATAATTGAATATCAGAAATGAATACTTAGTGTAAATGTAACAATAAATAGTATCCGGAAGTTTTTTTCGTTGAAAGTGATTTTAATCACAGATGGAATATAGGGGGTGATTTTGGGGGGACCAGCGGGAAAAAAGAGGGGGAATAGACAAAGAATGATCACTACTTTATTAGAAGTTGCATAAAAGTAGGGTGAGGACAAACTAAATTTGGAGAATTCCTGTTGTAGGTGTAAATTCCAATCTCACGGAAAAAAAAATTAGGAATCTTTTCTTTTTTTTGAAAAGGTTATATATTTGCAACCGCTTTGAAAATAAAGCTACTCAGGTTTGCCAAAGGGTGATCTGAATTATTCAAAACCGGCCCGTTCGTCTAGGGGTTAGGACGCCAGGTTTTCATCCTGGTAACACGGGTTCGAATCCCGTACGGGCTACTCAAGGCGAGGCATGATGTCTCGCCTTTTTTTTTGACTTGTTGTATTGGATTATTGACTGATCGTCATCTTCGAATGCCCATCTACATTTGCTATTTGTTCAAATGGTTAGGATTCTTATCGTCAACTTTGTCTTATTGATTACCTTGCTGACGGCCGTGGAGATCAGCTTGCGGCTGGTTTATCCTGACTATCATTATTATTATCGGACCCATCCTGCGCAACCAGATCTACAAGAAATACTGGCTAAAAACGATACCAATTGGCTACAACCGGATCCTGATCTTGGTTGGATTTGTCAACAAAAAACCTTCCTGCAATTTCCCACGCCGCCGGTAGAAGGCATTGCCTATACCATTAATCAGGAAGGCTTTCGGAATGCTTTTGATCTTACATCCTCATTTCCGGAAGGTAAAAAGCGCATCCTCTTACTGGGAGATTCTTTTATGTTTGGCATTTATCTGCAGGAGCAGGAAACCATTGCTGCCAGATTACAGACGGCATTAGGAACAGATTACTTGGTAATCAATGTTGCGGTTCCGGCCTGGGGATTAGACCAAATGTACTTAGCCTACCAAAAATATGTTGACCTCATTCAACCCGATCAAGTGATCCTTGCCTTTTTGGATGACGATTTGATGCGATCGCTGGAAATCCTTTTCCACGGTTGTGGTCGCAAGCCGTGCCTGAAACTGGAAAATGATCAATTGGTCACTAATGAAGACAATCCTCACTGGTGGGAATATTTTTGTTGGAACAATCAGATTGGCAATCGTTTGCTGCGCATTTATTATTTGCGTAAAGCAGCAAAGCTGGGCCACTTTATGTTGGAGGATATCGTCCGGCAAGAAAATGCTAAAGGCCGTTCTCCTATTGTCGTTCGCATTCCTGCCTTGGTCGATTTAGAACATCAGGTGCCACGTAAAGTGTTTAGTATGAGTTGTTTAGTGAGAGATCATCAGGCAACTTATCTCGAACTATACGATAGCCTGGTTCGGCTTGAATCCGAGGAGTTTGAACCACTCTACATTACCGATGATGGCCATTTTACAACAAAAGGAGCCAAATTTTTTACAGGTTATCTGTTGCAGCACCTACCCCTCAATTTTTAATAATTTTTTTGACCACTACTCCTCGTTCCGTTTCGATTTTCAGGTAGTAAAGTCCCGAAGGGTAATTACCGATGTTGAAAACATTTTCCGGAATACTCTTGATGAGGACCCTCCCACTTTGATCTAGCAGGGTCCGTTTCTTGATGTCAATATTCTGAGGATTGTAAATCAAAAAGTTTCCAAAGCTTGGATTGGGGATGATGGATAGTTCCATTTGCTCTAAATCTCCTGGCGTGGCGGCTTTTGTTTTAAGGATAGTACCATAATTGCCAACCACCCATCCTAAGGAATCATTGAGAAAGAAAATACCCAGATAACCTGCTTTATTCCAGCCGTAGGGGGTGCGAAAAGAATCCACCTGCATGGGGGGCCAGGTATCCCCCTGGTTGGAGGATTTATAGATCTTGTTGTGCCATCCGCAGGCAAAATAAGCATTGGGCATCTCTTTGGTGATATGAAAATCATTGATCGATATGTGTCCAATATCTTCTGTTGTTTCATTCCAGGTAAGGCCGCTATCTGTTGTTTTTTGTAGCAGAGGGTTATACCAACCTCCTTTAAAACCGAGGTTCTCTTCTGGAAAGCTAAAGGCTTCAAGAGTCGTCAACTCGTAGTTTACTGCCTGGGTTATTTCGCGGTAAATGGTGTCCCAGCTCTGACCGCCATCTATCGTTTTTAATATTTTATAATGTAGATTAAAGCCATAGGAGACATTATAGCCCGTATTTTTATCGACAAAACTTAATAACCCAAAGTCATAATTGAAGTAATCATCATGCCTGATATTTTGATCTACTAATACCTCCCACGTTTCACCAAAGTCGGTAGATTTTAGCAAAGCAGTAGGCACCCCCGTTACCAGGCAGGTCGATTCATCCACTATTTCAAGATCAAAGAAGCGGTCATTTTGCAGATCAACGCGCATCCACGATTTTCCGGCATCCGTTGTTTTAAAGATATCGGAACCAATGGCCAACCCAACCTGGGCATTAAAAAACTTTACTTTTTTAAAGTTAATGGTGTCATTTTCCATCACCTGATACCAAAACAACCCTCCATCCGTACTCCTGATGATGGTCCCCGAATCACCCACGGCGACACCTATATCTTCATCAATGAAATGTACATCCCAAAGGTCTTGTCCGGTGGGAGCGTACAGACAAGGTTGAAATTGAGTGTAGGCAAGGTTGATACAAAGAAAGAGACCCAGAATGAGTGTGAAAACCTTCATTTTTTTCATTTTGTGTACAGTGTTAAATGTTCAACTCAAGCCCATAAAGATAAGTGCATGTTTGGAGCTTGCTCCTGCTGAAAACCAACATTACATTAAAAATCAGGCTCCATTTCAATCTTTATGACTTCTTTGCTAATGGGATGCACAAATTCTATAGCTGCCGCATGCAAATGAAGCCGTTCTCCCTTATGACCATAGATGTCATCGCCGACAATCGGGGTGTTTAATCCGAGCGAATGAGCAGCATGAACCCGAAGTTGATGCGTGCGACCGGTAATGGGAAAAAAGTGAATGCGGGTACGTTGGTTGGAGCGGCCAATTACCTTCCATTTGGTACGTGCGGTTTTGCCATATTCATAGCATACCAGTTGGCGTGGTCTATCATTCAAATCAACCCGTAGGGGGAGGTCAATTATACCTTCATCTTCATCCACTAATCCTTCCAACAGTGCCACATACCGTTTCCTGACGGTACGTTTGATAAATTGTCGTTGCAACTTTTGATGGACTTCCTTTGATTTGGCAATCAACATCAAGCCGGAGGTAGACATATCCAGCCGGTGCACAATGAGGGGGCCGGTGGCCTCCGGTAGTCGCTGTTGCATTCGGGTGAAAACGGAATCCCGCACGTTTTTGCCAGGGACAGATAGGAAATCTGCCGGTTTATTGATTACCAGGAGTTGATCATCTTCGTATACAGTGTCGAGGTTCTTACCTTCTGCCGGGTTATCGAGCATAGGATTATCGTCCATTTCAATACCTTTCAGCATGTGGGCCAGGATGGGTTCACATTTACCGCGGCATGCCGGATAAAAATGGCCGTGTTTTCTGATTTCTGACTTATGAGACTGCCCCCACCAGAATTCCGCCATAGCTATTGGTTTCAATTGGTGTTGGAAAGCATAGTGTAGTAATTTGGGAGCGGCACATTCGCCGGCTCCGGCAGGCGGCACCTGATCCGCAAAAATTTCGCGTAAGCTTTTTCTTTCTCCTTGTTGATTTAAAAATTGATATTGCTCAAACAAGCGCTTTTGCAAGGCCGCGGATTTGGCTTTTCGCTCTTGTTTTAAAACGGCGATTTCTTCCAGGTATTGATCTAATGATTGTTGAATTTTTGAAAGCCGTTCTTTCCAGTATATGGTAAGCTTTTTAAGTTCAATCTTTTGCAGTTGGCTTTCCCTGATCAAGGTTGCTTGCAGCTCCTGAAAGGCTTCCTCTGTCAGTTCTTTTTTTGCTTTTTCGCGCCGGACTTTTCTGGTTTGTTTACCCGATTTTATTTCTTGTTTATGTTCTGCTATTTGTTTATCAGCTAATGCTTGCTCTTCCTGAAGCAATTGTTGGCACGCTAAAAAAGCCGGCGCATTTTCCAGAATGTCAATTTGGCGGTTCAATTCATTGAGGATCACTTCTCCTTTTTTGAAAAAGCTGTCTTTTTCCAGCATATCAAATACTGGCGGCACAAACCTGTCGTGGTGGTTACTATCCGCCAATTTTCCCGAAAAAGCGGCTAGATAACCGATTTCTCCGACTTGATTTTGCACCACCAATACGCCAAACATTTTGCCGATGACCAGCCCTTCCTGGCCTTCCTGCAAACCAAAATTGTGCTCCCAGTCGTTTTGATTTTGCAGATATTCAGACAGTTCGGCTACCGCCAATCGGCAGAGGGGATGGGGCTCATAGTAAAATGGAAAGGTAAAGCGCTCGGGCAGGGTATACCCCTCGATAGACTCCTTAAAAGGGATGAAACGGTTGGTCTGTATGGTAGTGTTTGGGAATGCCCCCATTGCTTTGTTCTTTTCCGTATTTGAAGGACAAAAATAGGTAAGTTGTGTGTAGTTGCCAAATGCTTAAAATCGGATGGCCAATCCTTGGTACATATTTGGTCAAGGTTGCCAACTTTGACCATCCTTCGAAGGGAAAGTCAATATCTGGGATAGTTGAAGTTGTCAATTTCAACTGCCTGTGAATGAAGGATTTGCAATCTGGCTAGCTACCTCTTCCGCGGCCGTATCAAGCCCTCCTGCGCCACTGAAGCGACTAATTTGCCATCTCGGCTGAAGATGTTACCACGCGTAAAACCGCGTGCATTGGAGGCGCTAGGACTATCCAGGTTGTAGAGGAGCCAATCATCGAAGCGAAAGTCGCGGTGGAACCACATGGCATGGTCGAGACTAGCGAGTTGCAGTTCACCAAAATTGCCATGCTGACCGTGGGGCAGTAGGGCCGTGGTCAGCAGGTTGTAGTCGCTGGCATAGGCGAGGACGAGCTGATGGGCTTTTCGTTCGTCAGGCATGGGACCACGGGCGCGCATCCAGACGTTGCGATAAGGCGCATGTTTTTTCGGTGAGAAGAGATTGTAGCGCTCCACGGGTTTAAATTCGATGGGGCGATCCAATTCGAGAAATCGGCGGAAATTATCGGGAATAAAGTCGTTGTATTCCTGAGCCAACCCTTCCCAATTGGCCAAATCCTCCGGTCCTGGAAGTTCTGGCATATCGACCTGATGATCGAGGCCTTCTTGTTCGAGTTGGAAAGAGGCGGAGAGGTGGAAAATGGTTTGTCCCCGCTGGATGGCTTTCACGCTACGGGTGGTAAAACTCCCGCCATCGCGAATGCAATCGACGGAAAAGACGATCGGAATACTGATGTCGCCCGGCAGCAGAAAATAAGCCTGCAAGGAATGTACAAAGCGATCCACCGGTACGGTTTGCATGGCGGCGCTCAGAGATTGGGCGAGCACCTGTCCACCAAAAACTCGCGGGCTACCAATGCTGCTACTTACGCCGCGAAAAAAGTTTTCCTCCAGCTGTTCCAACTGGAGTAGATTCAATAATTCATCAACGGTTTTCATGGTCGAAAGTTAGCAGTTTTTTAGAATAGTCTGCTATTCCTCACAGCTCATCATTCCTTGACCACCATTTTTTCCGGATCCCAGTGGATAACACGCTGCTCAAAATAACTCTTGTTCGAGGCCAATGACGGACCTGCTGCGCGAAGTCCAAAGGAAGCATCTTCTACTATTGGTTCGCCATGGCGAATGCCGGCAACAAAAGTGGCCCAATGATCCAGCGCATCGCTATACCCTTGCGGAGCCTCATAGACAAGTTCCTCGGGTTCTGACATCTGGTGCTCTACGGGATACTGCGCCTCGTACCATGCTTTGTATTCCTTCTGAGTGGCTTCGGAGAAGGTATTGAAAGAATCCCAGCCGCCGTAGCCGGGTGCGTTGGGCAATTTATTGCGCTTGACGTTGATTTTTCGCCCTTGAATCTCCAGGATACCCTCGGTGCCAACAAAGCGGAATTTAGACCCACCACCGCCACCATCAACAAAGTTGGAGCGCAATTGCAAGTTAAAAGCGGGGTGGGTTTGGGTTTCCGGATAATCGTAAATGCCAAGAATGATATCCGGTACATCACGCCCGTCCTTCCAATAACGCAAGCCACCACTCGAATAGATACGATTGGGGCCGTGTGACTCCAAAATGGTGTGTACACCAGAAAAAAGGTGGACAAATAGATCTCCGGCTACTCCGGTGCCATAATCCTGGTAATTGCGCCAGCGGAAGAAGCGCGTTTTGTCAAAAGGGATCTTTGGGGCGTCGCCCAGGAATGCTTGCCAATCGACGGTTTTTGCCGAAGCATCGGGAGGGATGGAGTATTGCCAGGCTCCGAGGGCGGAATGGCGATCGTACCAGACTTCTACCAATACGAGATCACCGATGATGTGACTGGCCATCAATTCACGCGCTTTGAGGTAAACAATGGAACTGACCCGCTGGCTACCTACCTGAAAAATTTTCCCGGTATCCTTTTGTACTTTGATTACCGCATGCCCTTCCTCCAGATGATGCACCATGGGCTTTTCGCAATACACATGCTTGCCCGCTTTCATGGCCGCAATAGAAATGTGATCATGCCAATGATCCGAAGTGGAAATGACCACGGCGTCAATATCGGGGCGGTCGAGAATCTCCTGAAAATTTCTGGTCGTAAATATTTCATTCCCAAAGACCTCTTTGCTTCGGGTTAAACGACCATCGTAAAGGTCACAGCAGGCCACCAATTCAACGCCTGGTAGTTGGAGGGCTGTTCTGCAATTGTTGAAGCCCATAATTCCCATGCCAATGGCGCCTAAACGAATCTTGTCATTAGGACCATAATCTGCGTGCAGCAATTGGGCCAAGGGGATGTGTTTGGCTTGTTCCGCCAGCAATAGATTTCCAGTAAAACCGGTACCGATGATTCCGGCACCCATCCTTTTGATGAATTCTCGACGTGATTTCGACATGTTGAAGCGTTAAAGATTGCGAAGTTCACAAATATAAAAGAATAAAGGGTGTGATCAAAAGTACTTTGCCTGCTTGGATGCGGAATATTATGCACTATCGGAACAGCCATTTTTTATACCTTTGACTATCATTTCAATCAATCGTTTATGAAAAAGTTTGCATTCATTGCGCTTTCGGTTTTATTCCTGTCGGGATGTGGCCCAACCCGTCAACTGGTTACCAGTAGTAAAAAATACGAGGACAAATTTAAAGATCGTTTGGAAGAGGGGGCCACCCTTTTGGAAGCAGGGTATAACTATACCCGCGAACGTACCGCCGATAATCGATTTTTATATAAAGAATTTTATCCAACAACTGGGCAAATGACGCGCCGGATTACCTATGGGGACCCAGGCTTTAAGGTCAAACAAGGGTTGTCGGTTGATCGGTACGACAATGGTTTTTTGTGGAAACAAGGTCGTTATGTAGATGATCAGATGGAGGGCATGTGGCAATATTACAACCCTAAAGATGGTACTTTACAGGAGTATGGCAACTATGAAGGAGGCAAAAGAGAAGGTTCCTGGACTCGGATTGATTCCTCAGAAGCACTACTGTCGGTGTATCAATATGAAGATGGCCAACTACATGGCCCCTTTAAGATATACCGACCAGCTGGGGTGCTTTTTAAAGAAGGAGTTTACCAAAAAGGCGAACTTCGCCTTGAAAAAGTGGTAGGAGAAGATGTTGCTAGTTCGACGGCTATTGCGATACCTGAGGTGTTTCCGTATATGAGTGGGTGTCAAAATGCCGATCCTGACGAGCAAAAAAGCTGTAGCGACCTCAAAATGCTGACGGCTGTCTACAAAAACATCAAGTATCCGGCCTTGGCAAGAGAGCGAGGTATTCAGGGCACTGCCATCATTAATTTTGTGGTCAAAAAGGATGGCTCAATGGAAGAAGTTGAAGTGTTGCGAGGCCTTTGCGACGAAATTAAAGCCGAATGTTTGCGGGTCATGGCATTGATGCCTCCTTGGGAACCGGGCATGCAAAGTGGAGAGCCCGTGAATGTCTTATTTATGCTACCCATTAAGTTTAAACTCGAATAATTTATCCTCAATGAAACAGCTCACATTTTCCTTATTTCTGGTTACTTTAGTTATGGCTTGTCAGGAACCCACTCCAACTTACGAATCGTACGATGATTATCCCGTGTACCGGGGCAATGATTTGGGATTGACCTACAGTCCACAAAAATCAATATTTAAGTTATGGGCACCACCAGCGGAGCAGGTCAAATTGCATTTTTACAACGAACCTTTGGCAGGGGAAGCCACGGAAACCTATGACCTGGACCGTGGAGAGGATGGCGTTTGGGAAATATCCTTTGAAGAGGATTTATTAGGCAAATATTATGCTTTTCAAACCAAGGTCAATGGCAAATGGGGCAATGAGGTGCCTGATCCTTATGTAAAGGCGGTAGGGACCAATGGCCGTCGAGGGCACATCGTCGACTTTGCAGCAACCAACCCCGAGGGATGGGAGGCAGACCAGCGACCGCCCTTGCAAAATTTAACTGATATCATCCTCTACGAATTGCATATCCGTGATGTATCCATGCATCCAAATTCGGGCATTCAACAGAAGGGCAAGTTTTTAGGCCTGGCCGAATTGGGCAGTAGAAACGCCACCGGGCAGAAAACAGGCTTGGATCACATCAAAGAGCTTGGGGTGACCCACGTTCATTTATTGCCCTCTTTTGATTATCTGTCGGTAGATGAAAGCAAACCGGAGGACAATGAATTCAACTGGGGGTACGATCCACAAAATTACAATGTCCCGGAGGGGAGCTATTCGACCAATCCAGCGGATGGAGCGGTACGCATTCGCGAGTTTAAACAATTGGTAAAAACACTGCATGACAATGGCCTTCGGGTGGTGATGGATGTAGTCTACAACCATACGGGCGCAACAGAGGGCTCCAATTTCAACCAATTGGTTCCTGGGTATTACTACCGTCAAAATGAAGAAGGTGGCTTTTCCAATGCTTCGGCCTGTGGCAATGAAACCGCATCGGAACGACCTATGTTTCGCAAGTTTATGGTGGAATCGATGAAGTACTGGGCGGAGGAATACCACGTTGATGGATTTAGGGTAGACTTGATGGGGATTCACGATATTGAAACCATGAATCGGGTGAGCGCTACGCTGCATCAGATTGATCCGACAATTATAATTTACGGAGAAGGATGGACCGCAGGCAGCAGCCCCTTGCCAGAGGATCAGCAGGCACTGAAAAAAAACACCACGAAGCTAGATCAGATCGCCGCTTTTAGCGACGATATCCGGGATGCCATCAAAGGCCATGTTTTTACACATGATGCCAAGGGGTTTGTCAGTGGGCAAGGGGGATTGGAAGAGAGCATCAAATTTGGCATCGTGGCCGCTACCCAGCACCCGCAAGTGAATTATGAAGCAGTCAATTACTCCAAAGCTCCTTGGGCGCCGTCGCCCTTTCAGGCCATTACTTATGTGTCTTGCCACGACAATCACACCCTCTGGGATCGATTGACAATTTCCTGCCCGGAGGCGAGTGAGGAGGAGAAAATCAAGATGCAAAAATTAGCAGGTGCAATGGTCTTAACTTCGCAAGGAATTAGTTTCTTACATGCTGGTGTCGAAATGTTGCGCACCAAGGGTGGGGTAGAGAATTCATTTGAATCCCCGGATGAAGTAAATCGGATCGACTGGTCGCGTAAATCGGAGTACCAGGAGGTCTTTACTTATTTCAAAGACCTGATTGCCTTACGGAAAAACCATCCCGCTTTTCGCATGATGACCACCGCTTCGGTGCAGGCACACCTGAAGTTTTTGGAGATTCCGGAAGAGACAACCAATTTGGTTGCCTATACCCTTACGGGAAATGCCAATGGCGATGCTTGGCGGGATATTCTGGTGGTTTTTAATGGAAATGAGGACTACCAAACTGTAGACATCCCACAGGGCGAATGGACCATTGTTGTTGACGAGGACCAAGTGAATGAAGCCGGATTGGGTACCATCAATACCCATACTCTGACGATTCCCGGCCGCACGGCAATGGTGTTGAAGCAATAAAAGGAAGCATGCTCTGAGGCGTTTTATAATGCCTCTTGGGATGAAGATGGGCGAAGTTTAAAATATGGAGATGGAAGAGGCGCAACTGCCCCCGATGGAAGTGTCTCTGAACCCTGTGCCGGAGATTTGGCTATGGCTGCCCAGGAGCATACTACTCTTGAGGATCATTGATCTTCAGATTGGGTGGGGTCGAGCAGGACGGCATTGGGTTGTAGTATTATTTCCTCTGTCAGTTCCTTTTCATGCAGGTAAATCAGCTCGTCGCCTTCCTCTACCGCAATATCTTGGGTAGCCAGGATGATCTTCAGCTGATTGTCTTTATCTTTCAGGAACAAAGGAAACCCCTTGTTTTGGCGCAGGTATTGGGCCACTATCTCAAAGGTGATTTTTTCATTGAGCACAATACTTCTGGCCTCTTCTGCCTGGCGAGCCACCCGACTGAACATCAAATAGCTTGCCAGGGGGCTAAATAGAGAATCTTTACCTTCTTTTTTTTGGTACACCTCTTTATCGGCGGGAAGCCGGTAGCTGTGTGGAATGTTTAATTGCTTACTGAGACCACCAACCGCGAAGAAGTTGACTTCGTCATCGGGGGTTAGGGCCAGCAAATATCCCAAGTCTGGGATATCAATTTGATCCTCCACTTTTTTACTGAAAATATCAACTCGAAGTGCCTGCAAACCCAATTCTTGAGCCGCGGCAATTTTACTGGGCGAATTGTCCAGGATCAGCACATTTCTGCCGGTACTTTCCAGGTATTTAGCGATCAGCAAGGCCCCTTCACCTGCTCCGATCAGCAACATGTTACTCCCTTTGTGTAGGGTGACTTTAAGCCATCGGCCTACCAGCCCCGCAGTGGTTGCATTGAGCAATACGGTGGCGAGAACGATGAAAAATACCAAAGGAGTAATAAATTCGGCCCCTTCAATTTCCTGCTCCATCAACTTCAATCCGAATAGAGAGGCGACGCCCGCGGCAACAATCCCTCTTGGACCCACCCAAGAGATAAAGAGTTTTTCTTTATAGTTGAATTTCTTTTGCCGCATGCTCAGAAAAACAGCAATGGGCCGCAACAATAACACGATTCCAAAGAGAACCAATACCGGCCATCCCAACATGTGAATCTGTTCTAATGTAATATTTGCGGAAAGCAAAATAAACAAGGCAGAAATCAACAAAATGGTAATCGATTCTTTAAAATCAAGAATGTCTTTAAAGTGTGGAACATCTAGGTTGGCAAGGGTCATGCCCATGATCACTACCGTCAATAACCCACTTTCGTGGGCAATCAGGTCGGAAAAAATAAAAGCACCCAGTACCAGTGCCAGGGTAAAGGTGTTGAGCAGGTATTCCGGAACAAATACTTTTTTAATCAGCAAGTAAAGTGCATATCCGATCGATACTCCCAGTGAAAGGCCAATCAACACACTTCGAATAAAACTGACCAGTACCTCCGAGGTGGGACCATCTTCACTACCTGCCTGGGCATTGATAAAATTGAAAACCAACACAGCAACCAAAGCCCCAATCGGGTCAATGAGAATGCCTTCCCATTTCAGAACGGTGGCTACATTTTGATTGAGGTTGAGGTTCCGTAGGATGGGGGCGATCACTGTAGGACCGGTGACGATGATGAGAGAACTAAAGAGAAAGGAGATATCCCAGTTCAGACCAATCAGATAGTGGGCAGCAACAGCCGCCCCGATAAAGGTAATAATTGCGCCGTAGGTCACCAACCGCCCAATATCAGCTCCCTGGCCAATGACTTCCCTTCGTTGAAGTGTAAGGCCCCCTTCAAACAAGATTATCCCGATCGACAGAGACACAAAATGGTAAAGGTGCTCACCGGGGAAAATGCCGGTTTGATCAGTAGGATTATAAACCGGGCTGATGATTTTGTAACCCAAAAAGTATTCGGCAACAGGGCCTACGCCTAAACCGATAACGATCAAGGGCAATATAGCGGGAAGCTTGAATTTCCATGCAATCCACTGGGCCAAAATGCCTAAGATAACAATACCTCCAATTTCAAACACGAATTACTTTTTACGATTTTTCAGGAAAAAATAACTATCGATGAATTATTTTTTCCGAATTAGGGCTAACTCAGCAGGTCGTTTTTCCTGTCTTGCCTTACTCCGCTTATACAGAACTTTTAGCTTGTTCCTGCGTTTGATTGCGGGAAGCAAGTTAATGAGATAGCGGTATTTGCGCTTCTTATGGAGCATGGATGATAGGTTTCCAGGACACTTCTACTACTTCGTTTCAGAGCCAATAACCAGGTACACACCTTTTTCAACTCTTTCTTCAAAGTCCTTACGAGGTACAGGCATACTTCGATTTAAACTTATGAAATGTACAGTTACTGACTTAGGAGATTTCTTGGTTACTTTTACTTTGATACCACGGTTCATTACTTTAAGTTTTATAGTTACAAGTAGATAAAGCCGGCAAGATGCCGACTTCAATAATTATCATTTCTAGTTCTTAATATCTGTAGATCGCATTTGCATTGGAGGTTGGAACGGGCAATGCTGTTCGTGGCAGGTTGTACACCTGTCCTCCCTGCTGATAAGTATTGATGGCGGCAAGGTTGAGTAAGCAAATGCTGTCCTCTTGCTTTTCCGCATGAATTGTCACTTTGTGATTTTGAGCATCATAGCTACCCCAAGTATGGGCGTCCTGACAAGTCAGCAAGGTGGCTACTTTGCCTCCAACCGCGGCCGGAATTAGTTCATGCAAATAGGCGGTCGCCCGATCTTCAGAGGCAAAAGCCTGAAAATGATCAATCGACGCTTGCTGTTGTTTGTCAAAATAGTCTGGTGCGGCCATCAAGGCTTTTTCGTGCAAGGTAGCCGGGGATATATCCTCCGTATTACCACTGACATGAGCCTCCATAATACTGGGATATTTAGCAACATCCTTGAAAATAGGGATCAAATAATCGACTCCGGCCAACATAATAGGGTCTCCATCAGGAAGTACCTTTTTTAAACCGTCGTGTATTTTACGAAAATAATACGCGATTTCAAAATTTTTGCGATCTTTTCCTGACCCCTGCCCATGGTAGATAGGGTTGTTGTGCGAGTTTCCACTGTGGGCTTGAAGGCTTTGCTCTACCTCTTCCAAGGCAAGTGCAGCATCTATGTTTTCTGGAACAACGTCCTCTATTTCAACAGGTGTGATAGCGAATTGTTCAATTTCGAACAATTTCACCCCTCCCTGGCTCAAGGCCAATAAGTAGAAGGGGGACTGCTGATTGAGCAATGGAATTAATGGCAGCAAATAGAAGTGTTTACTGCAATGTACTTGCTCATCAAAATTGATTGGGACGGTGAAGTACTGATACTCTCCTTCGGTAAAAAACATGGCCAAGCCATCAGATAGGTGAAGGAAGAAGGATTCATCGTCCAACACTTCAAAGCCTTTTTTTAGAAATTTAAGGCTCTCTTTTTCCGTCCACCCGGTTTCCATTAACTGGTTTTTTGCATTACTCAAGGCGTTTTTTAAACGGATGCGATCTTCTTGTGCCTTGCCGGCACGGTAGGTGGGGATATAAATGCTGATACAGGGGGTATCTTCTACCTGAACTAATTTTTCAAATTTTTCTTTGGTCAACATAAAACAAAATAGGTTTGGTGAATGAAAAGGGGGGATCGTAGCATGCTGCTAAAAGCAAACAAGGCCGCAGGAATGGCGAGGCGGTTCCGGGGAACTGCTGCCGCTCTCTGCGACCTTGCCGGCAGAACTTAGGGAGGGAAAGGCGCCTTCCGTTATTTCACGGCAGGAATAATGGCCTCCAGACATGAACGAAAGGACCTGAGGCGGTCTAGTGATTCAATTACAGACTGTCAATAAACTCCTTCAGTTCCTGTTTGGTAGCTCCGGTTTTCTTTTGGATCATCCCCAGCAATTGGTCCTCTTTCCCTTCTTCGTAGACCAGTTCATTGTCGGTCAATTCACCGTATTTCTCTTTCAGTTTTCCTTTTACGGTGTTCCAGTTTCCTTTTAGCTTATCTTGAATAGCACTCATGATTAATTGGTTTTATTTGATGATAAAATATGGTTTGTTGTTTGGTAAGTGCATGTTTGCAGTCCAAAGTTTGACCTCCAGACATGCTCTAAGAATCGGGAGCAATTGCGCCCCTAAGAATCAAACATGTCGTCCATTTCCTGATCAAGTTCGTCCAGCGATTTTTTTACACTGGCTTTAAAACTATCCCAGCCTTGCTCCATATTGTCGCCAAACTGGTTCAATTCCTGATCAAGATCCTTACTCCATTTCTCTAGTGTGGTAATTTGTTTGTTAATTTCTTTTTTGGATTCTGCGGAAGCGGTTTCCAGGCTGGCGCGTAGTTCTGCTAATTTATCGTTGACATTCTTTTGCGCCTCTTCCAAATCATGCTTCAATTCTTCACTATCTGAGCGAAAGGCATCACCAATTTCTTCGCCGGCATTCTCCATCTCATCACCTGCTTCTTCCATTTTGTCCTTGGCAGATTTTGATTGGTCGGAATCGCATGCGGTAAAACCCCAAAGGCCTACGGTAAACAATGCGATAAAAATTAAATTCAGCTTTTTCATGATTATTGATTTTACAAGTTATTGATGTATGGTTTAAGTGCATATTTGGAGGTAGTCCCTGAAGTATATTCGGGCAAGCTATTCAGCCCCGGTAAAATCGGGATTTTGGAACCTCTTTTCGTTTCTCTTTGCGTCCGTCTCGGCTCAGCCAAGATGCACTCAATAATAAGCTGCCTGAGAACCCAAAATCTGCAGTTTTCGTGACCAAAGCACCACCTCCAAACCTGCATTAATAATTGTTTTCTTCTTTCATTTCTATTTCCTTGTGTATGACTTCCACGGCATAGTCTGATGGTTCAATGCCCGAGGCTATTTTGTCTCCATAGACGTACACAAATACGGCTCCGAAAAGGAAAATAACGGAGGCATAAAACACCCAGATCATAATAACCATAATGCTACCTGCCGTGTCGTAGAGGTTGGCTACATTACTATTGCCAATGTAATAGCCGATCAGCTCTTTGCCGATGGAAAAGAGGACGGCCGTTATTGTTGCGCCCACCAAGGTGTCTTTCCATTCAATTTTTATATCTGGCAGATATTTAAAAATCATAGTGAATAAAAATACGGTCATGATAAATGGCAACACAATGGATGCAAGGGTCACGATGACCATCGAAATGTCTGGTAGCTTCTCACTTAAATAATTGCCAAATGCACTTATAAAGGCATCAACAGATAGTGATACAAGTAGCACAAAAGCAATTCCCAGCAGGAAAGCAAAGGATAAAAGTCGATCTTTCAACATTTTTAAGATGCCCAAACCCTTTGGCTTGGGTTTTACTTTGAAAATTTTATTCAAAGCGTTTTGGATGGTAACAAATACGGTTGTTGCGGTAAAAAGCAAGGTGCCGACCCCGACGATACTGGCCCACCAGTTTTGGTCAAACAAGCCAATTTGACTGACGGTAGTATTCAATTGATTGGCACTGGCCTGACCGACCAAATCGCCAATTTCATTGAAGATGATTGATCGCACTTCTTGCTCGTCGTAAAATAGCGTGGTCGTATATAAAATAACCAGTAGTACGGGAGGCAGCGAAAAGATCGTGTAATAGGCCAGGGCCGCTGCCTGGGTAAAGATGTCGTTCTTTCCAAATTCAGTAAAAGTCGACTTGATCAATGTCCAGTATTTGCTCATCTTTTTCTCGCTTGCTAGTGCTCTTTTTCGCAATTTATTGGGGTTGAATTAAGCACACCTACGAGCATGTTTGGAGGTTGCTCCTGCTGAAAACCAACATATTAGGAACCTGGCGTTGAGCTAAAATATTCACCTCGGCTCAGCCGAGACTCATATTTGACCTTTTAGCCAAAACCCTAACCTGCTGATTTTCAGATAGAATCCGCTCCAAATATACTCTAAGAAGGTGCCGGATCAATAAAATGTTGCCCCGGTATTGTTTCCTGGTTTTCTGCTTGATTTACCAGAGGTGTTTTGATATACTGCTGGCTGCAGCCGGGTAAAATAAACTTGTAGCCCGATTGAAAAGTCAATGGCATTGGTATAAGTAGTGGTCTCTGAACGTACCCCTTGGAATTCTCAATATGGTTAATGACACAAATTTAAATTTCATGATTCTAGCGTTTTCTATTAAAATAAAGCACTGCCTCCAATCATGCACTTAGCGGCTCGCTCTATGATAAAACGACTGATGGGGTGGGGTGTTCGGTCAGGGTTTGGAATTAAAATAATTTTTTCAAGAATTGGTAGAAAGCTGATGGGCAAAAAAACGGCAGGTTACACACTAAATGGATAAGCGCTCAGGTCCGTCATCTAATGAACCTACAACAAAAGTAAGCGGCCGGGAGCAATTTTGATCATATCGTTATGATATGGCGGAAAGAATTTTTTCGCGGATCTTTTCTTTAGAAATAACTCCCGCGAAGTAATCGATGATTTCTCCGTTTTGAAAGATGACAGTGGTCGGCAACTGATTGATCCCAATAGCGGCGGATAACGTTTTGTCGTCATCAATATCTTGGCGATAAAAATGCATGTCCTCCTGGTAATCTTGAGCCAATTCTTCCATAAAGGTATCCATAATATGAGATGACCCTAACCAGTCAGCAGTGAAGACCAACGCTACTGGAGTATTGAAGCTTTCAGAGACCAGTGCATCCAGGTTTTTATCCCCAAGGTTTGTATATAGAGCTCTTTGGTCCAAAATCAACTTTTTTTAGAAACGGGGCGATTTCTGGATTGTTCGGTATATTTAAATATTTCACGGTAAATTTAAAAAATCCTGTCTTCGGATTTGGAGTTTTCTCATCCGTGAAGCTAAGGTTTTTCCATTCATTCCCAATAATTCTGAGGCACTTAATTGTCCGGTCACCTTCCAGTTGGTGCGCTCTAGTGCTTCTATAATGTGCTGTTTTTCAAGTTCTTCCAGCGTAGGGAAGCTCTTGTTTTTATTTTGATTATTTTTTTTCAATTGAGGGAAAACCGAATCCAAATTTAAAGTATCACCATTACTGAGAATCACTGCCCGCTCAATTAAATTTTCCAATTCACGGATGTTTCCGGGGAACTCATATTTCACCAATCGATCGACTGCAGATTGGGGTACCTTTTGAATTTTCCGGCCGGCCCGTTCATTGTACTTGCGCAAAAAATGTTGGATTAGTGGCGGGATATCGTCTTTGCGTTCTCGCAGGGGGATATTGTAAATGGGAAACACATTCAAGCGATAATACAAATCTTCCCGAAATTCCCCTTTACTGACCAACTTTTCCAAATTTCTATTGGTAGCGGCAACAACCCTTACATCGACCTTTAAGGTTTCGGTGCTCCCTAGTCGCTCAAATTCACCTTCTTGGAGAACCCGTAGCAATTTAGACTGCAATTCGAGTGGCAATTCCCCAATTTCATCGAGGAAAATGGTAGAACCATTGGCCAGTTCAAAGCGGCCTATTTTTTGTTGAAAAGCGCCGGTGAAAGCACCTTTTTCATGGCCAAAAAGCTCACTTTCAATCAGGTTTTCGGGTAAGGCAGCACAATTGACTTTCACCATGGCACCGTCTGCTCGATTGCTCAAATTGTGAATGGCACGAGCCAAAAGTTCTTTTCCCGTTCCCGTTTCTCCGAGAATTAAGACGGTAGAATTGGTGTCAGCCACTCTGGCTACCTGGCTCAGTATTTTTTTATAGCGTGGACTTTTACTAATAATCGCATTAAAGTTGTGATTGCTGGAAACTTCCTCCTGCAAATAAGTCTTTTCTTCTTTTAAGCGCTTGCTCAGGGTCTTATTCTCTTGCAAGGCCCGGTGTAGTTCCTTTTCATGCATCTTACGTTGAGTGACATCCCTGAGTACAACACAAGCACATTCTCTTTCGGCAAAGGTGTAAAATGCCGTCGTATTTTCGACCATGATTTTTTTGCCATCACGGCGCTGAATCAAATGTTCCTCTTCGAGGGTCTTTCGGGTTTTCAATTCTTCCCAATAAGCATTGAAGTTTTCTCGATTGAGCTTAGGGTGAATATCAGTCATAGAATGTTTACCCGGCATCTGTTCATTAAGTGCCAATTTTGAAAAACAAGTTTCATTGGCATAAAGTAAATTGCCCTGGTCATTAAACCACATGATCATGTCATTGGTCTGATTCAGCATGATTTGTGACAATTGGATCAGTTCATCCCTGATTTTTTTGCGTTCTATGTTTCGCACAAAGGCACAGATATAGCCTTCATCCTGGTATTGTATATAATTAAAAGTGGCTGCTACCGGAATGCTCCCTCCTGATTTAGTGCGCAATTCGGTCTCTCTTTCCACAAACCGGAATTGTTGGGCGTACTGCCAGCGCGATTCCAACTTTTCCGGCAACATCTTTGGTGCTATATCAAAAACACTTAATTTCATCAACTCGGATTTGCTGTAACCCAAGTTTTTACAGGCAGCTTGGTTGATAAAGGAAAAGGTTGCATCACTTTTAATCCAAAAGATCATTTCCAGTGCGTGATCCAGGGTGAATTGCGCCATATACATATCCTCACTCCGGGAAGAAAGGGTGGAAATATCCTGAATAATGCCATAAACTTTGCTGGCAGACTGCTCACTATAACGAACCACTGCCACAATGTTGAAGTGTTTTTTATCGCCTCTGGGCAGCCGAATGGTCAGTTCTAGTTCAAATCCAGTGCCTTTATTGATCGCTTTTCGAAATAAAGCCAGTAAATGGGACAATTCCTCTCGGTTGACCGACTCCCGCAGCCAAGCGAACAATTCCCGAGTGTTGTACTCCGATCTCAGCTCTGCGATCTCCAGTAGTTTGAGCGTGCTATCGGTCAGAACGACTTGATTGGTGACCAGGTCAATTTCCCAACTTCCGATACGGCTGATTTCGGAGGTAATAGAAAGCAGGTCTCGGTAGCGGTTGGTCTCCAACAAATTTTCAATAATATAGCAACAGATCTTTTCTTCGCCAATACTGATGATCTTGGCCTTGGTTCGGACCGGAAAAACAATGCCATTTTCAGCAATCAGTTCCGTTTCTTCTTCCTGCTGATTGGCTTTCAATAGCTTTTTCCACCATTTTCGCCAATACATTAGGCTGTAGAATGGATTGATTTCAAAAATGGTTTTTTGCTCCAATTTTTCGGGTGAATATCCCAAGTCACTTGCAGCATTCTGGTTACCTCCCTTGATTTTACCGGCTTCGTCAATGAGCAAAATACCAAACTCGACCATATCTAGTAATTCTAGATAGGCTTTCAAAGAGGGATGGTTGGTGATGGGTAACGTCATTAATTCCGCGGATTTTGGTGGTAATGGTAGTCCGGAAGGAGGCTCGTTTCAAATTTAGTGCATGTTTGGAGGTAGCCCCTGAAGTATATTCGGGCAAGCTATTCAGACTGTAATTTTCGCTGCTAAAGCACCTCCTCTACACATGAATTTAGTTCCTAATACGTTGCAAAATAGCATTGACAAGGGCGCAGTAGTATCCATTGCCAATAAAAATTATACGCAAAATATTTTTGAGCACATCAACGAATCACCAGGATATCCATAAAACACTTAAGAATGAACTTTGTTGATTAAATATAGTCAAATTGATTAAATATAATCAGTTTTACTTTTTGGTCGCGCTTATAATTAATTATTAGTCAGTGTTTTATGTTTTTGGCACGGCCTTTGGTTATAAACTAAGTGTCGACACGTGAAAAACATATTCTTTAAACACGCTAAAATTTATTGATTATGAATAAAGATAGAAGGTTTTATGTAAACGGATCAGACCACTCGCCAAGATTTCTTCAAGAATAGTGCTGATCCTTCAAAGCCAAAGAGTGCCCTGACTCCCATTTTTTAAATTAAAAACTAAGATTTATGCTTACCAATATTGAATTTCAGCAGAGATATAATGAATACCATGACCTATTGTTTGGCTTCGCAATGAAGTTGACTCGTAATCTAGATAATGCGAATGACCTGATGCAGGAAACGGCCTGTCGGGCATTCAGGCACCGCGGAAAATTCACCATTGGTACCAACTTCAAAGCGTGGATGACGACGATCATGCGCAATACCTTCATTAATGGTTACCGTAAGAAAAGAACCAGAAATAAAGTAGAGGCACCGATTGAAGATTTTTTGTTTGCCATTGAAAACAAAACCATTAACGGTACAGCAGAATCTTCTGTAATGATGAATGAGCTGGAAGCGCTGTTGGGTAAATTATCTACCACCTATCGCATACCATTTGTAATGTTTGTAAAAGGTTATCAATACCAAGAAATTGCGGAACAACTGGATATTCCAATTGGCACCGTAAAAAGCCGGATCTATTCTGCCCGTCAGAACATGCAGAAAATGATCAAAGAACATTATGGTAGCGCCATCTTGAGCGCTTAATCAACCAGATCAACCAATTGGACCAAGTGGAGAGCCGTCAGCTTAGCTGGCGGCTTTTTTTATAAAGACTCATCTCCGTTTTTTGGTGAACGAGTAAAAAGGCTAGTGTGCTTTATTATAAAGCGAATGGAGCAACCTGGTGTTTGGTATTAGATTGATGTGCAGTGATTTATTTAATCCAGACCGTTTTGGTATTGACAAATTCCAAGATGCCGTGGTGGGAAAGTTCCCGGCCATAACCACTGGTTTTGATGCCTCCAAAAGGCAGGCGTGGATCTGATTTTACCAGTCCATTGACAAAACAGCTTCCTGCCTCCAGCTCTTCGGCAGCAATGTATTCTCCTTTTTCCAGGTCTTTGGTAAATACGGCAGCCCCTAGCCCGAATCGGCTATCATTGGCCACCTTGATGGCTTCGCGGTCGTCTTTTACCTTGATTACGGATGCAACCGGTCCAAAGAGTTCATCTTCATAGGCAGGCATACCCGGCTGGACATTAATGAGAATGGTTGGCGGATAAAAAGCGCCTTTCCCTTCCGGAATTTGTCCTCCCAGAATGCATTCTGCGCCCTTTTGCACGCTTTTCGACACTTGTTCGTGTAAGTCCTCCCGCAGGTCGAAACGGGCCAGAGGGCCCACGGTTGTATTTTCTTTAGAGGGGTCACCCATTTTGGCGGCAGCCATCTTTTCTCTAAAAACGGTCAGGAATTGATCATACACTTTTTCCAGGACGATAAACCGCTTGGCGCCAATGCAACTTTGGCCTGAGTTGAGCAATCTGCTCTGTGTGCAGATTGCGGCAGCCTGTTCGATATCCGCATCTTCCAGTATCAGGTAAGCGTCACTGCCACCCAACTCTAGTACCGTCTTCTTCAATTGCCGTCCGGCTTGTTCGGCTACCGCTCTTCCGGCATGATCACTACCGGTGAGGGTTACGGCCTTCACCTTTGGATTTTTAATGACTTCTTCTACCTGACCGGAAGAGATCAACAGATTGGTAAATGCCCCATCGGGAAATCCGGCTTTTTGGAACGCATCTTGTATGGCTTCTGCGCAGCCAGGCACATTTGAAGCGTGCTTGAGCAATCCGACATTGCCCGCCATCAAGGCAGGAGCAGCAAAACGAAAAACCTGCCAGAAAGGGAAATTCCAAGGCATAATGGCCAGGATGATACCCAATGGCGCATAACGCACATAACTTTTATGAGCATCGGTGGCAATCTTTTCATCGAGCAAAAAGCCACCCGCTTTTTCTGCATAATACTCACATACCCAGGCGCACTTTTCAACCTCCGACCTCGATTGTTCAATTGGTTTTCCCATTTCCTGAGTCATCAATTGAGCATAGGACTCTTGATTGTCGCGCAACACGTCCGCCAGACGGAGCATGTAGTCGGCCCGTTGGGCAAAAGAAAGCCTTCGCCAATGCTGAAATTGTTGATCAGCCTGATCAATGCGTTGCCGTATGGCTTCGGATGACAATTGTTGGTATTTTTTAATGACTTCCTCGGTGGCTGGGTTAATGGCTTGAATACTCATAATAGACCTTTTTATAATCGTATTTTTCCTAATTATAACAAATATCAAAGGGACTAGGTTGTCCTCTCTTTCTGCTCCGCTTCCTCCCGTAACCCGGCCTCAGTAAAATAGGATTGGACCAATGTCAGGATGGTGGGCAAAAAGCGAAGAATTAAATTAGACCAGGAAAATCCGACATCTTCTCCCTCTTGATGCTGGTAAGATTGCTGAGCTTCTCGGGGTTCTTTTTTGTCGGGAAAAACCATTTTCTTAATCCATAAGGCTGCTAAACTTGCAGCACTGGCCGGTATGGCAAATTTGTATAATAGAACGGGCCCCAATTTCCTGCGGGCATCTCCCAAGCTATTGAGACATTCTGTTTGCGAGGTTTTAATCCGCACGTGAAGGCGCTCTTTTTCAAGCCGGAGGTCTTCTATAGAATTGATTTTATCGATAGGCATAAGATTGGATTTGAGGGTCAATTAATCGAAAAGTTGTCGAATGACGATCGTGAGAATGGGGTTGGTGAGTATGGTTTTCTTGAAAATAATGATAATAATACCGGCTATAATGTAGATGCCTGCGACAATGGCAAATCCAGCTGCGTTAGAGTCGAGGTAATTGCCGATGAAAAGAGACAGACCCACGGTGAGAAACAAAACGGCGGCCATGAGAATGAAAAAAATGACCAGTGAGGTAGCCATTGCCGAAATCAGTTTGGCAGTCCGTTCTGCCAGTTCCAATTTCAGTAGTTGTATCTGATCTTTGGTATATTGCTTGGCATATTCTGCAGCTTCACCAACTTTTTCGAGTAATTCTTCTTCTTGACTCATTATTTTTAACTTAATAGGGGCGTTTGACGACTAATCGGTAATATAAGTCATCCCGAAATCTACCAGGGAGCTTCAAAAAGGCTTCTCCTGGTAAAATATCGGGATGACAAATTGAAAACATCAATCATGATATGCTTTCAAATAGGGATGACTTCAGGGATGATCAGTTTTTCAGGGCGTTATCAACTGCTGCTGCTTTTTTATTGAGTTTCGCCTTTGCTTTGCGTGTTCCTTTCTCGTAGGCACTTTCAACCTCTTCAACTTTTCCTTTAGCGGTACTCTTAAATTCGTCAATCTTGCTCTTTACTGTTTGGCTCATCGAATCGAGGTATTCACGGCTCTTGTCGATTGTTTGTTCCAAAGATTCCTGAGCTGCTTCCAGTTGAACTCTTGCTTGTTCATTGAGTTTCGTGCCTGTTTCGCTCATCGCTTCAGAGGTATCTCTGCGCCATTTGCGCCCTTTGTCAGAATTGAGCCACCAACCGGCAGCGGCACCAGCGGCAAGTCCAAGAATTAATTTCCAGTTCGAATTACTCTTGTTGTTATTCATTTTTTTAATGATTTTAAAGATTTACAATGATGGTTATTGGTTCTAATTTGATGGTTTGGGGTCATTCAGTATAATTTTGGCATTTTCCACCACGGTCTGTGCTTCTTCCCGTATGGCCAACCATTCCTGATCTTTTGCCTCTAATAGCTGATGGTGCATGTTTTTGACTTTAGTCCGATGCAATTTCAGCCGATTGAAGTTTTCTATCTCCGTTTTAGTAGCACTACCACAAGATTGAGTACGATTATGGGCGGAGCGCTCCTCAATGCGATGCTCAAATTTTTGATACAGCGAATTGAGTTCAGCAATCATATTGTCTCTAGAGTCCATTGTTGGGCTCGATTTTTCAGCGGTCTTGCTCATCTTGTTCTTTTCCATTTTAGTTCCGTTTGTATTTGTCATTTGTTTCAGTGCATGTTTGGAGGAGGTACTTTAGCAGCGAAAATTGCAGTCTGAATAGCTTGCCCGAATATACTTCAGGGACTACCTCCAAAGATGCCCTCAATCAAATCTTATTCCCTGATGGATATCATGACTCCTGAAAAGAGATTGATCATGGGATCCTGTAATGCGAGGCCAATCGCTAAACCAATAACACCGGCACCTGCCAGAAGAGAAGTCAAGGCCTTATCTAAGTTGAGAATGCCGAGGGCTAAAAACAACATTAGAATGGGGAAAGTGGCCGTTACCATATTGGGTGCCATACTGATTAGGGTGTTGTCTTTAGTCGTTTTTGAGATTATTTTGCGCGCGGACTTCTTTACGTATTTAGAAAAGAAGTATGCGACCGTCATGACCAAAACAGCAAGCAGGAAATTTGGTAAATTAAGCATGATGGTTTCCAGCCACCCTGTTAGTTTTTCAAATAATTTGTTTCACGCTTTCTCCCGTTGGCTCCACAAATTTTTTATGGTGTCTTTCAAATTTAAAACAACCTCTAATGGCTAATGTTCGGTGAAATATGGGAAAGACTTTTTACTGAACCAAAATCTATTCGCAACGTTTCAAATGCAAATACATTATTATGAATGAAAGAAGTACCCTCAGGGCTTTTCAGGTGCTGAATATTATTGGGTTAATCCTAGTATTGGTCGTAAATTATCTGGCGGTAAGTTTGCCTTTAGGGGGCAAAACGACAGGTGAATTGTCCAATTTGTATCCTAATTTATTTACTCCGGCTGGATTTACATTTAGCATCTGGGGAATTATCTACCTCGGGCTTGCTGCATTTACAGTTGTACAAGCCCGAGGGTTATTTACCGATGATGATATTCCTGAATATGTAGGGGAGATTGGCCTCTGGTTCTTGCTCAATGCCATTGCCAATGCGAGTTGGTTATGGGCTTGGCATTATCAGTATCTGGGCGTCTCTCTGGTTATTATGTTGGCCATTTTGACCACCTTGATCATCATTATGGACAAGCTGGGCAGCAATAGCCACGTTTCCCCTCAGGAATATTATGGCGTAAGATTGCCCTTTCAACTCTACTTTGGCTGGATCACGGTAGCAACAGTGGCTAATGCAACGGCAGTACTGGTTGGCTATGGTTGGGATGCCTGGGGGCTTTCGCCGGCAATATGGACTGTGATCCTACTGCTAGTGGTCATGGGGATTGGTCTGATTGTACTGGTCCGACGACGCTACTATTTTTACGCAATGGTCCTGATCTGGGCATGCCTGGGAATTATTGCCAAAAGGACGGTGGAAGAACCACAGGTCATATCCGTAGTGGTTACCGCCACCGGAGTCGTAATTGCACTTACTATCGGCTTACTTTATACCCGATTTCGGATGAATTAAATTAGATGTGACAGTTCTATGCTTAGTGCATGTTTGGAGGTGGTGCTTTAGCAGCGAAAATTGTAGGTTTTGGGTTCCCACAAGGCTCATTTTTGAGTGCATCTCGGCTCAGCCTAGACGGACGAAAAAACAGCCGATGTGAGGTTCCAAAATCCCGGTTTTACCGGGACTGAATAGCTTGCCCGAATATACTTCAGGGACTATCTCCAGTCATGCACTTAGCTCACTGCTTTATGAAAAATTGACATGAAAATTAAATGTTTTCTTAAAGAAACAGTCAGAATGTCCGCATCTTGTTAAGATTTGGTTAATCCAATCTAAGGATTGCAAACATGGTGTCTGTTTTGCTGTTCTATGAAAGAATTTAATCCTTAGCGCATGTTTGGAGGTGGTGCTTTAGAAGCGAAGATTGCAGTCTGAATAGCTTGCCCGAATATACTTCAGGGACTACCTCCACACATGCACTAAAAGTGAAGAAAATAGATTAAATCAGTAAAACGTCTCATATACCATGAAAAAGCAAATTTTTATCTCAGCACTTGTGGCTCTATTGGTGAGCGTTTTGACCATTGGAGCATATTCCTGGCTGAATAAAGACCAGCAACAGGCGCTAAAAATTGAACATGTCACTGCAACTCCTTCCAGCAATGTGCTTTATACAAAGGAAGGTGATGGCGATTTTGTGCCGCTTGACTTTACTCAAACGGCTGAAACGGTAATGGACGCCGTGGTCCATATCAAATCTACTCAAACCTACCCCGTGGCCTCTAATCGGGGGACAAGCCCAATTCCGGATATTTTTGGAGACGACTTTTTTGAGCGGTTCTTTGGCACGCCTCGGGATGGGCAACAGCGGCAAAGACGAAATCGGACACCACAACCGCGCGTAGGGACAGGATCGGGAGTAATCATAAACTCAGAAGGATACATCGTGACGAATAATCACGTGATCGCCGATGCGGACGATATAGAGGTGACCTTACACGATAATCGCAACTATAAGGCTACGGTAATCGGTACCGACCCTACCACAGATCTAGCTTTGATCCAAATCGAACAAAAGGGATTGCCGGCGTTGAAGATGGTCAACTCTGATGATGTGAGGGTAGGAGAGTGGGTGTTGGCCGTAGGTAATCCATTCAATTTGAACTCCACAGTCACGGCTGGAATTGTCAGTGCAAAAGGAAGAAGCATCAATATTTTGCGCGAACAATATGCCATTGAAAGCTTTATACAAACAGATGCAGCGATTAACCCTGGAAACAGTGGTGGAGCACTGGTCAACCTCAATGGGGATTTGATCGGCATCAATACCGCAATTGCTAGCCCTACCGGAGCTTATTCCGGCTATGGTTTTGCCGTTCCGGCCAATATTGTGAGCAAGGTAATTGAAGACTTGCTGGCTTATGGTACAGTGCAAAGAGGTTACCTTGGCGCAATGATTAGAAGCGTTGACGGAAATTTTGCCAAAGAAAAGGGACTAGATCTCAATGAAGGGATTTATGTAGACAGCTTGGTGGAAAATAGTGCTGCAAAATTGGCAGGCATGCAACCCGGTGACGTCATTGTTGCTGTGGGCGATATTGAAGTCAAAACCAATGCTGATTTGTTGGGGGAAATAGCACGCTATCGCCCTGGTGATCAAATTGATTTAACCATCAATAGAAATGGCAAAGAAAAGGTTCTGAACGTAGTTTTGAATAATCGTGAGGGAACTACTGAATTAGTTGAAAAGAAAAATGTGGCTTTGTTTAAGGCATTCGGTGCTGAAGTCGAACCCTTAAGCGAAAAAGCAGCCAGTGATTACAACATTGCCGGTGGTGTCCGGGTCAATAGATTGATGCCTGGAAAATTGCGCCAACAAACCGATATGCAACCTGGTTTTATCATCACTAAGGTGGATGGGAAAACCGTAAAAGATGTCGATGATCTGGAGCGCGCGATCAAAGGTAAATCTGGTGGTGTAATGCTGGAAGGTTTTTACGAAGGAACCAAAGAAACAAGATATTACGCCCTCGGGCTTTAGAACGTGTTTGGAGGACGACCTTTGGGCTGCAAAACAGTACTTTTTCGATGACACATCGTTCTTTTTCTTATCCGTCTCGGCTCAGCTGAGATGCATTTCAAAAAACGCCTTGTTTCATCATAAAAATGATGCTTTTCGCCAGCAAATCCGACCTCCAAGCATGCTCTCTTAAGAATTTTATATGGGTTTTAGGTGTTTTGGAGTCAATCTCCCTTGTGGGGGTTGGCTCTTTTTTTCTTTGTTTGAAATGCCTTCAACTTAGTGCTTGTTTGGAGGTGCTGCTTTAGCAGCGAAAATTACAGGTTTGGGGTTCTCGGGAGGCTCATTTTTGAGTGCAACTCGGCTCAGCTGAGACGGACGAAAAAATAGCCGAAAAGCGATTCTGAAATCCCGGTTTTACCGGGACTGAATAGCTTGCCCGAATATACTTCAGGGACTACCTCCAATCATGCACTTAAGAAAATCTTCACAGCGGGCGGGCCAAAAGAGCTTTCCACTGCGAACCATAGCGTGAAAAACAATGCATTGTGCCCCCAAACGGAAACCAACGGAGCGTGTTCGGTTGGATGGATAAGGAGAAAGTTAGTCGTGCGTTCTTCCTTTCGTTTCTCCTTGTTGGAATTTTTTCTCTAGGTCTTCTTGCTCGGCAATTTCCTGTTTGGATAAACCCTTATCTTGCAGTTTGTTAAGGTCGGGTTGCCCGGCGTCAATCCAGGCAGTATACCAGGAGGAACCAACTGCCAAAATGGACTGTTGCAATCGCTTTTCCACCATACCCGACATGCGCGCCTGATAGGCAGCCGCATAGGCCGTACACTGAGTACGGATGGTATTGTCGAGTCTTTCTTCAAAGCAATATTGCTGGTCGGATGGAAAGCTTTTGCTCAATTCTTTTTCAATCAATAAAACGCTATCGACAAGCCGGTGACTTTCCAGGACGGTCTTCCAAAAGAATTCGGCTGGATTGTCCAGGTATTCGGCCTTGCCTACAAAAAAGTCGTAGGTCTCATCGGCAAAGAGCTCAGGTATTCGGCTTTCCCAAAAGGCGTGAATACCAACTTGGTTGGTCATTTGGCCATTGTAATTTTCCGTAGTGTGTAAGGGCACGTGAGAGTCACCAATATAGTGGCCCATTTCCGCGCTGAGGCGCAAGATTCGATTCACACTCTTACGGCGGAAAGCTTCAGTGAGCTGATTTTGCATTTGTAGCAAGTGATAAGGCAAAATCCCGTATCCGGAGAAATGGTCCTCGGCAAAGGCAGCTTGACAAGCGATCTGATCCCCAAATACTTGTTGTAAACTGTCGCAATTGATGATCCATTCTTCTTCGTAATAATTGGGAAGGATATTGTTTTTGAAAAAGGACCGATATTTATCCTTGGCAATTAGCCATCGCTTGTTGCTCAGGGAATCTCGGAAAGACAGAAACTTTTCATCAGCCCCCTCTTCCAGCCAGGAGTCGACATTGAGGCGGAGGGTATCACCGGGGTTGGTGACCACATTTAAAGTTGTGTATTTGATTAGAGCACTGGTCCAATCGCGTGGCACCTCTGGAAAAGGATAAGTGCCCCAATGGTCGATATCGATGTAGTGTCTGACCGCTTCGTGTTTGGTAGCGTACCGCCTTTTATCGGGATCGACGGCGTGTTCAGTAATAAATTCAATGTTGTTTTTGTAGAAACGAATCATTTCCGGAGGGAGCGTAAAAACAGCCATTCGATTGATGCGGCGGTGACCAAAGAAGCCCCACGGCAGGAAGGCTGCGCTACAAAAAACGGCTGCAAAAAAGAGCATCAGAAAGGTGAGGAAGCGGTAATTCATACCTGGGAGTTTTGAAAAACTGACCACCAGAAAATGCCTAAATAAAAGCGCGAAAATGCTCTGGCGGTCAGTCTGATATCACGAATATAGATACTATTTAAAGAAAAATTCGTAACCCCAAAGTATTTTATTGATAATTCTCGATTGGATGGTCAGCAAATCTCCATCCTGTGACTCGACATAAAAGTTTCTAATATCGGCATTCGCCAAAACACCACCGGTCTTTGGATCAATTTCTTCTTGATTATAGATTGGGTAGAGTGAGTACTCCATTTCTTTGCCGCTGGTGGTCGTCAAAGAAATGGTGGCAAATGGCAGATTACTGGTGATTTCGTTTCTTTTCTCAAACTCATTATGAAAGCCAGTCGCCACAATTTTTTTGAAATTGCTTAAATAGGCTTCTACCCTAGCTTCTTGCAGCGGCTTGTTAATCACCGGAGTAATATCATAAAAGGGACGAAGATCGTATTGGGTACCTTCTTTCTTTAGCTGAAAAGACTTATTGCGCTGTTTGGGGTACTCAATGGAGACCGACTGGATATCTTCTACTTCGAGAGCAAAAAGTGTTCTGTCACGCCATTCATCATCCTTAAGACTGAAACGGAACCGCAAATTACCTTCCCATCCGGTGAGATGTGCCACATAGGGCTGCTCGGCATCGCTTAGCATCACATAAGTGCCCCGTTCATCCGGAGTTGCTCCCCCGATGTAGTAGGATTTGAGCATTTGATTTTCTTTGTCGTAAAGTTCTACTTTCAAGCCTTCTGTGGCTAGACTTTTCACCATTTTTTCCACTGCTGCTTGAGGGGGTTTGTATTTCATCTCAATGCGTGTGATGGCATCCATCAGATTTTCGATAGCATTTTCACGAGCCTTGTATTTGCCATTAAAAATCCAATGGTCTCCTTCGCGCTCCAGCGTCGATTTATGGCCGTGTCGGTCGGCAATGAAGACCTTGTGAATAACCTCTGGGTTCTTGATCGCAAATTCCCGATCAGCACCTGTAATGGAGGTTTTGCTATCTTCCTTGGAAGTCAGAAACCAGGTAGCTGCGCCACCGAGCAAAAGGAAGAGGATGAGTAAAATTAGTGTTCTTTTCATAACTTTATAGATGTACTTAATTTTCTTTTAATTGACGACTTAGTGCATGTTTGGAGGTAGTCCCTGAAGTATATTCGGGCTAGCTATTAAGGCTGCAAATTTTGCTTCTAAAGCACCATCTCCAAACATGCACTAACGGGCGAATCTCCGTCTGCGCAAATAATTATAGCCAAGCCCAAAAAGGATCAAGAAAAGGATGGGCGCTACAATATTGATCAGTTGCCACTTCGTTTCTTCTGCTTGTGCTTTTACGGTATCCAGCAGCCGGAGTTTGACTTCTTTTCCCCGAGCTTCAATGACCCCATTTTCATCCATTAAATATTCGATGGCATTGGTCAGAAACTCTTTATTGGCAAATTGGTATTTCTCAAATTCGTTGTACCCCAGTGGGCTGACCTCCTGTGTTCTCGGGTGGTAGCGGTTTTTGGCAATATCGCCGTCAGCTACAATAATCATCCGGTTGGAGGGGCTTTGTGTTTGAAATGGTGTTCCTATTTGCTCCAGGGCATTTAGCATGCTTTCTTCCACCCGGTTTTCGTAGAAAGAGGGAAAAGTGCCTTCGAGCAGTACGGCAAGATTTTGTGGCCCTTTGTCAAACTTGCTGGCATCCAGGTCATAACGCAGAAATTCAAAATCCATACCAATGGGAATACGCTGGTATCGTGAATTGGGGGATGAAGTGATTAAAACGGTTTTTTCGACAGGTGTTTTGGTTTGGATGGTATCGATGTTATTGGGATACAATAGATTGATTGGGCCAAGGTTCTTGACAATGGGGTGCTTGCTTCTGGGTGAGGCTACGATGTGGTAGGGGTATCGAAAATAATCAAGCTGCGGTTGATTCCCTACAAAACCGGTGGCCAGCGGAATTCGGGTACATTGCATATCGAGCACCAGCGTTGGATTAATGCGCGCCCCATAGCGAAACAAGAGATCGTCGATGTTTAGATCGTATCCGGTTGGGTAAAATTCATTGCGCTTTTGCAGGCTGTCCAAATCTACTCTTACTTTATCCAGCAGCCACAGCACTTTCCCGCCGTTCATGATGTATTGATCAATCTTAAATTTGTCTTTCTCCGTAAAAGGTTGTGTCGGCTTGGCAATGACAAATACGTCGGCATCTTGCTTTAAAGTAGGCACACTGTCCAGGTCAATTCTTCCTGTATCATAAAACAAGCGTAGCGATTTTTCCAGATCAGCCGTTTCGATCGGCGATAGCTCGCCATGGCCAGTGCTAAATACGACAACCGGTTTTTGAGGAGTCTGCAATTTTTGAATGGCGTTGGCAAATTTGTATTCCAATAACCCAATGGAATTGTTGAGAATCACCTCCGATGGTACGCCAGGTACTTCATTCTCCAGTAGGTTAATGGCCATGTTTCGACCTTTGTAATAGAAAATAGCATAGGGATAAATCTGACGTTCAGAAGTGCCTTCCTTGGTTTTTACCCGCAAATTGATGGGGATGATATTATCTTTAGACAGATTCTCTCTCAACTGATTGATTTGTTCAACCGATCCTTCATTGGTATCCTGAAAGCCGTACTCCAAATAGCCAGACTCCGACCGGAAGTCTTCCAACATATCGCGAGTGGCCGTTTGCAGGCGCTTAAATCCAGCCGGAAACTCTCCTTCCAAAAGTACATTCACATACACCACATCATCCAGATTGGATAACAGGGTTTTGGTTCCATCGGTCAACGTAAACCGCTTCTCCTCCGTCATGTCGAGATAGGTGTACCAGCTCTTGCCCCCAATTCGTACATTCGCCAGGATATTCAAAAAAACTACAATCCCGACAAACAGTCCCAACTGAATCAATGATTGGACCTTCTTACTATTTTTATTGTTTGCCATATATTTAAACTAACTAGTTCTTCTTATTTTACCGAGACTGAATGACTACCTCCAAACATGCACTTAAACCTCCTACCACTTCCTCCGCTCCATCGAAACGACCGTCATCATTATAAACAGTGCCGTGACCGAGATGAAATAAATGATATCCCGGGTGTCGAGGATACCGCGACTGATAGAATCATAGTGATAGTCGATGCCGATCATTTGTACAATATCGTCAACTTTGCCAAAAAAAATAGGCAATTTGCTCAAATAGAAAAAGCCCCAATAGAGGAAAAAACACAAAAAAGCAGCCAAGATGAAGGCAACGATTTGGTTATTGGTAAGGGAGGAAGCAAAGATACCAATAGCCACAAATGTCGCTGCCAGAAAAAACAGGCCGATGTAAGATCCGATGATTGCACCGGAGTCCAGGTTTCCGACAGGATCCCCCAATTGATGTACGGTGTAGTAGTAAAGCAACGTGGGGAGCAGTGCAAAAACGACCAGTGTCTGTGCGGCCAGATATTTACCCATGATGATGGCCAAATCAGTCAGCGGTCGTGTCGCCAGTAATTCGATTGTACCAGATTGTTGTTCCTCGGCAAAGGTCCGCATGGTGATTGCGGGAATCAGGAACAGAAAAATCTGTGGTGCAATTTCAAACAATTGCTCCATGGTGGCAAATTTGTATTCCAGGATACTGGTATCCGGAAAAACAAACATGATCAACCCCATCATGGCCAAGAAGACGCCGATGACAATGTAACCGATCAGCGAACTAAAGAAAGTATTGATCTCTTTTAAAAAAATGCTTAGCATTAGCTCTTGTTATTGTGTTTTCTGGTTGTAATGTAAACGGGATTACGATCTACGTAGATCAGCAGGCACTTAAACAATTTTTCCTGAATTTCCTCCTGCGAAAGTCCCTTTACCGTTTCTGTCAATTTAGGATCATCTATTATCCATTTCAGGAAGTTCTCCGGAGTGAAATCCATTACTTCCCCATGGTTAAAATGCAGCATCTTCTCTATGCGACGATACACCTTATTGTCTACTTTGCCACTGCGAAATGGTTTGCCTGTAAGGGGGTTGTACGCAGAAATGACCACCTGTTCAATGGCTTCTTCCTCGTAGGCAAAATAGCAGATCTTTCCGCGTACCCTAAGCGCTGCAAACAGCACGTAATCAGGCTGATGAATGGGCGTTCTGATAAAGGGGATGCCACCCACACAAACCCCCCATATCTGGTGTAAGGGAATGTGTTTTTTGTTGAGACTATCCTTTGTGCGCAGCCATTCTATCTTGGTCAAATAGGTGTCGGCATTGGTCACCATTCGGCCTTCAGCTTGCTCCCAGGTGTAATCGGGAAGGTTTTGCTGAAAGGCATCAAAAGTGAGATAGACTCCATCTTTAAACTTAAAGTTTTTGGTGACCAAAACGCTGTCGTCCTGTGCGCCGAGGAGCAAACTGAGGAGGCTACTGATTAATATGAAAATGTATTTTTTCAAAGTACTCAATTGAGGTCCAAAAATGGCCGATGGTTATTTCGTCAGTTGTCGGAAAACATCCTCGACGCTAATATCTTCTTTATGCATTTCTAGTAGGGTCAGTTGGTGATCCACGGCAAACTTGAAAACAGCTTCCCGGACGTCCTGGTTGATCGGAGTGGTCAATTGCCAGCGTTTTTCTCCCAGCGCTTTGGCGGTTTTGACCCCTTTGATATCTTTTAATTGGCCCTGATTGACTTTTTGCTTAAACTCTACGGTGATCAGCGTTTCTCCCTTGATGCGGCTTTGCAGCTGCTCAATGGGATCGTTGGCCACCATCTTGCCTTTGTTGATGATCAATACCCGATGGCAGAGGGCTTGTACTTCTTGCATAATGTGGGTAGAAAAAAGCACCGTTTTTTCTTTACCCAGCTGCTGGATCAACGCCCGGATTTCAGCCAACTGGTTTGGGTCTAAACCCGAAGTCGGCTCATCCAGGATCAAAACTTGTGGGTTGTGGATCATGGCTTGCGCCAAACCTACCCGCTGCCGGTACCCCTTGGATAAGGTGCCAATGAGTTTGCGTTGCTCTCGTTGTAGCCCGGTCATCTCAATCATATCACTGACCCGCTGGCGAATGTTGCCAATTTTATGTAGCCGAGCCACAAATTGTAGATATTCCTTGACGTACATGTCTTTGTAAAGCGGGTTGTGCTCCGGCAAATAGCCAATCTGTTTTCTCACTTCCAAGGGCGCTTTCTCCACGTCGAAACCACAGACTTCTGCTGTCCCCTTGCTTTGAGGAATAAAGCAGGTCAGTATTTTCATAGTCGTCGTTTTACCCGCACCATTGGGCCCCAGAAAACCAAGTACTTCTCCACTTTTTGCTTCGAAACTAATGTCGTCTACTGCTTTCTGTTCGCCGTATATTTTACTGAGATGCTGAACTTTTACTGACATATTACTTTTTTTGTCTACAATCGCTCACCGATAGGGGCCAATGGAGACTTCTGGGTAGACCAAGTATCGGCCCGCCTTTGGTTAAATTTTGACCGGTAAAACTACTAAATTTCCAATCTTACACCAAGTTTAGAGCTGCTGCGCCAGTAGGAGTTTGTGTGCCCGATGACACTTACTGCCGTAACTGCTTTATTCACCAACGAAAGGAATGGCTTTACTCATTGGCAAAGGGGGTTTAAAGTTTTGTTAAAAACGATCAGTAGAGTCCTTCAAAGAGCCAATCGGCCAGATATTGGCGGTTGTGGTCAAGAATAATTCTCTGCTGATCAAAGTTGTTGCGGATATTGGCAAGTTCGATATACACCGATCGGGTCAGCTTGCATTCGCGAAGCATGTGTAGGTCTCGGCTGGATACGGTGCCGTGGTATTGGCCACCTTTGCGGAATTGCTTGTATTTTTGTTTCATTTTTCGGTGCATGGCCGCTGCAAGTGCCTGACCTTCGGAATTGCCGGGGAAATGATAGAAAAATAGGTCTGTGCGTTCTTTTTTACTTCGGGAATCGACGTGAATCGCGATCATCGTTTGTTCGGTGACTCCCTGCGAGCGATGCTTTTCGTATAATTCGTTGATAATGTCTGAGCGTTGAAATAATCGGGTTTTCTGTGAGTAACTCATTTTTGAGCCACCCCATAAGACCTCATCACTATCACACTGCAAGAACTTGCCCGAACGGATGCCATCATCGAGATCGCGGGTGATCATGTAGGCTGTTGCTCCGTGCGCAATCAGATTACGGCACAGGCGCAGGGCAACATCGTAGGCATACTCGTCTTCACAAAGGGTGTAATTGCCCCGATTTCCCATTGCCCCAGGGTCTGGCCCTCCGTGGCCGCTGACAATGTAATAGACCTTGCCTTTGAATTTGTTGCTTTTCAGTGGCGTGTAGGCATAATCTTTTCCAAAAATGGGAAAATTGCGATTGCCACTTTTCCCCGGCCCCTCTTCCGGATTGTCTTCTATAGGGTTGGGAATATCTAGGATCTCTTCCCGACAGTTGAGCAAGTGAAACGGCACCCACAGTATTTTATCCTTTTTAAAGGAGGTTTCTCGCAGTTGAGCACCCAACATTTCCTCATTATAACTTTGAATGGTCACGGCCAAGTCCCAATCGTCAATGCCGATACTGGACCGGATGGTGCGGCCATTAAATTCATAGATGATGATCGGCAATTGATAATCACGGCCGACGATTAGATGGGCGTTTTTCTTTAATCGATTGAGTTCGTAGAACTTGGAAAAGTTACAAGAATATTGATCGAGCTGATAACGGCGCAATAAGGAATATATGCCGTCTCCCGGTAAGGCTTTGACTTTAAAAAAAGTGGTCTCATTGGCATACAACCCGCCCACGATCAACAGCGCTCCTAATAAAACCAGAATTTTCCGCATTTGGCAAATTAACAATTTTGGGTTAGACCCTTCCTTTCTTTTTAATCGGTATAATTTTCCGGAAAGATAGACAAAATGGGCTAATTCGTCAAATAGACCCAACCCTTTTGCGGAAAAAAACAGTCTTAAATTCATGAAATTATTTGTAGCTTTAAAGAGAAATTTTGACATAAAATTTATTGAAAATGAGCCAGAAACTTTACACGCTCTTATTTGCGCTTTTCTTTTTTGGTAAAACCTTCGCGGCCAGCTTGGCTCCCGATGCCAACCGACCATTGATCGATCACCTGTTGGAAGTGAATCAGGAATGGTCGCACCAGGTGAAAGCGGAAGGAATTTTGTTGACCAATTGGCAATTCAACAGTGATCAAGAACGCATTCAGATGCACTTGATGTTGGTCGAACACTACCTCCGGTCGCGGCCGGTTGATCAGCTGAATGCCCGGCAGCAGGCAAACCGTTTGCACCAGTTGGACGTTCTGCACGATTATTGGCAAGCCGGGAAATTTCCGCACAATAGCTATCACCAGGTACGGCAGCCATACTTTGTGGATGTTTACGGCACGGCCTGTGCGGTGGGGTACTTGGCACTACAAAGTGGCGAGAAAGACCTGGTGGACCAGATTCGGCAAGAAAATAATTATGCCTATGTCAGAGAACTCGATTATCCCGAGTTGATGGCTTGGGCTGATAAAAATGGGTTGACCGCTGAGGAGCTGGCTTGGATTCAACCGGGATACCAACCCACATTTCGGAACTTCGCCGCCGTGGGTAATGGCGGAGGTGTAGAGGGGCATATCAATAAAATGGTGAAAAGTGAGGACGGAGAACGACTTTATATTGCGGGAGATTTTACGGAAATCGATGGCATAAGTGCAGGTAGTGTCATTGCCTGGGATGGCACGGATTGGGTGTCGCTTGGAAATGGGGTGAATGGTGAAATCCACGATATGAAGTTTTTTAATAATCGCCTTTATGTCGTTGGCGACTTTGAACTGGTTGACGATCCACAAAGTACCAATATCGCTTATTACGATGGTACCGAGTGGGTTGGTTTGCAGCAGGGTGATATGCAGGGATCGGTTTATACCTTAATTAATGAAGGGACTTCTCGGTTATATGTTGGAGGTGATTTTTTGAAAATTGATGGTGCTGATCTTCCTTATTTAGCCAAGTTTGAAAATGATCACTGGACCAATACCATTAGAATCTTCACCGGAACTGGATATGAAGAAATTCCCGGGGTACTTTCTGTAAATGCCCCCGTGCATTGTTTGGCGCAAATCAATAATCGCATTTTGGTAGGCGGAGATTTCACCGCAACAGCACCTGGGGTGGATCATGAAGCCGTCAATTCTCTGGAAGGTATAAATTATCTGGCCTATTGGCAATATGACAGCTGGGTAGCAGGCTTGTATGGCAATCATGATAAGGTGCGTGCAGTGGCCTATCACCAAGGTACCTTATTGGTGGGCGGTGTTGGCGATCCGGAATCAGAAATGGTGAGTGTCTCCAGTTTGCAGGCTGGGTTTTGGCAGACGATTTTAGGCTTTACAAATCAAGAATTTGAAAACCCGGGAATTCATGCCTTTTTGCCAATGGGCGATCAAATTTTGGCGGTTGGTGAGTTCTTTTTCGCACCATTTGGCGTGGGCACCTTTGGTACTGGAGCCGCTACGCTTTCCGCGTGGTATCCAGAATCGGTAGAAGGTTTTGCTAATTTTGATCAAAGTGTTAATACCGCTATTGAGTACAAGGGCGAATATTTCTTTGGAGGCAAATTCACAGAAGTGAATGGAGCTGCCTTTGGCGGAATCGTCAAGTTAGCCGCTACGGTAAATGGAATTGCCGACCCCAATCCTCATTTAGACCTGAATGCGTTTGTGCAGGGAGATCAGTTGGTTATTCGCTATCACGACCTTGACCCCAGTGCTTCATTGAGTTTGTACAACCTGAATGGACAGCAGTTGGCGCAGGTTGACCTCGAGGGGGCGAGCGGAGAAAAGAACTTGTGGATAGGAGATTATCCAGCGGGGACTTACGTCTATCGGGTGCTTTCAGGCCACCAATACCAATCGGGAAAAGTGGTTAGGGCGCGGTAAGGGCGACGATTGTCTTAAAACTGTAATATTTTATACGGAATAGCCCGGTCAAATTCTTGATCGGGCATTTTTTGTACATTTGCTTCCATGAGTGTACTGCGTGAAACCTGGTGGTTATTACAAAAAGAATTCCTCTTGGAATGGCGCAATAAATTTGCGTTAAGCGGAATCCTCTTGTATGTGTTTTCCACTATTTTTATCGTTTATCTGGCCTTTTTTAATGTCGATCCACGAACCTGGAATGCCTTGTTCTGGATCATTGTTTCATTTGCGGCAGTAAATGCAGCGGTCAAGAGTTTTGCGCAGGAGAACAGTCAACGGCAGCTGTATTATTACACCTTGGTCAATCCCATTGCGGTGATCTTGTCCAAAATTGTGTACAATATTGGATTGCTCTTTGTCATCAGTGTCTTAACCTGGCTGGGGTTTGGCTTTGTGGCCGATAATCCGGTCAAGGATGTTCCTCAATTCATCCTCGTCATTTTTCTGGGGAGTTTGGGATTTGCCATTGCCTTTACCTTTATTTCTGCTATTTCTGCCAAGGCAAATAACAATGCCACGTTAATGGCCATTATGAGCTTTCCGGTTATCATTCCCGTTTTGTTGACCTTGATTAAGCTGTCGGCCAATGCTTTACGCATTTTACAGGATACCAGCGTCGATACGGATATTATGATTTTGGTCTCGATCAATATGCTTTTACTGGGAATGGCGTTATTATTGTATCCTTATCTGTGGAGGGGATGAGAAGGAAAGGGGTAGAGGTTAGGGGTTTAGAGGTTAGAGGTTAAGGTTTAAGGTTTAGAGGTTAGGGTTTAGAGGTTAAGGGTTAAGGGTTAAGGTTTAGAGTTTAGAGGTTAGGGTTTA
>CAXHCA010000049.1:0-43950 GCA_964015035.1 uncultured Saprospiraceae bacterium
TATTCAGTCCCGGTAAAACCGGGATTTTGGAACCTCACTTCGGCTAGTTTTTCGTCCTTAGCGCCACTAAGCACTCAAAATGAGTCTTGCGAGAACCCAAAATCTGCAATTTTTGCTGCTATAGCACCACCTCCAAACATGCACTTAATAACCTGGGTTTTGTAATAAATTAGGATTTAAGCTGATTTGAGATGTTGGTAGAGGAAATAAGTAATCGTGTCTGGCAAAGTTACGAGTAGAAGAAGGTTGTACTACCAGACATCTTCTCTCACCAACGCCTGTTGTGGTGCTTTCTTCTGGGAAACCATAATTAGAAGGAGTATATAAATCAGGGTTGTTTTCATACACAGTGCCTTCTATCACAGCGCCATATATCGTTTTCCCTAATTCTTCCTCTGCGATACCCCATCGTCTCAAATCAGTATATCTTGTGGAGCTTTCTGCGTAAAGCTCAATGGTACGCTCTCTTCTGATTTCTGTCAACAGGTCCATGTTATTAGCCGCTAAAAAAGCATTACTAAGAGCAGGTAACCCAGCTCTGGCTTTAACTAAATTAATGGACTCATCCATTTCAGCATCGGTCATACCTCCATTTAGTTCGTACAAAGCCTCAGCGTACCATAAATACACTTCTGCCAGACGAATAAACGGCATGTCATAACTTTCAGTCATGGTTGCTCTATAGGCATCTGTGGCGCCCCAATTCCAGCTCATAAACTTTGAATTGAAATACCCAAAGTTATTTGTTCCATTTAATTGTACATCTCCGGTTTGGGGTATTTCACCAAGAGATTGATGATAGGTAAAATAAGCCCTCATTCTGTAATCTCTTTCTTGGTACTCATCTTGTGTTTCAGCATACCCCTTGAATAAGGGAGACTGATCGATAGGCAAACCATCTGTACACAGAAACAAATCCATCATTTTCCTACTAGGCTTTACTCTGCCTTCATAAACGTGGCTGACAAGGGTTCCAGCTTGTCTGAAAATAAAGTCATATTTACCATAGAAAATAAACTCCTTATTTGTTGATTTGTCCAATCCTGCCGGGTTGGATCCTCCATCTTCCAGGTTAAACAAAAAATTGGAGCTTAAATTATCAAGTTCACTGTTGTAATCCCATAGTTCAAAAGTCCCCCCATCCATAATAGATTTTGTCAAAGAGACCACTTCTTGAAGATAGGGGGTTATCTTACCGGCGTCATATCCCTTGCTTCCAGCCCCGGAAGTTGAGCCGTCTCCATCCGTACTGGTACCTACATATTTCATCCAGGTCGCTTCATGCAATAAAACTTCAGCCTTAAGTGCCATGGCCGCCTCTTTACTGATTTTTCCTTTGTCACCAGAAGGTATATCTGCTTCATTAGGCAGGCCAGCAATAGCCGCATCCAGATCACTCAAAATTTGAGCAACAACTTCGTATCTGCTATTACGCGGTGCATTTAATTCTTCAGAACCAACATCTAAGGGTTGTAAAACTAAAGTAACCCCTCCAAATTTTTGGACTAGCAACCAATACTGGTAAGCTCTGTGGAAATGAGTTGCAGCCACATACTGCCCGATATCATTGCCTTCATAATTCTGAGCTCTGGCCAGTAAGAGGTTCATATCTCTAATGGCCGCGTAGGCATCATCATAATCAACATCAGATTCTGGTGCCTGGGTGTCTCCTCTTGAATAATCTTGCATGCCACCAGCTTCACTATACCCTACCAAATCGGAACCGTGATCTGAATATACACCTTGATCAATCCATCCTATCAGGTTAGTGTAAAACCGGTTAGATCCGGTTAAAAAGTGCTCAGCCTCGGTATAATAGACCTCATCTGTAATTGAAGCTGGCGGTGTTAAGTCAATAAAGTCATCCTGACAAGCTACAAAAGATAGCATCGCGAATGATAATATTATATTAAATATGTTTTTCATTTTAATGTAATTTTTATATCCCAAAATCTCTTAAATAGATACTTTTAAACCAAATGCCCATGTACGCATAAAGGGATATGCACTGTTGTTTGTACTCGCTTGGAATTCGGGGTCATAACCGTCTTTCACACTAGTAAACTCAAACAAATCATTACCCGAAAAGTAAACGCGTACATTATCAATTGATTTATTACCGATTTTTAACCCTTTAAAGTTGTACCCGATAATAAGCGATTTTAACCTGAAATATCTGTTGTTTTGTAAGATGTGATCTTTGCTGCGATAGTTCCAGGCGGATATTCCGCGTTGGGTAGACAGTCTTGGGAACTCCGCATCACGGTTGTCTTCGGTCCATGTTCTTCCTAACCAGGTACTGGATTGGTTTTGCCATTCAGCCTGAAAGGGTTGTGCGAAATAACCTGTTCTATAGATATTCTGATTAAGAACACCCTGGAAAAATGCGCCTAAATCAAAGTTCTTAAATTTCACACCCAAATTTAATCCATATACGTAGTGGGGGGCAGCATCTCCGTGGTAAGTCAAATCATCATTATTAAGAATGCCATCACCATTTGAATCTACCACTTTCATATCTCCTACTCGTAATGCATCGTTTGAAGTCTGTGAAGGCAAAATCCCTCCTGGGGTGAGGCTTTCATAATAGGCAGCAACTTCAGCTTCGGAGTCAAAATAGCCATCTGTTTCCCACAAATAAAAAGAGTTAATGGGCTTGCCTAAAATGTTGCGACCACGTTCTGCATCATTGAGGTTTTCAAAAATAGTTTGGGCCCCGTCATATTTGGTAATTTCGTTTCTGGTATCACTCATATTACCGCTAACGGAAATGTCAAAATCACCCACCTTGCCTCTCCAGCCTAAAACTACTTCCCATCCTTTGGTCTCTAAAGTACCAATATTGGTAAATGGTGTTTGCGTTCCAAGAACGGAGGGGGTAATCCCTCTAACAAGCATTCCAACATTGTTTTTCTGGAAAAGGTCTATTGAGCCAAATACCTTGTAATTAAATAGGGAAAAGTCAACGCCTACTTCTGTATTTTCAATCCGTTCCCAGGTTGTGGTACTACTAAATAGACTACTGGCCCGTGAAGTTTGCTGTAATGCGGCACTGGTTTGACCAAAAACGGTAGTGCCAAAACCAACGGTTGATAAGTATCCGAAGTTGCCAATGCCTGAAGTACTTCCCAATTCCCCATAACCACCTCTTAATTTTAAGAAGTTGATCGTGTTGTTGTCCAAAAGAAAATCTTCAGCGCTGATCACCCAGCCGGCAGAAATACTACCATAGGTTGACCATTTGGCACCTTCTGCAAATCTGGAGGAACCATCGCGGCGTCCTTGTACTTCTAACAGGTATTTCCCTTGATAATCATAATTTAAACGGCCGATAAAACCATAAAAGCCCCAGGTATTACCAGTTGAGCCAGTGGTTACCAATTGATCGGTGGCCCCTAAACTTAAATCATAAACGCCATAATCAACAAACCCATTTCTTCTGGCGGTCAAACTGCTGCTTTCATTTCTTTCTGCTTCTATTGCTAAGAGCCCTGATAGATTGTGATTGCCGAAACTATTCGCATAATTCAAGGTTGCTTTATAGTTATTATACGTTACTTTACCTGATCCTTCCTCAATAAAGGTTGTCGAATTAATGGTTGTAGCATAATCTCCGTCCCAGCTGTATAGGGGAACATCCACCTGATATCTTTGATTATCATTATTTTCCTGACTAAAAGCATAAGAACCGCTAAGGTCTAAATGGTCGGTTAATTTATACGTTACCAGTCCGGAAATTCTGACCTGTTCAGTGATATCTGTGATGCGGCCTCCATCTTTAACTTCTCCTACCGCATTTCTGGCACCTTTTATTTCCACCCCTCCAAAAACAGAGTAATATTGTCCCTGTGGGTTATAGGTGGGGAATAAGGGAGCATCATAAGTAGCCGCATCTCTGGCTAAACCATCCTGAGGTCCTGAAAAGGTATTTTGAAAATAGGACATATTGGTGCTGATACTTAACCTTTCACTGATGTTATTTTTATAATTTAACGAGAAATTATATCGATCGGCAATATCATCAGCCACTTTTAGTCCACCTACATTTTTATCATAACCGGCAGAAATACGGAAATTGCTAACTTCATCTCCTCCAGAGACACTTACATTATGTTGGCTGGAGTATGAGTTGCCAAACATTTCATCAAATCGGTTGCCATTAGCCAGCCATATTCTTCCGTTAATGGGTAAGTCGTAATATCCTTCTTCTCCATTGGCGATTCTTTGTACGGTTTCGCGGTCAGACCAAAAGAAATAGCGGGGAGGTTTTCCGGCAGCGATATCCTGATCCACTGCATGCAGGTACAATTCGCCATATTGGGTCATCGTTGGTGATGGCGGACGAATGCCTATCGTTCCAATACGATGAACCGTACTCAATTCAACTTTAACAGCCCCTCTGCCTTTTTTAGTGGTCACCAAAATGACACCACCAGCTGCACGAGCACCATAAACGGAGGCAGACCCACCTTTTAGTACACTTACACTCTCAATGTCATTGGGGTTCATGTCGTAAAAAGATTGTGCATTTAAGGCCGGAATCCCATCAATAATGATCAGGGGGGCAATTCCATTGATAGAAGAGGCCCCTCGAATCAGAATATCTATTCCCTCATTGCCAGGCCGCGATGAAGTACGTGTAAGTACCAAGCCGGGGGTTCTACCCTGAAGGGCTAATGCCGAGCTTCCTACTGCCAAATCTTCAAAGGCTTCCGCTTTTATCTGTTCAACGGATCCTGTTAAAGTCTCCTTTTTTGCCGTTCCATATCCAACCACCACCACTTCTTCTAGTCCAACCCCTTCCTCAAGGGTCACATTAATGACCGTTCGACCATTAATGGGTTCCTCAATCGGGGTGTATCCTGTGTACGAAAACACCAGTACCTTGGCATCATCCGAAACAGTGAGCTGGTATTTGCCATCTAAATCGGTAACTGTACCATTACTAGTACCTTTAACCAGAATATTCACTCCGATAAGCGGCTCATCATAGGCGGATTTTACCTCACCCGTAATGACAATTTCCTCAGAAGACTCCGTAGAAGAAAAATCTTCGGTTGCTAATATTTGTCCTCCACTGAGGAGAATCAGCAAAAGAATATTCCTGGTAACATTGAAAATTTTTAACAAAGGCGGATAAGTCGTTTGCCCTCGTGGATTTTTGTTGACTTTTTTCATAGTTCGAAAATAATTTAGTTAGTTTAGAGTGTAAGGTATTTTTTACAAAAAATGCGCATAGAGCAGGTGCAGTCAAGTTTATCCAGTCTTAGCATAAGCAGAATTTTTAGTTTTAAACTTGACTTTTAGCTTGCTAATATTTTGCAATGAATGCCAAAAAGTGACAATCATTTTAAATAACCTGAGGTAAACTTAGGAAGATCAAAAAGGCTGTAATAGTAGTTGTGTTGCATTTTTTGAAAATATTGTTGCATCGTTTCTCGTATGTTGCAAATAGGCAACATGTGTTCTAAAATTTTGGACTTGACCCCGCCAGAATACCAACAAAAAAACGAATTCGGCTTCGAGAAACGGGATAAAATTGTACATTTAGCCGCCATTTTAGAGTATCATAAGGAGTATTTGGGCGATGAAAGTAGAAAATAAGGTGTTTTAAATAGAAAAATATCATCGGTGTACCAAAGCGTAGCTTTTCTTTAAATGGGGCACTGAAACCCTTAACCGGAGGTGCCTAACCAGATCTAGTTTAGCTTACCAAACGACGTTTCATGAAGTGCAAATTTCCAATTTGGTTTATTTTTTGTTTGGGCACGTGCTATCTATACCCACAATCGAATGATATCATTTTTCGAAGAGTATCGCCGCCCGGAGGTTATAGTTTTCAGGCGGTTCGATCCTTCGAGCAGGATATCTACGGGTATATTTGGATGGCTAGTTTTGATGGCGTTATTAAATATGATTCGAAGAAAATTGTTCGGTTTACGCATAACCCCGGAGAATTAAACGGACTTCCGAGCAATATCATCACTTCTCTAGCGATTGACGAGCAAAATAACATTTGGGCCAGCACGGATGAAGGGTTGTGCTTATTTAACCCTGAGTTGCAACAATTCGAACGCGTATTGTACAACTATGAAAATGGAGCGCCTGCAAGTAATAACTTATTTTCTATTGAACTTGATGCGAATGGAAGGCTTTGGGTTGCCGACGAGGACTTTTTTGGTTATCTGGATGAGGAAAAAAAGCAGTTGATCAGGATCACCAAAGGACTAAACCACCCTCCTCGTTTGTTGTACACAGACAAGGCAAACCGATTGTGGCTAGGTACCCTTGATGGCTCAGTTTATTTAGTGATGCCGGAGGAGGGTAAAGTGGTCAAAAAAATAAATGGTCCCGGATCAGAGGCGCGCACAATTTGCATCAATAACGGCGAAATTTGGGTGGGCTACGAATCTCATGGAGCTCGGCTTTATGATATGGACGGGCATTTGAAGGTTCATTTTAGTTATCCTGCAAACCCTAAGTTTGATATCAAATCAGCCAGTGTCCGCAAGATTTGGAAAGACAAGCATGAGCAAACCTGGATTGGCACCTATCATGGGTTATTTCTTAGCGCCGGCGAAAAGTTAATCCATTTTAATCATACGGATTATGAAGGCATACCACACAATTCTATTTATGACATTTTTGAGGATGAACAAGGTGGCATTTGGATTGGCACCTGGTCGGGAGGTGTAAGCTATTTGCACCATGCCGATAATAAATTTAGCAATTACCGGTATTCTAAAGAACCGGGTGCTATATCTAATAACATGGTTAGTTCTTTTGCTCAAATGCCTTCGGGAGAACTTTTTGTGGGAACAGAACTAGGTGGGTTAAACAGCTTTGATCTAAAGACTAAGTCTTTTAAAGGAATTCCAGCACTAGAAAACGAGGGCGTTTTAAATGTAAAAGCACTTTTTGTTGACAACGATGGAGGCCTCTGGGTAGCCTGTGCATTTAAAGGGGTCTATTATCGGCCAAAAAATCAGGAGAACTTCATCCATTTCGAATTTGGAGAAGAAGATGGAAAGCATATTTCAGCTTTGGGAGTGTACACACTTTGTCATTCGGATTCTGGAATGTGGCTTGGAACCAACTTTGGCAGCGTAAATTTCTATGATTACCAAACCAAACAAATCAGCTTTAAGTCAAAGGAATACCCCTTTTCACAATTAAAAGATCTCAATATCAGGTCTTTATTACTCGATTCCTATGATAATCTATGGGCCGCCACTACCCATGGTATCTATAAGTTTCATTTACCAACAAAGGAGTCTACCTATTTTAGCACCGATGCCGAAGACAACCGCAAAACCAGGACCCATTCATTTTATTTTGTATCAGAGCTGTCTGATGGTAAAATCTGGATTGGCACTGGGGGCGATGCCATCAATATTTATTATCCGGAAACCGATGAACTGAGTTTTTTTGATGCAAACGGTTTGTTAAAAGGCAGAGACGTTTATGGAATAATTGAGAGCCAGAACAATCATATCTGGATTACTTCCAATGATGGATTGATCCTCTACAACACCCAGGATTCAAGCTCCAGAAGATTTGTAATCACTGATGGTATTCAGGGCAATTTGTTTAATCCGAACGCTATTTTTAAGGACAAGAATAATAATTTATACTTTGGGGGCACAAACGGATTTACCCAACTGGAGCCTACTGAAATCAATAAAAATGAGAGAGCGCCAAATGTTTTTATAAATAACATTAAAGTCAATAACCGGGAAATTGTCCCGACTCAAACAGATATAAACGAATTTGCCAAACTGGTCCTCAGCCCGGAAGAAACCACCCTTAGTTTCAATTTTTCAGCTGATAATTTCCTGCTTCCCGAAAAAAATCAGTTTGAATACAGGCTGATAAATTATGTCGATCAATGGGTACAGGATGGAAATCATGGAGCGGCAACCTTTGTGAATATTCCCGCCGGTGAATATGTTTTTGAAGTCAGAGCCTCAAATAACGATGGGGTATGGAATGATGCATCTGCCCGCCTTCCTATTGTTGTAAAACAGTTTTGGTATAAATCAAAGCTGGCCCTGGCCCTCTACCTGCTGGCCTTTTTAGCAATAATCATGCAAATTGTTCGATTCTACAGAGAACGGTTGAAACTGAAAAAAGCGCTGCTAATTGAAAAAATTAAACATGAGAATGAGGAGCAATTACATGAAATGAAACTGCGATTTTTTACAAACATTTCGCACGAATTTCGTACACCACTAACCTTAATTAATTGGCCATTAAAAAAACTATTAAAATCAAAAAACCTGTCATTTGAAGAGCGCGGCCAATTGGAAATCATGAAAAGAAATACCAACAGGTTGCTTCAATTGATCAATCAAATAATGGACCTTCGAAAATTGGAAGAAGGCCAGGCTAAGCTCAATATTTCAAAAATTGAAGTGGTTAATTTTATAAAGGAAATAATTCTGAATTTTTCAGAAGAGGCTAAATCTAAAAGAATATCGTTTTCATTTTCTCATGAAATCGAACAATTAGTTATTGAAGCAGATAAGGAAAAACTTGACCAAATTATCTATAATTTGCTGTCGAATGCCTTCAAATTCACTCCCGTAAACGGCAAAATAGAAGTAGCTCTTCAAGGAAACAACAGGGCACAGGGCAACAATTACTTTTCAAATCAGTTGAGCTTTGGAAAACTCGAAAATGAAGATTCTGTAGAATTCCTGGTAACAGACAGTGGCATGGGAATCGATAGTGATGACCTGCCAAACATCTTCAACCGATTTGGACAAGGCAAGCAGGAAAACACTAGAAAAAACAGTACGGGTATTGGATTAAATTTATGTAAAGATTATACCCTGTTGCATCGAGGTGTAATTATTGTGCAAAGCACTCCTGGTGAAGGAACCCGCTTTTCTATCAAAATCCCTTTAAAGCAAAAAGCTCAGAAGATCCTGTATGAAAGCCATCATAAGGTGAAAAACATAAATCTCTGGGAATCAGTGGAAAAAGAAGGTTCTCCGTCGAAAGTATTCCACAAAGATGTCAACATATTAATTGTTGAGGACCACAAGGATCTAAGAAAATACCTCAAGGAGTTTCTGGAAGGACATTATTCTGTTTTATTTGCGACTAATGGGGAGCAAGGCCTTGAAATTTTAAGGGGGCAGAATATCCAACTTGTTATCTCTGATGTTATGATGCCCGTCATGGATGGTTTTGAATTTTGCCAGAAAATAAAATCGCAAATTGAAACCAGCCATATTCCGGTGATTTTGCTCACTGCGCTGTCTTCAGCTGAGAACAAGGCGATAGGGCTTGAAAAGGGGGCTGATGCCTATATTTCAAAACCTTTTGATGGGGCAGTATTGCTGGCGCAAATTGAAAACCTATTGACTCAACGAAAACGACTTCAAGAGAATTTTTCGAAAAAGTTTATCACAAATCAACCGATGGATGTTGGAAACCTGGACAACTATTTCCTGAATAACCTGAATGCTATAATTGAAAATAATATTGAAAATGAGCTCTTTTCAGTTGATTTTTTAGCTAAGGAAATAGGGCTAAGCAGAAGCCAACTTCACCGGAAACTTAAACAAATCTCCAACCGTTCAACTTCTGAATATATTATGATGGTAAAGGTAAAAAAAGCCAGAGCCCTTCTCGACTCCCAAAACTATAACATTGATGAAGTAGCCCATAAAGCAGGGTTTAACAGCCATTCTTATTTTACAAAATGCTTTAAAAAGATTTATCAGAAAACGCCCAAGGAGTATTTAAAAAGTCTCGCTCTTTGACAAAGCTCAACTGCACCAAACCCCAATCTCCGGATTGCTTTTTTTACGAGAAGGATGGTCTTTTCTAAAACAGATGTTGTATTCATGCAACATCCGTTTTGAAGTGCAACTATTTTTCAAAAAATTGCAACAAGTAGACTATTTTTTACCTGACTTTCTCAATAGGTTTGTTAAATAGGAGTAGCACGCCTTCCACTTGCGGAAGCCAATCGGGATTAAGCTAAAATTAGAATCTTAGTGCTTGTTTGGAGGTCGGATTTGCCAGTGAAAAGAGGTTCCAAAATCCCGGTTTTACCGGGACTGAATGACTTTCTCTAAACATCCACTGAAACTTTATCACGTTCTTTGCCAAAGAACCAAAATATTTAAACCTGCTCCACGCATTGTCACTTGTAATTTAATGTAAACTAATGCCATCGAAATTTGACGTTCAAAAGCACCTTGATTACTGTGTGGTACAAGCCACAAAAACGCTGACTCAATTACCCAATAATACTTTAATCCCTCGGAATATTCCACCAGGTCAAGAGGAATGGAATCTTGTAGACTATGAGGATTGGACCAGTGGTTTTTGGCCAGGAATTTTATGGCAATTATACGAATATACTAATGCTGAAGCCTGGAAAACCAAAGCTGAGCAATATAGTTCTTTATTGATTCCCCTTTCCGCTCGCCCTGCGATAGATCACGATTTAGGCTTCCAAATTTATAATAGTATTGGTCACGGGCATCGATTGACTAAAAGTCCAGCCTACAAAGAAATTTTATTAAATACAGCTCATGCCTTAGCCGCTCTTTTCAATCCTACGGTTGGTACAATTCTTTCCTGGCCAATCATGGTTGAAAAAATGGACTGGCCGCATAATACTATTATTGATAATATGATCAATTTAGAGCTGCTCTTTTGGGCAAGCCGAAATGGAGGGGCAAAGGTGCTGTATGATATAGCGGAGAAACACGCTGAAACAACCATGAAAAATCATTTCCGAGAGGATTTTACAACCTATCATGTCGTTGTATATGATCCGGTGACCGGGAAAAAGATCAAAGGGGTTACTCACCAAGGTTATGCTGATGGATCATTGTGGGCACGTGGTCAGGCTTGGGCAATTTACGGTTTTACTATGGTTTTTCGGGAAACGAAGGATGCCCGGTTCTTGGATTTTGCAGAGAAGGTTACGGATGTTTATCTAGATAGATTGCCCAAAGACCAAATTCCTTATTGGGATTTTGATGTTCCCAATATTTTGAAGGAACCACGAGATGCATCAGCCGCAGCTGCTACCGCATCGGCTTTGTTGGAATTATCTACTTATGTGTTGGATGCCAAAAAAGCGGCTTATTATCGGGATCAAGCCGAAGAAATGGTCCGTATGTTGTCAACAGAAGCCTTCCAAAGCAGGGATCAAAATCCTGCTTTTCTACTGCACTCTACAGGGCATTACCCCAATGGAACTGAAATCGACTATGCGATCATCTACGCTGATTATTATTACCTGGAAGCTTTACGGCGTTTGCATAAACTAAATAACGGACAACCAATTGTTGACCAGGATTAGGCCCAAGGTACAGGGCAAAAGAGATCGGAATTAACTAATCACTTAATAAAATATTCATCTAAAATGGAGATCAAATACGCTACAAACCCCACTGATTTCAAGTCTTACGATACCTCGCGTTTAAGGTCAGAATTTCACTGCCCTAAGCTTGTGAAGGAAGGGGCTGTCAGTTTGGTTTACACTCACTACGATCGCTTTATTTTTGGAACCATTGTTCCGACAAGCGAAGGCCTGAAATTGCCAACTTACGATCAGTTGAAGTCTGATTATTTTCTGGAGAGAAGAGAATTAGGGGTGATCAATATTGCGGGTCCTGGAAAAATCACGGTGGATGGAGAGGCATACCAAGTAAATAACCTCGATACCCTTTATATTGGGAAAGGAAAAAAAGAAGTAATTTTTGAAAGTTCGGATGCTTCTAATCCCGCTAAATTTTACCTGAATTCTGCTCCGGCTCACCATGAGTACCCAACGACTTTAGGCGCTAAGGCCGATGTTAATAAGGTTGAATTGGGTAGTCAGTCTACTTCAAATGAGCGAATTATCTACCAGTGCATTCACGAAACTGGCATCCAAAGCTGCCAATTGGTGATGGGCATAACAGAGCTTAAGGACGGAAATGTTTGGAATACCTTTCCAGCTCACTTGCATGACCGTCGAATGGAAGTTTATTTCTATTTCGATATGTCGGGAGACAATCTGGTCATGCACTTTATGGGACAACCTCAAGAAACCAGACACATTGCCGTAAGAAATGAGGAAGCAGTAATTTCTCCACCATGGTCTATCCACTCTGGTGCTGGCACCACCAATTACAAATTTGTCTGGGGTATGGCTGGTGAAAACAAATCCTTTGCGGATATGGATAGTGTACCATTGACGGAAGTGTTGTAAGGATTTCCTGCAATACTGATGGGGCACTAAGTGCATGTTTGGAGCTTGCCCTGATATACTTCGGGGACGACCTCCAAACAAGCACTAAATAATTCAGGGACATTTTTCCTAATGAACAACGAATAGAGAAAATGATTTTAGATCAATTTAAGCTTGATGGAAAGCTTGCAATCGTCACGGGGTGTAAACGAGGAATCGGCTTTGCAATGGCCGAAGCATTAGCGGAAGCAGGCGCAGATATTATTGGTGTGTCGGCATCATTGGAACTGCAGGGCTCCGAAATTGAAAATGCTGTAAGGGCAAAAGGCCGTGATTTCAAAGCCTATCAATGTGATTTCAGTAACCGGGCAGCACTCTATGAGTTTATTGAAAATGTAAAAAATGATTTCGGGACGCCGGATGTACTGGTCAATAATGCCGGTACAATCCTCCGGAAGCCAGCAGCCGAACACCCTGATGAATATTGGGATAAAGTAATTGAGGTGAACCAAAATGCTCCCTTTATTCTGAGTAGAGAAATTGGGCGCGATATGATCGCCAGGGGAAGCGGTAAAATCATATTTACTGCATCCCTCCTTACTTTTCAGGGCGGCATTACCGTGCCGGGGTATGCCGCTTCCAAAGGGGCTATTGGACAGCTTACCATGGCCCTCTCCAATGAGTGGGCGGGTAAAGGTGTACAGGTAAATGCTATTGCTCCGGGCTATATTTCAACAGACAATACAGAGGCCTTGCGCAAGGATGCCGTGCGTAGCCAGTCTATCTTGGGGCGCATTCCCAGTGGCCGTTGGGGGAAACCCGATGACTTCAAAGGGCCAATTGTTTTTCTTGCTTCTGCGGCATCCGATTATATGACCGGTACGGTTATGTTGGTGGATGGAGGGTGGATGGGAAGATAATTTCTAACCCCGCTCAATTGCTCAGTGCATGTTTGGAGGTCGGATTTGCTGGCGAAAAGCATCATTTTTTTGGTAAAACAAGGCGTTCTTTGATAGCCGAAAAGAGGTTCCAAAATCCCGGTTTTACCGGGACTGAATAGCTTGCCCGAATATACTTCAGGGACTACCTCCAATCATGCACTCAGTTTCGTGCCATCACTTTCTGGGGCACAAATCCCTTATCCAGTTTCCGATAAAAGCGGTCCAAGTATTTTTTGATATTTTTTTTGGCCTTTTTGTTCATCAGTTCGAACCGGTCAATGACGTCATAAAGCTCCTGGCGCTTTTGTTTGAAGTGTGCGATCGTTTCTGCCCATTCGGCTTCCGACCAATCGGCGCCAATGTAAATGCGTTCTCGTACGTCCGACAGTTTAAAATCCGGGTTGGGAATAGCATAGCCGGCATTGACCAGGCCGGAAAAGTCGAAATCGTAGGGGACGACCAATTTTGGGGCGGTCTTGTCCTTAGGAGTCAGAATTTTTAGGTTACGGCACATGAGCACAGACCAGTCGGTATTGCCGACCATATATTGAAAGAGGTCGTGGATTTGCAGGTTGGATCGATCAAAATCAGCCTGCGTCAATCCAAAACAATCTTTACATTCTTTTGCATTTAAACGACTTGCTAAGGCTTCGACATCCTCGATAAACACCCCATAGGTGACCAATTCATCTTCGGATTTGCTATCGCGGTAAGTAACCCGCAACAACCTCGTTTCGAAGTGGATATCCGTCAATTGGCGATACAATTGATAGACCAGATATTCCCGAAAGAGATATTCTGTGGCTTTTTTGTTTTGATCGCAATGGGTCACCAGCTTCACGGTATTGTTTTGACCATAACCCATTGCTTCCACCTTTTTCTTTGGTAAATCGACCATTAATGGTGGAAACTCGCAGTTCATTCTTCTAAAGCGACCTCGAACTCTGACCTTGATATCCCATTCTATCTGATTTCCATCAGGCCCTTTAAACGAAAGTTTGGCAGGAAAATAGGTGTTGGTCTTTTTATTTTGCATCAGGGTGTTAAGGTCTAGTTCAATCACCACATACCATAAGTCGGTACCGGGCACTGTATCCGGGGCAAATGAAGTTGAAAAGACCGGAAAAGTTCCGGTAGGCAGGTCTGTAGCGGAAGTCAGCGTTAAAGAAGATAACAAAAAAACTAAAGCACATACACTGGTTTTCATGATCCTATATTTTGGGTGGGTTTCAGAATTTTTAACGGCTTAATACCGTGTGGTACTTATCGGGCAAATTTATGAAATCTTGTTCCCAATAGTATCGTTTCGCTATGAAAATCAATAACTTAACTGAAACCTCCAAATGCCTGCACAAATTCCGGTAATTTATTTGTTTCTGGCATTTCGTCATCAACCTCGCATTGCCATTTTTCCAGTTTCAACAAACGCCCTGTTTTTTACCCCGGGGAACTCATTTCCCTTATAATACCCTAATTTTTTAATTAAATGTACAATTTTATTTCATAGACCTGACCGGCAACTTTATTTTTGTCGCAATTCCAATTAGCACTTACTATCTATGTTGTATATGGGGCAACATATGTCAAATCATGCAACAATTTTTCCAAAAATTGCAACAAACAAACAATTTCCTTTCTACAATCTTCACTAGTTTTGCTTACACTTCAACATCGTCTTGTTACAAATTATTCAGTGCTTGTTTGGAGGTGTCCCCTTAGAAGCGAAAATTGTAGGTTTTGGGTTCTCGCGAGGCTCATTTTGAGTACATCTCGGCTCAGCCGAGACGGATGAAAAAATAGCCGAAAAGAGGTTTCAAAATCCCGGTTTTACCGGGGCTGAATAGCTTGCCCGAATATACTTCAGGGACTACCTCCAAACACGCACTCAACCATCCTAAATCGTAGCACTCCAATATTGAAGTAACATGGGACAATGATCAAATCCCTATATCAATTTCGTACCTGGATGATCTCGGTAGCAGTTAAAATCTTAAATAATAGAAGATAAAGATGGGTATCCGATCAATTTTAATTCCAATCTTAGTTTTTGTATTGACGTCTAAAAATGCCGATGCCCAAAGTCATCCGGTATTGTTTGCCAAAAATGAGGACCGGCTAACCATCCTTGCAAAAATTGAAAATGAAATATGGGCTAAAGAAGCCTGGACAAGCCTCCAACAAAAAATCGATGTCTATGTAAACCGTCACCAAACCGATCCCGACTGGATCACCTCCCGCATGTCGATGTACTGGAAAGAAGGACAACGTTACACCCAGTGTTACATCAAGGAACAAAACTGGGATTACGGTGAAGGTAATGCGCCCATCCCCACCGTGAGGCTGCCCGGAATGCGCACCTGGAACAGTTACATCAATGTACCGCTGGAAGATCGGATTCCTTACAGCGAAAATGGGGATATGCTTGCCATAGACCGGTCAAGTGACGACAAAACGCCGGTGCTTGTCCCCTACAAGAAAACAGGTCACATGGTTCGCTACAACAACAATGAAATTTTATCATTGGCAGAAGAAGCTTCCTTTGCCTATTGGATCACGCAGGAAGAAAAGTATGCAACCTTTGCTGCCGATATCTTCTGGACCTGGCTTTTGGGCACCTATTACATGGAGCCACCACTCGATCCTGAAAAATCAACCAAAGGTTATGGCGGTTACGAACCGGGAGGAATCATGGGGTATTACGACTATGAACAGATCCACGACAATCATCAGGTTCACGGGGCATTTATCTACGACTTTTTGTACAATTATTTGAAGACAAATCCACATCCACATTTGTCGGTCATAGGAAAGGATGTGGTGGAGGTAGCCGGAATTGTATTTAAACGCTTTGTCAACCTCGGTTTGGTGCGAGGAGGAAAGCAGGGAAACTGGAATGTCAATGGGTTTAAAAACATCGTGCCCTCCATGCTGGTGCTGGAAACAAACGATGAGTACGAGGATGAAAAAGGAAGGGAATATTACATCCCCTACTACACAGAAATCACCACCGATTACCACGAGGCATTGCCTGATTTTATCAAAAATTTTGATTCCGTAACCGGATTGTGGCCGGAGTCTCCCGGTTATGCCTCAGGAATGATCTCGGCCGTTTTAGACATTGGTATGCCCCTGTACAATGTAGGAGTAAATACCATTGCCGAAAATCCGCTTTTACAAAAAGCAGCACTGGCCAATTTAGGCTGGTTAGATGCCCGTGGCAACCTGGTCTTGTTTGGGGATATGCGGGGTGGGCCCACCAATTTTTCCGTATTCGAAAGGATGCTGGCCTACTACACCTGGCAGGGTGATGCGGAAAACGCAAAAAAAATGGCTACAGTCATTCGCAAGGGGCTTGCTTCCGGACAGTATGATCGCAGCGAGATTTCGTGGAAAGGATTGTGCCTGTATCAGCCCCTTCCTGAATCGGGCAGTGAGTTGCCTTATCACAAAGCTGCCTATTCTGAGCAGCACCGGCACCTGATCATGAAAAATGGCAACAGTGAAGAAAATGGTTTGATGTTTACCCTGTATGGCGGCAAAAAAGGCGGACATCTTTCTGACAACGGTTTGTGTATGCAGTTTTACGGAAACGGCTATGTACTAAACCCCGATGCTTCGGCTTACGAATCTTATTGGTCGAATGATGCCAAATACCACCGTGGAATTGCCGGGTCCAATACCATAATTCCGGGTTATGCACGTGGCCCAATCACCATCAATGCCATGGATCCTGCCGTGGATGAGACCAAAAGTTTTTACAACACTTCGGAAACTTCCGCCAATTGTTCTTTTGCCGATGTGAGTGCCGACGAAAAACGGCGTTTGGTGGCTATGATCCGTACTTCCGAAGAAACGGGATATTATGTGGATATCTTCAGGTCGGATCAGGAGGACAACGATTACCTGCAACACGTAGTAGGAAACACCGTCGAATTTAAGGATGGTAAAGGTAAAAGCGTAAAATTATCTGAGGTGGATAGCCTCAGCAATCACTACGACAGAGGTTATGCATTTTTTGAAAATATAAAAGTGGCCAAAACCGAAAACGACTTTATCACAAGTTGGACAACCACTCAGGTGGAACCGGCTTACCGGGTAGATATGTGGATGATGGGACAAAAAAACCGGGAAGTATATCTGATGGATGCTCCCCCAACTACTTTGCGCTCAGATCTAACGCCGGGAGCGGTGAATAAAAGTCCACAGACCACCCCTGCCTTGATGGTTCGTCAGCGCAACAACAATGCCCAATCGAGCCCTTTTGTTGCCGTTTTTGATGCCTACCATGAAGGAGAAAAGGCAATTGGTGCCATCACAAAGGTGGCTTCCGGCGAGCATTTTGTGTGCATTGAAGTGGACTCCAAAAAATTGGGTAAACAGCTCATCTTGAATGCTATTGATCAGGAAAGTTACCAACCACGAGAGGGCGTGGAATTCCAGGGGACATTTGGCATTATCTCTGAGCGTGACGGCATAGTGGAGTACCTATACCTCGGAAGTGGTCAGGTTTTGAAAAAAGGGAAGGTCAGTATCGAATCAGTTGATGGCAATGTTGCTGCTGAGCTTAAATACAAGGATGGAAAGTATTACTATTCTGCGAGTAAAATGGTGAAGATATCGACCAAAAATGGTCAAGCCAAAAATTATCCCGCAGGTGAAAATTTGGTTGTTGAATAAAAATCATAAAATGAAAAGAGTATTATTTCTTGGACTATCCATATTGCTGATGAACATCGCTTCCGCACAAAACCAGATTAGTATAAATGCCAATGATGAAGGAGAAAAATTTGAACATTTCTGGAGTAAGTGCGTAGGGGCCGGTCGGGCAAACGAAGGACTTCGTGCGGGCTGGCTGGAGCAGCTGCAGAAGGTGCAGGAGAATTGTGGATTTGAAACGGTTCGCTTTCACGGCCTTTTTCACGATGATATGTTTCCGGTATTTAAAGTAGGCGGAAAAACGGTATACAACTGGCAATATATTGATGATCTGTTTGACCGTATGCTGGCCCTCAATGTTCGCCCCTTTATTGAGCTCAGTTTTTTTCCAACTGGCATAGCGGCTGAAAATAGTAAGACTCAATTTTGGTGGAAAGCCAATATTACACCTGACGAATCCAAATTCGACGAGTGGCATGACCTGGTAAAAGCGTTTACCCAACACTGTGTAGCCCGCTACGGAATTGATGAGGTATTGACCTGGTATTTTGAGGTTTGGAATGAGCCCAACCTCCACTATGGATTTTTTGACGGTACCAAATCGCAGTATTTTGAATTGTACAAGCAATCCGTTCTCGCCATACGTTCTGTAGATGAACGATTGTTGGTTGGTGGCCCTTCCACCAGTAATTTTGTGGCAGATGACCGGTATGTCGGCGAAGTAGAAAGCCGCGAAGGTTTTGACGTTACTTTTACCGCCGATGATATTAACGACCTGGAATGGAAAGGCGTTTGGATTGAAGAATTTTTAGCTTACTGTGCAAAAGAAAAACTTCCCGTTGATTTTATCACCACCCACCCCTACCCTACGGACTATCCATTTAATCCCAACACCGGAAAAGGGAAAAATTTTTCGCGTTTTGTAAACTCCACCAGAATGGATATTGAATGGCTGAATAAAGTCATCAAGGCGAGTGCATACCCCAATGCAGAAATCCACCTGACCGAGTGGAATACCAGCCCTAACAGCAGAGATGCCATGCACGACTTTTTACCTCCTGCGGCCTATATCACAAAGGTCAACCTCGACTGTATTGGCTTAACCAACTCCCTGGCATTCTGGACCTTCACCGATATTTTTGAGGAGAAAGGCGGTGGGGCCAGTATCTTCCACGGTGGATTTGGTTTGATCAACTACCAGGGTATTGTGAAGCCTTCCTACCATGCCTATCGAATGCTTCACCAGTTGGGAGACGAGAAATTATTTAAAAATGATCATCTCTTCGTTAGCCGAAAATCGGGTAATGGCAAGATAGTGGCCCTGGCTTACAATTACCCTGAAGAATTTTATGAAGCGGTTCCTTCAAGCATTAAAAAAATTGCAAAATATGAAGCCGGCTCTACCCGCCAACTGGATCTGAAAATCGCTGATTTAAAGCCGGGTACCATGTTTAAAATTGAAGTACTCGACAAGGATCATGGAAACATCTATGACTACTGGGAAGCGATGGGTAAGCCCGAACCGCCTACCCGGGAACAGGTAAAGATCATGAAACAAGTGGCTGAAAACATGAAGACGAGTACTGTAGTTGCCGGTGAGGATGGAACGCTCCACCTTCAACAGGAGCTGTCCCCCTGGAGTGTGGTACTAATCGAACAGATCAATTAACCTCACACAAAAAGGAAATCAACATGATAAAGACATTCACCATAATCATCCTTTTTACTGGTTTAGGAAGCTGGGCCATGACTCAGGAAGCCAACATCATCCCCCTTCCCCAAAACCTCGAACAAGGCTATCCTCGTTTGTATATCACTCAGGGGGAAAAAAGCAATCTGGAAAAAAACATCCGGGAGGAAGCTTGGGCAAAAGAAGTGCTTTCCGGCATTCACAACCGGATTGACGAGCATGTGGAGCGCCATGTAAATGACCCGAAATGGATGGTGTCGCGCTTGCAAATGTATTGGAAAACCAAAGCAAGTAATATCTACATCAACGGAATAAACTACTCACATGCGGATGGAGAAGCACCGGTTCCAACGGTTCGCCTGTGTGGGTCCCGTGATTATACCACCCCCTACGGAAAGCCAAAACTAGAAGACATTCTCCCATATATGGACGATCCCCGTGGTTTGTACCTGCCAAATCGCAGTAAAGAAGGACATCCTTTTGAATGGGTGGAAATATCAAAAACCGGACGGATAATTTACTCCATTAACGAAGAGATTATTGGATTAGCCCGAGATGCATCTTTCCTCTACTGGCTCGAAAATGAGGAGCGATTTGCAAAATTTGCTTTCGATATTTTTCACACTTACATGATGGGCATGTATTATCGTAGTGAGCCCATTGATCTGTTGAATGGCCATATTCAAACATTGGTAGGATTAACGAACTTTCAGGTTATTCACGAAGGCGTTTTAATAAGTATCGCAGAACTCTATGATTTTTTGCATCACTACATCGAGGCAAATTATCCGGAGAACATTGCCACCTACGATGCAACCATAAAAAAATGGACCGACCAGATTATTAAAAACGGGGTACCTCAAAACAACTGGAATCTGCATCAGGCAAAAGTCATTCTGAAAGCCGCTATGGTTTTGAAGGACAACCGATATTACGAGGACGGGAAAGGCCGCGAGTATTACATCGACTATATTTTGAATGTAACCTCAGCGCGCCAGTGGTCGCTTACCAAATTTATGGATTATGGCTATGATAAAAACAACGGTGTGTGGGCCGAGTGCCCGGGTTATTCATTTGGGGTAACCAGAGATCTGACCCGCTTTATTAATGATTTTGACAATACGTTCGACCATAACATCCTGCCTTACATGCCAGTAATGACCAAGGCGGTCAGGATACTGCCGCAATACCTGTTTCCCAACGGTCAAACCGTGGCCTTTGGAGACAGCAATTATGGATCGCTAAACACAGGAGCAATAAGCGATATGATCCGCACGGCTCAAAAGAATGGTGATCAAGAATTGGAGCAGGAATTTACCGAAATGTATCGTTTATTCGCTCAAGATACCCGATCAGATCATCAGAGAAGAAAACCAAGAGCTGATATAGCTTCCTTTTTCGCCAGTAAACCTTTAGAACTGAATCCAGAATACGAGAAAGGTAACTTGAGTGATTACATTTCACAAACCTTTTACGCGCCCAACGTAAGCTGGCATGTACAGCGAATGGGACAGGGCAAAGATGGCCTGATGGTGTCGCTTAATGGCTCTTTGGGAAATCACATGCATGCTAATGGGATCAATATGGAGCTGTACGGTAAGGGCTTTGTGCAGGGGGCCGATCCGGGTAAGGGAGCGGGTTATCTACAGCCAATCTACCTGGAATATTATTCCCAGTTCCCGGCACACAATACCGTAATGGTTGACGGCGCCTCTTCCTACACCGAAATGTTGAGTTACCACGCTTTCGATTTACTGGGGGAATACCCCAAATCAGAACAAAAAGAGGGATTCTATAAAAACATCACCTATTCCGATGTTTACTTTCTGGAACCGGAAACCCGAAGCGACCAAAGCCGCCTGGTGAGTATAGTAAAAACCGGTGAAACTACCGGTTATTATATCGATGTATTTCGGTCAAAAAAGCAACGCAAAGGCGATAAGTTCCACGATTATTTCTATCACAATCTTGGACAAAGTATGCAAATTAAGGATGCCAATGGCCATCCATTAACACTTCAACCAAGTGAAGAGATGGGATTTGCGGGTGGACACTTATATGCCCTGGATTACATGTGGGATAAAAACGCACTTCGCACCAACAAAGACTACCAGATCGAATGGAAGATAGATATGCCCGAGGGTGAGGCCGATGTGTTGATGAATCTCTGGATGAAAGGCACCGAGGGACGCGAAGTATTTTCGATAAAGTCACCGCCCAACAAAGCTTTTCGTGGCAACGGTGGCCTTCCTTATGAGGTAGATAAAGAGCCGTATTTAACATTTGCCGCCCGGCAGCATGGCGAAGCCTGGGAGCACCCCTTTGTTTCGGTTTACGAACCCTATACTTCAGAAGAGGGAAAAAGCATTGCAGCCATAAACGGATTCGAGGATGAAAATGAAAATAAGGAATTTGTCGGCCTGCACATTTCCCATAAATCAGGTCGTGAAGATTATGTCTTTTCTTCTTATGGGGGCAAAAGGGCCAGCTATAACAAGATGGCCTCCGATGCCACCTATGCTTTGATTGGAAATGAAAGGGATGGTGATTTTGTGCTATTTATGGGCAACGGAACGGTGTTGTCGGCACATGGATTGACCATATCTACCACCGAAAAAGGGAATGTGGTGCTGGAGAAAAAAAATGGTGAATTGAAATTACACAATGACGTTCCGGTAGAAATTTCCGACGGAAAAAATAAAAAGAACTTTGAGGTTGGAGACTTACGAATGATAAAAATAAAATGATTTACAAAATATGAGATCAGCAATCAAAATCGGCTTATTCGCGGTATTGACCATTTCACTATTCAGTCAATGCAAAAATGAAAAGCAGCAGCCTAATTTCCTGTTTGTATTAGTGGATGATCAATCTCCATTCGATTTTAAGATCTATAATGCCAACTCAATATTGGAGACCCCAAACATCGATAAATTGGCCAGGGAAGGCATGATCTTTGATGAAGCCCGGCACATGGGATCCTGGTCTGGAGCCGTATGCACCCCCTCCCGCTGCATGATTATGAGTGGACGAACGCTCTGGAATCTACCATCCAACAAACAAGGCTTTAAGAATCCTTCTGCGCCGGATAGCCTGGAACTACAAACCATCGGTGCGGTGTTCAACCGGGCGGGGTATAAAACCATGCGTACCTGCAAAAAAGGCAATTCCTATCCGGCTGCCAATGCTCAGTTTGCCGTGGTAAAAGATGCCACCAAACGCGGAGGTACAGAAGAGAGTGGTAGCGCGTGGCACTCGAAGCAAGTACTGGAATATCTTGCTGATCGGGAAGCGAAACAGGAAAAAGAGCCGTTTTTTATCTATTTTGGATTTTCGCACCCTCATGACATCCGTGACGGGACAACGGAATTGCTGGCAAAATATGGCGCGGTCAATCACCGGGATACCAGCGCACTGCCTGCCTCCCACCCCAACCAACCACCTTTGCCGGAGAATTATTTGGTGGCTCATCCTTTCTTTCACGGTCACCCCGAACTTAGGGATGAAGAAAATGTAAGCGGCGTATGGAAAAGAAGAGATGAACAAACAGTCCGCAATGAACTGGGCAGAGAATTTGCCTGCTCAGAAAACATAGACATCCAATTGGGTAAAGTACTCAAAAAGCTGGAAGAAATGGGCGAATTGGACAACACCTATGTGATCTATACATCAGACCATGGCATGTCCATTGGCCGTCATGGACTCATGGGCAAACAGAACTTATACGAACACACCTGGCGGGTGCCTTTCTTTGTCAATGGCCCGGGAATTAAAGCAGGCAGCCGGGTGGAAGGAAACATCTATCTTCTGGATATCCTGCCTACTGTCTGCGATCTGGCCGGAATTGAAATCCCCTCCACGGTCAACGGAACCAGCTTTAAACCGGTATTGATGGGGGAAAAAGAAAGCATTCGTGACGTGCAATATGGGGTGTATAGCGGAGGTACAAAACCTGGAATGCGCTGTGTAAAAAAAGGAGACTGGAAGTTAATCAAATACGATGTAATGGATGGGCAGGTTAGGGAAACCCAACTTTTTAATCTGGCTGCAAACCCACATGAATATCTACCTGAGCATGGCAAAACCGGTGAGATGGAAACCAATCTGGCAGGGAACCCAAAATATGCGGAAAAACTGGCTGAGATGGAAGCGCTTTTGTTGGAGCAAATGAAAATTAATAATGATCCTTATCGACTATGGGACCAAAATAACTAAAAATGAAGCATTTACGATTATCGATCCTTTCCCTAATTTTATTCACCGTGCTTTTTTCCTGTGAGGAAAAAGAGGGCCACCCCAATATCGTGGTCATTCTTTGTGATGATTTAGGTTATGGCGATTTATCCTCTTTTGGACATCCGGTCATCGAGACGCCTAATCTCGACCAACTCGCCGCTGATGGAATTAAGTTTACCAGCTTCTATTCCGCTGCACCGGTTTGCTCTCCGTCCCGCGCCGGACTCTTAACCGGGAGAAGCCCAAACAGGGCAGGCATTTACGATTTTATTCCAAGCCCAAAAAGAAGTGAGGATTGCCGGGATTTAGTGCACTTGCAGGCTCATGAGCAAACAATTCCCGCCATGCTGAAACAGGTCGGTTATGCTACCTGTTTGTCCGGCAAATGGCATTGCAGTTCGAAATTCAACAGTGACGCCCAACCCACCCCTGACCATTTTGGCTTCGATCACTGGTTTGCGACCCACAACAACGCCTCACCAAGCCATGAGCATCCAAATAATTTTGTACGCAATGGAGAAAAGGTAGGAGAAATAGAAGGCTACAGCTGCCAAATAGTCGTAAACGAAGCCCTACAATGGTTGGATAGTAAAGCAACCGATCAACCCTTTTACCTTCAGGTAACTTTCCATGAGCCGCACGAGCCGGTAGCTTCACCACAGAATCTGGTCGACAAATACCTGCCCAAATCTGAAAACGAAAATCAGGCTAAATATTTTGCCAATGTCGAAAATATTGACCAAGCCGTCGGGCGCCTGGTGGAATACCTGAAAGAAAAACACGGGGAAAACACCCTGATCATTTTCAGCTCGGATAACGGCCCTGAGACCTTAGATCGACATCCCCGGGCATTTCGGTCCTATGGGTCACCGGGCGAATTAAGAGGCATGAAACTTTGGACTACCGAGGCGGGCTTTCGCGTTCCGGGTATTCTGCATTGGATGGGAAAATCGACCTTTACCGGTACTTCCGATGCCATCGTGTCCTCTCTTGATTTTATGCCCACCTTTGCGGAGTTGGCAGGAGCAACCTTGCCAGATCGGCCCCTGGATGGTGAATCCATTACTTCTCTGATTGAAACCGGAAGCAAGAAAAGGGGCAAGCCCCTCACCTGGGCATTTTATGATGCCATCAACGAGCGGAGAGTTGCCATGCGCACTGATGACTGGAAAATAATGGCCAGCCTGGAGGCCGACACTAGTGTAATGGTCAGACTTCACAACATTTACGATGGGAATCTGGATATGATTAAAAATGCCAGGCTAACAGACTTTGTTTTATTTGACATGAAAGAAGACATAAAGGAAGCGACCGATGTTTCCTCCAAATACCCCAAGGTATTTGAGGAAATGGAGGAATTATTAAAAACAGAATACCGTGCCTTACTGGAGGGAAGTCACGTGTGGACAAGAGCAACGGAATAAAACTATGAAGTATTATTTGACATCTATCTTCTTATTGGCATTTCTAAGCCACAACTTACATGCACAGGAGTTAAACCTGGAAAAGGTTGACAAACAAAGAGATCAGCCCGTGGAATTAACCTATAAAATCATTGAGGGAGATACACTTAATCTATTGCTTCGGTTTCCCGCCAAGTTCAAAAAATCTAAAAAGTACCCAACCATCATCTTCTTTTTTGGAGGCGGTTGGAACGGAGGAACCCTTAAGCAATTTGAACCTCAAGCTGAATATTTTGCCGCTCGTGGAATGGTTACGGTTTTAGCTGATTACCGGGTAAAGTCCAGGCATGGCACCACTCCTTACGAGTCTGTTAATGATGCTAAGTCAGCCATCCGTTTTTTGCGGAAGCATGCCAAAGCCTTAAACATTAACCCCAAAAAAATCGTGGCATCCGGTGGCTCTGCCGGAGGACATCTGGCGGCTGCATGTGGCACCTTACCTGGCCTCGACGAGCCCGGAGAGGATTTGAGCATCAGCTCCAGGGCCAATGCTCTGGTCTTGTACAATCCGGTATTTGACAATGGCCCTGATGGATTCCAACATGAACGCATGGGAGAGCGTTGGCAGGAGATCTCGCCTGCGCACAACATTGAAAAAGATGCGCCACCAACCATCGTGTTTTTAGGAAAAGAAGACCATTTAATTCCGGTATCCATTGCTGAAAATTATAAGGCTAAAATGGAGGCCGTAGGTAGTCGATGCGACTTGTTTTTATACGATGATGCCGGACACGGTTTTTTTAACAACTATAAATACGATGGCAGATTTTACAAAATAACGACTCGCCAAACCGATATGTTTTTAAGGTCTTTGGGATACTTAAAAGGGAAACCAGCAATACAATAAAAAATAATAATTGATGAAGGAAACCAGCTATACAAAAATTAGATGGGGTGTTGTACTACTTGCTGCTTTAACGAGCGCCATTTTAGGAGGTGCGCAGCACCCTGAAAAACAAGATTACCTAAAATTGTGGTACAATGCACCAGCCGCTAATTGGAATGAGGCATTACCAATTGGGAATGGCCGTTTGGGTGCCATGGTGTATGGAATTCCAGCTCAAGAAAATATCCAGTTAAACGAAAACACCCTATGGTCAGGAGGCCCTCACCGCAATGATAACCCAGCTGCCAAAGAAACTTTAGATGAAATTCGACAGCTGATGTTTGAAAACAAGTATGAGGAAGCTCACAAATTGGCCAATGCAAAGTTTATCTCCAATACTTCGCACGGGATGCCTTATGAAACCGTAGGGAATTTGCGATTAAATTTCCCCGGCCACAACGCGTTTTCCAACTACTACCGCGAACTGGATATCGAAAATGCCATTGCCAGGACTTCTTATACCGTTGATGGTGTTCAATTTCAAAGAGAGGTCTTTACCTCCTTTACTGACCAGGTTATGGTGATCCGGATTACCGCCAATAAAAAAGGCAAGATCAGTTTTTCTGCCAGTATGGATCGGCCGGCACCTGCTCAGGTCCTGACCTCCACAGAAGGCAAGAATATTTTAAAAATGACCGGCACTTCCAGTGACCGAAGAAGTAAAAGAATCCCCAAAGACCAACCGCCTATAAAAGGCCGGGTAGCATTTGAATCGAGATTAAAAATGGTGCCTGAAGGGGGGCTCCTTTCCGCCACAGACAGCACCTTGTCCATAACCGGAGCCAATAGCGTTATTGTGTATGTATCCATCGCCACAAACTTTGTAAACTATCAAGATGTCAGTGCAGATGCGCACGACAGGAGTGTAGGTTATCTGGCCCGGGCGGAAAAGAAAAGCTATCCGCAATTACTCGATGATCACACTAATTATTACCACAACTATTTCAATAGGGTTCACCTGGATCTAGGCCAGACTGCGGCGGCGAAAAAACCTACCGATGTCCGTATTGAGCAATTTAGCAAAGGAAACGACCCTGCTTTAGCAGCCCTGTATTTCCAGTATGGCCGCTATTTGCTCATCTGTTCTTCACAGCCAGGCGGTCAGCCCGCCAATTTGCAAGGAATCTGGTGTAACCAGCTTGACCCTCCCTGGAAAAGCGCCTACACGGTCAATATCAATACCGAAATGAATTACTGGCCAGCTGAAGTGACCAACCTGAGCGAAATGCATGAGCCACTGATTCAAATGGTGAAAGAACTGTCCGTAGCAGGCCGAAAAACCGCACAAGACATGTATGGCGCCAAAGGATGGGCAACCCACCACAACACCGATATCTGGCGAATCAGCGGGCCTGTAGATGGTGCCACCTGGGGCATGTGGCCAACGGGAGGGACATGGTTAAGTCAGCATTTGTGGGATAAATACATGTATAATGGGGATCTGGAATACTTACGTTCCGTATATCCTGCCTTGAAGGGAGCATCAGAATTTTGCCTTAGCTTTTTGATTCCCGAGCCGGATAATGATTGGTTGATTATCTCTCCTTCCACCTCTCCTGAAAACAGGCCAGGACACCATCCCAATATGGTGAACATTGCCTATGGTACTACCATGGATAATCAGCTGGTATTTGATCTGCTAACCAAAACCGCAAAAGCGGCCCAATTACTGGATGAAGATGCCGAATTCATTCAAAATATTGAAAAAACATTGCCCCAACTTGCACCGATGCAAATAGGTCAACACGGTCAAATTCAGGAGTGGATCTATGATTGGGATGACCCTGAAGATAAACATCGTCATGTTTCTCATTTATACGGCTTGTTTCCATCAAATCAAATTTCACCATATCGAAACCCGGAATTATTTGAAGCGGCCAAAAACGTACTGATCTACCGTGGTGACCCATCCACCGGATGGTCGATGAACTGGAAAATCAACCTGTGGGCCCGTTTATTAGACGGCAACCATGCCTACAAATTAATGGGAGATCAGATTAGGTTGGTGGGGAGGCCTAATTCTCCTCGGGGAGGAGGCACCTATCCCAATATGCTGGACGCCCACCCGCCTTTCCAGATTGATGGAAATTTTGGGTTTACCTCAGGGCTGGCAGAAATGTTGCTGCAAAGCCATGATGGCGCCATTCATTTATTGCCCGCATTGCCCCAAGCCTGGCCAGACGGACGTATATCAGGTTTACGCGCCAGGGGTGGTTTTGATATCGAATTAATCGAATGGGAGAACGGAGAATTGGTAAAAGCCATTATTACCTCCAACTTGGGAGGAAACTGCCGTATTCGTAGCTATTCAAACCTGGCAGTGGAAGGAGGCAAAGTATTGCAGGAAGCCACCGGAGATAACAAAAATCCATTTTATCAGGTCCCCGAAATAAAGGCACCCATAATTTCAGAAAACAGCAACCTAACAGGAGTACAGCCCCCTTCAAGCATGTTATATGATATTGAAACGGAACCTGGGCAGAGCATTGTGCTCATTAAAAAGTAACCTTTTCAGAGAAAAAGAATATGATGAATTTATTAAAAATATTGTCCATACTAATTATCTTTTCAGGCATACTTTTCCCTTTGTCAAGTCATGCTGATCCCTCTCATCATTTAGACTTAAAAGCGTATTGGGAAGCTGCAGACGGTGAGCAAATCTATCCGTCTCCCCAACAAATGGATATGCTCAAGGCAATGCTTCCCCAAAGCACCTTCCAACCGGCCCCGCCTGCATCCGACCGGAACTACTGGGAGAAAATATTCGCCAGCAAGGAGGGTAAAACCTATTTTGAAAATGCCATTTCCGAATTAGAAATTGAGCCCGAAGTGCCGATTTCCGACTCCATTTACCGAATTGCCAATTTGAAAGGTATTCGTCCAATCTACAAGCCCCGGTATTACCGAACCATGACCCGGCTGGAACATTTTATTTTGGCCGAGTGTATGGAAAACCAGAACCGGTTTATACCTCAGATTGAGGAATACATCAAGGCAATTATGGCGATGAAATCCTGGTTGCACCCTAACCATGACAATAGCGATAATGATGTGCTGGAAGGCAGAAGTAGGGCTATTGATCTGGGCGCGAGGCGATTTGGTTCAGACCTTGCATTGGCGGAGGTCTTACTGAGAAATAAGCTTTCAGATGAACTGCGCAAAGAAATTGCGGCAAATTTGCGGACACGGATCATTGATACTTACCTGAAAGACTGTAGCGGAGAAGAGAAAACACACCTAAACTGGATTCGGAGCACCAGCAATTGGAATTCCGTCTGCACCAGTGGTTCGATGTTTGTATCTATTGCTACTTGCAATGATCCCAACGAGCGTTTGGCAGCGGTGGGGTGTGCCCTAAATAGCATTAACATTTACCTGGATGGATTTGGAGATGATGGCTATTGTTCCGAAGGAGCCGGGTACTGGAATTATGGCTTTGGCCATTACCTTTATCTGGCTCAGATATTATATGATTACTCCAACGGCGCCATCGATCTATTCAAGGCAGACAACCCGCATAAGCTGAAGAACATTGGAAATTTTCCGGAAAGGTATCAGATCCACAAGGGCATCTGTGCCCCTATTTCAGACGGCGTTTCCCGGGTATCAAATGATGGTGGCTTTGCCTATAATATGTCTGCCAGACATTTTGGGGCGCTCATGCCTCCCACATCCAAAAAGCCGAAAAGTCATGATTCTTCTTCAGCCGTTTTTCAATTGATTGAATGGGCTTATACGGGGGCATCTACTGGTCATAAAAATACCAAACAAACCACGCAGGAACTACCAGATTACACCTATTTCGATGATGTGGGCATGGTCATTTCCCGGGGCAAGCAGGAGGTGCCGCTTTCAATCGCAATAAAAGCCGGGCACAATGCGGAAAACCACAATCACAGTGATGTGGGTACTTATACTATTGTATTAAACAATGAGATCATCACAGGAGATATTGGAGCACCATCTTACATTGCCGGTGCTTTTGCAAAGGACAACCCGGCGCGCAGTTCCTGGGGCCATCCCGTACCCCGAATAGACAACACGCTTCAATCTAATGGAAAGGAGTTTGCCGGAAAGATAACCTTGACAGAATTTACCGATAGTTACGATAAAGTCGTTATGGACCTCAAAGCGGCTTATGAAGTTCCTTCCTTGAAAACTTTATTAAGAACGATGGAAAATGACAAATCGGGGAAAGGCGTAATTACCATAACCGACCAGTTTTCATCCACCAAACCGGTGACGTTTGGCGTGGCCATCACGACGGTATCTCATTACGAAATTGTGGACGCTAACACCATTATTTTAACGACTGAAGATCAAATGCTCAAAGCAGAATTCTCCAGTCCTCAGGGTCCATTATTGATAAAGGACGAGATTGTACCTGTCAAACACTTAAGAGAAGGTGGCCCAGCTTACAGAATCGGGATAGACTTTGCCGAACCAATTCGTGAAGGTGCCATTATGGTGAAATATTCTCCGGTAGGTGACGAGGATAACTTCAAAGAATTGAGTGAATCTCCGGATTGGAAACTACGGTTTTCTGACCCCTGCACTAAGAACTGGCAGTCCAATTGGTTTCTGGATGGCCAATTGGCGACCATCAGACATTCCGAAAAAGGAATGGATTTCAGCGCCGGCCCCGTGAACCGAGACGATGCTCACCACGCCGTTCTATGGACCAAAGAATCCTTCAAAGGAGATATAAAAATTGAATACAACTACACGCGTACCGATTCACAGCTGGTCAATGTCAACATTTTATACATCCAGGCCACCGGGATAGGCAGGGACTCCTTTGAGACCGATATCTCAAAATGGAATGAATTTAGAAAGGTGCCCACAATGAGCAAATATTACAACTATATGAAAACCATCCATATTAGTTATGCCGCTTTTAATATGGTAAATGACGATCCCGATGCTGATTATATCAGAATCAGGCAGTACCCGGTAACAGAAGAGATAAGCTTCGCCGATATGGAAATCCCCCCCGCTCATTACGAAACCGGGCTTTTTCTGCCCGGAGTTACTTATAAAATGACCTGGATCAAAACCAAAACAAAACTTTACCTCACGGTAGAAGGAGAGGATGTATTAAAAAAATACTCCTGGAATCTGAACAAACCTGAATCCATCACTGAAGGTAGAATTGGCTTAAGACACATGTACACCAGGTCTGCCAATTATAGTGATTTTAAAGTATATGTAAAAAACTAACAATTAACACTCCTAGACAAATTAATTACTATGAATAAGTTTATAACATTATTACTCGCTATGTCATTGATCACCATCTTTTCCTGTAATAAAAAAATTCCTATTAAGACAGAGGCGCAGGCTATCGCTCTGGACGACGATGAACGGATGTCCTGGTGGCGCGATGCCAAATTTGGCATGTTTATTCACTGGGGTGCGTATTCCATCCCCGGAGGTGAGCGCAATGGTGAAGTGTGTAGAGGAGGTGCCGAATGGATTATGGACAAGCTGGATTATACCATTGAAGATTATGAAAATGAAGTAGTCGCAAAATTCAACCCGGTACAATTTGATGCCGACCAATGGGTAGCGATGGCCAAGGATGCCGGCATGAAATACATTGTGCTCACCTCCAAACACCATGACGGCTTTTGCTTATGGGATTCAAAAATTACAGACTATGATGTAATGGATGCCTCCCCTTTCAAAAGGGATATTGTGAAAGAATTGGCGGAAGCCTGTAAAAAAGCAGACATCAGGTTTTGCTTCTATCACTCTATCGTAGACTGGCACCACCCACAGGCACAGGCTCCCTTGTATCCCAATTATAACGCAGGACAAAAGGATCAGACCGTCGTCAATCCTGAGTTTCCTAAATATTATGAGAACTACCTCAAGCCACAGGTAACCGAACTACTGACCAACTACGGCGATATCGGGGTAGTATGGTTTGACGGAGATTGGATTGCCGATTACACCACCGAAATGGGGAAAGAATTGTATCGTTATATTCGGGAAATTCAGCCAAATACCATCATCAACAATCGGGTAGACAAAGGCCGAAAGGGGATGGAAGGCATGGATATGGAAGGTAATTTCGCCGGTGATTTTGGTACGCCTGAGCAGGAAATTCCCGCAACGGGGATAGATTCAGATTGGGAATCCTGTATGACCATGAATGGCTCTTGGGGCTACAAGCCTTCTGATACCAAATGGAAAAGCAGTAAACGACTCATCCAAAATTTAGTGGATATTGTGTCAAAGGGGGGCAACTTCCTACTTAATATTGGACCTGATGGGCAGGGCGTTTTCCCTCCGGAAAGCGTGGAACGTCTTGCCGCAATGGGCGTCTGGACCAGAGCCAACGGTGAATCCATCTACGGTGTAAAAGCCAGTCCGTATGACCGCCCCGAATGGGGAAGATACACCAGTAAACCAGGCGTATTGTATGCCCATGTATTTGACTGGCCAGAAGATGGAAAACTGGACGTTAACCCAGAGGTGAAAATTAAGTCCGCTTCTTTACTTGCAAGCCCTTCGAATCAGCTGGAAATTGAACCGGGTTCAACCACTATTTTACTGCCTGAAGTGGCACCGGATACCATAGCGACAGTGATCAAAATAGAACTGGCAGACTAAGTGCATGTTTAGAGCTAGTCATTCAGTCCCGGTAATACCGGGATTTTGGAACCTCTTCCCGGCTATTTTTTCGTTCGTCTCGGCTGAGCTGAGATGCATTCAAAAATGAGCCTCCCGAGAACCCAAAACCTACAATTTTCGCTGCTAAAGCACCACCTCCAAACATGCACCAAACACCTTGATAATCAACATAATTATGAAACGGTTTCTACTTCTAGTTGTACTGATCATTTTATCGAATAGTTCAACTTATTCCCAAACTTCGACGAGTGTTAAAAAGCTATCCGACAAGCAAAGAATGGCCTGGTGGCGCGATGCCGGGTTTGGGATGTTCATTCACTGGGGCGTTTATGCTATGGCCGGAGGTGAATGGAAGGGTGAGCCTACCCATGCTGAGTGGCTCATGCTTAAGTCTAAAATTCCCTTAAAAGAGTACACCGAATACGCAAAATCTTTTAATCCGAAACAATTCGACGCTAAAGAATGGGTGTCTATTGCCAAGACTGCGGGAATGAAATACATCGTCATTACAGCAAAACATCATGATGGATTTGCCATGTACCATTCCGAATCCAGCTCACATAATGTGGTAGAAGGGACCGCTTTCAAGCGAGACCCACTAAAAGAACTTGCTGACGAATGTCAGAAGCAAGGTTTGAAATTGTGTTTCTATTACTCTCTTGGGCGGGATTGGGAAGATCCGGATGTACCTACAGGTTGGGAAGGCAGAACTGGCTGGAGGAGTAACCTTGTTGATTATCCCGATGAGGATAAGAAGGATTTATCAAAGTACATTGAGCGAAAGGTCAAACCACAAATTCGCGAATTGCTCACTAATTATGGACCGGTAGGTGTCATGTGGTTTGATACATACGAGCTGATCACCCATGAGCAAGGCCAGGAAATTGTTGACCTGATACGTTCCATTCAACCCAATTGTATCATTAACAATCGGGTGGGGCCAAAACTCGGAGACTATACGGTCAATGAGCAAAAAATTCCGGAGAATAATGATCCCAAACCATGGGAAAGTTGCATGACCATGAATGACCACTGGGGATATTATAAAGCTGATGATAATTGGAAGAGCACTGAGACCTTAATTCATCAACTCATTGATATAGCCAGCAAGGGTGGAAATTTCTTGCTCAATGTAGGACCTACCGGAGAGGGCATCATCCCATCTCCTTCGGTTGAACGACTCCATCAAATGGGTACCTGGCTAAAGAAAAATGGGGAATCCATATATGGAGCTAAAGCCAGTCCATTTGCAAAACCGAAATGGGGAAGATACACTAGTAAGCGAGGAATTATCTATGCTCATGTATTCGATTGGCCGGAGGATGGTCAAATTGTTATAGACCAAAGTGTGAAGGTCATAAAAGCAACTATGTTGCCCCAAGCAGGAAAGCAATTGGAAATTGAGTCCTCAAGACATGGTGATGCCATAATTCTACCGAAAACAGCACCTGACAGTATTGCCTCAGTGATCAAATTGGAGGTGATCCCTGCTGAAGACTGGCCCAACCTGCATAAATATGCACAAGCCAATATTGATGTTGGGTTGCCAAATTCGGATGAAGATCGAGTGGTTTTTCTCGGAAATTCCATTACAGAGGGATGGGTAAGAAACCATCCTGAATTTTTCAATTCAAACGCCTACATAGGAAGAGGAATAAGTGGGCAAACTACCGCTCAAATGTTGATCCGGTTTAGACCCGATGTGATTGACCTGAATCCCAAGGCAGTAGTGATATTGGCCGGAACTAATGATATCGCAGCCAACAACGGACCAGTAACGATACCTCAAATCGCAGGCAATATTTTTTCTATGGCAGAACTGGCCCAAGCCAACGGGATTAAGGTAGTATTGGCTTCCGTGCTCCCTGCTGACAGATATTCCTGGCGGCCTGCTATTTACCCTGCTGATAAAATTATTGAATTGAACAAATTGATCAAAGCCTATGCTGAAAAACATCACATCGTATATCTCGATTATTATACGCCCATGGTCAACGATCAAAAAGGTTTAAAAAAAGAATACAGCAATGATGGGGTTCATCCGACTTTGGAAGGCTTCAAAGTGATGGAGCCACTCGTCAAAAAAGCCATAAAGGAGGCATTGCTGAAATAAATGATAAAATAATGAATCAAAAAAAAGTATTTCCATTGCTTCTCCCGGTACTGCTTATGCTAGTGACATTTTGTAGTACCGAAAAGGATAAACCAGATAACACACCGCGCCCCAATATCCTTTTTATCATGTCTGATGACCATGCGTATCAGGCCATTAGTGCGTATCAGGATCAATTGCTTCAAACCCCGAATATCGACAGGTTGGCCAAGGAAGGAATGCGATTTACCAATGCCTGTGTCACCAACTCTATTTGTGCGCCGTCTAGAGCCACCATTCTGACTGGAAAGCACACGCACATTAATGGAAAGATTGACAATTTGACGCCCTTTGATACTACCCAAATCACCTTCCCACAGTTGTTTCAGCAGGCTGGGTATCAAACCGCTATGTTTGGAAAGCTTCACTTTGGCAATAATCCCAAAGGTGTGGATGATTTTATGATCCTGCCGGGCCAGGGGGATTATATCAATCCGGATTTTATCACCAATCATGGCGACACCACCATCATGGGCTACGTCACCGACATTATCACCGACCTGACCCTGGATTGGCTGAAAAAAAAGCGCAATCCCGATAAGCCATTCATGATGATGTATCTGCACAAAGCCCCCCACCGGAACTGGTGGCCCCGAGCCGATAAATTTAATGAATTTGCTAAAAAGACCTTCCCTGTTCCTGAAACGCTCTATGATGATTATGAAAACAGGGGTACCGCTGCCAAAACAGCAGAAATGAATTTATTGTATCACATGAAGTACAGTAGTGATAGCAAAATAAGGCCGGAAACAATGGAACGTATGGGAGAAGTTTTGCCGGTCGTTCCCGGAAATACCACTTGGGGGTATACCGCTTTTGCTCGGGGAACCGAGGCGCAACGTGGTGAATATGCGGCAACAATAGATTCCATTTCAGATTATTTCCAAACCAATTGGCCCACCATGACCGATCGAGAAAAAATCGAATGGAAATACCAACGCTACATGCAGGATTATTTAGCCTGTATTTCGTCGGTGGATGATAATGTCGGCCGGGTCCTGGATTACCTCGATGAAAAGGGACTGGCCGAAAACACCCTGGTCGTGTACACCTCCGATCAGGGGTTTTATTTGGGGGAGCACGGCTGGTTTGACAAGCGATTCATCTATGATGAGTCTTTTAAAACCCCTTTATTGATTCGTTGGCCCAATAGAATAACGGCCGGCACCACCAATGATGAAATGGTCCAGAATCTTGATTTTGCACAGACATTTTTGGAGGCCGCTCAAATAAAAGCCCCCGAGGATATGCAGGGCCAAAGCCTGCTTCCACTGCTCACGGGAAATGAGGAATCCTGGAACAGAGATGCCGTGTATTACCATTATTACGAATACCCTTCGGTGCACATGGTCAAACGTCATTACGGGATTGTGACAAAAGAATTTAAGCTCGCTCACTTTTATTACGATGTGGACGAATGGGAATTATACGATCGGAAAAAAGATCCGAAGGAAATGAAAAATGTATACAACGACCCGCTTTACGCGGATACGGTATTGGAACTAAAGAAAGAGCTGGCGGAATTAAGGTCAAAGTACAAGGACTCCAAAGAACTTGATCAAAAGTTTATTGACTTAACAAAAAACGAAGGTGATAAAAAATGAGAACTCAATTAGGTGTTTTACTATTTATTTCAGCCTTACTGATTTTTACCAATTGTAGCAACAACCACATTGATTTGTATGTAACCACTACCGGACAAGCCGGCAATACCGGTCACAAAGAGTCTCCTCTTGCTGATATCCAGGAGGCAATAATGTTAGCAGAACAACATAAAGAAAAAGCCCCTGAAGCCATCATTACTATAAACATTTTACCGGGAGATTATCAATTAACAACTCCCATTCAGATTACACCTAAACTCAATGGCATACGTATCATTGGTGCGGGAGCAGCAAAGGTGAGGATAAAAGGCAGTGTTCCCATAGAACTGGATTGGCAACAGAAGGATAGTGTGATATTTGTAGCCAGCCTTACCCGTGAGGTAAAATTCGATCAGGTGGTCGTCAATGATCAACTTCAAATCTTGGCCCGGTATCCAAATTACAACGAAGAGGGCGGCCACTGGCAGGGCTATGCAGCCGATGCCATCTCAAAGGAACGTTTAGCATCCTGGGACAAACCCGAAGGTGCCATTTTGAATGTTATGCGCAACGGTGAATGGGGTGGTTTTCATTACCTGATCACAGGAGTAGATGAAGAGGGGGAAGCAATTCTGGAAGGAGGGCATCAGAACAATCGCCCTTCCAAACCACATCCTGAATTCCGGATGGTGGAAAATGTGTTAGAGGAACTGGATAGCCCGGGTGAGTGGTATTTTGATACCGATACCCGAAACCTGTATTATTGGCCACCCGCGGAAATAGACATGGAAACGGCAAAATTTGAGGGAGTCGTCTTGAAAAACTTCATTAAAATAAAAGGGGACCCGGAAAATCCGGTAAAGGATATTACCATCAAAGGAATAAAATTTGAATATGCCCAAAGGACATTGATGGAAACCTATGAGCCCTTGTTGCGAAGTGACTGGACCATTTACCGCGGAGGTGCCATTTTTTTGGAAGGCACCGAAAATTGTTCAATTGCTGATTGCGAATTTGCCAACCTTGGCGGCAATGTGATATTTGTAAGTGGCTATAATGACCAAGCAAAGATTACCGGCAATCACATTCACGATTGTGGCGCAAGTGCGATCTGCTTGGTGGGTGATCCTTCGGCAGTACGTTCTCCTTCGTTTCAATATAGACAGTTTGTTCCCCTGGCAGAGATGGACACCGTAGCAGGGCCTAAAAATGAGCTATTCCCTCGAAATTGCACGGTAGAAGATAACCTGATTCATAGAATTGGACGGGTAGAGAAACAAACGGCCGGCGTACAAATATCTATGGCAATGGATATTACGGTCAGTCACAATAGCATCTATGATGTTCCCAGAGCCGGCATCAACATTGGCGATGGTACTTGGGGCGGGCATGTTCTTGAATTTAATGATGTGTTTAATACCGTCCTTGAAACCGGAGACCATGGGTCCTTTAATTCCTGGGGTAGAGATCGTTTCTGGCACCCCAAGCGCCATGTAATGGACAGCATAACCCTGGCGAATCCTGATATGCCAAATTGGGATGCCATCCATACCACCACCATCAGGAACAACCGTTTTCGGTGTGATCATGGCTGGGATATAGATCTTGATGATGGGTCTTCCAATTATCACATTTATAACAATTTGTGTCTGAATGGCGGCATCAAACTGCGAGAAGGTTTTTACCGGGTGGTAGAAAATAACATTATTGTAAATAACTCCTTACATCCGCATGTCTGGTTTGCCAATAGTGAAGATGTATTCCGCAGGAATATTGTTCAGGTCGGGCACCAGGATGTACGGCTCAAAGGATGGGGGAAAGAAATGGATTTCAATTTATTTCCAAATGAAGAGTCCCTCATGAAGGCTCAGATTTACAACATCGAAGCCCATAGCGCCTATGGCGACCCTCTATTCAACAATCCGCAGGTTCTAGATTTTAGTGTATCAGCCCATTCACCGGCTCTGGAACTTGGATTTGAAAATTTCCCGATGGATCAATTTGGTGTACAAAAACCATCATTGAAAAAATGGGCAAAAACACCTGAAATCCCAGTGATCAAGCCACCTGAGAAAGCGGAGCAAAATGCCAGTCCGACGGTTGCCTGGCTTCGGAATCAGATTAAAAGTGTGGATTCAAAAGAAGAGCAATCAGCCTATGGTTTAAATACTCCTGAAGGCGTCATTGTGCTTCGCACCTGGAAGGGAAGCCCCGCTGCCCAGGATGGCGGCCTGGAAAATGGTGATGTAATACTTGATGTTGAAGGTAAAAAAGTCAAAGATGTAAAAGACTTTTTTAGCATCCTTAAAAATAAAAACCACGTAGAGACCCTGCAGGTAGTCGTGATGAGAAATCAATCCAGACATCCCCTTAAGGTCAAGGTGAAATAGCATTAAATAGCAAAACCAAGACTTGCGCCGCCAGCCATTACTATGCCCGGACTTAGTGCATGTTTGGAGGTAGTCCCTGAAGTATATTCGGGCAAGCTATTCAGTCCCGGTAAAACCGGGATTTTCGAACCTCACTTCGGCTATTTTCGCTGCTAAAGCACCACCTCCAAACAAGCACTAAAGCAATCCAAATTGAATCCTCGTGAATCGTTGTTGTTATTAAGCTTCCAATCTTTAACCGTATTCCGTCACTTTTTATACTTAATCCCCATTTCTCAGAACCGAACGAATCTGCATAACTGATAATTTCGCAAAGAATCTCAAGGTAGTTTCTTTGTCGATTTTTATCTGGTAGTAAATCAGATATTATTTTTTCAGTTTCACTCATGTTTCATTGCTTGTAGTTAGTGGCTAGGCTCTTTTTGAGGGAAGGTCCGGGACGAAAAAGCCGCCATGCTATGTGCGTAGGTCGCCCTTCGTTATTTCGATAAAAGTTATCCGGCATGAGAAGCGGCTATTAAACCGGATGTGAAAAGCAAAAAGGCCGCTCATGGGCGAAACTGCGCTCGTCTTGTTTTCATAACGACAAGTTTGTTGAAAAATTTAATGGCCTCAATTAGTAGTAAATTTGTGCCACCATTCTCTAAAAATTTTGCATTTCCCTGATGGATCAAATACCACTTCCATAATGCCCTCCAGATTCACCGGCTCACCTGAATTTAACCCGGTAAATTTTGCTTTCCATTTACACCAACCGGTTTTGTTAAACACGTAAATGACTTCATAGCTAAATCGGATGTTATGCTGCGCCCCTGTTGCATCATCCCAATACCGCCAGATTTCATCCAATCCTGTAAGGGGTTCATCAAAAGGTGTTTCACAGTATTGTGCATCGCTACAAAAAAGGGAGTTTAATAAATCAAGGTCCTTGGATTCCCAAAGGGTTTTATACATTTCCATCCAGTGGCAAAAGTCTTGCTGGCTAAGAAAATGAACTTGATTACTTCCTTGCAATCTCCAATTGGGGGCTATCCTCACCTTGCCTGCATGATAAATGCAAATCAGGTTTTTATCCGGATCTTCCAGGTAGGCTTCACGCCATTCCCAGGGCTGGTCGGTTGGCTTTGTACCAAAGGCAAAACCGTTGGACTCCAGGTAGGAAACCGTTTTGTCCACATCCTTCACTTCGAAATACACGGTTGTGGTGCTGGCCACTTTTTCCGCAAGATGAATGCTAAATGTGGCTTCATTTCCCGGCACTATAAAGCGGGCATAGTGGTCGCTTTTTACAATGGGATACAAGCCCATGGCTTTGTAAAAGTTAAAAGCCCTGGTAATGTCTGTTGTACTTACAGTAACCTGGTTGAGTGATAAGCGCTGATTCATGACGGTTGGGAGTTAATTAGTTTGGTAATTCAACTCATCTATTTCAATCAAGATGGATGAGCAAAGCTTGAAAAGGAGTCTTTGCAATTTTTCACAATACTCGTTTGGCAATTTCACTCGTTCACTTTCGATGAATTGGTCGAACCTGCCGATGCTCAATTTGCCAATAACCTTCCCTCCCCAATGGGGCAAGAGTGTTGCCAAGTGTGTGAGATTACTTTCTCCGCCTTTTGCTCCCGGAGAAGCACTTAACAATACAACTTTTCTGTGATTAAATATCTTTTGATCGATTCGGGACAACCAATCAATGATATTCTTAAAGAAGGCGGGTAAAGCTCCGTTGTGTTCAGGAGATGCAATGATAAAAGCATCCGCCTCACTCAATTTTTCCTTTAATTCAATAATTGGGGCGGGAATGCCACTTTGTTGTTCCAGGTCAATGCTGTAAATGGGCACCTCCATATCATGCAAATCCAATATCTCAATATGAACCCCATCACAGTCTATTAATTCTGCAACATGGTAGATTAATGCTTGGTTAATTGAACCGGAGCTATTACTTCCTGAAAATGCGATGATCTTTTTCATAATTGTTATAAGTATAGAGTTTATCAAATATGGCACTTTGAGAGCATTTTTGGAGGTCAACCTTTGGGCTGAAAAAATGATGCTTTTCGCCAGCAAACCCAACCTCCAAACATGCTCTGACAAATCCCGTGATTCAGAGCCATGCTAAACTGTAAAACAACGCTACTAAAGGCACTTTTGATTTACAGTTTAGCATGGCCACTACTCGTCCCGATTTTACATCGGAGAAATTTGTCGAATAACGTCAATTATTAAAGGCCTTGTGGTAGGTGGCCATTGAGTTTTTCAAGATCTCTTTTGCATCTGTATGAATGGTTTGCCAGGCAAAGGCACCATAAAGGCTGTCGAATGATATAGCGTTTACTTTGTTGAATATCTCGAATAGTTCTTCTTGAGACAAAGGGATCACGTTTGGGTAGCTGTACATCGCACTGAGATGTTTTTTGTTTCGCGACAAGTACAGCGTGTCCCCGATCAGTAGCGCCGACTTTTTGTTTTTAGGAGTCAGATGCAATACCGAACTACCCGGAAAATGCCCTCCCAGGTGAATTACTTGGATGCCGGGTAAAAATTCAATATGATTTGAATTCCAAAACCGATACCTGCTGCTTTCATCCATTACCCAGTTGCTGTCTTTTTTATGCAAATAAACGTTGCATTTGAATGCTTCTGCCCATTCAGCCATCAAGCTGTAATAATGTGGATGTGAAATAACGATAGCTTTTAGTCCACCTTTTTGTTTTATAAAGGCTGCACTTGCTTCATCCAGTAGGGGGATACAATCCCACAGTATGTTACCTTCCGGTGTGGTGACAAACAGTGCCCGCTGGCCAATGGCAAAGGATGGATGCGTAGTCAGCTCGTACAGGTCATCCCTCAGTTTGTTGATTCTTACGGTGTGCTGTTGTTTCAACTCATGATAGCTGATCCACTGCTGCCCGTACTCCTTGAGGTATTGGCGATCGTCTAGACAAATTGGACAATGCTTTTCATCCATGCAATTAGATGCAAATCGGGTTCCACAGGTTTTGCAGATGTTGGGTACATCAGCGTCCCGAATAGTTAGTTTAAAATCCATAGTGGGTGAAGTTTTTGTGAGATTGCTAGCTGGCGCATACAGCAAACTGCCTGTTGCAAGCACAGCTGTTTCTAGAAAATCTTTTCGTTTCATTGCTTTAGTACAGGATTGGAAGTAGTCCCTGAAGTATATTCGGGCAAGCTATTCAGTCCCGGTAAAACCTGCAATTTTCGCTGCTAAAGCACCACCTCCAAACAGGCATTTAAGGTTTTTAAAATTTTGGAATAAGCCTGGACTCAGGAGCCAATATGCAAAATCACCAAATTCGTTCGCTTGCGGAATGATCTATACAAGAGCCAAGGCCATGTTGAGGACCAGCATGAGGAACGAGAACCTGGTTAGCAGGCCTGTCACCAGCAATAACCCACCGACAGGTTCGATGAGTGAGGCCAACAGGCACCAAAACAGGGAAGCAAAATTAATTTCTATCAGACTCATCTGCTCTCCATGCCAGCCCAATTGGCCGGCCCCATTGGCAAGCTTTCCAAACCCGTGAATAAAGGTGGCTCCAATACCAATGAGACGCAAGGTTACCGATAGTTCATACGATGGATTTATCCAATTTGCCCTCATAATTCAATTTGTTTTTTGTTCAATACAAAATTACACAACCCCTTAATCGGGGTGTTAGGACAAACCGGCAGAAGAATTGGACATTCGGGCAAAAACCTCCCTAAAACCAACTATTAAGTGCACGTTTGGAAGTAGTCCCTGAAGTATATTCGGGCAAGCTATTCAGTCCCGGTAAAACCGGGGTTTTCGCTGCTAAAGCACCACCTCCAAACAGGCACTAAGCCTTTCGTTTCAAGAATTCTGTGGGAGATTGGCCATTATTTTTGGTAAAGAATCTTGTAAAATAGGCCGGGTCATCAAACCCTAGGGTAAAGGATATTTCTTTAATGGCAAGCTCACCTGCATATAGGTAGCGTTTAGCCTCCAGCATGACCCGCTCTTTGATGATATCTGTCGCAGACTTCCCCAGGTAGGTGTTGGTAATGTCGTTCAGGTTTCGCCTGGAAGTAGCCAATTGGGTTAGGTAAAAGTTCAGCTTTTTCTCCTCTTTGAAATGTTGCTCGACCAGTTTTTTAAACTTTAAAAGCAACTGATAACGGTAAGAATTTTTAGGCTCCTTTACCGTGTGTTCTTCACGCAGCTTAAATACTTGTAATAAAAATACTTTAAGGTAGGAGAAGAGAATGGCCCGGGAGAGTTCTTCGTGCAAGTTGTATTCTTCCAGCATTTTCTGCATCAGGTCATCTAATAAGGCAACGGCTTTTTCATTGAGGTGGAAGATAGGCCGAGCGTTAATGTTGTCAAACAACTCATATCGCAACAATTCATTGCCCCCCAGGTCTTCTTCCAGCAAAAAAGATCGGCTAAATTTCACAACATATCCTTGAGTGGGTGTAGCTTTAGTGATTTTGTGCACTATCCCAGGATTCAAAATAAACAAGCAGGGACCTTTAAAATCGAATGTTTGAAAATCAATCAGGTGGGAACCATAACCTTCTTTTACCCAAATAATTTCATAATAGGTATGTCTGTGGGGCTCCATTCGGTTGAGATCCTCTTGCGGATCGTCCTGGTATGAGGAAATATTGAAGTCCTTATAGAAGTCTTTGTGAAAACTTTCCTGCTCTGTATAGACCGGTATGGGTTGCTTCTTCATGGTGACCCTGTACTTTAGTTCATGTTTGGAGGTAGTCGTTCAGTCCCGGCAAAACCGGGATTTTCGCTGCTAAAGCACCACCTCCAAACATGCACTTAGAATATTTGCGTCAAGCAAATGACGATTTAGATAGAAAGATTAGTACACAATAGCTTATTGCATCCTCAAAAACAATACGAACCTAATCAACGTATTGATAAATAGCGATTTAAGTGTTGGCAAATATCTGATGAATATTGGATAAGTGCAAGGAAAAGGAGTAACTTGGTGAAAAATTCTTGCACTTCGATCGCAATGTCTGAGCTCTGTCTCACTAGTCAACCGCAAGTGCAGTTTATGCTTACCCCCAATATTAAACCAGTAGAGCCGAATATTTAGTTGGAATGAA
>CAXHCA010000050.1:0-43916 GCA_964015035.1 uncultured Saprospiraceae bacterium
TTTAGGCTTTTGTATGTCTTCGCAGCGTTAAGAACCAGGTACAGCCTTGATTTTTGCATCTTTGTATCAAGACAAAGATGCCGCCGGAGGCATCTTCTATTAAAAATAAAGAAGATTGTCTTATCCTTACACAAGGGGACTAATCCCAACTGCACCCAGGAGATTTGCATGATCTCCTTGCAGTAGAATATTCTTATAGAATAACCACTTTTTTGGTAACAATATGATTGTCAAAACAAAATTTAAAAAAATAAATTCCCTTGGTCAGTTCCTGCATCTCTATCGGAACACCTATTTGATATTGAGCAATGGCAGCAATTTTCCGCCCAGTTGAGCAATAGATTTCAACATCCACATTTATCCCTGAATATTTCAGAGAATAAATGTACATTTTTTGATTTGTGACAGGATTTGGGAATATGGAAATCTCGTTTTGTCCTATTCCATGGTGAGAAGCTGAGGATACCACTTCTCGATATTTTTTCAAAATAAACTTAGTAGAGAAGCCCACATTTTCTCCCGCCATTCCAATAGCATAGATTGAATGATCTGTACTCACTTTTAAAGAATATAAAATTTCTCTTTGGGAAATATTAGAGAGGTCTGAAAAACTCCAATTTAAGACTCCATTATCTTTATTATACTTTAAGATGAGGAAGTGCTCATTATGTACTCCCGAGAATTCCTGAAAAGTACCTCCAACATAAACACTCTCAGTAGTACTAACATCCAAGACTCGACCCCGATCGGGGCTAATCAAATTATTCTCCTGAAACCTTGAAGACCAAATTTGATTTCCTTGATCATCATATTTTATAGTTAAAACATCTGTTTCCAAAGTATCATTCACATATTTAGAATGTCTTCCCGTCAGAATTACTGTTCCCTCTTCCTGCGATACGATATCTATCGCAAAGTCCCCCGCCATATGGGAAGGCAAATACGATGGGGGAGCACTAGTCCATTTTATTTGACCATTTTGTAGCACGCTCACCGTTGTATAATAATTTCCAGTCATCACAATATCTCCCAAGGATGTGATTGTCATATCCGAAAGAAGAGTGTTTCCCAAAGTATCATTCCTAAATCTTTGTTTCCAAATAAAATTCCCTAGAGAGTCATATTTTAAAAGGTAGTATTCATTTCCCCCTGCTGTTGCGTAGCTTTTTCCTCCTACAAAAACATTCCCATTGAAATCAGTTTGCACTCGATTTCCCCGATCACAATCGGCAGGCAGATCATTATTGATTGTCCTCCAATTCTCTGCTCCAGAATTAGCATCGAAACATACCAGAAACACGGCACAATCAGTGAGTGCATCGGCAATTCCTGTGATATAAACTTTATTTGAAGCTAAAGTAATAGATGCCACCATATCTCTTAAATTGTATTCATAATAGGAATAGCCCGAACTCCAAATTTCTTCCCCGTTAGCATCAAATTTACTTATGCCTACAGAAGTGAACAAGGTATCATTATTACTGCTATAAGTATACTGATTATAAGCGATATAGATGTAGTCATCATCATCAATCACAAAGTGATCATGACCATCTCCGGGATCAGGGTAGAAGGCATTACCATCCAATTCTCTCCACCATAGTTCATTCCCTAAAGAATCATATTTGATAAGATATTGGCCTCCAACCACTATCAGATTTTCTTGACTATCAAACTTAAATTTTGGGTAATTTAAAGAATGTAGAATCTCATCAAAAGTAAAGGTCTTTGACCATTCCTCGACTAATTGGCTATACGCCGGAATCGACATGCAGAGTTGAATCAAGGCCACATATAGTGCAAGAATAAATTTTTTCATCATGCTCTAATATACTGTTCTATAAGAAGAAGAATACTTCCTCTTAGCAATTACATGCTGATTTGTCGGTTACAGCACATAGCCTCGTACACTCATCCCGAGGAATTACTACGATCATCAAATTCTCCCTATCTTTCCTCCCTCAAAAAAGCCTGCATGTCAAAGTTTCGCTTCTGGCCGGTGATGGGCGGCGCCATTTTCGCCCTCTTGTGTTATTTCCCTTTGTTCCTGCACCTGGGTACTCTGTCCCTGCGTTTATGGGACGAATCGCGGCGGGGGGTGAATGCCCTGGAGATGGCCACCAACGGACACTGGTTGGTCCCCTATTTTGGTGGCGCACCGGATATGTGGGGCACCAAACCGCCACTACTGGTCTGGCTACAGGCGATTTGCATGAAAATTGTCGGGTATAACGAATTGGCCGTTCGGTTGCCTTCGGCATTAGCGGGCGTGGCCACGGTTTTCTTGTTAGTTTGGTTTGCCCAAAAGGTATTGCATCGTCCCTTAGCCGGATTTTTTGCCGGACTGGTCTTACTCACCAGCGATATTTACATCGAAAGTCACGGGGCTATTTCCGGTGATTATGACGCCCTACTGGCCTTGTGGCAAACGGCATATCTGCTTACCTTTTATCGTTATTTGGAAGATCGACGTCCACAGTTGTTGTATTTGACCGGTTTGTTCATCTTTTTTGCGGCTTTCACCAAAGGAGTGGCCGGATTTTTCTTCTTACCCGCCTTAGCCGTTTATGCCTTATGGCGAAGAGAATTGCTGCCCTTACTCAGGGGGAAACAAACCTATTGGACCATATTGGCCGTGATCGGTGCCTTACTCAGCTATTACTTTTTACGCGAAGCCGTCAATCCCGGCTATTTACAAGCGGTGTGGGAAAATGAATTAGGCGGCCGCTATTTTGAAGCCAAAGAAGGACAGGCCCAACCGTTTTGGTTTTATTTCCAATCCATCTTTCAATTTGACTTATATTCGCCTTGGGTGTATCTGGTGCCTATCGCATTTTTAGTTGGCTTTTTGCAAAAGGAGCTTCGTCATCTCACCGTGTTATTTGCCATCAATTTTGTACTTTTCTTTGGAGTTATCTCCTTTGCCCAGACCAAACTTACCTGGTATTTTATGCCCATTTTGCCCAGTATTTCCCTGCTGGTGGGCTTATTGATTCAGGAGACCTACCAGGCCTTGCGCACCCATTTGCAGTTGTCCCAACCAAGCTTGCGTCGAGCATTGTTGATCGTTTTTTCACTAACGATCTTTACCCTACCCTATCGGCGTATCATTGAAAAGGTGTACGTCTTTGAACACCAGGGATATCTCAAAGAAAAAATGGATTATCGCGATTTTCTGCGCACGGTACCAGAAGAGAAAGCAGTCACTATTTTTCACCCTTACTACAATGGACATGTGGCCTTTTATCAAGCGCTGTACAACCAAAACGGCTATGAGATCAAAGACAAAATGCTACATGCGCCCCAGCCCGGGGTGCTCCCTACACAGCCAGAAGTACCTCCAACTTTCCAATCAGGGGAAAAGGTCATTCTTTGTGAAACCGACCCCTGGACCTATCTCAGCTCCAACTATTATTGGGAAATCCAGCGGGAATGGAAGGGCTGTAAGTTGATTCTCGTCCAGGGCGAACGTTAGAAAGCGTCATTTTTACACTTTCTCAAAAATAAAGTGCTTTTATCTGCCTTTTGTAAAATTATTTTTTGATAGTTTAGCAACTGCTAAAATTAAAGTTGCTATTTCATTGCAGAAAGCGATTCTGCCAAAAATGCGACCGCCTCCCCAACGACCATATTTTTCCAATTGTTAAAATAATTGCTCATGTACTTTAATTCACAAGGTAAAGAAGAGAATACCTACGATGCTATTGTAGTGGGTTCCGGTATCAGTGGTGGCTGGGCAGCCAAGGAACTCTCCGAAAAGGGCTTAAAGACCCTGGTGTTGGAAAGAGGGCGCAATGTCCGCCATGTATTGGACTATCCCACCGCCAATATGGACCCCTGGGATTTTGAGATGAAGGGTTATGTTTCTCAAGAAGAGCTCAAAAAATACCAAAAGCAAAGTCGCACCGGCTATACTATTCGCGAAGAATCCAAACATTGGTTTGTCAATGACTTGGAGAATCCGTATACCGAAGTCAAGCGTTTCGACTGGATGCGGGGTTACCATGTGGGTGGCCGTTCGATCATGTGGGGGCGTCACTCCTACCGCTGGAGTGAAATGGATTTTGAGGCCAATGCAAAAGATGGGTTTGGCGTGGATTGGCCCATTCGCTATAACGACATTGCACCCTGGTACGATTATGTAGAGCGCTTTGCAGGGATCAGTGGAATAAAAGAAGGGCTACCACAATTACCAGATGGGCAGTTTTTGCCGCCATTTGGCTTAAACTGTGTAGAGGACCACTTCCGTGAAAAAATTGCCGAAAACTTCAATGGCCGTGTGATGACCCAGGGGCGAGTAGCGCACTTGACAGAGCCACAACCGATTCATGGTAGCCGCGGCAAATGCCAATCGAGAAACCGCTGTATCCGGGGGTGTCCTTATGGGGCTTACTTTAGCAGTAATGCTTCTACCTTACCTGCTGCTGATGCAACGGGTAATATGACGTTGCGTCCGTTTTCCATCGTCAATTCCATCATCTATGATAAGGAGCAGAAAAAGGCCATCGGTGTGCGTATTATCGATGCGGAGACCAATGAAACTACGGAGTACTTCTCTAAAATCATCTTCCTTTGTGCTTCGGCCTTGGGCTCCACCTTTATCCTGATGAACTCCAAATCTGATGAATTTCCTGATGGAATGGGGAATGCCAGTGGTGAATTGGGGCACAACCTGATGGACCACCACTTCCGCGCAGGGGCACGAGCTACCGTTGATAAATTTGGCGACAAATACTACAAGGGGCGTCGGCCAGGCGGAATCTACCTACCGCGTTTCCAAAACTTAGATAAAGCCAGTGAGAGCAAGGAATTTGTGCGAGGCTACGGCTACCAAGGAGGGGCCAGTCGAACCAATTGGATGCGAGGAGTAAAGGAATTAGAGACGGGAATGGGAGCTGAATATAAGGATGCTTTAGTTCAACCAGGCCCCTGGCAAATGGGCTTGGGTGCCTTCGGGGAATGCCTGCCATACCACGAAAACAAAGTAACGCTCAACGAAGAGGTGCGGGATAAATGGGGACAACCGACCCTGACAATGGATTGCGAGTTTAAAGACAATGAAAAAGCCATGCGTAAGCATATGCAAGAATCCGCTGCCGAAATGTTAGAAGCTGCTGGCTATAAGGATATCAAAATGTTTGATGCAAAATCCTACCCAGGCCTCGGTATTCATGAAATGGGGACTGCCCGCATGGGGCGCGATCCAAAGACAAGTGTACTCAACAAATGGAACCAACTCCATGAAGTACCCAACGTGTTTGTTACCGATGGAGCCTGTATGACTTCTTCTGCTTGCCAAAATCCGTCATTGACCTATATGGCACTGACGGCAAGGGCTGCTGATTATGCGGTAAAGGAGTTGAAAAAAATGAATTTGTAAAAACCTATGCCAAAACCTTGGTTAGTCGAAGGGTAGGTCTGCTGTCAAACTTTAGACTCTTTCCTCTAAACTAATTCCAAGTTGGCACAAAAAATGAATATCATGGATCGTAGAGAAGCGATAAAAAGAACCATGCTCTTCACCGGCTACGCCATTTCTTCCTCCGTCATAGCGGGGGTAATGCAAGGATGTCAGCCAGAATCCAGTGGCCCGGAATGGACGCCGCAGTATTTAAGCCAGGAACAAGCCGATCAGGTGACGGCGATGATAGATGTCATGCTGCCGCCTACGGAAACGCCCGGGGCGGTAGAATTGGGGGTGCCTGCCTTCATAGATCTAATGGTTAAGGATTGGTACAAACCCAAAGATCAGGAGAAATTCAAGGGCGGATTGGCGATGATGGATCAGGAAGCGCAAAGTGCTCACGGCAAAATTTTTGTCGACCTTAGCCCGGAAGAACAACTGGCGCTAATGAATAAGGTGGATCAAGAAACTAGAGACAAGGTAGAAGCCGAGGCCATGAGTCAGACCGGTGAAGATACCGGTGACGACAAGTACTGGCCATTTATGCACAAATTAAAAAACCTGGCCCTGCTGGGCTACTTCTCTTCCGAGAAAATCGGTACGGAAGTGCTGGCTTACGACCCGATTCCGGGAGATTACCTACCCTGTATCCCATTGGAAGATGTAGGGGTGACCTGGGCATTATAAGTGCTTATTTTATAAACCAGAGCGGGAGGTGGCGAGGCCATCTCCCGCTCTTCATTTTGGCACGTTTCTGTCCTCGCCTTCGGTCTATCTTATCCATCAAAAGAAGTGGCCTTTCTGATTTTCAACATTTCCACAAAAATCCTATCTTTGCGGTTTTCAGGTACAGTTAGCAGCTCCGTCCGAAAGGGCAGCAAGCATGCAACTTGCCGTTAAATCGTTAACGTACCACAACATGTCGAAGAAATTACGTAACCTCGTCAACAACGACGAGCTGAAGCAACGTTTGTTGCAAAGTGAGGAAGCACGTACCACGCTATCCTTTTACAGGTACCACCACATTGAGAATCCGGTTGCTTTCCGCAATGAACTCTTTTTGCGCTGGAGCGAATTGGGTGTCTACGGCCGTATTTATGTATCAAAAGAGGGCATCAATGGGCAGATTTCGGTTCCTACCGAACGCTTTGAGGATTTCAAGACGGATATATACAATATCCCCTTCCTCAATGGTATTCGGTTGAATATCGCCCGAGAGGATGATGGCAAGTCTTTTTACAAACTCAAAATCAAGGTCCGCGAAAAGATCGTGGCCGACGGCTTGGATGACGAATCCTTTGATGTTACCAAACGGGGCCAGCACCTCGATGCGGTGGAATACAATGAACTGACCGACCGCGAAGATACCATCGTGGTGGATATGCGCAACCACTATGAAAGCGAAGTAGGCTATTTTGATGGCGCTATTCGTCCGGATGTGGAGACTTTCCGCGAAGCATTGCCGGTGGTTGAGGAGATGCTACAGGAGGATAAGGACAAACCCATTGTGATGTACTGCACCGGAGGTATTCGTTGCGAAAAGGCCAGTGCCTATTATTTGCATAAAGGTTTCAAAAATGTCTTTATGGTCAATGGTGGCATCATCGAATATGCGCGTCAGTGTGAAGAGCAAGGGTTGCCCAATAAATTTATTGGTAAAAATTTCGTCTTTGACGAACGTATGGGGGAACGCATCAGCGAACAGGTGGTTGCCCAATGTCACCAATGTGGAGCACCTTGTGACACCCACGTCAACTGCGCCAATGATGCCTGCCACATTCTTTTTATTCAATGCGAAAAATGTGCGGCAGAATATGAGTCTTGCTGCTCAAAAAAATGCGCGGAATTTAATGCCTTACCAGAAGAACAGCGGGCGGAATTGAAGGGTACTATTGAATTCAATGGCACCAAATTTGGAAAGGGGCGTTATAAGGCTTTCCATAAAGATGAGGGACTGGTAATGGAGTAGCCTGCGGCTTTAAATTCAGGTATACTGCTCTCCGATTAGCGCAGATTTAGAGGTATATTCAGGGCAGGCTATTCGACTGCAAACCAGGTTGTGTAATCCCGATATAAAGTCGGAATTAGACAACCTGTTTCGGGAAATCGCAACAAGGCCGTTATTGCCGTAGATTTTCTGAACGGCACGGGAAGTTATGGTTACCTTTGTGCCTGTACATAAGAATCGACGGGCGGTGGAGATAACCATATCGACGGGATCGATGGATTTCCTGATCAAATAAAATAAAGAGAGAATGCGCTTTATCAAAATGGGTGTTCGGATAGTGCCATGGCTTATTTTTTTATACGCTGTTGTTATGGAGCCTGCCTACTCCACTCGCTTCCAGATACTCATGGGAATTGGAATTTTATTACTCCCGTTGTCCGTTTATCTTGATTTCTCCGCAGAAAAGGCGGCCCTGAGCCAAACCTATACTCCTGCTCCAACAATGGATATCAGAGGAGGTAAAAAGGTTAACTGGATCAATGTTTTAAGTGGTCTGGCCTGTCTTTTCACGGGTGCAATTGTCAAGGAAATACTCACGGCCGAAGCCTATGTTTTCTTTATTTTTGGCGCCTATCTTCTGACTTATGAATTGATCTTTAAACTACTGATTTTCCCCGCTCCTCCCAGTCGACTGGTTTTATTTGAAGATCGTATCATGCTATTTAATCGCTATGAGATATCCATTGCCTTTGATGATTTAAAAGAGGTACAACAAAGAAAGGAATACGTCAAATTTACCACCAATGATAATACAAAACTGCAAGTCAACTTCAGGGAGTTTGAGGAAAGCGATATGGTCACATTTCAGGAGCATTTGAAAAACATTCTCAATTATCATAAGAAAAAGAATAGCTTCTTGGTGCAGTAAGGAATACAGGACAATCTCGCAGCCATTGCCTGAGTACATGTTTGGAGATCACCCTTTGGATTAAAAAACACCTCTTTTTTGATGTTTTTCGTCAACAGATCCAACCTCCAGGCAAGCACTTACCAAAAAAGGTGTGACCAAATCCCTGCTATCTGGCAAAAGCATCTTCTCATAAATTCTCTATCTTTACTTGCAAAGCAAGCCTCCCTCGTATTGCTGATCTGCAAAATTTCCGATATGTGGACTTCCACCAAATATATATGGGCACTATTCTTTTGTCTAACTTTTTTCTCATCCGGAGGGCAAACTTACACGTCTCGGATTGACTCTCTAATTCAGGTACTGGAGGCCGATTTATCTGATTCCATTCGGCTGGAAACCTGCGGTATGCTGGCCTCCGAACTGCGCCGTTTTGATTTGGCAAAAGCCGAAGCTTATGCATTGGAGGCCATCAACATTGGCGAAAGCAAGGGGTTACAGCACGGAGAAATGCGTGCACGTTTTATGTTGGGTGTCATTTATCGGCGGCAGGGACGCAGCGATCAAGCCATTGCGACCAATCAACAATCATTAGCTTTGGCTCAAAAAGTCAACGATCTGAAGTGGGTAGGTGCCAATGCCAACGCCTTGGGCAACACCCATCATGGATTGGGCCAATTTGAAACAGCAACGCGGTATTTTCTACAGGCGATTGAGGCTTATGAAGCCATTGATTATACATCTGGATTAGCGCTGGCTTACAACAACCTTGGATTGGTTTTTAAAGCTCAGAATAAATTTGACCAGGCTAAAAAATACTTCCTGCAGGCCATCGCAGCCCATAAAGAAGTGGGCTTTGACAACCGCATTGGCAAAACCTATATGAATCTGGGCAATGTAGAAGAAAACGATAGTCTCGCCATTCATTATTATGACCTGGCACTGCAAATCTTCACGGAATACCAGGACCGTTCCGGACTAGCCAGTTTGCGCATCAGCCGGGGTAGTAAGATGATCGACTTGGGAAACTTTGAGGCAGCAAGCCACGAATATTTGGCAGCATTAGAAATTGCCACAACGATCGGTCAGAAAGAACGGGTGGCTACGGCCAAAAGTGCACTGGGTTCCATTTATTTCCAGCTTAACGATTATGCGCAGGCGATTCGATATGCACAAGAAGCCCTGCAACTGGCCGATGAAATAGGTTTCCGTAAGGAAAAAGCAGAAACCTATGCACTACTTTCCCGAATTTTTGCCGAAAGCGATCAATATGAGCAGGCTTATACCTATACGGCCCTGGCTCAGGCCCTCAACGACTCTCTCTACAATGAAAGAAGCCTGGAGATTACGTCTGAACTGGAAGCCAAATACAAAAGCCAAAAGCAGGAGACCGCACTGGCCCGGCAAAAACTGGAAATCGCCCGGCAAAAGAACATGAGCAACCGCATTGCCATTATCAGTCTGGTGCTGCTATTGGCATTGTTCCTTGCAGGAATGCTGCTCTATCGCTTTCGCAAACAAAAGGAATTGGCCGAGATTGCCCTGAAGGTAAAAAAACAGGAAGCACAGCAATTGAAGGAACTCAACCAGCTCAGGTCCAACTTTTTTGCCAATATTTCCCATGAGTTTCGTACACCACTGACGTTGATCATTTCACCACTTGAGCAACTATTACAAAAAAGTGATGATGGCATTTACAAAACCATGCTGCGCAATGGCAAGCGGATGCTCAATCTGGTGAATGAATTGCTGGATCTATCCAAGCTGGAAATGGGGAAGATGCAACTACAGCAGCAGACGCTAGACTTTCTGGACTGGGTGCGCCCATTGGTCCACTCCTTTGAATCATTAGCTGCTCATCAGCAAATTAAATACGAAATCAAGCTACCCTCCTCACCGCTTACCTGCACCTTTGATACTCAGAAAATAGAAAAGGTGCTGAGCAACCTGCTTTCAAATGCTTTCAAATTTACGCCTGAAGAGGGCAGGATCAGCTTTGAAGTCCGGCAGGTTTCACCAACACAAATCCTCATTACGGTAGAAGACAGTGGCATCGGAATGTCGGCAGAATCACTGAAACATATTTTTAATCGATTTTACCAGGTCGACCCCTCGGAAAGCACCAGTCAGGTCGGCTCGGGCATTGGACTGGCCTTGACAAAAGAACTGATCAAACTACACGGTGGCAGCATAGAGGTACAAAGTCAACCCGACCATGGTAGTAGCTTTATGGTCACCTTACCCATTATCACCCCTAATGATATTCCACAAAAGAAGCAGCCGCCACGAATCATTGAGAGGGAGGATACTGCTTCCAACTCTACCTATGCGGCTTCCGCCAATGAGTCTGACAGCGACCTCCCCCTTGTGTTGGTTGTAGAAGACAATACTGATTTGCGCGCCTATATCCGGTCTTGTTTGCAAGATCAATGGAGAATAGAAGAAGCAAAAGATGGCGAAGAAGGTCTGGAAAAAGCCCTTAGTCTGATCCCTGAAGTGATCATTACCGATGTGATGATGCCCAGGATCAACGGTCACGAAATGACCAGAGCACTCCGTAAATATATTCAGACCAGCCACATCCCCATTATTATGCTTACTGCAAAAGCCTTTGTCGAGGATCGCATTGAGGGCTTTGAACAGGGAGTGGACGACTACCTGACCAAGCCTTTCGATACGCGGGAGCTGGTGGTCAGAATCCAAAACCTGATCAATCAACGCCAACTACTTCGAGAGAAATATGCCGGTGTCCTGCCCCATTATCTGAATCAAAGCGAGCGCAGTACCAATCAGGAAGACAAATTTATACAGCGGTTGGTAGATGTAGTGAAACAACATATGCAAGAAGAGGATTTTAGTGTGGAAGAACTCAGCAGGCTTATGCACCTTAGCCGCTACCAATTGCACCGCAAGGTGAAGGCCCTCACCGGAAAATCCATCAGTGTATTCGTTCGCAGCATCCGATTGGCTCATGCCCGGCAATTGCTGGAAGCTAAATCGGGTAATGTATCGGAAATTGCCTTTCAACTGGGGTTCAACAGCGTGGCCTATTTCAGTAAATCTTTTGCCGAAGAGTTCGGTTTCCCCCCCAGCAAACTACTTTAGTGCATATCGGGAGGTGCTTTGAAAGCGAAAATTGCAGCCTGAATAGCCTGCCCCGAAGATTTTTTGGAGACTACCTCCATACATGCACTTAGATCAAACCACTTTCGCACATAAGTTAAAGCCGGTGCAACATGGGTTAAAGTCGCACATGAGTACAACAGATTGCAACGGAGTTTAAAACCTGCCGTTTCTCCGGCCCCTATTTTTGTATCGAATCATCAACCTTGAACTCATTTTAAATTCGATACCATGAGAAATCATTGCAAATTTTTAAATCCAAAATTCCAACCAGTGAAACCTTTATTTTTAATCCTTGTAGCCATCCTGCTGATGGCTCCTTTTGCACAAGCACAGAATCAGTATTTATACCATATTGATGGCACAAGCAGGAGCTATGCCACTTCTGTGGTCACCTATGATGGAGAGATCATCACTACCGGTTATACCGTTGAATACGACGAGGAGGACCAGGCTATCGCCATCCCTTACATTTGCAAAAAAGACCAAAACAGAAACGTAGTGTGGCTCAAGCACTACAACTTTGATCTCGGACAGGGGCTCTACCCTAAAACAATCATCAGGACAAATGGGGGAGATTATCTAATTGGGGGCAACACCCAACTGGACACACCAGTGGGCAATACCATGTTTTTAATGCTCGTCGATGCCAATGGTAATCTGCAATGGTTTGATGTCTATTTCTGCCAGAGTTTACCACTTGAAGGCGTTTTCTCCTGTGAAGCCAATTATTTAAATCACGTTACGGAAATAGAAGGTGGTTTTCTCATTTCCGGTTTGAACCGCTTTACCAATGATAATACCACAATGGCCATGTGGTTAATGGTGGATTACCAAGGCACTTCACAGTATACAACGGCATCTTATGTTCCCGAAGTTTCTGAAAACGAAGCTTTAAAAACGTATCAATTATCTAATGGTGATTACCTGTCCCTAATCCGCAGTACTTCCTTTTTAGAGAATAATGGCATAGCTGACCGGGTTATTCTAAAGAAAATGGACGCTCAGTTCAATAATATTTGGGAAAAAGAATATTATCCGGAAGGAAGTCATATTGCCGACTATGCCGTGGATTTTGTTCTTGATCAGAATGAGAATATTGTGGTGTTAACCAATGGTTTTAGCCAAAAGAATGTGGTCTCGAAACTAAACAGTTATGGCAACGTAATCTGGACTACCATCATTGAAAAACCAGCCGGGAGTTCCAACCTCCGCCCCAAAGCACTAACCACTGACTGGGCCGGTAATGTATACTGTACCGGCCAAATCAACAATGCCAATGAGACCGTGGCCTATGTCATAAAACTCAATACCAATGGCGGAGAAGAATGGGCGCGCATTTATGGCAAAAATGCCCCCAATGGTCGGGTTTATGATATAGAAATGATACACTTTCCAGCCGGAGCCCCCGTATTTGGTGATTATTTTGTTTTTGTGGGAACTTATAATGATAATTATGTTGGTCACATTGGTGACTCCTGGATTACGATTGCTAATGGCTGGAGTGGAGAAGCCGGATGCCGGTATTCGGAATGGGACATTAATCCCCTGCAGGAGGCTTACCGATTCTCTTACCTTGAAATGCCAAGAATTGACCTTGAGACCATGTCGGTCAGCTTTCAAATGGAAATAAGAGAGCCCGAATACAGTCGCGTAACGTGCAGCCCATTTCTGTATTTCCCCTTGAGTGAAAGCGATGCTCCGAATCACCTCACCAATATTCAGTATACTGCAACCCTGGCCCCCAACCCAAGTACAGGCCACGTCGAGGTAATCACAGAAGCTATCCGGGAAGGCCAGATTTCCATTTACAGTCCGTTAGGGCAATTGATGTTGCAGCAGCCATTTTCCGGTAGGTCATCGCTTAATCTGCAGCATTTGCCGAAAGGCACCTATATCATCCAAATTTCCGATAGATTTCAGGATATTAAGAAGAAGTTGATACTGCAATAGAAGGCAAAAATGCGTAATTTTACTGCATGACCTTTAGTGTTCGTTATATTGCCAATATCATTCACTTTGCTGCTCAGCAAGGTGCTAGTCGCAGGGAATTATTAGCCATCATCGGGTTAGAGATGGAGGCCTTAAATGATGATTCCCTACGGCTTGAGGCAAGTATTTACAACCGCTTGGTCGAGCGTGCCCTTGAACTGACCGGAGATCTTCATTTTGGCCTGCATCTGGGCGAATATTTGTCGCTTTCAGCAGCAGGTTTGATTACCCACATAGTACAAAGTAGTCGCACCATTAAAGAAGCATTGGAACATTTGGTGGCCTTCGCCAATTTGGGATGCCAGGCATTGCCCTTTCAACTGGAGGAAAGAGAAGAAGATTGGGAACTATCCGTCAGGCCAAGCCCCTTATGGGAAAAACAATCTCCGCTGGCGGTACGCCATACCATGGATGCTGTTTTTTATTTTGCCTTGAGGCAATACTATACCCTAACCCATCAAAAGACACCGCCTTTAGCCATTCATTTCAACTATGCGCGTCCTCAACAATTTCTGGAATACGAGCGCTTGTTTGAAATTCCGGTAAAGTTTAACCACAGTAAAACGGCGCTATACCTCGATAAAAAGCAAGTAGCCGCACCGGTCATCACAAGCAATTATGCCTTACTTCAGGTATTGGTCCGCCATGCGGAGGAGCAACTGGCGGCGATGGAAGTCAATGCAGGGTTTTCCTACATCGTCAAACAATCCATCATCAATCTGGTCAAGCCACAATTTCCCACCATAGAGCAGGTAGCCGCTAACCTGAATATCAGCGTGCGCACGCTCCAACGTCGGCTACAGGAAGAAGGTCTTTCCTATAGTGGTATATTAGACGAACTGCGCCGTCAATTTGCCCTTGAATACTTACAAAATCCTTCCCTCAGCATCAAGGAAGTCGCCTATCTATTGGATTATGCGGATTCCAGCGCCTTTACCCGTTCTTTTAAGCGGTGGACGGGACGGAGCCCCCTGAGCTTTCGCAAAGCGGCGGTGTAACCTCGATTCTGCTAGCATTTGTCCTCAAAATTGTGACCTACCAATACACTGTGTTGCCCATCTTGACTTCTATCTTTCAGGTTATTTTATGGTTATTTGACAAATTCGCGCCAGTTTCTGCGACACGAAGCGGAATCGGCCAAAAGTCTTTGACTTAGAACATGCACTTAGTGTTTTTTAACGACTAGGCAAGCCATGCGATGAGCTGTTTGCTCTCCTCATTTCTTCAATTAAAATTTTTTGATTTATTTTGTTTTATTTAAAACATTTTATTAAATTGCAGTGTCATTGACCTCATAAGCTTCGCCGGCGATTCTGTAGATGCTGCAAATGCATCCTACCCTGACAGTTCTGTGCTTTTGCGCAAGCTGTACGTAAGCTCCTGGCGGCTTGGCGGATGAGGGCGGGTTTTTTATAATTATATCCCACCCTCTTTCTGTTGAAAAGAATTACTTCCCCCTCGATGGCGGCTCAGTTTTTTGAGCTGGCCGGGCTAGGAGCAGTTTGTGTACCTTGACCATCTATTTTACGCGCATTAAACACTCAATTTCTCTTGATGAAAGCTCCTTTTCTCTTTTTCCTGTTGATAATCATTACTACTCCTATGCATAGTCAAATCCTGACCGAGCAAGAAGCCATTTCCTTCGCTCAGAAGTTGAACGAGACAGAAATCCTCTCTGATCAGGGAAAAACGGCTATGATTCAATTCATCAAAAATGGAGCGTTCCTGGGAATGCCCAGAAGGGATCCTCTTGGAACAAAGGCCATAGATACCCCGCTAACAAAAACACTGCTTCTGAATTATTTGTCCAGTGTCTTTGAACTGGAAATGTATTATCGATTGGGTTATTTTGAGCAAAAAAAGATAGAAAAGGAACTGAGGAGTAAGTATTCTTTTGAGCCGCGCCCTACCAAAGAAGAAGCCGACCAAATAATGGAATACTACGAAAGTCGGATGCTTGCATTTGAAGGTAGAAAAATAGAGGAAAGCATTCTCTCGACCAGTGATACAACCAAGATCATCAGGCAATTCTTCAGAGACTTGCCTGTTTGGACCAGAGACTACGATCTGGAGTTTGAAAAATACCCGCAATCTGTCTCTCACACTAGAAGCACTTTGGGTAAAACCTGGGAAACAACCCTCAGCGACCTTCTTAAGATTCAATTGATTGATCAAAAAGTATATCAGGGAGTCCTCGACCTAATTGAGGTGTATGATTTGCAAGGTGAAGCCGATATCTTTAAATATGCCGCACAAAAAATGATTTTTTTCAAAAATTTCGCAGAAAGCAAGCGGAAAGAACTCAGTTTTATCAACAACTTGCATCAAAAGGGTATTCTCTCTAAGGATAATTTGGAAAAACTTTTGGCCTCCTATCAAGATTGGGAACTCAAGAAAAAATTTGATTATCTGAATTACTGCAACCACGCCAAAACTTTTGACATCCGTGATTACCCCAATGATCCTGTTTTTTTCTACCGGGAAATGTTTAAGGAAATCAAAATCATTATTCCTGAATTTGATTTCCTAGATCTGCAAATTTCAGCCGTTGAAAAGCCGTTTGAAAACCGGAAAGGTGGTATTTTATTCGCAACGGTCAAATTCACGCTACGAGATAAACCTTACGAAAACGACATCCGCGCTGGTCACATTCAATCGAGTTTTCCAGACACGTCTAAACTTGACACCGTTATCTCATTAGACAATCACTTCTATACCAGTGTCAATAAGTTTTTGGCCGATATTAGATCCGAACAAAGACTTTATTTTACCCGTAAAAGGCACCCTAAGCATGGCCTATCCCACCACGAATTTGGATTAATTTTGCTCACTGAAGAGCAAGCCAATGCTTGGGATGATGGTACAGGTTTTCTATCACAAGAACAACACAACAATCAATTCAATACGGCCAATATTCAAAAGGCTATAGAGCAATACCAAATGATCGGATTATTTAACCACTTAACACCTCAAGAAATTGAGAAAGGGAAAAACAAAGTAAAAAAAAGCGCAATAACTGGTTACCAGGACATACTTTATTGCTTCCCCAAGAATATTGTTTTTTTTGATGGAGAGATGGGCAATCTTGATAACCCCTATGAGGAATTCGTTCAAATCTATAGTCTGATCTCCAGGGGTGCTTTCACCCCCACTAACATTGTTGATCGCTTTCAGCAAAGCTGGGAAAAGCCCACTACTTATTTTGCTTTTGAATTTGGAGGCAAATTGTATGAAATTACATTGAAGATGCAAGACGACTGGCTAGACTTTGAAGTGGACCGTATTATTCGACAAGCTTTAACCGAAAACCAGGTAGATGGGAATTTTCACTTGACGGAGCATGGCGGCACCTTGTTTCTTACTAAATCTCAATATGAATTCTTACAAAAAGAACAACCCTCCTTATTTATGAAATTATAGCTCACAAGCTAACGCCCTCTTTACTCATACCGCAACGCCCTCACTGGATTAGCCACCGACGCTGTATAAGCCTGAATACTCACGGTCAGCAAAGTCAGCAGCAAGGCACCTAAAATGGCCAATGCAAATGGCAAAACGCCAACCGGTGTACGATAAGCAAAATCGGCCAGCCAATCTTGCACCAAGTAGTAACTGATGGGTAAAGCCAGAACCCCAGCTACAAGTACCAAAAGCACAAATTCTTTGACTAACAAATTTACCAAACTGGCCACCGGAGCGCCCAATATCTTCCGCACCCCAATTTCCTTGGTCCGGCGCTCCACCATGAAGGTCGATAGTCCAAACAAACCCATCATGGCAATAATAATGCTCAAGAGGGTGACCATCAGTACCGTTTGCCCAAAGCGGGTAAAAGTGTCGTATTGCTGCGCAAAATCTTCATCAAGAAAACTATAGCGAAAAGGATGCACCGGTTCAATACTGGCCCAAGTCGTTTTTAGTTCATCCAGAGCACTCGCCAAGTGGCTGGCATCAACCTTAATGGCTACATGACCGTACCACGGCAAATCTTCCCTGGCAGAGATCACCAGAGGCTCCACTTCTGATTGTAATCCAGTGAAATGAAAATCTTTGACAACTCCTACGATCTCTCCGTAACTTTCGTCAGGAGAGAATTTCATCCGATGCCCAACGGGATGATCCAATTGGTACTCCTTAACAAAACGCTCATTGACCACAAAGGAATTGGTCTTATCCGTTGGCAAATCATTGGATAAATAGCGTCCGTCTATCAATTGTAACTCCAGCGTTTCGGCCAAAGATGGATCGGCAAAAAAGAGGTTGACACTCTTCGATTTTTCAATGCCTTGAATGTGCATATCGTAGCTGGAAAAAGAGCTTCCCGGCATATCCGCAACTAATGAAAATTGTCGCACTCCAGAGATATTCATTATTCTGGAACGACTTTGGCTAATCTTTTTTGCAGCATCTTCGGTATTGATATTGGCAACAATTACCTGCTGTGCATTAAAACCCAATTCCTGATTTTGCATGTAACTGACCTGTTTCCAAATAAATCCGACCATGACGATCAAAGCAATGGAGAGCGTAAACTGGACCACCACCAACCCCTGCCGAAGTTTATTGCCACTTTTTCCACTCATTGCCGTTCCTTTCATCGTCACAATGGCCCGAAATTTGGAAAGGAAAAAGGCGGGATAACTCCCCGACAATAGCCCAGTCACCAACATCACACCTAGCAAAGTAAAGGGCAGGACTCCCTGGCTGAGCATTTCTATCTCCAGCTCCCGATTGACCAAATCGTTAAACAACGGTAATGCCACATCGGCAATCAGGATAGCCACTAGCATGGCAATGCTGCTTTGCAACAGCGCCTCTAACATAAACTGCGCGATGGTATGCATCCGTGACGCCCCGGAGACCTTGCGGATACCCACTTCTTTTGAACGTTGTGTGGCCCGTGCGGTAGACAAATTCATATAATTGATCCCCGCAATCAGCAATACGACCATGCTCAATAAGGCCAGTAGAGAAATCTGGCGGATGTCTCCTTTCTTGCCGCTGTAACCACCAATTTTCACAGACCCCAGGTGAATTTCTGCAAAGGGTTGCAGCCCCCAAACCGGAAATTGATCAGGCAAAGATTCCCCGGCATCCAGATACTCTTGACGGATGTTACGGTTGGCCAATTTCGTGATTTTTTCGTTTACTGTTTCCAGGGAAGCTTCCGGATGAAGTTGGGTATAAATCATGGTTTGTGCGCCCGTCCAATAAGGGGAAAAATCGGTATAACGCACAATCATATTCATTGCAGACAAGTGACTTTCACCACGAAATGGGGCCAGCACTCCGGTCACCTGATATTCTTCTTCGTTGTCCAGCTTGATCACCTTACCCACCGGGTTTTCGTTGCCAAACAATCGCTCCGCTGCCCGGGTAGAAAGCACGGTGGTATTGGGTTGTGCCAAGGCTGTCGTCGGGTCTCCTTGCGAAAAAGCCAACGGCAGGCTCCTAAAGAATAGACTATCTGCTTGCCCGATTCCGGAAAGATATTGGGATTCCCCCTCTACCGTAACCAATCCTTCATAAAAACCTCTCACCCCACCAGCGGCAATGACCTCTGGAATTTCATCCACCATCGCGCCCGCCAATGCATGAGGCAATACCGCCGATTTCCAACCACTCGTGCTTCGAAAATCGCGATATACCCGATACACATTTTCATTGCCAGCAGGCCATTGATCATAACTGAATTCATGTTGAATGAATAACAGAATAAGAATGGACATAGCCATGCCCACAGATAAACCAAGGATATTAATGACAGAAAATAATTTGTGCTTCAGGAGATTTCGCCAGGCTGATTTGAGAAAGTTTTTAAACATACCAGTGGGTTTAAATGATGTCTAATTGAATCCAAAGAACATGCCACTCCATACAAGCCTCTAACAATCAGTTATTTACACAAAACAAAAACCTGCATAGCTGCTTAAAGCTGTCCATTTCCGAACGAGCAGTGTTCATTTCCGAACAACTTCATCTATCAGATCCCTAAAAATTCGAGGGCATGTCTGGGGAATATCTTAATTTTGCCCTATGAAAAAACCGGGAAAGAAGAAATTCGAAAAGAATAGGCCAAAATTTAGAACTGCAAAGCCTAAGGCTGCTCCTAAAGCACCTCCGATTGCACCTCCTGATGTGGAGGGGATGCGCCTAAATAAATATGTAGCCCACTGCGGCATTTGTTCCCGGCGACAAGCGGCTGACCACATCAAAGCAGGGCTTGTCTCCGTCAACGGTCAAGTCGTTAAAGAACCCGGCTACCAAGTAGAAAAAGAAGACAAGGTCTCCTTCCGCGGTGAACTCATCCATCCGGAGGTACGCATGGTCTATATTTTGATGAATAAACCCAAAGGTGTAATCACCACCTTGAAAGATGATCGCGGAAGAAAAACCGTAATGGACCTACTTAGAGACAAAATTAAAGAGCGGGTTTTCCCCGTTGGCCGCCTGGATCGTGATACTTCCGGCCTGCTCGTATTGACCAATGATGGGGCTTTGGCCAAAAAGATGACTCACCCCAGCCATAAGATGAAAAAATTCTACCAGGTAACCCTCGACAGACCAGTGACCAAGGCCGACCTGGAAAAAATTCGTGCCGGAGTAGAACTAGATGACGGCTTGGCACCGGTAGATGGTGTGGATTATGTGAGGAACCAAGGTAAGGATGTAGTTGGTATCGAAATACACATAGGCCGCAATCGCATTGTCAGGCGCATCTTCGAACACCTTGGCTACGAAGTCAAACGACTGGATCGCCAATACATCGGTGGTCTTACCAAAAAAGACTTGCCTCGCGGGTTCTGGCGCCACCTGACAGAACAGGAAATCATTATGCTCAAACATTTTGTGGGCAAGTAACTAACCCTGCTGGTGAGCGCCTCTGGCGCTACCCCTTATGAGTTCCAGCCCCCTAACCCTTACAAACCAATTCAACACCTCACTCGTGAACAGCTCACACACGAGCCCCTAAAAAAACGCCGCTATCGCCACTCCCCTACTATCGCTGCTTCCTCGCGCCTTACGGAACTATCCCCCACAATTTTGTTTTTTAAGTAAATAGCCGCAATTTCGCAGCTTCAGAAAATTAATTACCAATCATGGCCAAAGTAAGCATTCCCAAAGGTACCCGTGACTTTTCGCCCGAAGAGGTGGAAAAACGCAATTTTATTTTCGATACCATTCGAGAAGTCTTCGTGCGCTACGGCTACCGCCCCATCGAAACACCGACCATGGAAAACTTGTCTACCCTAACCGGCAAGTACGGAGAAGAGGGCGACAAACTGCTCTTCAAGGTGTTGAACAACGGTGATTTTTTGAGCAAAGCCGATGAGCAGGCTCTCAATAATCGCGACTCCAATCAACTGATTGCTTCGATCTCCAAACGCGGGCTACGCTACGACCTCACCGTACCCTTTGCCCGTTACGTGGTCATGCACCAAAACGATATTGCCTTCCCTTTTAAGCGTTATCAAATCCAGCCCGTTTGGCGGGCCGATCGTCCACAAAAGGGCCGCTACCAGGAATTTTTCCAGTGTGATGTCGATGTGGTGGGGTCTAATTCGTTGGTTTATGAAGCAGAATTGGTGCAAATTTATGATGAGGTCTTTGCCAAGTTGGGCGTAGCCGTAGAGATCAAGATCAACAACCGAAAAATTTTGGCGGGTATCGCCGAAGCGGCAGGCATTGCCGACCAATTTATGGAGATGACCATCGCCATTGATAAATTGGATAAGATCGGATTGGATGGGGTTCGCAATGAACTGCGAAAAAAAGAAATTCCAGAAGCAGCAATTAACAAAATTGTTGAAATCCTGGAAGTGAAAAAGCTGGAAGATCTAAAACCACATTTCGCCGATAGTCCCAGCGGACAGAAGGGGATTGAAGAAATGGAAACCGTCTATCAATATTTTAATGCCTCTGAAGCCTCCAATGAAGTTAACTTTGACATTACGCTGGCACGTGGACTCAACTACTATACGGGCTGTATTTTTGAGGTCAAGGCCAAAAATGTGCAGATGGGCAGCATCGGCGGTGGCGGTCGTTATGATGACCTTACCAGTATCTTTGGTTTAAAAGACGTATCTGGAGTAGGTGTCTCCTTTGGCGCTGAACGGATTTATGATGTCATGGAAGAACTCAATCTCTTTCCCGAGCAAACGGAGACCAGTTTGAAGTTGCTATTCATTGCCTTTGACGAGACCAGTCATCGATATGCCTTTCGGGAACTGGGGAAAGTACGGGCCGCCGGTATCAATGCTGAATTGTATCCGGATCCGGTCAAGATTCAAAAGCAAATGAAGTACGCCAATGCCCGCAATGTCCCTTTCGTCGTGCTGGTGGGAGCCGATGAAATGGAAAGTGGACAATTGTCGTTCAAAAATATGCAAAGCGGCGATCAAGAAAAGCTGACGCTCGACCAGATCATTGAAAAATTGAAATAAATAGAGCAAATCATGCCAAAATACGCTTCTCTATCTCAGGTTCATGCGGATTTAACTGCCGGCAATACGAGTTGCTCCGCTTTGGTCGACTACTACTTACAACAGATCGAAGCGACTCGTGACCTCAACATTTATATCGAGGTGTATGCCGATGAAGCCAGGGCAAAGGCCAGGGAACTGGACGAGCGCTATGGCTCCAATCCGGAACAGGTTGGCCGCTTATTTGGCATGGTTTTATCTCTAAAAGATGTGCTCTGCCACCAGAATCATGAGGTGACGGGAGGTTCAAAAATACTGACGGGGTTTAAATCCCTCTTTTCCGCCACTGCCGTGGAACGGGTGCTGGCCGAAGACGCCATTGTCATCGGTCGGGTCAATTGTGATGAATTTGCGATGGGGTCCACTACGGAAAATTCCTGCTATGGCCCCACGCGTAATGCAGCTGATCCCAGTCGCGTACCGGGCGGTTCTTCGGGAGGATCAGCGGTGGCAGTGCAGGCCGATACTTGTTTAGCAAGTCTAGGGACGGATACTGGTGGTTCTGTTCGCCAGCCAGCAGCATTTTGCGGGGTGGTTGGTATGAAGCCTACCTATGGACGCATTTCGCGGTATGGATTATTAGCTTACGGTTCTTCCTTTGACCAAGTCGGCGTATTGTCGAATAGTGTAGAAGATGCCGCTCTCTTACTGGAAATCATGGCTGGCCCGGATGATTACGATAGCACCGCAAGTCAGGAACCCGTACCGGCTTATAGCCAACAACTCAATTATTCCGGTAAGGCTCGCATTGCCTACTTTGATACCGCCATCAACCACAAAAATCTTGATCCGGAAGTCCGGCAAAAGAGTCAGCAACTGATCGGTTCCTTAAAGGCAGCTGGTCATACCGTTGAAGAAGTAGATTTTGAATATCTCGATTATATTATTCCTGCCTACTATGTGCTAACCACTGCCGAAGCCTCGTCCAATCTCTCCCGCTACGATGGCATTCGCTACGGTTACCGCAGTCCCAATGCGACCAACTTGCTGGAAACCTATCAGAAGTCGCGTACCGAGGGATTTGGTGCCGAAGTCAAACGCCGCATCATGCTTGGCACCTTCGTGTTAAGTGCCGGGTACTACGATGCCTACTATACCAAGGCACAAAAGGTCCGCCGTTTGATTCAGGAAAAGACCCTGGATATTCTCAAAGATTACGACTTCATCCTGATGCCTGCCGCCCCCGGTACCGCCTGGCCCCTCGGCGAAAACCTCGACGATCCGGTTGCTATGTACCTGGCCGATATTTTTACCGTGCAGGCCAATATGGTCGGCATTCCCGCCATTGCGCTTCCTGTCGGGCAACACTCCAATGGCATGCCAATCGGTTTGCAGTTGATGGCCAATAAATTTAAAGAAAATGATTTGCTGGCTTTCGCCAAAATGGTGATGGAAAAGGAGGTTTAGAGCAGAGCGTTTGGCCTCTAGACACAAGGGAAAAGCGATCCATGCGGAAGCTCGCCGAAAAAACAGCATTTTGTTAATCCGCTCTCCCTAATCGCCTCCTCGCGAGTACCTAAACCCTAATACCCCTCCAACGGCTTGATCAAAAAGAACCCATCTTCCCCTTGCTTTTGGTATAACGGCATCAGCAATAGCCCATCCGCTTTAGCCTCAATGGGGCCATTTTTATCCCGGGCAATAATTTCTCCTTTTTTGACCGCTTGAAAATTGAGATATCCCGGAATCATCTGAAATTCATCTTCCGGAGCGATGGGATGCCCTTCGATCAACTCTGCCACCTTGGGCAAATGTTTGGAATACTCAATCAACAATTGATCATGGCGATTTTCGACGTGATCGGCTTCCACGCAACCAACGGTACGCATACAGTTGGTCAGTGCTGCAATCGCCCGGTTGACCGATAATGGATCATCGTGCTGACCCGATTCGAAAACGACACCTACGGTTTCCGGTTCAAAATGCTCATTATTAAAATAGTGCAAGGTGGTCCCCCGAATACCATCCAGAAATCCCTTAATCACTGGTGCGTGCAATTCCACGCCAATGCGTACACTTTCCGGATCGTCACTGGAAATGCTGAAGATCCCCCCCTGTGCCGTAGTGGTGTGTAAGTCTAAAACGATGAGGCGATCTGGTTGATAATCTTCAACTTCTGTGTGCACAAAATTCAACAGGGCCTTCAACTCCTGATCCTCGGCATCTAGTTTACGTAATTCGGCCGATTGGATTCGTTCAATGTTTTCGGGCGTCCACTGCCGGTTGAGGTCCTTCACCAAATAGCGCTGCTTGCGCTGAATGGCTTTCAAGTTGCCGCGCAGTCCAACCAACCGTCCATTAAACTGAAAATCCGGATTGGTGATGGGTTCCACCTCCAGCATTTTAAACATTAAATCCAGTGCCTGAATGCCCGCCGGTTCATTGCCGTGCATGCCGCCAAAACAGATTAATAAAGGGCCGCGTTTGGTGCCGGTGTATCTGCCAATCAATCGTTGCATAGTGTATTCTATCCTCTTTTTCGTGGAAAATCAAGGTAGTAATTTTTCCCATTTATAGGTAACAGAATAACCGCAATTTTGGCTAAAATGAGCATCAAAGGACGAATAGTGATCGTACCACATTGGGGCTGTTCGATCACCACGATTAATTGTTTAATAAAACGGTTGGCCCATTTTGAAACTGTAGCCAATACATTCCGATTGGCCGTTCCGCAACATCTAAGCGACCATCATCATTTAGCTCAAAGCTTTGCCAAATTCGCCCTTCTATGCCGACTACTGACTATCCTTCCACCGCCACAAATACACACTGGCAACCGTCCGATAGGGCCGCCACGGCTCCGAAACTTCCAACATACGGCCCTTTAGCTCCCGGCCTTTGGCCTCAAAGCCGTATAGCAACTGAATAGCTTGCTGAATGCCTAGATCATCTAACGGTAAAATATCGGGGCGATTGAGGGTAAACATCAGGATCATCTCCACGGTCCAGCGGCCGACACCTTTGATCTGTGTAAGGTATTCAATGACGGCATCATCTTCCATGTCCGACCAATCCTTGTTTTCCAGTTTTTCAGCCTGAAAAAATGCTGCCACATGCTGGATATACGTAGCCTTCTGGCGGGAGAGCCCCACCGATCGCAAAGTTGGTAAGTCCATCGCTAACAATGACTCCGGATGTGGATAATTGTCGGGAAACAAATCAATAAACCGGCCATAGATGGTGGCGGCAGCCTTACCGGAAAGCTGCTGGTAAGTAATGGCTCGTATCAAGCGAATGTACAAATTCTCTGTACAGGGGGGAATATCGACCTCCGTGATTTCAATGATGGATTTTAATTGCTGATCCTGGCAAAGGTGCTGAATAATTTGAGGGGTAAGCATGCGTCGGGTTTTATACGATTACAATATTTTTCTGGCCCTTAAGACCAACAAAATAATACACAAAATCACTACGCCAGCCGCTATACCAATCTGTATCCACTCCTCCTGCATCTGCCTGATGCTACTCTCCACATAGTAGGGATTGGCCATATTCGGCGAGCCGTATCCATCGCGCAATTCCCAATTTTCCGGATCGCCATTATTCAGCGATGGCAATAACAAACTTAAAGTAAAAACAGAATCACGAGGCGCAAGGTTGTAAGAAACACTATCCACCGCAGCTCCCAATCGAGAATATAACCCCAAGGATTCGGATCGTTTGTTCAAGCCAAAATCCAATCCGCCAATCACATTGTAGGCACCGGGGAAAACATTCTTAAAACGAGAGGAATCACGACAGACCACCAGATAGTCCTGTGGACCAATCCAGACATCATCCGGTAAGGTGTATTCATTTTTAGAGTCCGTCAATATCCAGCCTCCCAAATCCACGCGTTCATTGGAATAATTAAAAATTTCCAGCCAGTCACTCGTTTTTTTATTGTTGGCACAAATCTCATTGATCATCACCCTCCCTACCAACGGATGGGTGAACGGTTCAAATACTGCACGGATTTTGTACTGCTTCTTTTTCTTCAAAGCCAGGGAATAATCTCTCGCATTTTCGGGTACATCAATACCTTCCCAGTGCGAAAAGGTATACCCGTAATCTGCCACTGCTTTTATAGTAATGGGGATTTCTTCAAAATAATTGCCCTGTAATTCCTCTGTGCGGATATGAATATTATCATTTAAAATGACCATACCTCCCTTGGTGGTCGAAATGGCCACTTCGCGCAGGCCTCCGGTATTAAACTTTTCCATCAGATGAAAACGCACATAAGTAGCTCGTTCCTGGGCAAAGGTGCGCAATTGATTAACTTGCCCTTCCCAATCTTTCTGACTAAGCCGCCAGCGCTCCAAATGACGAGGAATTTCCGGGGCGAGCATCTTATAAAATTCGGCAATGCGCTGATCAACGGTGCGCGGCGCGAAAGTCGTATTTAAATGGTCTGCAAAGCGATTGACAAACTGGTTGCGAAACGACTCATTCTCTAGTAATTTGCGCAACAAAAAAGTACTCCAAGGAGGATTAGGCCAGGCAGGGCCATCGGGCCTGGTATGAAAAGCCAGGCTATTATTGCGATAAGCATCACTATCGTGTAGGCCAAATCCCCAATCGGTGTCATACATGATCCACCGCCAACGGCCATCTTCGGTTTGCGGTCGCCAAAATTTGATATTTCCACCTGCATCCTGATTGTCAAAATAGATTTGCGCAATTTCGTAGTTCATAAAATTATCGACATCCATCTGCGTCCTGATGTAGGCATATCGATCGGGATCTTTTAAGTCATTCTTCTCCAAAAAATTCAACATGCGCAGATAGTGTCGCTTGCTTCCTCGCTTGCGCGTAAATCTGTGCTCAATCAGATCAATGCTGTCTTTATCCACCTCACTATGATCGGCCACGAAGTACCGGTTGATCTTTTCCCGAATATTATAGATGCCCCAGTACCGCCCGTTGATGTAGAGGTGCGAAGGCCGGTACGCCTGCTTTTCTATGTCCCAATCATCGAGTAAACCCGTCATCAGGGCATCCCGGAAATGAGATTTACCAAAGTCGCTACCCGAATTGCGCAACACCAAAAATTTAAACTTTTTAGGCGCTTTCTCGCCCAAGATGGGGTAATCAAAACGGCTCTTGCCATATCGCTTACGAGCCACAATTGCCAACGATTTTTGAGGAAAAAGTCGACTCATGCCTCCAAATAAGCGTATTCCTGATTGATTACTATATACCGTTCGTCCATCCGATTCAAATATATCCAAATGGCAGCTAATTTCCCGGCGACTCCAAAAATTGGCACCAGGTTTTTGCCAAGAACTGTCGATCACCTGATTTCCCTTCATGAATAACCCTTCATCTGGATCGAAGAGCAGATATGGGGTAATGCCAATGGAAAGGACTGGAAAATCGGTATCGGGTTCATCAATCAGGTAAGTATGCCCATAATAGGCACTTTCCCGACCATCGAGGTAGGCTACTGCACGAATGACCGTAGTCTCGTGCAAAGTGATCGGTCGGCGGTAAAGGGCTGACCGCTTGGTCGGTCTGGAGCCATCCAAGGTATAATAAATATCTGCTTTTGGTGAATACAAAGCCACCTCTACCTCTTCCTTATAAAACCCGCCTTCCAATGAAAACTGAATTTCAATCGGGGGGTCGGAAGTGCCGGGATCCTGCGTCTGCCCAAGGTTGGCGAACACCAGCAGTAAAATAAATATTATAAAAACGTTTTTACTCAAATCAATCAGTTTGCAACCAGCAAGTTATGTAAATTTTTTAAACTTCATATTTGGCAGTCCCCCTTCGAGCTGTAAGCACCACCTCCAAACAAGCACTAAGCCCCGACTTATTGCCCCTGTTTAAAGTATGTGGCCAAACTTCTGGTTTTTTCTTAATTTTACCCCTAGCTAAAAATCAAATAAATGCTAAGCCGCATTAGTCAGTTTATCTTAAGTCTGTTGGGATGGAAGGTCGTTATAGAGGCTATTCCCACACCCAAAAAGTTTGTACTCATTGCCGTTCCTCACACCTCCAGTTGGGATTTCCCATTGGGGCTGTTGGTGCGCAGCGTAATGCGTATGGATATTAAATACGTAGGAAAAGATTCTTTGTTTCGTGGCCTCTTTGGAGTCATCTTCAAATGGTTGGGAGGTATTCCGGTAGACCGTAGTAAGCGCAACAACTTTGTCGATGCTGTGGTCGATATGTTTGAGGATCGAGAAGAATTTAAAATCTGTATTGCACCGGAAGGCACCCGCAAACCCGTTTCCCAGCTCAAAACAGGCTTTTACCACATCGCCAAAGGCGCTAACATTCCCATCTTGTTGTGCAAATTTGATTATGAACACCGCACGGTGACCGTCAGCGAACCCTTCTATCCAACCGATAATATGGAAGCTGATTTTGATTATATCTACAATTATTTTCGGGGCGTCAAAGGCAAAATACCTGAAAACAGCTTTTTGTATAAAGGTTGACATTCCTCTTCTTTAATCACTCTCGATTAAACCCTTTGCATTTTTTTTGCGTCTGAGTTGAGTATCAACTGAGTTGGTTGATGCCTATTTCCCAAGGTTTTCCATTTCACTAAATTAATTATCGAATGAAGTTTAGCTACATCTATTTTGCCTTTGCCCTATGTTTGGGGGCCTTCCTTTTGTTGAGTAATGCTAATGGCGCTGCTGAAATACAGCAGGAAGACCGCACCTTTTCGCCGTTAAGCGGGAATACCTCCTGTCAGACTTGCCATAATTCAGGTGCATTTTCTCCCACCATTGCCGTAGAAATGCTCGATGGAGATAATATAGCTACCACCGAATATATTCCTGGTGAGACCTATACCCTTCGCGTCAACATCACTCCTACTACAGGGACACCTCAGCGCTATGGCTTCCAGGCCGTCGCTTTGTTGGGCGATGATAATTTGAACGCCGGTACCTTTGGCACCCCTCCTTCAGGCATTCAAGTAATCACCCTTGAAGAGCGGGACTATGCCGAGCACAGCATGCCCAATACCACTGATGGCAATTTTGAAATAGAATGGCAGGCCCCTGAGGCTGGCTCCGGAACAGTACGCATCTATGCTTCCGGCAATGCGGCCAATGGCAACGGTACCTCGGGTGGTGACGGTGGCGTGACCCTGCAAAACCCTTTAATGCTTTTTGAAGGAACGGGCCCCAGTGCCATTGCTGCACCGGAAACACTGTTTACACAAATGCACCTCAGCCCCAATCCGGCTAGGGAGACTTTAACTGTTCAGATCAATAGTGAAGAAACAGGCAACTTCCAGCTAGCCATCCGCAGCGTGGATGGGCGATTGTTGCAAAAGCAACGCCTAACAGTGAATGCCGGTGATCAGCTATTCCCTGTAGAGATAAGCACCTTGCAGAGCGGGCTCTACCTATTGCAGCTGACTGATGGACAGCGGGTTTCTACCCAAAAATTTGTCAAAGAGTAATCCATTTCTACAACATGAGTCAACTCGGATTCTGAGGTTGTCAAAATCCGGGATGACTCATGTTTTATGTCTCTTTTAAAACGTGGGACAACCAAATCCCTTTCCATTACCTTTGTACTTTCCGCGGCCACCACTTAGCCCATTTTTTGAATGGCTAAAGATGGTATAACTCAGCGTAAACCCGCCAATAAAATACCAATCGTCCTTCTCTGGATTGCCTCGCATGGCTCCAGTGGGAGCATCGATCGGCTCAGTGCCAAAATATTCTCCCGTACGGTTACTCAGGTCAGCTGCCAGCTTTCCATTATTGGTACTTAGCAGACTATAATTGACATAAGCGCCACTGACGTCATCTAAATAATCGGTAAAGGTTTTGCGGAAGCCCAATTCAAGCCCCAGGTTGATGCGATCGGTCACGGCAAATTTGATCCCACCACCAAATGGAATGGCAATTTGAGCCAGGGAATAAGGATCCGCAAACCCATCAATACCCTGACCTTCAGTGCCTAAGGGTTGCAGGTCAATGGTTTGCCCCTGGTATTCAGTGCGGGGATTAAATCGGAAGAAAGATACGCCACCAAATACATAGGGAGAGAAGCGAGGACCTCCTCCACCCGGCGCAAAGCCAAAGATATTCCATTCACCGGTCAAGCCTAATTCCAAAATATTGGACCGGAAGCTAAGATTGCGCTCGCGCTTGGCTTCCACTTCTGATTGAGCATCATCGGCCGCAATTTCTCCATAGGCAAAATTGGCTTTAAAGCCAATGAAGCGATTGGGATTATAGCGGTAAAAAAAGGAAAAGGCAGGTTGGTATTGATCGATGTCGAATCTGGAATTTTCCGGAGATAAATCACCATCGTAAGTAGAGGCGCCAAGGAGAATGCCCAATTCAGCTGATTGTTGGGCCATTAGTGCTACTGAAAACAAGACCAGCCACCCGGTTAGGAGATGTTTCATAAGGTACAATTTTTGAATATAAAATTGTAAAACTGCTGGTCATGTGGATGGTTTGGTCAAATAAGGTAACGCCCGAAAAAAGGGCTTATTTCATCATTCGCCAATTAGTTTTTGTCAGAAGGCTTACTTCCTAAGCAAAAGGATGTCCTGAAAATCTTTACTTTCCCCTCTTATCCCCTTGCTCCAATAACCGTAAAAGGTCTGCTCCAGCTTCAGTTTGGCACTGGTGATGAGCTGGTGTAGATATGATTCATCAAAAGCCACATTGGCCGAAGCCACCCGATCATCCATCAGGCGATAGTGGCCGTAATCATGAGGAAATGCAAAAGTTGGATTGCGTTGATCCACCTTGGCGGACGCCTCGTTCCAGACAAAAAAGGTGGCAAAACAACAACCTCCGGGACGCAGCACCCTGCCGATTTCTTTGAGGTAATTGGCCACTTCCTCCGGCAACATGTGGGTAAACACGGAACTGAGCACCACAAAATCAAAGCTATTGTCCTCATAGGGAAACACAAAACTGGCCGCATTGGCCCCCTCTGACCGATAGAGGTCATTTTCCAGTTCAATGTATTGAAAAACAAAATTGGCATGCCGCTTGGAAATGTTCTGCTGACACCAACTCACTCCAGTTTCCACTACATCAAATCCATGATAACTCCCCGATGCGTTGAGATAGGTCGTCAAAGGCACCGCAATGCGCCCAATACCGCTGCCAATGTCCAGGACATCATGATCAGGCTTTAATCCAGCATCTTCGATAAAATATTGCAACAACTTATTGCCCTGCGCCCGAAAATCTCCGGAACCGGTGTAGATCATGCCTCTCGGTGGGGTCAATGCATCTCGTTTTCCCGACAAACCTTCCCAAAAGTCAATTGGCAGGTAAAATAATCGACGGGCCGTAAACCGCCAGCGAGGCGGAAGCGTGTAATATAAATTGCGTAACCAGGTCATGGCACAAATGTAGGATAATTCACAGGAAGGAAATAGGTGCAATACGGCAAGAGAGGCCCAAAAACAACATTTTTTTTCACTTTTAACTAGATATTTCACCCAAATAACTAAGTGCCTGTTTGGAGGAGGTGCTTTAGCAGCGAAAATTGCAGGGTTGGCATAATAAATGGAGTGATACCCTGTTAATCGATGAAAAAGCGTCGGTTTTACCGTTGGATGATTATCTGGTCTAGCCGTTCTTTTGTTCGAGAAAGGCCGGCCGCTGCGACATTTCATGGTAACAGATCACACCTTCACAAAAATAATGCGCCACCATGCTCTTACGAGTGGCCCCTGCTCTGGTGATGGGGCTCCCAGCGTGGATCAAATTGGCGTGCCAAAGCAATACATCCCCTTTTTGAGCCGTAAAAACTTCAGGCTTTAAATCGTGCTCCTCAATCAAGGACTCGATTTTATCCTCAAAATGGGTATTGCTATTGGCGCCGATGGTCAGGGCTGTATTTCCGGAAGGATAATCCTGCGTAGTCAAATACGGCAGGCGGTGGCTGCCCGGATAATAGACTAAAGCCCCTTGTTCCGGTTCAATATCTTCTAAGGCAATCCAGGAAGCAATCAAATATCCCTGCGGCTCCGTACTCATGTGGATAAAATCGGAATGAGGGCGTTGTTCACTGCCTTTTACAAAATTAATCGTATGGAAAGGGATGATCGGTTTGCCCATCAGAAAAGCCATGATTTCCAACAGCTTTGCATCCCGAAAAAAGGCATTGGCTTCCGGAGAAACCTTATAGGATTCCATGATTTTCCGGCCGGTATAGTTGAAATCGATTGATTTCTCCTGCAATAATCGGTCGATATCCGCATTGAGTTTATCTACCCGATCTTCCGAAAAAAAGCCTTTTAAGATCAAATAACCGTCCTCTACAAACCGGACAAATTCACGCTGCAACTCGGGAGAAAACTTTCCAAAATCAGGATGTGCCTCCAGTGCCTGACGCGCATCGGGCCGGTCGAGCCAGGGAATATCCGAATGGTGTTGCGGAAAATCGCCGCTACCAATCGAACTGTATATCGACTTGTTCAGCCCATATTTTCGGTACAACTCCCGATTGTGCTGTAATTGCTGCCGATTGAGCCAGTTGTTGATTACGTACAGCGGCTTGAGTTGGCGGAGCACGCCGGTATATTTGCGGAATAATTTGTTAAGTGAAATCATGAACTATCGTGCCTTTGATGCAATATTACTACTTTCAATTATCATAGTGAAAGCGACATAGTCATTATTGTCCGTAGCATACTGCCAATAAATCACAATTTAGAGTATGTTTGGAGCGGATTCTATTTGAAAATCAGCAGATTAGGGTTTTGGCTAAGAGGTCAAATATGAGTCTCGGCTGAGCCGAGGTGAATATTTTAGCTCAACGCCAGGTTCCTAATATATTGGTTTTTAGCAGGAGCAAGCTCCAAACATGCTCTCTTAGCTTCCACAAGGAGTAAATAATACATTCGAAACTGTGTTAATGAAGGATCGTTTTATTTATCAGCTTTACCGCAAAAGGCATCATAGCCCCTACCTCAAAGCGCCCTGCACACTCTCCTCCTGGTGTTTCCACAATTCCCGGAAAACCACACTTCGCTTCCGCAAAGCCTGAAAGGTCCCTTCATCTACTACCCTACCCTTATCGAGGATGTAAACGTAATCAAACTTGGTCAGCAAATGCAGTCGGTGCAGGGAAGAGACAACCGCCTTATCGGCAAATTCTTCAAACATTTGATCATAGATCAGCAGTTCTGTCTTGGGGTCCACACTACTAGTGGGTTCATCCAGTAGGACAATGTCACTTTCTTTTGCAGCCAACACCCCGCGGGCCAACGCCAGCCGCTGCTTTTGCCCTCCCGACAAATTCACGCCCTTCTCCTGAATACCAGACGCCAGTCCATGGGGCAGCTGTTGCACCACTTCATGAAAGTGCACCACTTTACAAATCCGCTCTACTTCTTCTTTTTCAAAGGGCAATCCCAGCGTGATGTTGTATTCAATGGTGTTTTCAAATATTTCAGGCTCCTGAGGAAAGAGGGTCACATAATTGGCAATTAGGGCCAATTCCCGCGACAATTTGCCATCCACAATCAATTGTCCTTTTTCAGCCGGGTAGAGTCCCCTCAGCAGAGCCAGCAACGTACTTTTGCCACTCCCGCTTTCGCCAATCAAGGCAATCTTTTCCCCTCGTGCAATGCGGACTTCCAAATCGTACAATCCCTGACTGCCCTGCTCACTGCTCCAAGCCTCCTTGTGGACAAAAGACAGGTCCTTGATTTCCAGTTTTCGCCAATTCTGGGGCAGCGCCCGACTCTGATCCGGCAGGTGCTGCTGCTCAAATTCGTCAATAATGTTCTTGGCAGATTGAATATCGGTATGGAAACGCACTATGGTAGTGTACTGCCAGGCGATATTGTGAAAAACACCCGTAAATTGATTGACATAACCAACCAGTGTGACCAGGCCACCCACCAAAAATACTTCACCGGGCACCCAGTTTTGAAAAATGTAACCCAGCACGATCGTGGCATAAATAATTTTGACCGCCGTATCCACACAAAACCACTTCCACTCATTGATCCAAACTTTCCGGCGAAACGGCGGCAGAATAGCAGCGACCTTCGCCAAAATGCCCGCTTCCATCCGCTTTTCCAGTCGCAAAGTAATCACCGTAATAATATTGGAAAGGCTGTCAAAAAGGGTAGCCGAAACCTCGTGTTCTTGCTCATTTACCTCTGTAGCCGCCTTGATAAAGGGTTTATCAAATACCAATATGATATAGACGACAAAAACGCCCAGGGCCACAGCAATGCCACCAAAAATGGGCGAAAAGTAAATCATTGCCGCCAAGGCAAAAACCAATTTAGCGATGGTTTGAAAATACATAAACCCATTATCGAAAAATTCGCGGAGGGCTTCGTAGGCTTTCCGTACTCGGTTGATCGTGGCCCCACTGTGATTATCCTGGTGCCATTTTACCGGAAGGTGCACGGTTTTGTGATAGAGCTCATGCAAAAAATTGCGACTGACATCAAAAGCCAGTTCTCGCTCCATAATACGCGCCGGCCCGTGAAACAGCCAGTCTAGCAGATGCAGCGCCAAAAATGCGCCAATGTAGATCCACGCAGAACGAAGCGCATCGATTCCCTCTTTTTGAAGCTCATTAATAAACAATCCCCATATAATCGGGGTTGCCGACATTGCAAGGTTGCTCAGCAAAAACATACTGTAGATACTCAGATACCGCTTGCGCTGATCCTTGGCATAATGCCAAGCCGTTTTCATCAGGGATAAATAGGGGTTGCGAAACATAGTGAATGGATTAAATCGGGTAAAATGCTGCTTACCACTGCAATGACACCAAGTGGTGATTTGGAAACCGGTCAAACTCCAAATTCCCACAAGTGTAGATTGGCTATAACTCTAAGCTTATAGAAATAGTTCCCTAGTGCACGTTGGGAGGTAGTCCCTGAAGTATATTCGGGCAAGCTATTCAGGCTGCAATTTTCGCTGCTAAAGTACCTCCCCCAAACATGCACTTATCCGATGGCCTTAACGGAATACATCATAGGCAACACCCCCTCCAATCCCTTGATCTGCCAACGGCCCGGTTGGATCTCAACGGTTTTTGGGAAACAATCATAGAGTGAATAATCAAACTCCTCGAAGTGCTGCAACTGAAGCCCCTCCTCTAATAATACGGTGATCACCTCACTTAAACTGTGGTTCCAATAATACTCCTTGCTTTTGATAGGTGCATCCCGATCGGTATAGGTACCTGTTGCTTCTTCCTCAATAATTTCCTTATTGTCATAGGCATATTTCAGCATGGTAAAATCATCGTCCATCATCCATACTACCGGATGAAATTCTACCATCAGGAAGGTGCCACCGGGTTTGAGGAAATGACGAATCACCTTGGCCCAGCGCGTCAAATCTGGCAGCCATCCAATGACTCCGTAGGAGGTAAACACAATGTCGAACTGCCCTTCCAGGTGTTGCGGCAGGTCATAAACATTGCATTCCACAAAATGGGCATCCAAGTCCAATTGATCATTTAATGCTCTCGCCAGCTTGATGGCTTCCGTAGAGAAATCTACACCGGTAGCCTTGGCCCCCATCCGTGCCCAGGAAAGGGTATCCTGACCAAAATGGCATTGCAGGTGCAACAGGCTTTTGCCCTTGACATCGCCAAGTGCGGCGGTTTCAATGGGCATTAGAGAAGATTTGCCTTCCAGAAAAGCAGCAATATCATAAAATTTGGAATCTTTATGCACCTGGGTACGTTTGTCCCAGCTTTGGCGGTTGGCTTCAAAATAGGATTGCTCGTTCATAACAGGAAAGTTGGTTTTGATGATTTACAAAACCAAAAGCGACAGGACTTAAAAAAAGTTCCCCTATTTAAAAAACAGGAGTTCTTTTTAAAGTTTTTTGACCCGATATTACTGACCAACCAGCTCATCCACCCCAAGGTAACGTTCATCTTCGTTGGTGAACCATTTTCTCTGTTTGGGGAGGCGAATACCATTGATCTCCCGTTCTCCAAAAAGCACGATGTATTCACCATCATTTTTGCTTTCGTCGTGGTAAAATTTATACCCAATCAACGCAAAAGTTTCCGGGTGGAAATAAAAATACCAGGTATCTCCACCGATCTCAGGATCGTAACTTACTTTGATTTCATAACTTGGCTGACCTGCATAGTCTCGCAGCCAAACCTGGTCATGAACCTTTGTCCCAACATCAAGCAGTTTCATGGGGACTCCCCACAGGTAGGTATAATAATTGCGGTACACCTCACTTTGCTCACACCCCAAGCGGTATTTTTGTTTCTCCTCAGCTGTGAAACTTGACAGCCCATTCAATTGGATCATGCAGGTATCCGGTCCCAAAACGCGGTAAATCAGATCCTTACCCCGACGTTGGTGAATGGTGAAGAGGTGTTTTTCGTTGTCCAGCGTTATTTCACTAAACCGGTAGGGATTTCCGGGCCTTTCCTCGTAGATACCTAGATTAAAAATACCTTTCGACCACTTGTTATCGGGATCGTGATAGGCGATACTCTTTTGCAGAATTTCTTTTGCCGACAAGGCAGTCGGGCGTTTGCTCCATTTCGACAGCGTATTTTCGTTGATCCGAATGTAGTGTTCATTGCCCGCCTCACGAGCCAATTTTAATGATTTGAGTAACGTTTCACGGGCCGTGGCAGTATCGCCTAGTTGATATTCGATCAGGCCTTTGTATCGCAAAATGCCAAATTGCTCGCCACCTAAAGCGACCCGCTGCTGCATCCAAGTCAGTGCCGAATCCAGATCGAGGTGATTATCCAAGTAGTAACGAGCCGCCCGATAATAGTCGGTTCCGGTGGGATTTTTAGATAGCTTCTCAGCGATTCTAGACTTGACCTGTGCATCAGTGGCCAGCAAAATAGGAAGGGTGATTTGGGTATACTCCCATTCCAACACCAGGTCAACCGATTGAGGATGTATATTCATGAAGCGAAATTCCATGGTTTCCACCCGATCAGCAAGTGGTGTCACTTTTGCCGAAAGGCGCAATACATCATGAATGGGGTCATAACCACGGGCTCCCCACAGGCTGGTATCACGGCTCAATATCCAAATCCAGTCGAAGTCATTGGGAAGGGTATAAATGGCATAGGTGCCCGCCGGCACTGGCGTACCTCCAATCTGAACAGCTTTGCTAAACCTGATCTTACTAGCTTCATTCGCCCCGGTACGCCATACTTTCCCGTAGGGAATTAAGCCACCAAAGACCTTTCTGCCCCGCACATCCGGCCGACTGTATTCCACGGAGATATCCGTAAAACCAACCCGCTGATGAATCTTTGCTAACGGACTCGTCTCAGGCGTAATGAATTGACCAAATAATAAAAATGGAATACTCATGACCATGGCCATACATAAGTATTGCTTACTCAATCTTTTCATGTACATGTTGATCTAGATATCTTGAAATTTCCTCTCTCTCTGTTCCAAATCATATCCCTTGAAACCACTCTTGAAAGCGAGGTCCTAATTCCGTGGGAATCAACTTTTCTTCTCCCTGCACAGCCGACAGAATACCAATCAGCCAAAATACCAGGCCTACCAAATAACCGGCCATACTGACAAGCCACCCCAGGAATGGGATGATGGCAATGATGCCAGAGGCCACAAAAATCAGGTTGATGCCCAAAGATTGCCGCATGTGGAAAGAGGCAAAGGTATCCCTGGGTTTATTGAGCACATAGGCAATCAGCCAACCAATGAGGGTCAAATAAGAGACGACCGCAATAATTTTGGGATCGTTTTTAGGCGCTTGATCTTCCATTTTTGTTATGATTTGATGTATCGACTCTGTCAAAAGTCAAGTTAATTTAACTTTTTCCAAATTTAAAAAATAATCGCTTGGTAAGGAAGCTCAACCTGATATTATCACGCTTGATTCATTATTCTTCTGGAACATCCCAGTTTTTCAATTGGTCTTCGACCATTTCCAGGTGGACTTCGTCAAAAATTTCGACATATGGGTCGGTCTGTTTGTAGCCTTTTTTTAATAAATCTTCTGCCTTCTTCAGGCAAAGCAGTGCCTCCTCCTTTCGATCCATTTCCAGAAGGGTCAAGGCTTTGTAATAAAAAGCCATCGTGCACTTATCGTAATCAGCAATAGCCGTGTCAAAATCGGCAATAGCCTGATCGTAATCCTTCATCTGGTGGTGACAAATCCCTCGATATACGTAGACGTAGGTATCCACATTTTCACCATCCTCTTCCACACAAATGCTAAATTCTTTAATGGCGGTGGGCTGGTGCCCCAATTGCTTACGCACAATGCCTTTCAGGAAATGGATATTTCTCCCCCATACCGCATCCGTTTGATCGGGGGTCATATCGTCATATTGATTCAGGCGCATCAAAGCGCGCTCATAGTCCCGATATTGATACAACAACAGCCAACAATAATAATTGAGGGCCGATCTGGGATCGAGGGCCGCCGCCTTTTCCATAAGTGGAAACCCCAGATGAATATCACCCAATTGATTGTAGGGAATGGCCTTTTCGCGATAATAAGCTTCCACGGTGGGATTGAGTGCAATCAAGGTATCATAGAAAGCATGGCGATTGACACTTCCGTGTGGATACATCTGTAGTATACTATCCAATCGAATCGTCATTTGCTGCCGTTCTACAGGACTCAAATGGCTAAAATCCAAGGGAGGATCTTGGCTACAAGCCAGCATACCCAATAAAAAGACACTAATAAAATACTTCAACGATTTTCCCATTTTTCATTTTAAACAACAGCATTTTATAAACATCTACGACCTCTCCCCTTACCTTTTCCGGAGGTCGCCAGTCCTGCAATTCCTTACAAATATCCAGAATCTGGCTGGTAATGCGTTTATCAAATTTTCGTGGTTTATAATTGCGATCCAGCTCCAGCATTTCATACATGCCGGCTCGTCCTTCACAATTGACGACAAAGCGGATGCGCACCAAGCCGGTTTCGCCATGAGCATTGCGAGGCGGTTTATATTTTTCTTTAAACACCTTGTTGATGTGGTACAACCCTCCGGGATATTCGACATCGCGGGCGGCAAAGCGCTGATAATACGTGTGCAGATAGGTATACCGATTACATAGTTGAAAATCTGTTGGTGTTGAAAACCACCTTTCGGAAAGCGGCTGGGCTCGATATTTCACCTGCGCAAAATGATCCACTTCCCAACGCAATACCGTGAATTGTTCCTCATCAAGGGCTACAAAGTGTTCCAAAAATTGATAAACCACTCCACACTCTTGCTGATTTCCGTGCTTGACCAATAACAAGTGAGGGCCCACCGAATCTACTCGGTAGCAAAAAGTAGAAAAACCCCCTGTCTTACCGGAAGCCACCCTCAGTTGATGGTCCTCTTGGAAATACAGTTTTTCTTCCCCATTTATCCAAATAGACTGTTGCAAGATTTGCGCTACTTCCTCTGCAGTTTTGCCCAATGGAGGAACCTCCTCCATGCGATGGTAATAACGAGGGTAGCGAGATTCCCAAGTGAGCTTTTGGGGTTCTATCCTAAAATCATGCAAAGGAAAAGCAACTGTATCTATTCGCAGGCTATCACCTTGTATACTCCACTCCAAAGTGTCAGCCTTTTCTTGGTTCATCCACTGACCATGGTACATGCCATTGGTATCAAATTGCATAATCTGAGCAATTGGATTGTATACCTCTTGATCTAATTCATAAGCACCACCCATCCAAGTACCCACAATGGATGGAGAAACGACCGAAGCGGGAGGTTCATTGCGATAACACGCAGTCAGCAGAAAAAAACAATAATAGAGAAAGTACTTTTTCATAGTCTGGGTATAAATTTAAGATGGCGCACGCTAAAAAGAGAGCAAAAGGACTAGATTAACAACTCATTAATAAATACATGCCCCCGGTTCTGAAATCGGAGAGATATTGTACATTTGTTATTCATCCAAATGGCTCTAACATGTACAGTTCCGCTGAACAAAAAGCGAATTACGAATTATCCAAACAATACTTTGATCCAGACAGCGCTATCCACCAACAATCCATTGATCAGCGGTTGGCCGATTTGCAGCGTCTCCTCGTTTACCACGAGTATCGGTATTACATCATGAATGACCCGGTGATTAGTGATTTTGAGTACGATCAATTGTTTAAACAACTGGAAGCGATTGAATCAGAACATCCTGAATTGGTCACACCCGATTCTCCCACGCAACGTGTTAGCGCCGATCTGACTTCCGATTTCCCTTCTGTGGAGCACCTGACCCCCATGTTGTCACTGGCCAACAGCTACAATGCGGATGACTTGAATGATTTTGACGAACAAATCAAGCGCCTCCTCAATTTGCCTGAGGACGTGGATATCGAATATGCGGTGGAGCCAAAATTTGACGGCGGCAGCATCGCATTAGTCTATGAAAATGACCGCCTGGTGAGGGGTGCCACCCGTGGCAATGGTCGCTTGGGAGAAGAAATGACCAATAATGCGCGGGTAATCCGTTCTATTCCCCTCAAGGCTGCCTTTTCTAAAAGAGGAATTACCAAAGTAGAATTGCGTGGTGAAGTCCTCATCCGGAAAGATCGCTTTGAAAAATTGAATAAGGAGCGCGGCAAAGCAGGATTGACACTTTTTGCCAACGCGCGCAATACCGCTACCGGTGGATTGCGCATGAAAGATCCCAAAGAAGTAGCCAATCGCGGATTGGAGGCTTTTGTGTACACCTTGGGGTATGCGGTGAATGACGCCGGAGAAAATGTCTTGGATCAATTTACCACCCATTACGAAAGCCTGGACTTTCTGGCCGAATTGGGTTTTAAAGTACCCAAAGACCAAGAGTCGAGAAAGGTTTGTAAAAACATCAAAGAGGTCATCGACTTTTGTTTGAATTGGCAGGAAAAACGCGAGTCGTACGACTACGAAATCGACGGCATGGTGGTCAAGGTTAACAATCGCGAATATCAGGAACGGGCGGGGTACACCAGTCACCACCCGCGCTGGGCCATTGCTTTTAAATTTGCGGCCAAGCAAGCCACCACCAAGCTGCTAAATGTCGAATATCAGGTAGGTAAAATCGGTTCCATCACGCCGGTGGCGAAGGTGGAGCCAGTGCCACTGGCCGGTGTCACCATTTCTTCCATTTCCCTGCACAATGCAGACTTTATTAAAGAAAAAGACTTACGCCTCGGCGATACGGTATTGGTAGAGCGTGCCGGAGATGTAATCCCGTATATCGTCAAAGCAATGGATGAATTGCGGGATGGCACAGAGCAACCCATCGAGTTTCCCAGCCATTGCCCCATCAATCTACCCCACGAACCTGTCGAATTGGTCCGTGCAGAAGGAGAAGCCGCCTGGAGGTGTCCACATTGCGTTTGTGGCGCGCAAGACTTACAACGCATTATCTTCCACGTCTCCAAACCCGCCATGGATATCGATGGCATGGGTAAGTCGATCATTGAACGTTTTTACGAAGAAGGCTGGATTCGGAATATTGCCGATGTATATCGGCTGGATTATGATAAAATTTCGAAATTGGAAGGCTTTGGGGCCAAATCTGCTGCCAATCTAGAAGCCGCCATTGAAATTGCCAAAAAACAACCCATCCACCGACTCCTGCATAGCCTGGCCATCCACCATTTGGGTAAAAAAGTATCCAAGCTCCTGGCCGCAGAACTGGAGCACGTACTGGACCTGAAAGACTGGACAGTAGAAGATTATACCCACATCAAAGATGTAGGGCCCATCGTGGCCGAGAATGTCATGAATTGGTTTGCCGAGCCCCGCAATATCGAGCTATTGCAGGAGCTGGAAAGCCTTGGAGTCAACCTCAAACAAACCGAAGAGGATCGCCCTAAAATTGTATCGGCGGATGCTCCCCTGGCCGGAAAAACCATTCTCTTCACCGGGACCTTGCAGCAAATGGGCCGCAAAGAAGCCCAGGAAAAAGCCGAAGCCGCTGGTGCGCGTAATATTAGCGCGGTGAGTTCCAAACTTGATATTCTGGTAGCTGGCGAAAAGGCGGGTTCTAAATTAAAAAAAGCCCAGGCCCTGGGCACGGTGCAGGTGTTGACAGAGGAGGAATTTTTGGCATTGCTGGAATAGCCGGGTTGAGTGAAATTTATTTCGCCCAGGAGCGGAAAAAACTTAGCCCTTCCGGCAGTGCTCAGCGGAAGGGCTAAATTCACTTAATGCTGCCACCAGCACTACTGCACTTTCACAAACCTACCCGTCAGTGTTTCTCCTCCGATGGACAGGGTGTAATAGTAGATCCCACTATTCCAATTGGCCAGATCAACGTATTGCTGCACACCATCAGCATGGTTCCATTGCTGGGTATACATCGTGGTACCCACCGCGTTAAAAACCTGCAAGGTAGCCGGGCCGATCGGTGCCGTTAGCTCAAAGCGAATCTTGCGCGTCGCCGGATTGGGCGCTACGGCTACCTGGATATTGGAAGTGGGACTATTGGTTCGGACCAGCATCAACGCCTGCTCGACTGCCGCCAGTGCATCTACCCGACCATAGCCGTATACGGCATTGGGTACGGACATACCTGAAACCTCTCCGCAATCCTGATCTGAGAGCATGGACATAGCGGTTGCTTCAACGATGTCCTCAATGACCTCTACCTGTCCGGCCAGCTCTGGATTAGCAGAAATCAATAGCGCGACCAGTCCCGCCACATGTGGTCCGGCCATACTGGTACCATTAAAGGAGGCAAAGCCGCCACCGCGTACTGCTGAGCGAACACCCACTCCCGGAGCTGCTACATTTGGCTTAAGCCGCATACTGCTATCCACCGTGACTACCCCACGACTGCTGAAATTGGCAATGGTATCATTCTGACGGGTAGCACCTACGGTAAAAGACGCTTCAAACATGGCGGATGGGGTGCTAATACTTCCGCAACTAGACCCGCTATTTCCTGCCGAAACCACTACGACAACTCCTGCCGCCTTGAGGTTGTTGACCACGGTTTCCATGGTACTCCAGTTGCTGGCATTACAGCCTTCCTGTTCCGGACAAGACCAACTGTTGTTGATTACATGGGGCGCCATATCAGGATTGGGGTTTTCATCACTTGAATCGGTAGGTGCCAAAAACCATTCAAAACATTCAATGTACGAAGCCGGACTTCCCCAGCCGCGCTCCATATTGCGACAAGCGATCCAGGATGCCCCCGGTGCTACGCCAATCTGATTGCCCTCTCCATCATCTCCAACCATAGTGCCTACCGTGTGCGTACCGTGATTGTTGTCATCACAGGGTACGATCGTTTCCAGACCACATGGGTTATTCATCGGATCATTTGTGGTATCGTTATTCAGCGGATTAAGCTCGTGGATGCCATCGTGCCAGTTGTAATTGTGATCGGGTGTTCCGCCGTTCCAGCCGCGGTATTTGCTCTGGATGGTGGAGTGTTCCCATTCCACACCGGTATCGGCACCGCCAACGACTACGCCCTGACCGGTAAAGCCCATATCCCAAACATCATCAGCATTGATGCGCTCGATGCCCCACTCTATCAAATCGCGGGAATTGACATCTTCGCGGTAAACTTCGGGTTCCTCCAGGTGAATTTTTGGATTCGCCTGAATTTCCTTCACTTCTTCCAATAGCGCCAGGCGGCGAACCAGGTCAAGATCACCTTTGGTGTAAACCGCATTGATAATGGAGAAGGATTTAAAAGCAGCCCCTTCACTACGAAGCAGAGCTTGTATATTCTTCTGGGTACTTTCTGCCGTATTCTTTAATTTTTGGTAAACAAAGCGCCCCTTGGACTCCTTGCTTTTCAGGGCCTTGGCATCTTTTACCGAAGCCTGCGTTTTGAGTACCACCAAAAAATCTACGGTGGCCCCACCATTGAGTTTTTCCAGTAATCCGGCATCTACTTTGGCTTCCCAGTTGGGAGGGGTGGGCATGTTCCAGGAAACGGTGACCACCAGCGCGAGTAGCAACAATATTTTATTCATCATGGTAATTGTAAATTTGATGGTTACAAAAGTAGAATAAAATAAAAAGCTACCCAAGCCAGCCTTGGCATAAAGGGCGACAAAAAGGGAGTTTATAAAGATGTGAAAAGCGAGGTCAAAACAGAAGGCGAGGGCGCAGTTCCGTCCTGTCTCAGTAAGAATACTGTTATAATTTGTTGTCAAA
>CAXHCA010000051.1:0-42507 GCA_964015035.1 uncultured Saprospiraceae bacterium
ACACCCTGAGTTTTTATCCGCTGCTGCTCGAAAATTTAGGGTATTTCATTTCGCTAAAAGGTGATTATAGCCAGCAAATGAAATATTATCGAAGGCTTAATGATGTCGCGTCATTATACCCGGATTCTGCTCGGGAAAATGTGAGATATAGCTTGCAGTGTTTGAGTGTCGCCTTTGCAAAGAAGATGGACTGGGACAGCTGCATACTGATTGCCAATTCGGCCTTGGAAATTGCCCAGCAAAATCAAAATGAAGAAGGGATTGGAGAAGCGCTGGAAATGTTGTCCAGTGCCTATGCAGAACAGGGGCAAATTCGCAAAGCCATTGATTTGCAAAAAGAAGCCCTGCGATTGATCAACGATGAATATACAAAGATCGCACTCTATCATAATTTAGGGGAAACTTATCTCGATCTAGGAGAGACCGATACCGGATTGCGTTATTTGCGGGAGGCCATCTCGAGGTTGGATACTTTACTTCCGGCCTCTCATTCTTCGACCTTGACGACTTTTTATAGTTTGGCCAGGGGGTATTTTAATTTAGGAGATGTTGATCGTGGAGAGGCCATTGTGGATACGATACTCACTCGTTTAAACGAAACGACTAACCCCAGTCTCTCCTTATTGCAAAAAGCTTATAATTATAAAGCTTCCATCAGATTTCGGATGGGAGATTACCCGGGAGTCATTCGGTTTGCCCGTAAGTCAGTTGCGCTGCGGAGTGGGGCTACCGTATACGAAGCTAGTGCTTTGATGATGATGGCGAAGGGTTTTTATAAACTGGGAGATTGTCAAAAGGGGCTTGAATTGGTGCAGGAAAGTTTGCAAAAAGTGATCAAAGGGTTTCAACCAAAATCGCTGAATGAGAATCCGCTTTTACAACAAATAGGCTACAAACTTTATGTCCTGGATCTACTCAGCGTGAAGGCCCGAATTCTGTTCTGCCTGGGAAACCAAAATGAGGAGCAATACCTCATGGATGCCGTCGACACCTATCGCCTGGCTGATTCCATCATCACCTCTGTGAGAAATACGGTATGGGATCGGGAATCGAAAGAGTCGCTCGCTGCACAGGCTAAGTTGACTTACGAAGGTGCCTTGGAAACACTTTATCAATTGCATCTAAAGCAGGGCGGAGATCAATGGCTGGAGTTGGCCTTCGATTTTTCAGAGAAAAATCGGGCAATGCTGGTGGCTGAAAATCTCAATGAAATTAATGCTCGAAACTTTGCGCGCATTCCCGAGGGCCTGGTTAGGCAGGAACGAAATTTGGTGAAAGACATTGAATATTTGGCCAACCAAATCAGAGAAAACCAGGATATACTAGACCGTACTGCCATCCAGGAGTTGGAACAGAAGCACTATGCCAAGAAAAAGGAGTTGGAAGTCTTGTTTAACTCGTTAGAAGCCCAATATCCAGTTTATTTTGCTTTGAAATATAGCCTCAATACTGGCGATATTGCCAGCATTAAGACCAATTTACTCGCAGAGAATGAAGTGCTGCTAGAATATTTCATGGGGGAAGAAAACACCTTTCTTTTTGTTATCGGAAAGGAAGAGAAGAGGTTTGTTAAATTGTCTGTAAAAGCAGCTGATTTGAAGGAGGAAATTCTCCAATTTCGCGATAGCCTTCTACTTCGTTCAAATTCCTTTTACCCCATGTCTCATCAGCTTTACACTCATTTACTGAAAGACCAGGAAGGAATCTTGGCCGGTAAAAGTTTGGTGCTTGTTCCTGATGGTTTGTTGGGGTATATGCCCTTTGAGGTACTTTTACAGGAACCGGTTTCTACGAGATCGACAGACTATCGTCAGGCCGCTTATTTAATCAAGCAACACCAAATCCGGTATATTTTTTCAGCTTGTGTGGCACTTCAATATCAGCTTTGGAAAGAGAGTCAGGAGGCTTCCGTCAATGGAGAAATTTTGGCTATGGCGCCGATTTTTGATCATGCGGTGAAATTGGCCGGCAATTACCGGACTGCTGATCAAGATTTAATTATGGGATTGGATGAGCTGGAAGGCAGTATTGAAGAAGTGGACTTATTAAAAGCACGATTTAAAGGAGATTTTATTTTGGGGCAACAAGCCCAGGAAGCTATCTTTCATGAGCATGGCAGCCGCTATCAATTGCTGCACCTGTCCACTCATGCCTTTTTTAATGATCGGTTTCCAAGTCTTTCCCATCTGATCTTTGCGCCGGGAGATACGTCAAATGCCGACTTAGATGGCTTGTTGTATGCCTACGAATTGTATGGCATGGATCTCCACGCGGATTTGGTGGTGTTGAGTGCCTGTAACACGGGGTTTGGTGTGGTTAAAGAAGGAGAAGGGATTGCCAGTTTGGCGCGGGCTTTTGCCTTCGCAGGAAGCCCTAATCTGGTGACAAGTTTATGGGCCGTTGATGATCATTCAACCGCCAAGTTGATGGAAGCTTTCTATCAAAACTTAGATTTGGGAATGACCAAAAGTGCTGCACTGCACGAAGCGAAGCTGGACTATTTGTCTTCCGCCAATGGTTTGTATATCCACCCTTATTTTTGGAGTGGTTTTATCTATACCGGTGATAACAAGCCAATTCACCTGAAAAGCCGCCCGTGGTGGTCTGGACTTAAAAGATGGGCATGGTTGACCGGAATATTCCTGTTGATATTAGGAGGAGTCTTCTTTAAAAGAAGCTAAAAGGAAGGCGTTATTGACCTATTTCACTCAGTAGTTCACTTGCTTTTTGGGTGTAAGCTCCCTTTTCCTGCCGAATGGCAGAAAGCACCTTTTTCGCTTCATCAAAAGCCTCCGCTTTGACCAAAGAAAGGGCCAGGTACCACTGCGCATTCTCCTGATATGCCGGCGTCGGACTACCTGCCAAGACTTTTTCAAAAGCTATTTTTGCTGCTGCCGCTTCCTGATTGCCCAAAAGGGCAATTCCATAATAAAAGCGGGCTTGATCATCCATTGGATGTGCTGCGAGGTAAGCACGGAGCTTGGGGATGGCTTCCCGGTAAGATTTTTGATTGTATTCCTTGTACAAGGCTCTTTTTTCTTGATCGATGCTTTCTTGTCCACCTTTTTGAATGCTTGTCCCAGGAATCGCGGTGGGAAGATGCTCAAAATAGGCAGCGGTATAATCAGGTGTAGAAAAGCTTGATTGATATAAATAATAACCGGGGATGAGCAAGAGTAGGGCAGTGGCGGCAATCTTCAAGGCGGGGGTTTGCCAAAAGCTGATGACTTTGGTGGTACGCTTAGTTTTTTGGTCTATCTTTTGGTCCAGTTTGCCTAAGAACTGCTCCAGATTGGTGTCTGGATTTAGGTACTGCATGCCTAGCAATGCCTGGTGAGTAATCTCGTTTTGGGACTCAGATGATGGTTTTTCTCCTCTCCGCAATGCCTCAAGAAAGGCCTCGCGAGAATGTTTTGTTTTTGGGTCAGTTTCTTTGGGCATGATCAGCTTAATTTTGTTTTGAGGTTTCGTTTTCCGTTTTGAATAAAGCTTTTCACCTGATTTAGACTAAAGGAGGTTAATGCTTCAATTTCTTTGTAGGTCTTATTTTGCAGATAAAACAAGACAATACACCTTTTCTGATCTTCTTTTAGCTCTTCAATGGCGTGAGCCAAGTTTTCAATCCTTTTCTCCATAAGAAGATCCTCGGAAGTGTCATTTTCCACAAAAAGATCTTCATTAATTTTAGAAAAGTCTTCCACCCGTTCTTTAACACGCTTCTTAAGTCGTTTTAAACAATGATTTTTGGTGACGATAAACAGCCAATTGCGGAAGTGGCCAGGAGGGGCGTTTTTCTTAAGCGTGCTGCTCACCTGTTCAAATACCTCCATACAGGCGTCTTCGCCATCTTGCTGATTTTTTAAGAAATAGAGGCAATTTCCCAATACTTCATGTATATGCCGCTTAAATAATATCCCCAAAAAGTGACCATCCTGTCCGGCCTGATAGAGGCGGACGAGTTCTTCATCGGTTTGAACAGTGTCGCTTTGCCTGACTCCTAGCATAGATTGGATTGTGCGGTACTTGGATCCTCAAAGGTAAGGATTAATTAAATTCTCTTTTATAAAAGACAAATCCATTCTTTCGGCCAATTTCTTTTAATTCGGGAATCTGTTCCAATTCTTTGGTCTTATGAATTTTAGTGACCACATAAACATCCTTGTCGATCGGGCCCGTCAGAAACCAGGATTTATCACTATTAGGTTCTTTATTTTCCGGTTGTTTGCGATAGTAAAACAGGTGGGCATAGGATTTAAAACCACTGGTGATGATGTAACAATCTTCGCCTCTTTTACTTTCGTAAAATTCGATAGCAGCACGCTGTGAATAGGCCTCAATGCGGCCAATGCAGAAAACCAAAGTCAGCATGACAAAAACAGCGGTACCGCCGAATAATACCCGAATGGCAGATAAACTTTGCCGTTGATTGAATAGGCGAATGGCGATGATGAGCACTGCCAATAGCACCAATCCGGGAATGGCCTCGAAGCCGGTCCATGTGACATCCGCATCCATATTGGCTTGCGCAAATGGATCATTAAACAAAGGCTTTAAGACATCGATATGCTGCCCGACAAATGGCAGTGCAATCACGGCGAAAACAAATAAACCACCGATGGTGGCTAGTCCAATCTTCATCCACCGGTTAAAGTTGATTTTTTGTTCTGCCAAATGGTAGAGGGTCAGTGCCGCCAGGAAGGTCAACGGGAAATAACACATGGAGGAATAGTGTACAATCTTTGATTTGACAACGGAAAAGAGGATGAGTACGACCCAAAATAAGAACTTCATCCAGCGCCGGAAGTCTTTTTGATATTCGTATTCTGGCTCCGGTAATTTAAAAAAGGAACGGATCAAAAAAATGGAAGCGGGAAAACACCCCACCAGTAATACCACAAAATGGTAGCCAAAAAAACCGCGGTGGCCGGCGTCAGGGGTGCTAAAGAGTCGATATTGATATTTGTTGAATTCTTCAATAAACCAGGTGCCGTTTTTTAAAGTCTCTAATCCATACCAAAACAGGGTAACCAACGTGGCTGCGAAGGTGAAAAACAGGAATTGAGGTACATTGACGTAAAAGCGAAAACGTTGATAAACCCAATAAACAAAAAGCGTCAAACAGGCGATCAGGTAGGCTACCTGCCCTTTCGTCAAGATGCCTAAACCAATAAAAAAACCTCCCAGAAATAAATAATACCAATAATTGTGTTTTAGCTGGATACCCGCGAATTGTTCTTTCTTCCAATAAAATAAGATGAAAAAATAGAGGCCTAAAAAGATAAATAGGTTGAAAATGGGGTCGATAATACCTGACTTAAAGTACAAGAAGGGTAAAACCGTTCCAAAATAAACCAGCGCCCAAATCACGCCAAAGGTGTGGTTGTACAATTTTCGTCCCATTTGGTAGAGCAAAACCAGGCTTACAACACCACAGATTGCATTGGGTAAACGCGCTGCAAATTCACTGACTCCAAAAACGGACATTGCGGTAGCTTGCAACCAGAAAAACAGGGGTGGTTTTTCCCAAAAAGGATCAAAATTAATGTATACCCGGAGGTAATCCTTGGTCAGCAACATTTCGCGACTGATCTCGGCGAAATTGATTTCATCCCAATCAAAAAGGTGGACTCCCCCCAAGAAAGGGATGAAAAAGAAGGCGCCTAAAAGGGCAAAAAGAAGGGAGTATTTTTGGCGTTCCTGCATGAAATGAATGCTTATTTACCTTTTCTGCGGTTGAAAAAATTAAGGACCTTACTAATAAAATCATCATTAATGCCAAGCCAACCTTTGAGCGTGTTGTACAAGGCAATCAATTGTTTATCGAGATAGATCAAGATACTTTTTAACCCGTCATCGGGGCGAGCCCGGTAATTGGTCGCTTTTTTGCGTGGAGCACTGGTTTCTTCTGTAAAATAGTACAAGGCAATCGATTTACGGGTCATGCCTTCCGGACACATGATTGGTTCGGGGAGGCCGTGATAGGAATCCTCATCGGTATTAAAGATGACACAGCGATTGTATACCGGACTGATTTTTTGTACACATTGTTTCATATCCCGGGACCACAATTCAAGGTCGCCACGGTATTCCGGCAACCAGTCCGGGTTGAGGTAGACCAGCACATTAACCCGTCGGCGCCAGTTGCGCTTATGTGGATGTACCGTAAAATCTGCATGGATATTGAGGAAGCCACCACGTTGGCTTTGGTGCAATCCGCCCCCTTCAAGACTGGGATCAGCATGCAGGTCAGGGATACCCGTTAATTCGGAAAGTGCAGCAACAAATGGCTGACTATTCAGGGTGTTGATCACCTCTTGCAGAAATTCAGGGATGAGGTCAAATTTATTGAGCCCGTGCTTTTTTTCATTGACGTGCATATAGTGGATCCATCCACTGTCTTTTACTTCTGGAAAAGCGGCAGTGGCTTTTTCCGCAGCCCAGGGCTCCAGAAAATTTTCAAAACTGATGAATGGATAGGGAGTTGCCTCATGATAATTGGCTTTATGACTGGAGAATTTATTGGACCACTTGGCCATATCCAGTATCTGCTTTGTTGTTTGCACCTTTTCCATGGTATTCATTTTGTATCATTTCCCAAAAACCGGTGCAAAGATAATTGATTACGCCTTTTTACCCGATATTTTGAAATTATTACCAATTATATTTGAAGACTCAATGAAGTATTTTACTTTTGAGATAGAAAATGAAAAGTGCCTAGACCCTCGATTACTTCTTCCCTCTTACAAAGATCACCCGTTTCCAGGGCAAGTAAATTCTGATTTTTTACCCAAATGATACAGTTGCTAGCTGTTTTATTGTTGTGAATGTAGTGATGATATCGTTACTATTCTAGAAATCATCGTCATAGGTTATAGCTATTGGAACTTATGAACGTCTATTTAGCATTTTACTTCCCTTTTGGGAGGCTTTTAACTATTTTAAATTTTTAAACAAAACAAAGCAGACCATGAAAAAATTGGTACTTGTTGCTACATTGATTTGTAGTGCCTTAATCGTCAATGCCCAGGATTTACCAGATAACCCTGAACCTGGAAAGTGTTATGTGAAATGTGTAACTCCGGATGAATACAAAACGGAGGAAGTCCGTGTTGAAATAGCACCGGCGTACAAGCGGTTGAAAGTGATTCCCGCTAAATATGAAACAGTTACAGAAACGGTTGTCGTAAAAGAGGCCAGTAAGCGTTACGAATATGTTCCTGCCGAATATGAAACGGTTTACGTTGATTTCGAGGAGGAGCAGCCTTACAATAAGTTGTCATTACTTCCAGCTACTTTTGCTGATGATACCAAAAAAATTGAAACCTATCCCGCTATTGGTCGTTGGGAGTATCAGGCTTATGAGGGCTGTGAGTCTGATAACCCAGCTGATTGTCAGGTGCTTTGCTGGCGGGAATATCCTGCACAGTACACGGAAGTAGCTATTAAAACCTTGCAAACAGATGCAGGTACCACGGCGGCCAAAGCTGGTGGCAAACAAGGCCGCTATGCCAAGCAGGTGATTAAGAAACCTGCAGAAATGAAAGAGATTCCGATCCCTGAAGAAACAAAAACCATCACAAGGCGGGTATTGGTTGAGGATGAAAAAGTAGAAGAGGAGATCGTTCCTGCTGAATATACCACTATCACCAAAGAAGTTTTGGTGAAAAAGGGAGGTGTTACTACTTGGGAAGAAATCAATTGTGAGTTGTTGGAATACAATGTATTACCAATCAATTACGAATTGGGTAGCGCTCGTTTGACGGCTCAGGCTAGAAGAATTATCGATGAAAGGTTGTTGACCTTGATGCAGGCCAAGCTTAATGTGAGAATGGAAATTAGTGCACACACTGACTCACGTGGGAGCAACGCTTCTAATATGGATCTTTCTGAAAGAAGAGCTCAATCTGTAGTGAGTTACTTGCAGTCAAAAGGTATCAGCGCAAGTCGTTTGGTGGCTAAAGGATACGGTGAAACCAGACTGAAAAACCGCTGTGCGGATGGCGTAAACTGTACAGAAGCAGAACACGCTGCAAACAGAAGAACGGAGTTTAGAATTCTGAACCAGTAAGAAGAAAACCCTTGGAGCATGTTTGGAGGTAGTCCCTGAAGTATATTCGGGCAAGCTATTCAGGCTGCAAATTTCAGGTTTTGGAACCTCTTTTCGGCAATTTTTGAGTCCTTAGCGCCGATCCTAAGGACTCAAAAATGAGCCTCGCGAGAACCCAAAACCTGCGATTTTCGCTGCTAAAGCACCACCTCCAAACAAGCACTAAGCAGAAAATTAAACAAAAGTTCCGACAAGGAAAGGGGCGCAACCTATCCAGATTTATCCGGGAAGACCAGAACCCGGTCCTCTACTCGATTTAGGGAATATCTTTCTTTTATTCAAAAGAGAACTGATTTTAACACCAATATTTACCGTTCCATCCTGATTTAAGGCCGTTCCCTCACTTATGCTTCTAAAATACTTTTGATATTAGATACCTTTACTTAGCGTTTCCTCACTTACTTACGCATGAAGCTGCGGCTTTTTTTCGTCCGGACCTTCCAGAGCCGGAACTCAAAAAGAGCCTCGCCAATAACCACAAGCCTTCATGTTCACGGACAGCAGAAAACTTTAGATAGCTTCATAATTGCAATTTGATTAAAGAATAGATAAGGGGGAATTGATTCCGTGAATCAAGGAATTATTCCAGATTTAAAGACCTGCTTCCTTTGGAGGTAGGTTTTTTTTGTGATTACCAAAAGATTGTGGAAATTTACCAATGGATCAACCAAGGCACAAATTTGCATCATTTCAAAGGGCTACTAAATATACTTTTTTGTCTACTACCCTTATTTTCCTGGGGGCAAGATTATTTGGTGCATCTCCAACACTTGACTACTCGGGATGGCTTGGCCAGTGCCAGCGTAGTTGATATCAAACAAGATTCGAAAGGCTTTACCTGGATGATTACTAGAGATGGTGTCAACCGCTTTGATAGTGAATCTTTCCGTTTATATACAAGGGCTTCTCATGGTCTTCGCTTTAATAAATACGATCGAATCCTGATAGATTCTAAAGGAAATATCTGGCTCGTTCATGGGAAAATAGCCATTGATCAACAGATTCAAGGAATGGATGAGGTCGAAGTCGATATTCTTGACCCCGTAACCGAAATGGTGTACGCCTTTGATCAATACGTCAACCACCAAATCCGTGAAAGTGACTTGTTCTTTCTGCAACAAAGGGAGGACTATACCATTAGCATTGGTGATAATCACGGGAATGCCTATATTTTCGGGGAAGAACTTGAGCATCTTTTCTTTCTTCCCGATAAACCTATGTCGTTCTTTAAAACTCAAGATGGTCTTTTTTGGATAAACAGGGGCGGGGCACTCCTCTTGCAAGATAGTTGTATGATTCCCCTCAACGAAGTGGTTTTGCCTATAAGCACGCAATGGTTGGGAGAATTAAAGGACGGCACACTTTTGTTACAAGATCGATATGGGGTTGGTCCTGAACTCACCGACAAAAATTATTGGAGTATTTATGCCATAAAAAAAAATGGTGGCCTAGCGCTTCAAAAAATCTATTGGGATCGACACCCACTATATGGGACTTCTAGCAGTCATTATACGTTTTTCCTGGATAGAGAAAAACGGCTTTGGATGACCTCACAGCAGGAAAAGCAATTGTATATCTTTGAATGGACGGAAGAGGAAAAGTTCAACCTTGATCATCCCATGTTGAAAGTAGATCTTCCCTTTGAGGCAACTCATCTATATTTTGATCGCAATAATCTGGCATGGGGATGTTATTATGGTTTGGATGGCATATTTTTGTTACAAATTAAAAAAAACCGATTTAAAAACTACCTGACAGGAAACAGAACAAGTGTACGAGGAATAGTGCCATTGGGAAACCAGGAAATTCTGGTAAATTCCTACAAAGGACTGTATCGATTAACAGGTGATTCGAGTCGGGTGATTGCTGATTTTCATGGATTGGGGATGTACCAGGAGGAGAATGGCCAGATCTGGACGGGGGTACATTTTCGGAGTTTAATTGGTATCGAACCGGCAACAAACGACTACTTTGCAATCAGCATCGATCAGGAATGTTTTGCTCCCAAAATATCGTTAGTAACCCAATGTTTTTATAAAGATAAATATGGTACCTTATGGATTGGCACAGATTCGGGGCTTTATTTTAAAGCACAAGAGACAGAGGTCATCCATCCTTGGGAGGGGGAGAATTACGCCATTTTAAAGACGAGCAGTATTCGCGATTTTTATGAAAATAATGAAGGGCTTTGGTTATGTACTTCTGAAGGGTTGTTTAATCTAAATCTGGAGAGTAACCACCTCATCAATTATGATATTTTCCCCGTTCGGGACTTGGTATATCTCTACGAAAAAGACCATAATATATTCTGGATCGGATCTTATAATGAGGGATTGATCAAGTGGGACCGAGACAGCAAGGAGGTGATCCACTATACTAGAGAAGATGGTTTGGTGGATAACACTATTTATGCAATATACGAGGACCGGCTCGGTATGCTCTGGATGCCTACCAATCGGGGCCTTATGCGCTTAAATCCCACTACCGAAGATTTTATCACCTTTCACACCAGTGACGGATTGCCAAATGAAGAATTTAATACTTATTCCCATTATCAAGATCAGGACGGCAATTTGTACTTCGGCGGTATAAATGGGTTTACCCTTTTCCACCCTGATAGTTTGGACATGCTACAATCCCCAAATCTAAAACCATTGATTGTCAGTTATGCTGAATTAAGTAATGAGACAGGGCAAATGGTAGACCAAACTTCAAAGTTTAATCGACAGCAGAAAATCATCCTTAACCCATCGGTTAAGGCATTCAATTTGCAGTTTACCAATCTGGATTATGCCAATTTGAAAAAACAAGGATATGCCTATCGCATTAATGGGTTTGAAAAAGCTTGGAATTACCAGGAGGATAATGTCATTAAGGTAAGCGGCTTGCCCCCCGGCCACTATGAATTGGAAATCAAATCACAGGATTCCAAACAGCTAGATTCCGATAGCCTGTTGATCGTGGAGGTGGTTGTCCAAAAGCCGTTATCTCAAAGTTGGGTATTTAGAACCCTTGTCATATTGTTGATCGGTTTGGTGTTTTGGGGCATTTCAAGGTATCGGATTTATCATCTCCAACAATCCAAAAACCGACTTGAAAAAGAGGTGGAATTGCGAACCCTGCAAATCGAAAAAGACAGGGTGCTAATTGCGAAGCAAGTGGAAGCCTTAAAAACAGTAAATCGAACCAAAGACCGTTTATTTGCCATTATCGGACACGAACTGCGAGGGCCTTTTGTGCATTTTCAGAATATTTCCGGAAAACTCTCCTATTTATTAAAAAAAGGGGCATTTAAGAGAGCCATGCAGATGGGAGAAAGTATGGACCAGATTGCCGTGAAAATTAGTGTGTTATTGGATAACCTCTTGTATTGGGGCCTTGCCAATAGTAATCGGTTACCCTACCAGCCTTGTGAGGTAGACATAAGTAAAGTAAGTACTGAAATTATTGATTTATATACTGACCTGGCAGAAACGAAGTCAATTTGCATAAAAAATGAAATTTCTGAATCTACCATTGCCTATGCTGATCCACAAGCAGTAAGGATTGTGTTACGTAATCTACTTGGGAATGCAGTTAAGTTTACACCGGAGGGCGGAGAAGTCTTATTGTCCAAAGCAATCAATAATGGAACGGTTGAAATAAGGGTTAAAGATACCGGTATGGGTATCGATAAAGAGCAAATTGCCACATTGTTCGACCCAAAAAAAATGATGACCACAGAGGGTACCATGGGAGAAAAAGGTACCGGCTTAGGAATTTCGTTGTGTCGACTATTGGTAGAAAAAAACGGTGGCGGATTGACTGTTGAAAGTCGAGTTGGAGTAGGGAGTGTTTTTTTACTTACGCTTCCTCGAATTCCACAAAACTGACCTTTGAGGAGGTCCATTTTGAATGGTATCTAGATAACATCAACACTTAGGGGGGGAATTTCTATACCTTACAATGACCAATTTCTGTTAAAACTAGATAATGAAAATTTCCGATTTTAAATCCGTAAAAGGGCGTTCTATCACCAAAAAACGGCATTCTGTCGGGTTTTATGGAAAAATGATCTAACCTTGTAATATTAATGAAGGGCACAGGTGAGAAATTTTTTTACATTTTATTTTTTCCCCATAAAGAATTATTCTGATATTAGACTACATACTGGCTCCAAAGGGTATCGGAAGTAAACACTCCGGGATTTCTTTTGAGGAAGTACGCTGATAAGAATTTCCGGCGTATTGGGATACAAACACTATTCAACACCAATCAAAATGCCAAAAGTAAACATTCTCATTGTTGAAGATGATCCACTATTTGCCGTAGAAGCAGAAATGATTGTAGAAGAATTGGGATACACTTTGGCTAATACTGTAGACAATTCCGAGGTAGCGATTAACACCATTGAAGAGGGCGTTCCTGACCTGATCTTGATGGATATTTCGATTAAAGGACCTATGAATGGGATTGAGTTGGCACATGTAATCAAGGAAAAATACAATGACATTCCGATTATTTTTCTCACCGCCTTTGCGGATAAGCAGGTTTACAATAAGGCAAAAATGGCCATGCCATATGCCTTCATTATCAAGCCCTTTGATAAATTGACCTTGCAAAGCACAATTGAATCGGTCTTGCTTCGTAGGGGAACACCGCATGCTACTACTGAACTTTTCCAGGCGTGGAAGGAGGGAGTAGTAATCAATGAAAGCCTGTTTGTCAAGAGCAACAATAAGTTGTTTAAAGTGACCATTCCCTCGATTCGCATTATTGAAGCAGATGGAAATTACAGTATCCTCAACACCGCGGAGAAAAAATACGCAATCAAGACTTCTCTAAAACAATTAAAAAGCAAATTTTCATCACGGCTTTTTATCCAAATTCACCGAAACTTCATTGTGCAAATCCCGCATATTGAAAGTGTGGATTTAACTGCAGGAGAAGTACAGGTTGGCGGAAAAAACTATCCCATTGGCGGAAAGTTTAAAAATCCCTTTATAGATCGCCTCAATCGGGTATAAAAAGTTTAAACCTCTTCTCTGGAAAAATCCGTCATTGTCAGGTAAATCAGCACTATTCCTACAATGATCATCAGTAATCTGACAACAAATCCAAACAATTTACCTGGCGCATCGATCCAAGTAAGGAAGGAAAGTTGTACACTTACCAAACTGAGCACTAGGGCCAGCATCCCTGTCCCCGCGAGTAAAAAGCCAACTATTGCTAAAATGGTTTTGTTCCTATTCATGATACTGGATATTTACGGGTAAAAGTACTTATTTTTGCGGTCACGGAATGAAAACAGCTTTTTAAAGCTCAGTGCATGTTTGGAGGAGGTGCTTTAGCAGCGAAAATTGCAGGTTTTGGGTTCTCGCTAGGCTCATTTTTGAGTGCATCTCGGCTGAGCCGAGACAGACGAAAAAATAGCCGAAAAGAGGCCCAAGAACTGAAATTTGTAGCCAGAATAGCTTGCCCGAATATACTTCAGGGACTACCTCCAAACATGCACTCAACCAAATCGTTTATGATAAAATTAATTGAATGCCCCCGCGACGCGATGCAGGGAATCAAACCATTTATCCCTACAGAAACCAAAGCAAAGTACATCAATCAACTACTGACTGTAGGTTTTGATACGATTGACTTTGGCAGCTTCGTCTCTCCCAAAGCCATCCCCCAAATGAAAGATACGGCGGAGGTGTTGAGCCTATTGGAATTAAACGAAACAACCTCCAAATTGTTGGCTATCGTTGCCAATAAAAGGGGGGCAGAAGATGCCGCTAAATTTCCGGAAATTGATTACCTGGGTTATCCTTTTTCTATTTCTGAGACCTTTCAACTTCGCAATACCAATGCCAGTATTTCCGAATCGATGGATCGGGTAAAAATGATTCAGGACATTTGCTTGGCCAGTAACAAAAAAATGGTGGTATACATTTCAATGGGCTTTGGTAACCCCTATGGTGATCCCTGGAATGTCGATATCGTACAGCGCTGGGTGAATGAACTTGTCGGTCTAGGTATTGGTATTTTTCAGCTATCAGATACCATCGGCGTGGCCCGTCCAGAAAGTATTCAATACCTGTTTTCTAACCTGATCCCACAATATCCTGACATAGAGATTGGCGCGCATTTTCATACCACGCCAACTACCTGGAAAGAAAAAGTAGAAACGGCTTACCTGAATGGTTGTACCCGTTTTGATGGCGCCATTAAGGGGTATGGCGGGTGCCCAATGGCGAAAGATGACCTCACCGGTAATATGCCGATGGAGAACATGGTGTACTATTTTGAAGAAAAGGAAGCATCGGGATTGGACCTGGCCGCCTTTTCCGAGTCACTGAAAATGGCGGCCGAGGTATTTCCACTATAATTAGTCCCCAATAAGCTTGTACAGCGCGTCCAGTTTGGGGGTCAGAATGATCTCAGTACGTCGGTTTTGTGCTTTTCCACTGGCAGTCTCATTGCTCGCTACCGGAAAGAATTCACCGCGCCCGGAAGCAGTAATACGTTTGGCATCCACCCCATTTTGAGTCAATTCTTTAACAATGGTGGTCGCCCGTCCCACGCTAAGGTCCCAATTGTAATTGGCGTCTCCATCCGTATCAGTGTGTCCCTCTACGGTGATGTCAATATCTTTGTTGGTCTTTAGCACAGTGGCCAGTTTGGCGATTGCATTTTTACCCTGAGCATTAATGGTTTTACTACCCGAAGGGAAGAGGAGGTTTTGGCTTAAAGAAACGTAGACTTTGCCATTGTGCTCCCGAACAGTCAAGTCAGTATCTGAAAAGCCGAGTAATGCCTTGTTGATATTTTCACGCAAAGCTTTAAGTTTGGAATCCTTTTCGGCTATAGCTGCCTCTAATTCCACCACGCGCTGCTGCCTGGCTTCGAGGTCTTGCTGTAACTTGGTGACCGAATTCTGCTTTAACTCCAGCTCTGTTTCCAACTTTTTTAGTGTTTTCTCCCGTTCATCCAGCATCTGCTGTTTATTGGAAAGCTCATTCAGGAGGTCTCTTTTTTCAGAGGAAGAACTTTCCAATAGTTGTTGGTTTTGTGCCAAAATACGCTCATAGCGCGACAGGAGATCCTGATTGCCGATTTTAAGTTGATCGTATAAGGCTTTGCTATTGTTGTACTCTTCTCTCAATTGGTTGAGCTCCTGTTCTCTTTGCTTGAGTTGTGCTCTGGCCGTCGCGTATTGCTGGTCAACCGTTTTTCTTTCCTCATCGCAAGTCTCGAGATCTTTTTTTAATTGATTCTTCCACGCTTCCATCTCTTCATATTTTCGGTAGGAAACGCAGCTTTGCAGTCCTGAAAAAAGTAAACAAGCAACGATGGCATAGGTGATTTTTCTCATGGGAAAAGTTTTATTATTCAAACGTTTAAAAACAGCTTTGTTGTTCGATGGCAGCCAATAAAAAAGCGATGACAGTTTCTAAGAAACTGCCACCGCTTTGGTCAATTTGACTATAGTTAAACCATAATTTCGCTTACATCATGCCTGGCATACCGCCACCCATTCCGCCGTGACCGTGACCGCCAGCACCTTCTGGTTCTGGTTTGTCGCTGATCACGCATTCGGTAGTCAGTACCATACCGGCAATAGATCCAGCATTTTCCAGTGCGATCCGGGTTACTTTGGTTGGATCGATGACACCAGCTTTTTTCAGATCTTCGTACTTGTCGGTGCGGGCATTATATCCTTCGCTGCCTTTCTTACCCAGTACATTTTGCAGTACTACGGAACCTTCTACACCCGCATTGTCTGCGATAGTGCGCAGTGGGTATTCCAGTGCCTTACGTACGATTTGTACACCGATGGTTTCATCTTCATTGGCGCCTTTCAGGTTTGCCAAAGCGGCAATAGCACGGACCAAAGCAACACCACCACCTGCTACGATACCTTCCTCAACGGCGGCACGAGTAGCATGTAGGGCGTCATCTACGCGGTCTTTCTTTTCTTTCATTTCCACTTCGGTAGCAGCTCCAACATACAATACAGCAACACCACCAGAAAGCTTAGCCAAGCGTTCTTGTAGTTTTTCCTTATCATAGTCAGAAGTGGTTGTACCGATTTGCTGTTTGATCTGGTTGATGCGAGCCTTGATTTGCTCTTCATCGCCTTTACCGTTGACGATAGTCGTATTGTCTTTATCTACGGTCAGTTTTTCACACGTTCCCAGCTGGTCGAGTTCCACATTATCCAGTTTGTAGCCCTTCTCTTCAGAGATCACTACACCACCGGTCAAAATGGCAATATCTTCCAACATAGCCTTACGGCGATCACCAAAACCAGGGGCCTTTACAGCCACTACTTTCAGTTGGGCACGCAGGCGGTTTACCACCAATACACCCAACGCCTGACTTTCGATATCTTCAGCGATGATCAAAAGTGAACGGCCAGACTGGACCACTTTTTCCAGAATCGGCACGATTTCCTGCATGTTGGAAATCTTCTTGTCCGTAATCAGAATGTAAGGATCATCGTATTCCGTGATCATATCTTCTGCATTGGTCACGAAATAAGGAGAGAGGTAACCACGATCGAATTGCATACCCAGTACTTCCTCTACGTAGGTGTCTGTACCTTTAGCTTCTTCTACGGTGATCACACCGTCTTTGGTTACGCGCTTCATGGCATCAGCGATCAGTTTACCAATTTCCTCATCGTTGTTTGCGGAAATGGCACCTACCTGCTCGATTTTTTTGAAATCGTTGCCAATCAGTTCAGATTGTTCTTTCAAGTTTTCGATAACGGTTTTAACTGCCTTATCGATACCGCGCTTCAGGTCCATTGGGTTTGCACCTGCTGTGACGTTTTTCAAACCCGCGCTGATCATGGCTTGTGCCAAAACGGTTGCAGTTGTTGTACCATCACCGGCGATGTCTGCGGTTTTGGAAGCAACTTCTTTGACCATTTGTGCACCCATGTTTTCAACCGAATCTTCCAGTTCTACTTCTTTAGCAACGGTTACACCATCTTTTGTAACTTGTGGTGCACCAAAACTTTTCTGGATGACAACATTGCGGCCTTTAGGGCCTAGGGTAACTTTTACTGCATTAGTCAGGGCATCTACCCCCATGCGCAGTTTTTCTCTTGCATCCCTGTTAAAGCTAATCTCTTTAGCCATATTAGGTTTTGTTTTTTAGTTGTGTTAATAGATGATTGTTGACAGGGCTGTTTCAGCCTGATAGTTGATCAAACCGGATTGATTAATCCTTGTCAAGGATGACAAGAATGTCATCTTCCCGCATGATCAGGTAATCCTCACCATTGTAATTGAGTTCCTGACCGGCGTATTTGCCATAAAGAACGATATCACCGACCTGTACGGTCATCAGGTTACCATCTTTACCAGGACCAATGGCTACAACCTCACCACGTTGAGGTTTTTCCTTAGCGGTATCCGGAATGATGATACCCCCTTTGGTCGTTTCCTCAGCGGAAGCTGGTTTAATTACTACTCTGTCATTGATGGGCTTCATCATAGTTAAGCTACTTTATCAAATTGGTTAAACAAATTAAAAGTTGATTATGACAATGTTCCTCTAGCATAGGTTATGCCAAACTGTAATTTATGACAGATTTGCAGTCAGAATGACTACTTCGGAATGAAAGTCGGCATTTCTTACCGACAAATTGTACGTCTCTTGACATTTTGGCAACCATCTGGTAAAAAAAAGACCTGATCGGTCATGCCAATCAGGTCTTTTTGTAGGAGAAGTACTCCCTTGCCTATTTATTGCGGTGCAGTCAAATTTGGCAATGCAGAACCACCGTCTACAACCATAGTGGTAATGATACAAAGCACAAACAATGCGATAGCCAGGTACCAAGTAATTTTTTCGATAAAATCAGTAGATTTAGCGGCTCCGAACATCTGGTTGGCTTGTGATCCACCGAATGTTGCATCCACTCCGCCGCCTTTTGGATTTTGAATCAGCACTGCTACCATCAGCAACACGCAAACCAGTGCGGTCAATACAGTCAAGCCTGTCAACATAACTTATAGATTTTTAAGTTTTTCAATTTGCTCCGCAAAGTAACCACTTTTTTCCGGAATTGACAAAATTAATTGTTCGTACATTTTAATGGCCTTCTGATATTGGCCTTGGTTTTCCAATAATTTGGCTAGCGTTTCTGAGGCTACGGTTTTTCTTTCTTCCAGGCTAGCTGCCGCAATTTCTCTCACTTTGGTTTTTTTCTTGCGCTTTTTTTTCTCCGTCGCCTTTACCGTGTCTTTTAGGGTAACCGGCTGTTGTTCAACTGGTTCGTCGCTTATGTTGACAGAGGGTGGAATGATTGGGCGGTGCACTAGCTGGCGCTTCCAACTGCGGAAAGCGGCTTTGGGTAAGGGTGCAGGTGGAGGAATGTGCGCAAAGTATCGTGGTAGTACAAATTCCAATATTTCTGAGATGCCCTCTACCGTTTCCAAGGCGTCTGTCCAGTCTGCAATTGGTACCACTACCGGCACAGCGGGTGCCTCAATCGTTTCGGGGGTAGGGGGAGAGGGCTTTTCCCAGGTTGTCTCCATGACAGCTGCAAAAGCCGAAATGGTTAGGATATCCTGTTTCCCTATGCGAAAGCCGGTTGCTACTTCCTGTTCTTGTGGTTCAGGATCACCATCACCAACTGCTTCGCCCATTTCAGGAGTTGGAAAATGTATATCGAAGTCGTCCTCGTCTTCTTCCTCATGTGGATCACCAGGGACCGGCAATTCCAAGTCCAAACTATTTTCTACATGTTTTGGCGGATCAGCTACCGACAAATTTACCGGGATCTTTTCCAAAAGGTCTTCTTCCAATGCCGAAAGTTCCCTTAGTTCAAGGATTTCCTCATTGGAGATCAGTTCTCCTTCTTCCACAGCGGCCAAGGCAAATTCCTTGATCTTTCGATACAGGAAGGTCCGATCCGTCATACTGGCAGCTGCCCGGGCCAAGTTCTTGTCGTAGTCCTTGTGGTTATCGAGCTTACTTTTGATTAGCAGTAAATATTGGATGTTCTGGCTATAGGGATACTGCAACGCAAGAGTTTTGAGCTCTTCATAGGAGAGTTGGTACAATAATGCCGGTTTTTTTAAATACTCGGCAAAGTTTTCTGCATTCATATCCCGCTGTACTGGTACTTTAACAGACAAATTTAGGTAAACTTAATATAAAACGCAATAGAGTAACTGAGTTCATTGGTCGAGGAGTGCGGCTTGAGGGTCAAGAAGAGGCTATTGTCACGCCGGTACAGGCAATCCCGCCCCGCGTTCTTCGCGCTTTTGCGTGCCATTCATTTTCTGAGGACAGGGTAGCCAAGATTGGCGGCCCCATGAATTCGGCCGTTACGAGGGGTGACAGATCGGGCGCAATAAATTGCGTCGAACCAACCAATGGTTGGCTAAAATTTATTTTGGTCGTCGCAGCGGTGATCACTTGTGGTTACTGATATTGAAGGTTGATAACCGGGCGAAATAAATTTCACCCAACCAGGCTACTCCACCTTTGCGTTCTTCGCGGCTATCCGAGACCATTAATCTTCTGAAGACAGGATTTACCCAATTGCAGGATGGCGGCCCCATGAATTCGGCCGTTACGAGGGGTGGTAGATCGGGCGCAATAAATTGCGTCGAACCAACCAATGGTTGGCTAAAATTTATTTTGGTCGTCGCAGCGGTGATCACTTGTGGTTACTGATATTGAAGGTTGATAACCGGGCGAAATAAATTTCACCCAACCAGGCTACTCCACCTTTGCGTTCTTCGCGGCTATCCGAGACCATTAATCTTCTGAAGACAGGATTTACCCAATTGCAGGATGGCGGCCCCATGAATTCGGCCGTTACGAGGGGTGGTAGATCGGGCGCAATAAATTCCGCCCAACCATTACTGTTATGCATAACTTTCTTCCCTTCTCTTCAACCTCAAGTTCCTTTGGCGCTGGCTGCGTATGAAACCATAAATCAATACCAACAAAATCGGCAATCCAAAATTGAGGTATTTGATCAAATTGCGGGTGCCACTGGCTTCTTCGGCCATGATTTCCTGGTCGATCGGGCGGGAGGCTACCCCTTTTGTCCGCAGTTCTACCAGACCGGTATCATCGGAAAGCCAGTCCACAGCATTGGCCAACAGGCTGATATTGTCAGGGGTTTGTCCTCCTCTCGAGGGGTTGTTGCCAATGGCGAAATCTCCATCACCGAAGACCACAATCTTAGTTGGAAGGCTGCCGCCAAAAGTACCTTCTAAAACACCACCAACAGGAATATTTCCTTCTGGAAAATCAGCAGTGGTCCACTGCTTTTGTACATTAAAATATGTGGGAACGGGACTGCGTCCCGCTTGTGCAGAACTATAGGCAATCGGTGTAAAAGTAGCATCGGTGTCGCCGGTGGCCTGCACTGGACTAGCGAATGGCAGCAGTACTTGTTCCAGGCCTTTAGTAATGGGGTGTTCCGTAAAATTGGAAATCAGTGGCAAATAGGGGAATTGTACCGGCGTATTGACAGTGAAAAAACCTTGCCGTTGTTGCACACTCACCGACCCGCATTGGGCATCAACTAAAAAACTGGAAGAAATTTCAACCCCTTTGGTCGTCAACCAGGTCTCCAGCCCGGTTGTAATGGCATTGCCCTGACTATTTTGCAGGTCACCATCAACCGCATTGTAAGCGATCAGCAACTTGCCGCCTCTGCTTAGATAATCGTCGAGCTTGGCCAATTGATCAGGTGGGAAGGAATCTTTGGGTGCTACAATCGCCACCGCTCTAAGGCGATCGGGAATACTGGGTTCAGTAGTGAGATCGAGTGTTTCCACACCGTACAATACACTGAGTGTCAGGTAGACCTGCCCTAATTCCGAAAGGGGCGGTTCGCCGTGTCCTTGTACAAAAGCTACGGCAGGTTTGTCTTTCACCGATACTTTTTTTATCGAAGTAGTCAAGGCATACTCTAAAGCCATCCCCGGTTGGATCAATGGAATTGGTTCTACTTGTTCACCAACCCTAACCACAGCTCCCATATAGGATTGCTGTTGTTTGGCCTGGTCTTTTTCTCTAACATTAATTAAAACGGGTTGAATGCCCTCCTGAGCTGCGGCTTGCTTCTCTTCATCTGTTTCCGGGCTTAAGAATTCAAAATCGACGTAACCTTTGGAAATATTGGCATATTCTACTAATAAATCCTGCAAATCTTGGCGACTTTTATTCAAATCCGGTGGCAGGTTTTGCGAAAAATAGGCGGTAACGGTCACCGGTTCGTCCAGCGTTTTTAAAATATCCTTAGTCGCTTGACTTAAGGAGTATTGCTGCCCTTCGGTGAGGTCGGCCCGGAAAAATAAGCTTTTCGAGACCAGGTTTAATACAATGATAATTCCTATCAACAATATGATGGTAATGCCTTGATTCTTTTTCATGTTCAAAACGATTTGCAATCATTTAATTAATCCATTACGACCGCTTAGAGATATTCAATTCCGCAAGGAAAAGCCCGAGGATGGTAATGGATAAAAAATAGATGATATCCTTGCTGTCAATGACGCCTCTGGCAATCGAATCGAAGTGTCTAGATAAACTGAGATAAGCTAGTAACTCGCCAAAAAAACCGGTCATACCGGAGGCCAGGATATCAAATATCCACTGAAAGAAAATGCTGATGAAAATGGCCAATAAGAAGGCCACAATTTGATTACTGGTTAGGCTGCTGGCAAAAAGCCCAATGCTAATATAGGCACCACTGAGCAGTAGCAGTCCCAGATAGCCAGAAAGGGTAGCACCATGGTCGATATTGCCGAGTTGCGCCACGGTGATGTAGTAGGGTATCGTAAACGCCAGTGCAATACAAACCATTAAAAAGCAGGACAGAAATTTGCCCATGACTACTTGTCGGTTACTAACGGCTTTGGTCAGCAATAATTCAATGGTCCCGCTCTTGCGTTCTTCCGACAATTGTCGCATCGTAATGGCGGGGATGAAAATAAACAAGGTCCAGCGCGCTACGGCAAAAAAGACTTGCAAGTCAGCTTGTTTGCGCAGAAATACGTCGGTGCCGTACAGCCAGGTAAAAAAACCGCTAAACGCCAGAAAGGCAATCAGAATGATATAGGCGATAAGCGAATCGAAGTAGGAACCAAGCTCTCGCTTGGCGATGACCCAGATCGGATTCATAATATTAGAGGTTTAGCACGGCAGCTCCTGCCGGAGGCCGCAGTGAAAAAGATTAGTTCATGGTCAAATCACGGAAAATATCTTCGAGCTTTGTTTCGAAGGGGATCATCTCACTAAGGATCCATTTCTTTTTGACACACAACTCGAAGATGGCCTTATTGGAAGTCAGTTCTGGCTGACTTTGAATCTCAAATCGACCTTCTTCTGCATTTAGGATGTCGACAAGGTTGACGGTATGCAAATTCTTCAATTCATTAAAAACCAGCTCGGTAGGGGCCTCGTCAATGCGAATGCGCAGCACTTGTTGACCCTGAGCTTGTTTGCGCAGTGTTTCTGAAGTACCATCTGCTACAATTTTCCCTCGATTGATGATCAGAATACGGTCGCAGGTCGCTTCTACTTCCGGCAGAATATGGGTGCTGAGAATCACCGTTTTCTCCTTTCCCAGTTTGCGAATCAGCGCCCGGATTTCCACAATTTGATTGGGGTCCAAACCGGTGGTCGGTTCATCTAGAATCAGGATTTCCGGATCGTGGATCATGGCTTGGGCCAAACCCACCCTTTGGCGAAAGCCTTTAGACAGCTCGCGAATGCGTTTGTGTTTTTCAATGTCGAGACCACACAATCGAACCATTTCGCGGACACGTGTATTGATATCGGCTTTGGAGACCCCTTGCAGGGACGCGCAAAATTCGAGGTAATCAATAACCGGCATGTCGTGGTAGAGTGGATTGTGTTCGGGCAGATAACCGATGTGTTTTTTCAATTCTCCACTTTTCACGGAGCGCCCTCCGATCAAAATGTCACCCTCATCGATATCGATGTAATTGGTGATCATCTTCATAGTGGTGGTTTTCCCGGCTCCATTGGGACCTAAGAAACCAAGAACTTCTCCGGTTTTAACCTCAAACGAAATGTGATCAACAGCTTTCTGAAATCCGTAGCTTTTGCTAAGGTTCTGAATCTTGATATCCATTTTTTGAAGTCTTATAGGTACACATAATCAAGTGGCTCATGCCACTGTGGGGGGCAAATTTAAAAAAAAAATCAGGAGCGGTAATTTTCAGAATTTTAAAAAAGGGTTAAAATTTGGTTGTGCTTGTTTGATTCAATTGTTAATTCTCTAGTTTTGCTGATGTTAAACTTAAAACACAAAATTAAGATATCATGAAAAACTGGTTTTTCAGTGCCCTATTATTGCTAGCCTTGGCCGCATGTAATTCCGGCGAGGCTCCGGCTGCCACTGCGGCCACTGACACATCGGCTACCCCGGCTACTGAAACGGAGGCTGCTGCGGAATATGAAATAGAATCAATACCTGGGTCAAGTACCGTGATCGCTATTAAGCACAATAAAAGCGGTGATGTGATCGAAAAGGGGTTTCTTGAAAATGGCGTTAAAACCGGTACCTGGTTAATCTTTGAAAAGCGTCCTTATACTTTTCCCAATAAGATCATCAACTACCAGAACGGTCAGTATAGTGGCCCTTATTACGAACTGAACGAGAGAGGACAGATTGAACTTTCCGCCTATTATGTCAACAATAAGCTGGACGGGAAATGGGGGAAGTACAAATTTGGCCGCCCCACCGCAGAGGCAGAGTATACAGCCGGTGAACTGGATGGGGTGTACAAGGAATACTTCCTCAAAGATGGATCTATCCAAAAGGAGATTCATTACCGTCAAGGTAGACAGCATGGCCCTTATCGCTTTTATAACGAAGAGGGGCAAGTTACCCTTGAGTACGAATACGAAAACGGTGAAAAAGTAGGGGGAGGCATTGTAGAACCATCTAAGCCAGCTGCTTCAAATGAATAGCATTGGCTAATCTTCTTCTTGTAAAAACTGTTTGGGGTTGCTGCAATGGACTTCCGAAAGCGGATATCCGGTCATTTGTGTAAATTCGTCATTGACCCAAAGCGTTTTTCGATGGGCATCGGTGAGCACAACTGCCATTTGTGGAATCATCGATCAATAGTTTTGCAAATGTTTTACCAAATAAGAATGAAGTCTGGTTTTATTCGGTATATTTGGTGACGTACATTAAGTGTTTGTTTGGAGATGGTGCTTTAGCAGCGAAAATGGCAGATTTTGGGTTCTCGCAAGGCTCATTTTTGAGCCCGTAGGGGCGCTAAGTGCTCAAAAATAGCCGAAGTGCTAGCTTGTCCCGATTTCACATCGGGATTCCAAAACCTGTGATTTGCAGCCTGAGAGCATGTTTGGAGGCCAACCTTTGGGCTGCAAAACAGCACTTTTTTGATGACACATCGTTCTTTTTTTATCCGTCTCGGCTCAACCGAGATGCATTTCAAAAAACGCCTTAGTTTCATCATAAAAATGATGCTTTTCGCCAGCAAATCTGACCTTCAAACAAGCACTAAGTCAGCCATTCATCAATGGCACAATTTACAAAACCCTTGTTTTGCCAAACTTCTTGACGAAACAATGCTTAAATAAATCGGCGGCGCAATGATGGAAGAGCCAAGCAGCAACACCATTTTTTTTCGAAAGGCTTTTTGGGGAAGCAATTCCATATACCACCAAGCTCTACCCAATAGCTTTGACCGGGTAGATGTGACCCAACTCAATAATTTAGAGACGGATTTGGCTTACCAGCTCATTGAGGCCGTTCTCAAACAGGAGCCCTGGCAACGAGAAGTTAAAGCCGACTTTGCCACCAATCAATCCTTCTACCATTTTTTCTTTGAAAATCGGAATGCAGGAAAAACAATGGGTATTGGCCCAATTCATTTGGGGTTTCCGTTGCTCATGACGCAAGAACAGGGTGCTTTGATCGCCGCTCCATTTTTTCTGTGGCCCCTACAGTTCGAACCTTCAACTACGGGGACAGATTATTGGCAATTGACCCATCAGCCTACTCATCGGGTTCGATTCAATCCTTTTCTTGAGTCTTTATTACAACAAATCAATGAGAGAGAACCCGAAAATAGATTGGAAGTACCCACGACCATAAATGCGGCTACCCTGACGACCTTTTGTAATGACTTTGCCCAGCGGTTGAATATTCATACCGCAGATACTTACGCAGCGCTATCGCCCTATCCAGAGGCGAGTGAAATCCAGTGCATGGCAGAGGATGGAGCCATTTGCTGGGCAGGTATCATGGCGGAATTTCCCATAGCGTCGGCACAGAGTACAATTAAAGAGTGGAAAAGTCCAGAAGCCGTATTGCCGTGGGGCCATCGATTAGGTTTATTACCATTAGATCCGTGGCAAACCAGTGTACTTAGACATGTGGAACGCAATGAATTGACATTGGTGGATGGCAGCAATGGGACCGGAAAAACGCATTTGTTGACACATCTGCTAACCAATGCCCTTGCCAACGGAAAGAAAACAATGGTCGTCGCCCATAGTTTGGGGGCCTTACGGCAAATCCAGGAACAACTTGATGCATTGGGGGTTGGGCAATTTGCTTTCCTGCTACAGGATGAAATAGCCGATAAACCAGTGCTTGGAGAGTTGCTCAGAGGGAAACAAAAACCGCTAAAAAAGAACTTGCCCCCGACCACGGATTTTCGGGCAGTAGAAGACAAATTATCGCGCGAACAACAGAAGTTGGATGAATGTTATGTAGCGTTGCGAAGGGAAATTTTTGACCGGGAAAATTGGACGGAAACCGTTGGGTTATACCTCAAGGCCAATCGACTTGAAGGCAAGGAATTGTTGCACGGGCAGCTAAATCCAGCGGACTTCAGGTACAAAAGAAGTGAATTGCAAGAAGTGACCAAGGGCATTGAGAGTTGCCAGCATCTCTTCGATCGAATTAATGCCTTAAATCATCCGCTACAGAACCTCAATTCAGGGATTTTTATTCACAATACCCAGGAAGAAGGTCTGTCTTTTATTGAAACTCAAGTCGCCGCTTTCTTAGATAAAACCAACCAACTACAGCATCAGTATCTGACCCTGCGTAATGAATACGCGGAGCGGCTGATGGATCACTACGGGGGGTACTACCGCGAGGTTAGAGAGCAGTTGGAAAAGGTTGAAGATAAAATTCGGGATTATCAAAACCGATTTGATAATGATGTGCTCAACTCCGGTAAAAAGACCTTGCAATTGTACGGTCTTTTTGCAGGCAAATTCCGTGAGGCGCTGGCGGCGAAGGAAGACATTACCAACGAATATCGGGAGTTGAAGCGCCGTTTTGCGCGCAACAATTATTTCGAATTCGCCTTTCCCTCCGATAGTCAGCGCCTGGAGGAAGTGAATGATATTTTGGATAGCTTCAACCAACAGCTGGACCAATGGTGGACGGGCCTTCCTGAACATTTGCAGGAGGAAATGATGCGCTTGAGCTATAAAACGGTATTGCCGGAATTGCAAATGGCAGATAAAGTGCAAAGCCTGGAGCTCAACCTCGATCTATTGGTGGAGGAGTTGAACGGTTCCGGTTTATACCAGCTGCCGGTAGAACGCAAGATGTTGACCATTCCGCGGCGGCAGCGCTTTCTGGAAGAGATCATCGAAAAGCTGGAGGAGACCCGCTTTCACCTTCGAGATTATCCCATCTTTTACGAATGGCAGCACAACTGGTTTTCCTTATCGGAGGTATCGCGTAGGGTAGTGCGGGCCTTGGTGAAAATTAAGCCCAATGACTGGTTATCTGCCTTTCACAGTTGGTACTATAATCAAGCATTGTCAAACGCCTACGAGTCCATTCTACCCATAAGAGAACTGCCATTGGAACGGTATGTGAAGACACATCAGCAGTTGGAAAAAATGCTGTTGCCTGCCATCGAGCAACATTGGGAAGAACAGCGTGAAAAGGTATTGAAAAGCCTGAGAAAAGAACATAAGAAGTGGTACGATTCGATTTTTGACAAAAAGCAAGTCGTTGATTCTGTTGTGCTGGAACGCATGCTCGACAAAGGGGGATACTGGCTGACTACTTTGTTGCCGGTCATCCTGACCACGCCACAGTATGCTACTCGGTATTTTAATGAGAAAAAGCCCGTGTTTGATGCTGTATTGGTCGATGAGAGCCAGCAACTTTCGGTTGCTGAAGGAAGAAGCTTGCTGGCGAAAGGAGTGCGGCAAGTGCTTTTTTACGATCGAAACCTGATTTTCCCCAAAACAGGCGGGTTATTGACTTTTCTGTTGGAAAATGGTTTTACTGCCCTGCCTCTAAATACGACCCACCACTGGTCTCCAGGGTATTATTGGCAGACTTATCATGGAACCAATCAAGAACCGCCTCCCATCCAATTAGAACAGATTGATGGTCGATATGAGGTGGCAACCAAAACGAATGAAGAGGAGATTCAAGCCATTCTTCAACTACTCAACCGCATTGAAAAAACACCACAACGAACCTATCCAAGTGTTGGAATTGTTTGTTTTACCAAGGAGCAGCGAAATCTCCTTTCGGAATACCTGTTGCGCATCAAACGGCAGCGTTTGACCGGCGTAGAAATGGTTCAACAATTAGAGCGAAATGGCTTAGGGGTTTTTCACCTCTCTGAGCTTAGCGGCCAGCACTTTGATATCTTGATCGTCTCAATCACTTTTGGTCAAACTGATATTTCTGGTAAAATTAGCCCGCACCTGTCGACCCTTATTGATCCGGAAGGTTTGACCCACCTGCAAATGTTGATGGGAAGGGCCACCAAGCAGTTGATTCTCATGAATTCCCTGCCGTTTGAATTTCTGGAGGAAGTGACCATGCGCAAAGAAAAAACGGGCTTGAACTTATTGGCGCATTTTCTCCTGTTTTCTGCTGGACTCCATCAGCCATGGAAAGGCGTGGATTCATTGGGGTTGGCTCAAAAGATGCAACAAGATTGGATGCCCGCCTCTAAAAAAGCGATCCCACATTTTACTCTGGAGGTGATCAAAAGGTTGCAGGAAAGTGGGTTGAATGGCCATTTTCAGGTGGAAGAACCATATGACAACCTTCAGCTACCGCTGGTATATACGCCACCTTTTGGAAATCAAAATAAAATATTGCTATTGCCAGATGGCTTCTTGTCCCGTGCTTCGGGGGCGCATATTCTTTGGGAGTTCCAACAGCAGCAACGCCTTCGGGAGGCTGGATACCACATTGTACCGATCTGGTCAGTCTTATGGTGGAAAAATTCGAACCAGGCACTGCACCAATTGTTACAAAGAATGCAGCCTCATCCCTCTGACGAAGAGGAATAATAATGATAAACTTTCGTTAAATGTTGACCACAAGGCAACGAAATCGTCTAAATGTCAGTAAAATATATTATGCTGGTGGTTTAGTCGTAGATGCTGATGTGCATGATGGAGCCAGCTTCACAATTCAACGATTTGAAACACTATATGCGGATAAGTTTGTCCATATTGATCCTGTGTGCACTGATGATGTCTTGCCAAGAGCAGCAAACGCGCTTCTATTCCGCTTCAGCACCCTTTTTAGAAGAGGATTATTTTCAGGTAGACAGCCTTCTGGAAAAATTGTCACCTGCCGAAAAGATAGGTCAACTGATCATTTACCGAAACGACAATAAGACCGGTTTTTCCACCCAAAGTATTGCCGCCATGGCGCAAGCCGGTCGCATTGGTGGCTTTTGGATGAAGGACCTGATTCTCTCCGATTACCTCATGCTCATTGAGACGGAGACCCAGGTACCCTTGATCAATTTGAGTGAAGAATCGGGTTTGCTAAACAATCTGTTTACTGATGTGCCGGGAGTGCCTGGTACTTCGGCCTTACTCAGCTATCCCAATGACACGCTCAAGGAGCGATTGGTTACATTGCGTAAGCAACAGGCCTATTCATTGGGGATTAATAGTCAGATTGTGACAAATCCTGCATTTAGCTGGTATTCCAACCTTAAAGAAAGTGAATATCTATCCTTGTTTAACCAACGGATTTTAGGGCTGGAACAGGCATTTGGCCCCCGTTTTTTTTATTATGCGCAGGACACCATCAAACGCCGTGAGATGCTTGCGGAAATGCAGCCTAAGGTCAATCAAGGGTTGTGTGGATTTTATATACCCAAAGATTCTTTGACGGATCCCGGAGAGGTAGGGGAGCGCATCAGTGATATTTTTCAAGCGGAGTTAAACTTTGATGGATTGTTGGTAGCTGATGCCAGTGATTCTACCCAATGGAACAATTTATTGGTGCACGGAGTGGATTTATTTGTGGTCAACCAAAACCCGGAATCGCTGATCCAGTTTATGCTTACCCGATTGCGTTCCGGACAGCTGCGGGAAGTTCAATTGGATCAGAAACTTCGCAAAGTTCTACAGGCCAAATTCTGGACGCGGAGTTCCCAGCTGCGAGAAGCAAAACCGGAGCCCATGCCTACCAGCTTGCAAGCATCAGTAGTTCCGGTTGTGGATCGTCAGCCTATTTTTAAAAGAAAAATCCCGCAAATTGAAGCGCATTTGCGTGCCGATAATTGGGAAGCGGTGGCTCGACAAATTTATGAGAAATCGATCGTGGTAATTCCCGACACCAATTTGCAAATTCCCATTTTAGAGACTGCTAAATTTGCCTATCACGTGTATCATTATGCGGATGAGCCCATGCGGGAATTCAACCGAACCTTTGCTCGGTACGCAAGTTTGATCAGTCATCATGATCCAACGGAGGAGCATGGTGCTTTAAACCCGCCTACAAACCCAGAAGATTCCTCGGTCATCATCTTGATATTGCTTGATCAACAAATCTTAGATTGGCGGCGCGATACAGCTTTTTTAGCGGAAGTACGCGCCCTAACCGATCAGTATCAGGTTGTGGTTTTTAATTTTGGTGCACCAGCCCAGTTGACCCCTTTCAGTAGGCGATTTACCGTAATTCAATTGCCGGAGCGGAATGAAATTACGGAGGATATGGCTGCACAATTGCTTTTTGGAGGAATTGCCACCTCGGGAAAGTTGGCTTATGATATCAATTTTGCCTTTCTGAAGGACATGGGCGCCACAATTCCAGCGGTACGTTTAGGGTATACGCCACCACAAATGGTGGGGATTGCTCCGGAAAAATTGGTTGGCATTGATGCCATTGCCTTAAATGCGATTGATGAAAAAGTATTTCCCGGTTGCGAAGTGTTGGTTGCCAAAAATGGTAAAGTCATCTATTCTAAAGCCTTTGGCTTTCAAACTTATGACAAAAAACGGCCGGTGCGGGAAACCCAATTGTACGATGTCGCTTCCCTGACCAAAGTAGCGTCAACTACGCTTGCGGCTATGAGGCTCTATGACCAAGGCAGCATCAAGCTGAATGATAAATTGAAGGACCACCTGGATTTGATCGACAAAGCCACTATTCAGAATATTACTATAAAAAAATTGATGATCCACCAATCGGGATTGCCTCCATATTTACCCGTGGGGCCTTACCTGACTTTTCGGGATCAACCCAATGCCGAATGCGATAGCTTCTTCTGTAAACAACCTTCCAATGTCTATAATGTAGAGGTGGCTGATCAATTTTATTTTAAAGGCGATTATCTGGCTCAGATCTGGCAGGATTTGCAGGAGGTAGAATTGAGCAAAAAAAATAGATATCGGTATAGTGATGCCAATTTCGTCTTGATGCAAAAAGTGATTGAGAAAGCGGTAGAAGAGCCCATAAATGTGTGGATGGATCAAAATATATATCAGCCACTGGGCTTGAGGTATACGACCTTTCAACCACTCAAGCGCTTTGGTACAGCCGTGATTGCTCCCACCCAGCAAGACGATCGGTGGCGACACCAATTGGTACACGGATATGTTCATGATGAAACCTCAGCGCTACTAGGAGGGGTTGCTGGACACGCTGGTCTGTTTTCCAATGCTGGAGATTTGGCCGTGATTGGACAATTGCTACTCAATGAGGGGACCTACGGAGGGCTACGATTTTTTAAGCCCGCAACGGTGCGCTTATTCACAAGTGCCAAGCATGGCAATCATCGCGGGTTGGGGTTTGATAAACCTTCAGAAAAGTACCATTCGGCTTATGCGCCAAGTGCGAGTGCGAGCACCTTCGGGCATACTGGCTTTACGGGGACCTGCATCTGGGTGGACCCTAAAGAGGATTTGGTTTTTGTATTCTTGTCCAATCGGATTTATCCGGATATCAACAACAAAAAGCTTTTCCAGAAGGAAATTCGGGAACGCATCCACGAGGTGGTGTATGATGCACTGGATAGCTACCACTTCTCATTACCCCAATTGGCTATTGAGGTGCCGGGGGTGTCGCAAACGTAGCAACTGTTCTATCATGATTTTTAATGCAAGGCCGGGCGGATTACCAAATTGTCCAATACTTCTCCCTCCTGCTGTACCCACCATTCTAGCCGTTCATAAACCTTTTCTTCGGGAAAGTAATGGAGCGCCATCTTGACATAGATATGTCCATGTTTGGCTTCTGAGGTCCATAGCATTTTATAGAAGCGTTTTAATTCGGGGTCTTCCAGTGCTTCAGCCACCAATTGAAATCGTTCAGCACCTCTGGTTTCGACCACTGAACCCAGTAAAAGGCGATCCAGAAAACGCTCCTTGATTCCAGAATGGATGCGTTTGATCAGTGCTTTGATGTATGGATCTTCGGGGATAGAGTGAAGTAATTGTATGCCTCTTTTTTCCATAATGGCATAGACCTGTTGGAAATGCTCCAATTCTTCCACGGCCGTTTCGATCAGTTCAGGGATAATTTCAACCCGGTCCGGATATTTGGCCACCAAGCTCATAGCCGTTGCGGAAGCTTTGCGCTCACAATCGGCGTGATCCTGAAGGAAGGCGTTAAAATTGGCCATAACGGCTTCAATCCACTCTGGTTTGCTGGGAAAGGCGATGTCGAGATTTAATTTCATGCTATTTGAGGGTGTATAAAATCAAAAAACCAATATCCTTGCAAGGATATTGGTTTTTTGATACAACAACAACAATTTTATCCTACAAATTCGTAAAATGAACCAGCTTGCCCTGATACTGGAAATGGTCTTCACTATCCACAGATTTGCCGAAACTTTTTTGCAAACTATTGACGTAGCGATCCAAGTCCTCCGCTTTAATGTCTACTGACTTTCCATTGGACATAGCATCTGTGATGTAGCTGTGCAGCAGGGACTCATACTGCTTTTGGAATAAATTGGGATGGCCAAATACATCGGCACCCAAAATCTTATCGCCACTTACGGCCACAACCCCAACAACCCCTTTCTTATCGTTAAAGCGCTGGCGAAAATGCTCCAAATAGGCGTCGCGTGTATTGGTAAAGGCTTCAGACTCTTCCAACGCAGCGTAGGCTTCTGTACTGGATTGAGCGTTGTGAATGGAAGTCAGCTCGTTTACTTTGTTCCAAACTTCCTGTTGATTGCCGGTTTCCCTAATGGTTTTTCGGATATCATTGGACGCCACATGGTAATATCCAGTAAAGGCAAAAATTTTACGATTTCTCGCAGCTTCTTCACTCTGGCCTTCTTCGGGTTCATGGTAGGTCCAGCGGCCATGTTCTACGCAAAAAACAGGGATATCGGTAATGGTTCTGGGAGGAACCACCATATCCATGGCCAATACCCGATCCTGATTGCCACCGCGTACCACATCACCGGTCATCAAAAAGACCGTATCCTGTGATTTGTTTTGGATGGTCAGTGAGTTGACCGCGCCATGATCGTCACTTCTTCCATAGGGTTTCTTTTCTGTGATCCGGAAACGCGAATTTTTCATTGCCTGGGCCAGATTGAGAAAATCGCCCACATTTTGATTAGCAGTAATAAATTCCTGATCGGCGACGATGGGGTAAAGCCGGAGGTTTTTGTATTCCACTTGATAATCGGCTGAGGTCAGGACTTGTAATGGCGTGGATTGATCTTCAGGTTGTTGAGCAGTTTTTTCCTGTTGGCAGGCTACTGCAAGGAGGCTGAGCGCGAGGATGGCTAACAAGTTTTTCATTCGATTGCTTTTTTGTACAAATATAAGCTTTCTATGCTTATCGTGCTTGCTGATCACCGGTAGTACTTGCTTCTTGGAATTGATCTACTATCTTTGCTCAGAATATAATTTTCTACCTTAATGAATGAATCCCGTAATTTCCAATTGTTCTTTATGTCGGCCTTTTTTTTCCTGGCCGTTGTGATGTTGGTGATGAACGACGTAATGAGCGTCTGGGAAGGTGCCGAGACGCAGTGGATTAGTATGGCTCAGCAAAATCCAGGCCTTAATTTTCCGGCAGTCATCGTTGGCAATATGCCGGCTGTCTATTTTCCCTTTTTTCAGAGACTGCCAGGGGTACTGATCATTTTAGTCGGACTGGCCGGTTTTTACGGCCTAGGTTGGCGCATTTTTGGCAGAGAAGCCACTTTGTTAACGATCTTATTATTGTCGGGTACCTTTTTGATTGCCACGTTGGGCAAGTTGGCCACCCTGGATTGTTGGGTATTTACCACACAGTTGTTGGCTTTGATCAGCCTGATTCGGTTTGTCAAGGAACCGAAACTCATTTGGCGAGTTTTGAGCGCCCTCCTTTTATTAGGTGCACTGTGGTTGGAACCACTGGGTACACTGATTCTAGGCATGAGTTTTTCCCTGTGGATATTCTTTAGACATCCACAAGGTAAGAATCTGCTGCAGCTTCATCCCTGGGGAATATTGATAATAGGATTGTTGATCGCTTATCTATTCAATTTTCTACATTGGCGACAACCAGCGGCCCTTCTGGGCTTTTTTCAGATTTCCTATTCTGATTTTCTGCTCTATTCTATGCTGGCGCTTCTGCCCATTATTGGTTTTTGTCTGGGAGGTCTGCGTGATTTGTTTTTTAAGCTGCGTCGGGGCGAAGAATTGGCCAATATTCTGGTCATTTGGATATTGGGGGCTATTCTGGCAGAATCCGCCATTTTGCAGGTAGGGTTTTGTTTGTTGGCTGCCAAGCAAATTCAGTCCTGGAACAACCCAAAATACCCTTTTCAAAATTGGGTAAAAACTGGTGCCATCTTGCATGTCATCGCGGCCTTTGGCATTGGGTTTTACTTGATGACCAAAGGTTTTGTTGCCTTTGGTCCAGCGGGATTCCGCGCGGGATTAGCGATTACGGCAGCCTATTGGACGTTTAGCTTGGCAGGCGTGGTTGGCTTGTATGCGCAACGACGGAATTTACTCATTGCCGGACCGGTCTTAAGTGGATTAATTGGCATGCTTTTCTTCTGGGTTTGGGCGTATCCTCCGATTGAATCCAAGCGATTGCCTTACCAGGCCATTATTCACTTAGAAGCAATGGATACGACGAGAACCTTACCGTTGGTTTATTGCCAAAATGAAGGCGCCATTCCCTTGAGTCTTCAAGTCAAGATGGACCAATTAGACCGCAAAGTATTGAATTGGGATACTGTAGAAGATAAAACAGATCCGGTTGCCGGTATTTATTTTTATCCTGTTGGTTTAGAAAACCAGGTGTTTAATCAGCCGCCGGATAGTTCCACGACCATTCAACTTTGGCGCGACAATCTACAGGGGCAAGAATGGAAAATGGTCAATTTAGACCTTAGCGTAAATAAAGTACAGTAACACCAGCAAAATTAAGGTGGCTACCACTACAATGGTCATGAAATTGCGAACCTCTTTTTTTGAACGGGCCACTTGTTTTCTTTTTCTCTTTGATGTTGACATAATAAAAACGGGTTTGGTGAAGCTCTGTGAAATTTTATTCATTCTCCGCTGTAATTATACAAATAAAATTATACCTGAGCTAAAGTGTGCCGCTAATTTTTTTAACGGAAAAATAGGGCAGGGGCCATGGCTTTCCCGAAAGGGAAGGGAGGGGTACTATTTTAGAAGTGCTGCTCATAATATTCCACGATGCGTTCATCGGTCATTACATCCTGAGGCCGAAGGGGTTGTTTGAGCACAATACCATCCAGTGTTCGGCAGCGACTCAGTGCCACATAAGTCTGGCCATTTTCAAATGCACCTCTTCCCAAGTCGATAATAACCTTATCAAAGGTTTTGCCCTGGGATTTGTGGATGGTGATGGCCCAGGCCAGTTTGAGTGGAAACTGGGAAAAAGTACCGATGATTTCCGTCTCGATCTCATCGGGTTTTGTCGGGTTATTTTTGTAGCGCATGATTTCCCAATCCATAGGCTCCACCTCAATATATTGGCGGGCATCATTTTCTTCAACCATGACGGTGATCTTCTCCCCGTCCATTTTCACCACTTGACCAATGGTCCCGTTCACAAATCGCTTTTGCGGATCATTTTTGATAAACATCACTTGCGCGCTTAGTTTGAGTTTGAGGGCGGCCTCAGTAGGGTAGAGGTTGGCGGGAAAACCACCGGTGATCTTGGCTAGATAGACCTGTTCCGGCATCGGGATTTCAGCAATCTTTTTTTGATTAATGGCATTTACGGTGGCATTGCGTGCCGAAAGTGTGATGTAAAAATCGGCGGCTTGAAAATCGGGTAAATATCGTTCATTTAAATCATTGAGGTCATCGTAGTCTACCTGATTGACCCGAATGGCATCCAGGAGCCGCAAGAAGAAGCGGTTTTCCTGTCGGTAAACTTTGCGTAATTCCAGCTTTTCCAGTTCAAAACCTTCATCAAAGACCTTGGCAGAAAAGAAGTAGGGCGAATCGTAATAGGAAGTAAATAAGCTTGCTTCAGCTTCGCTGGACACCACGGGCGGCAACTGAAATAGGTCGCCAAAAAAGACCACCTGAACGCCGCCAAAAGGCAGGTTTACATCTCGATTGACCCGTAGGAAATAGTCGATGTTGTCCAGTAAATCTGACCGCACCATCGAGATTTCATCAATGATTAAAACCTCAATTTTTTGGTATAATCGGTGGTTGCGACGCTTGCGAATTTCTTTCTGGGCTAGTGGCCTGGGCGGAAATCCAAAAAAGGAGTGAATGGTCTGACCTTGCACATTTAATGCAGCGATACCCGTTGGGGCCAGTACAACCGTTTTCTTTCGCGTAGTATTGCGAAAGAGTTGTAAAAGGGTAGATTTTCCCGTTCCGGCACGACCGGTAATAAATAAATTCTGGCCCTTCTTTTCAATCTGGTCGAGGGCGTATTGGAAGTCGCTATTGAGTTCTAATGGTGGTTGATCAATACTCACTTAGATTTCTTTAATCAAATAGATGTAAACCGGGAAGTGATCACTATATCCACCAAGATAGGTATTTCCGCTAAAGGTACGAAATGGATACCCCTGGTATTGCCCGGTTTTTTGCACCAGGTACTTGGGATTGTGCACCATCGCCTGGAAAAACTGGTACCCTTCCGGCTTGCGACTGATCAAACCTTGCGATACAATGATCTGATCAAATAAACTCCAGGCATCCCGATAGGCCAATGTGCCCAGCCCCTTTTTAAAATAAGTATACATCGGGTTATAAAAACCCTTTTTTCTGACTTTTTCTTTTTTGCCTTTGGCATTTATGACCTCTTTTACACTAGGACTCACCGGGTCATCATTTAAATCACCCATGATCAAAATTTTTGCATCCGGATTGATGTTGAGTAGTGAGTCACAGACTTGCTTGCAGACGAATGCCGCTGCATTCCGCAAAGGCTGGGAAGCGGCTTGTCCACCTCGCCGAGAAGGCCAGTGGTTTACAAAAACGTGCAATGGTTCCCCATCAAATTCACCGGCGACATAGAGAATGTCCCGGGTGAAAATACGTATGCTATCGGCTCCGTAAAGTAGGACTGGCAATGCCTTACTTTCTGTGACCTTAAAATATTTGGGTTGATAAAGCAGTGCGACATCAATACCCCGGCGATCAGGAGAATCATAGTGTACAATCTGGTATTCACGGGATATCACACTTGGATGAGTTACAAAGTCTTCGAGCACCTTCCTGTTCTCAACCTCTGCCACTCCTAAAATTGCAAGGCCATCTGGTGTTTTTTCGGTTGCTAACTCACTGACTACGCGGCCTAAGTGGTCCAGTTTTTCCCGGTAGATCGCATCGGTATAAACATTTCTACCCTCTGGAGTAAACTCATCATCGTTAATTTCCGGGTCATTTTCGGTATCAAAAAGATTTTCAAAGTTGTAAAATCCAACGGCTCCGATTTTATACTGTTTGGCCTTTTGGGCATGGCTGAATAAGGGAAGAATAAGCAAGAAAGTCAGAAAAAACAGCTTGTTTCTCATATTGTTGATGTTATTTTTGGTCAAAGAACCTGCAAATTTAGACACAAAAGAAACGAATTAGTCTCGGAATACTAGTTTAACATTGTGTTAATTTTTTACCAATAAAAAAAATCATCTCCCAGGAAATGTTACCTTTGCGGCACAAAACTAGTCTATGAAATACCTTATTACCAAACTTTGCGTTAACCCCGCGATTCATTCTCTCCTTTTTTTACTTTTCACCTTTACCGTTTCTGCGCAAACGACAACAATCACTGGTACAGTGGTTGATGGTCGAAGCTTGGAAGGTATTGGCGGAGCGGAAGTAAGAGTTGGTTTAGAATCTACTCAAACCAAGGCGAATGGATCCTTTGAGTTACAAGTTAACTTAGGCGAAAAAGAAGCCTCGGTGTCCGTGAGTAAAGATGGTTATGGAACACTTGAAAAAGAGATTACCATTACAGGTGCTACCGTATCACTGGGGGCTTTAGCAATCATTTCCGAGGCCGGGCAAGTCAATGCCGAAGATTTGATTCCAACAATTACCATTAATGCGGAAGAAGTAGACCAAGACAATGCACCGAATATCTCGGGCATTCTGACCGCTTCCCGTGATGTGTTTGTCAATACGGCAGCCTTTACCTTTGGGCGGGCCCGTTTTAGAATCAGGGGCTATGACAACCTCAACTCCAACCTATACATGAATGGTGTACCGGTCAATGACCTCGAAAGCGGTGGTATTTACTGGAGCCAATGGGGCGGATTGAACGATGTTACCCGCAATCGCGTCAACAGCGTAGGGCTTAGCCCGGTGCCTTTTGGCGTAGCAGGAATAGGCGGAGCTTCCTCGATCGATACCAGAGCTTCCTACCAGCGCAAGCAGTTGAGGGTATCTTATGCTGTTGCCAATACCTCTTACCGGAACCGGGTCATGGCGACCTATTCTACCGGTATGATGAGCAATGGATGGGCTGTTACGCTTTCTGGTTCTCGCCGTTGGGCAGAAGAAGGATATATACCGGGTACTTTTTATGATGCCTATGCTTATTTCCTGTCGGTTGACCGGAAGTTGGGCGAAAAGCACCTTTTGAACCTCACTGCTTTTGGTGCGCCCATTAAAAGAGGCAAGCAAGGTGCAGGAACTCAGGAATTGTACGACTTGGCCGGGACCAACTATTACAATCCCAACTGGGGCTATCAAAATGGTGAAAAGCGCAATGCGCGTGTAGCCAATGCACACCAGCCAATGTTTATCCTGCGTCACGACTGGACTCCTTCAAATGACATTACCCTAACCACTGCGGCATCTTACCAAACCGGTAGATATGGCGGTACGGCCCTCGATTGGTACAATGCTCGTGACCCACGTCCAGATTATTACCGTCGATTGCCAAGCTATATCGACAATGAGCAAGCGGCCCTCGTAGAGCAGCAACTTCGGGAAAACCCGGATCAATTACAACTGGATTGGGACCGTTTGTACGAAGTCAACCGCAATAGTTATGCTTCTATTGAAAATGCCAATGGCATTGAAGGCAATACGGTGAGCGGCAATCGCGCACAATATGTCATTGAGGATCGGCGCTATGATAGTGATCGCATCAATTTGGCAACCACCTTGCAATACGATGTAAATGACAACCTGACCATCAATGGGGGGTTGATTTACCAATATTTTAAAGGAGATAACTTTAAGGTGTTGGAAGACCTGCTTGGTGCAGACTTCTATGTTGACATTGATAAGTTTGCCGAATTTGATGCTGCAGGTGATAATGATTTCATTCAAAATGACCTGGATAATCCCAACCGTATCTTGAAAGAGGGAGACGTTTTTGGTTATCACTATGAAAATCACCTGAGAAAGGGTACCGCATGGGGACAGGCACAATTCAGCTTTCGCAAAATGGATTTTTTCCTGAGCGGAGATGTCGCTTCGGTGAAATTCTGGCGCAACGGACTGGTCCGCAACGGTAAATTTCCAGACAACTCTTTAGGCGAGTCTGAAAAGAAAGACTTTGTTGATTATAATGTGAAGGCAGGAGCAACCTATAAAATTGATGGCCGTAATTATCTGATCCTAAACGGTGCATACGGCGTTAGATCGCCATTTACTCGGGAGACCTATATTTCTCCACGCACGCGGAATTCGATCTATCCATTCCTGGAACAGGAACAAATCCTTTCTTTAGAGGGCGGATATCAGTTGAAGTCGCCAAATGCAAAAATTCGCTTGATGGGGTATTATACCCGCTTTGAAAATCAGCTGTTTAACCGCAGTTTTTACCTGGATAATGCATTAGAAGATGGAACCACCGGAGGGTTTGTCAATTACTTTATGCACAATATTGACACCCGTCACATGGGGGTAGAAATTGCAGGAGAAGTAACCGTTTTGCCCGGTTTGAAAGTTAATGCAGTGGCCGCCATCGGTCAATATATCTACCTGAATCGTCCAGCAGTGAATTTCTATTTGGATAACCAAGTTGACGAAACGCCAAATACCAGAAAGGTATACCTCAAAAACTTCAATGTACCGGGTACGCCACAATCGGCTTATACCCTGGGACTAGAATATCGTTCGAAGAAATATTGGTTTGCCAATGTAAACTTCAATTACTTCGATGACATCTGGATTGATTTCTATCCGGAGCGCCGCACGGATGCTGCAGTTTCCTATGTAGATAATCCAACTTATATTGACGAGGTAGTTTCTCCGGAATCTGAGCTATGGGATAAGATTCTGGATCAGGAAAAAGCGCCGGCAGCCTTTACCATGGATTTCTTTGGTGGTAAGTCCTGGAAAATTGATGATCTATTCATTTACCTGACAGTTGGTGTCAGTAATATTTTAGATAAAAAAGATTTTATTACCGGGGGATATGAGCAATTCCGTTTTGACTTTGAGGATAAAAATGTTGACCAGTTTCCAAATCGATATTTTTATAGTTATGGGCGGACCTATTTTATTAGCTTAGCATTTAAGCTGTAATCCTTTTCCCAAATCAAGAAATAAACAATAAGATGATAATGCGTATTAATCAATGGATTTTACCTCTTTTTAGCTTGCTGGTTTTGGGTGCAAGTAGTTGTGTAGACCTCGAATTTGACGAGCCACCAGTGAGTGACCTTCCCAAGTTGGAAGCCAATGCCACGATTGCAGAGATTAAAGCACTGCATACTGTTGGTGAAGCTGCTTCTCGTATTGAAAATGATCTGATTGTGGCAGGTGTTGTGATTGCTGATGATGAATCGGGCAACTTCTACCAAAATATTGTCATTCAGGATGCGACTGGTGGTATTGCAGTTCGGATGCGTTCCAATGGATTGTTTGGTGATTTTCCGGTTGGCCGGGAAGTTTTTGTCAAGTGTCAGGGCCTTTTTGTGGGCGATTACAACGGCTTGCTTCAGTTGAATGGTAGTGCCGAAGATCCCATCGAAGAAGTTTTGATTCCCGATCATGTAATCGGCGGTGCTTACGACAAAGACGTAGAGCCAAGAGTGATCACATTAGATGAAGTCAACAATAGCGCACTGGTTTACGAATTGCAGAATACCCTGATTAAACTGGAAGATGTACAGTTTGCATTACAATCTGCTGGAGTGTCCTACGCGGATCCTGTCAACTTGTTTAGCGTTAACCATACGATAGAAGATTGTGACGAAAATACCGTCTTGTTGCGCACTAGTGGCTATGCTGATTTTGCCAGTGATGTGACGCCGGAAGGAAATGGAAGCTTGACTGCTGTTTTCAGTGTTTTCCGTGACGACTTACAGCTGTACATTCGCAATACCGGTGATGTTCAAATGAATGCCGCTCGTTGTGGTGCAGGCAGTGGTAGTGAAACCCAGATTTCGATTGAGGAATTGCGCAATCTGTACAGCGGTGGCGCTTCAGTTGGACCCGATGAAACGAAAATCAAAGGAGTGGTTATTTCTGATTTGAATGGCAATAATATGGATGGCCGAAATGTCGTAATTCAGGATGGAGAATTTGGTATCGTGGTTCGTTTTACCTCTTTTCATGATTTTGAGTTGGGAGAAGAACTCGAAGTGGTCGTCTCTGGAATGGAGCTATCGGAATACAATGGACTGGTTCAGTTGAACGGAGTACCGAATTCTTTGGCAACTGTTGTAGGAACAGGGACTTTGCCTACGCCAAGAGAAGCTACAATTGAACAAATTTTAACCAATTTGGATACCTGGGAATCTACCCTGGTCAAATTGAAGGAGGTCACCTTGAGTGGCGGTGGAACATACTCTGGTTCCATTACAGTATCTGATGGAAATGAGGAGATCGTTCTTTATACTTCCTCTTTTGCTACTTTTGCCAATAGCCCACTGCCTTCCGGCAATGCTGAAATCACGGCAATCGTTTCTGAGTATAACACTCCACAGCTGCTCATTCGCAACCTAACTGACGTCGTTGCGGATGGCGGTACGGGAGGAGATCCTGAAGAAGTATCCCTTTCAGAATTGCGTACCCTTTTTGAGGGGGGAGCAGGTACTGTGCCCAATAGCCGCTATCTAAAGGGCATTGTCATTTCTGATGTCGCTAATGGCAATCTTACGGAACGCAACGTGGTGATTCAGGATGAGACAGGAGGAATTGTAGTGCGTTTTACAGATGCTCATAGCTTGAATTTGGGAGACGAAGTAGAAATCGTCATTTCCGGCATGGAATTGTCAGAATTCAATGGGTTGTTGCAAGTTAATAATGTGCCCAATGCTAATATTACTTCCGCGGGTGCAGGGACCTTACCGGATGCTCGGGAGGCCACAGTACAGGAAGTGTTGGATAATTTGGATGCTTGGGAGTCTACTTTAGTGAAGATTTCTGGGTTGACCATTCCGGAAGGAGGGACTTATTCAGGTGGCAAAAGTATGACTGATGGGTCGGCGAGTATTGAGTTATATACTCGGACGCAAGCGACTTTCTCAGATGCCAGTGTACCTTCAGGAACATTCACTTTGACAGGAATTGTTTCTCAGTTTACTAATCCGCAGATAATTATCCGTAATCTGGATGATATTGTAGAATAAGAGCATATTGGGAGCTTGCTCCTGCTGAACATCATCCCGATTTTTAGGTCTAAGAGCATGTTTGGAGGTGAGCTTTAAATATGCTCTTAGTAAGTGCTTGTTTGGAGGTAATCCCTGAAGTATATTCGGGCAAGCTATTCAGGCTGC
>CAXHCA010000052.1:0-42381 GCA_964015035.1 uncultured Saprospiraceae bacterium
TGGACTTAGGGCCGGACACCTTGTTTTGTGGTCCTATGCCTGCTGATTTTCAACTTCTGGCACCAAATTCTTATGCAACCTATAGCTGGAACACTGGCGCCACCACCGCCAATATTTCAGTACAGCAACCAGGGTGGTATGGTTTGATCGCTGAACATGAGTGTAGTATCCAAAGTGATTCTATTCTGATCCAGCAGCAGGATATTTTAACCCTGCAGTTACCCACAGATACGATGCTTTGTCAGATAGAGGATTTGGTTTTAAATGCCGGTCCGGGATTTGAGCACTACCTGTGGAGCACAGGGAGTAGTGCTGCTTCGATTACTCCATCTTCATTTGGTACCTATGGTGTCACAGCTACCTATGCTTGTGGTACAGAGAGTCAGACTATTGTGGTGAGTCCGGCACCAGAGTTATCCATTAGTTTACCCGAGCGCATCGAATTATCTCTTGGAGATTTTGTGACCTTAAATCCGATCCTTTCTGGTAGTTCTATTCTGACCTATAGCTGGCACCCAACCGAAGGTTTGAGTTGTAGCGATTGCCCGCGTCCGCAATTGCAGGCTACGGGAGCGAGTACCACCTATACCCTTAGTATTACCGACCAATTTGGTTGTTCAGCTCAGGCGGAAACAGAGGTGGTGGTCCGCAACCGGGAACGTATCTTTGTGCCCAATGCCTTTAGTCCTAATGGGGATGGCATTAATGATTTTCTAAATGTGTTCACTGGTCCTGAAGTGCAATCGATAATCAGCTTGCAAATCTTCGACCGCTGGGGCGGAATGGTTTTTCAAAGTGATCATCTGCTTCCCAATCAGCCAGGAAAGGCATGGGACGGAACTGCGAGAGGTAAACCATTAGCCTCTGGCATTTATGTTTGGCTCTTGGATGCGGCATTGATCAATGGAAAACAAATTCAACAATCAGGAGAAGTGATGCTGGTGCGATGAGGAATGGGGACACCAAAAGATCAGGTTTATTCAGATCGAGTCGTTCCATTTATCATTATTATTTTGTCACGATCTGACCGATTATAAGCAGCATTTCAACCCAAACACACCTTTTTGATTTTTCTGCATAAATTTTATCATTTACGGCGCATCATCATCTTCGAAAATCTAAATTCAGAGAACCATCATAACTAAAAATCTATCGTCAAAAAATCAACTTTTAGCCAAATAAAAGTAAAACTATCATTTACTTTAAACCATATTATTTTCTGTTAAGGGGTGTTTTGATGTGTTAATTTAAAATTAAATTCTGTCATTTGGTCGAAAAAAGGCACTATTTCATCGTCAAGACTTGCTTTTTGCAACCTTTCTACCTTACCTTTGTCATTGTAAACAAGAACCCGATATATTATTATACCTGACTGTTAAAATTAAAAAGGATGAAACATTTATTAACCCTGCTGATTGCAGTGGCTATGTTGTTGCCACTATCAGCAAACAATCACCCCGAGGCTCTTGAGCCTTTTTGCAACGGATCCCCGGATTCGAGCATTGCAACTCACATTACCAGGGAAGAAGGAACGAGTGCCTTAGCACTAAAGACTATTGATTTGTTGACCGGACAATGGGAAAACATGGTTTATCCTTTTGAGGTGAAAACGACAAGCAATGGTTTGCCGATGGAAGGAGCCTTTTTGCGTTATGAATTTCGTGCCAATGGTAGCTATGTAAAAACATTGGGATGTAAGTCTTCCCGGATCAATAACTCTGGTCGTTGGAGTGTGTCCAATGATGGTCAGTATCTACTGTTATACGATGACTGTAGCACTACACCCCTAAAAGCGAAAATCAAGTACATTGAACTCGATGAACTTGTGCTAGAACAAGCCTTAGTGAGTGGAGAACCTCAGTTTTGCACCGGCAAAAAAGACTTCTTCTTTAATAAGCGATAATAATCCTAACAGAAATAAGTGAAAACGACCGGTATCAAAGTAATTTTGGTACCGGTTTTGTTTTGTCCCTCCGTAACGACCAATTTTAATTGGTAGGCAATACAAGGCCACTCAATTGGGCATTCCTAGTCTAAAAAATCCAATCATCATCCAGTTTCTCCTCCTGCTTGAAGTGCGTCTTGGTATACACCCGGCGTTTTTGGCGTTCCAAAACCAGACGAGCGAGACCAATATTGGCCGGTTCAGGAGCAAAGGGCGCCAAGGCATCATTGACCTGATTTTCATCAATATCGAGCCGGTACATCAAGCTGAGCAGGTACTCCAATCGGTACTCAATCATGTAGGCAATCTGATCTGCCAGCAGGCGGAAGAGGTCTTCTTCCGATAGTGTATCCTCTTTCTTTTGCTCCAGTTCAAAGTCCTGGACGATCAGTTTGGTGGTCTGAGCTAATGCATCTTGGTCCATCTGGACAATCTTTGGTTTTGTGATTTTTGCAAATATTCAATAAAATAAAGGATTCACGGAATCATTTATCCAGAAAACTCGTATTTCTTTTTCAAAATAAGGATTCAGAATATTTTTATCTTTGCCGACTTATTAGCGAAATGTCTACGACTTCAGGCTTGGAGTTGAAAATCAAAAGATATGTCTCAACAGAACGAACAGTTTAAGAAAGTGGTGGCCCACTGTAAGGAATATGGATTCATTTTTCAATCCAGTGAGGTATACGATGGCTTGAGTGCGGTCTATGACTACGGTCCTTACGGGGTGGAATTGAAGAATAACCTCAAGCAATACTGGTGGCGCTCTATGGTGCAAATGCACGAAAATATTGTCGGTATTGATGCCGCCATCTTTATGCACCCCAAAACCTGGAAAGCTTCAGGTCACGTGGATGCCTTTAATGATCCTTTGATTGACAATAAAGACAGCAAGCGCCGCTATCGGGCCGATCAGCTGATTGAGGGGTATGTAGAAAAGCTACAGGAGAAGATCAATAAAGACGTTGCTAAAGCCCGCAAGCGCTTTAAGGACAACTTTGACGAAACAAAATACTTGGCGGAGAGCCCGCGGGTGGTTGGTTACCAAGAGCAAATCAAGACGGTGATGGACCGTTTTGTCAAAGCGACCGGTGCTGAGGATATGGTGGAACTGAAAGCCATTATTGACGAATACGAAATTGCCGATCCGGAAACGGGGTCACGCAACTGGACAGAAGTACGTCAGTTCAACCTGATGTTTTCGACTCAGTTGGGCAACATCGCCGGAGAAGAAGGCAAACTCTACCTGCGTCCGGAAACAGCCCAGGGTATTTTTGTCAATTTCTTGAACGTGCAAAAGTCTACCCGCCAGAAGATACCCTTTGGTATTGCCCAAATTGGTAAAGCTTTCCGGAATGAGATTGTGGCCCGTCAGTTTATTTTCCGCATGCGCGAATTTGAGCAGATGGAGATGCAATTTTTTGTGCGCCCCGGTACGGAAATGGAGTGGTACAAATATTGGAAAGAAGCTCGGATGAAATGGCACGAAGCTATTGGTACTCCTGCCGAAAAACTGCGTTTTCACGACCACGATAATTTGGCCCACTATGCCAATGCAGCCGTAGATATCGAATTTGAATTCCCGTTTGGTTTCAAAGAACTGGAGGGCATCCACTCTCGGACGGATTTTGACCTGAGTAGCCACCAGGAATTGTCTGGCAAGCGCATTCAATACTTCGACCCGGAATTGAATGAAAATTATGTGCCTTATGTGGTGGAAACTTCCATCGGAGCAGACCGGATGTTCTTGGCTACACTAAGTAACGCTCTACAAGAAGAAACACTCACCAGCGCCGATGGTAAGGTAACTACTCGCGAAGTACTTAAATTGCACCCCGCTTTGGCACCGGTGAAGGTGGCTATTTTGCCCTTGAAGCGCAATGAAGAAGGATTGGTAAATCTGGCAAAAGATGTATTCAAGCAACTGAGCTTCTCCTTCAATTGCCAGTACGATGATACCGGTTCAATTGGTAAATTGTACCGCCGTCAGGATGCCATTGGGACTCCTTTCTGTGTCACCGTCGATTTCGAATCACTAGAGGATAATACCGTGACCATCCGCGATCGCGATACCCTGGAGCAAGAAAGAGTACCGATCTCAAAACTTGAATCCATCGTCAACGAGCGTGTCAGTATGAGATCACTTTTCTCGTAACCATCGATTTTTAATGGGAAAATTACCAAGAAGCCCTTTTTATTGATCACGGTCTCTAAAAAGGGCTTTTTGGTGTGCTCAATTTTTCCCTCGCTTCTCACCCCTAATCTCTGACTACATCTTATAATCCACCTCCTTATGCACCTCCGCTTCCTGCGGCAGTTCCTCCCCTCCGCGAGCGCGAACGGTAGGGGCCACAGTCTTTTCGGTCTCCGGAATAGGAAGAAATAAAGCATTATTGTGATCAAAATAGTCGATCAGCTCATCGATTGTAATTACTCGGGCGCACGGGCCCGGAAGATCATCAAGGCGTTTGAGGCCCAATACATCAGCACCAATGTACTGCCCCAGTTGGAAATAAGACTCCCACTGGACCGGATCAAAAAACTGGTCAGAAGTAGGTTCATGGGGGAAGTCGGGGTGGTAAATTTTGTATTTGTAGGTCCCGTATTTCAAGCCATCTGCAGGAGTGAGATTTGGTCGGCCTTCGGGAGCCGTTACAGTAGATTTGACATAAACAAAGGTGCCGACTTTCTTATTTTTGTAATGTTTGACCACTTCCTTGCCATTTTCTTCCATTTTTTCCCAAAGTTGGAAAATGTCGGCAATGGCATATCGCTTTTGGGAATAGCCACTGGAGGGAAAAGGCCGGAGTACTTTTTCGGGAATACTGTCGGGCCGAAAGCGCAGGTCCAATCCCAGCTCGTTACGGGCGCGAATGGTCAGGTTGGTCAGATCACCGAAAGAGAAGCTTGGATCAGCTCCTGCATCTACGGCGATGATGAGCCGGCATTGACGGCGCAGCAATTCCATCACGCCCAGGTTTTCAATGTGCCCCCCATCAGAGATATTAATCATTTTATTGTCGAGTCCAATCCAGGAAAGCAATTCATAAAAAAAGTAAAATGGCCACCAGACCACGGGATAAGTGGTTTTTAACTTCAGCGGATTCCAAATCCAATACCCCAATCGCAAGTTGAATACAGTGGTCAGAATACTCAACATTTTATTAGAATAACTCCCCATGCCAGGATTGACTGCTGCTGCGGAAATGGTGACTGCGGCGGGCAGTGTCATGGTATTATACCCGATGGTTTCCCCCGTGTTGACATAGCCGGTGAGTTTGGCGCCACAAGAAATTGGCGAAAGCTGAAAATAATCGCTGGATTTGGTTCCGGCAAAGTTGGAGTCATTGGAAGATTGCAGGTTCAAACAGGTATTGATGATAGGGTAGGGGGCCAAATGGCCATTCGGGATTTTTTCATCTATTTTTGCCAGGTCTTTCAACGCGATGTTTTTGTGTGGACCGGCAAAATGTAGGTAGGTGTCGGACAATTGTTTTCGATAGAATCGATGAAAACTGGTCGCGTTGGGGTTGGTAAATATGCCCAGAATGATTAGCAGGAAACCAAAGCCAATATAGGGTAGAATATCTTCTAATGCCGGAAAAGTAGCAGATCTGATGCTCAGCAAATAAAAAACCACAATGGACAATAGTGAAAGGCCTATCAGGATGGATTCAAGAGTGGTAAACTGAGCAGAAACGGTGAGGTTAAAGTTCAAAATGATATTGAAAAAATAGTGGATGATAAACAAGACCAGCAATACCTTGGTGCCGTTTTGGAAAAGCCAATTGACGCGCATTGTAAACTTTGAAGGGTCCGTGCCCTCTACAATTTCAAAACCTATTGTATCTTTGGCGAAAAGATAGATCCCGCAAATTAGAATCACGATGATTGCGGGACTGATCAAGCTCATCAAAAAGCTGATGAGATAACCGATTACCAGTATGAATTGATTCCAGACTTTCAGCCAGCCGGTACCTGGAAAAAGGTATTCTCCGCGGGTACGCATGTACTTAATGTGTTCATCGGAAAATAGTTTTCCATAGCTGCCTGACTGGCGTAGGCTACCTTGTATGTAAGCTCCGGTGTATCCCCCGCCAGAAACGGTCGATAGATAATCGGCCTGCTCTAGAATATTGAACTTATTGAGCGTTTTGAGAAAACCCAGGTTGATGGTGGCAGAGCGAATACCTCCCCCAGATAAGGCAATGCCAAAGCGATTTTCCGATAGTTTTTCAGCAGCTTCAGGACTAAAGAGTTTCTTGCGGCGCGCCTTGAGAAATTTGTCTTCTTGCTTAATAACCTGGGCGCAGTTTAGGGTTTTATCCTCCATGAGGTTCGTGTTTTGTCGGTACTACTTTACTTTTTTCATTAGGCAATAGCCTGAACTTACAAAAAAGTGAATTTTTTTGAAAAAAGTGCCTTTTGAAGGTATCCTTTTGCAAAAGATCACGTATACCCCGTCAAAACCGATTGGAGAGTATACAACTAATCCCTATCTTAATCTTTCTCCAACGCAATGACCAACCTTGGTCAACATGAGCTTTTTGGTGGCTTTGTTTGTATCTTATGGCTCCTTAACTTGCCGGGCCTGGAACTTCCATACCTATTGCATAGATTAGGCATTCAATAAATTACAAAACAGACATTCATGAATTCCTTCAAAACACCGATTAACAAAAAAAACGAATGCAACCCCCTAAAATTAGGGGTTTTGTATGTCGTTCTAGGTCTGGGGAGCCTCTTATTCTCCACGAACGCTGCTGCACAGCGAAATTTGACTTTGTTTGGTCTGCCGGAAGTAATGCAAACGAGTAATATTAGTCCTGCATTTTTTCCAAGTGCTCAATTGACGGTAGGGCTGCCGGGCCTTTCTAACGTCAATTTTATGAGAAGCAATAATAGCTTTACGCCCAAGGATGTAGGGTTAAAGGGGTTTTTCCCCTTCTTTGATGAACCCAATTACGCAATGGGGCTTTCCAAAGTTAATCCAATGAATACGGGCTTTCTGGATGCTACTGTTGAATTGTTTAATGCAGGTTATCGCCTGGATCGTCATTTTTTTCGATTATCACTGACCGATTATGTAGAAGGACGTGTACAGTATCCTTTTGGATTTATCGACCTGTTGGCGGATAGTAAGAAAGGAGGATTGCCACGTAGTAAGACCTATGACCTGAGCGGCATGAATATCCTTTACAACCACTATCGATCGCTGGGCATAGGGTATGCCTTTCAATACAATGAGCGGCTTTCCATCGGTGCCCGGTTCAACATACTTTCGGGTTTGGAACACCTCAGCACCTTCAATAATGGGGTAATGTTGAGACTTCCTGCGGAAGATAGCGGCGTACTAGTTGCCAATCAGATGACCTTATGGGCTTCCGGTTTGGACCTGTATAATGGGAATACCAACCGCAAGTTGCCTCTCTTTGTTGAAGGAAATTATGGATTTAGTCTGGATATTGGGGCTGAATTTCAGGTGAATAGTCGCATTCGGGTCTTTGGTAGCGCCGTCAACATTGGATACCTGAAATTTAATATCAATAATGATATTTATCAATTTAATAGCACAGATGTGGACCCGGAAAGCGCCGATGATTTTACTTCTGATCTCCAGGACGAAATTTTGGATCGATTGACGGACAACCCCATAAGACGGTACAATCCATTTTATCGGGAACTGACGCCACAAGTCTATGCAGGAGGTCACTATTCCCTGGATGGGCACCAAAAGATTGGCCTGTTATTGAACTTCCGGAAGTACCGGGATTACACCAATACTTTGGAGTTTGGTCTGGCGGCATCTTACAGCAATCGCGTCAATGATTGGCTGACCCTTACGGGAAATTACGCGATGTATAATAAAAACTTCGTGAACCTGGGATTGGGGGCTTCGGCAGAATTGGGGCCTTGCCAGGTGTATTTTGCTACCGATAATGTCATTTCCGTATTTGTGCCTGGATCTGCTAAGAATACCCACTTCAATGTTGGTGTCAATTTTGTCTTTGGCCGTATTGCTAAACCCAGTGAGGATGATATTGCGCAAGATGACAAAATGGAGGAACCGGCTGATTCAACAGCTACCGTAGCAGAGGTAGAGCTGCCACCACCACCGATGCTCGATCACAGCGGCTTGGTGAGTAAACCCTCTGATGCCCGTTATTTTCTCTTGAAGGTAAAGGCAAAAGATAAAGCCACCGATGAAATTGTAGATGCTACCTACGTAGATATTTACCAAATCGGGTTGGGTGGAGAAAAAGAATTGGTGCGTACCAATCGCTACGGAACAGGTGAGTTCATGTTGCGTATGGATAAAAGCGAAGAACCGCACGAATTATACCTTAGATGTTATGGCTACGAACCGGTTACCTTCCCATTTTATCCTACGGGGACTAGTTTTGATCAGACCTTTATACTGGAATACAAAGAAGGGGAAATTCCTCTTTCCGCCAGTGTAGAGCCAGAAATGGATACCATCATCGAAGAGGTGGTGGAAGAAGAGCCGGTAGAAATAGAGCCCTCTGATGAGGAAATTGTAGAAGAAGAGCCGGTAGAGGAAGAAGTTGAAAAGCCTGTAAAAGAAAAGATCATTCTTGATTTTGGAGATTACCGCTTGACCCAACGTACGAGCTTGCGCCAGGGACCTAGTTCCTCGGCAACGGTAATGACCCGTCTTGACGAAGGCGATCGGGTGACGGTGAGAGAGAAGACTAATGATGATTGGTGGAAAGTGGAGTACAATAGACGTACCGGCTGGGTAAAGGCCGCACTGCTGAGGGCAGCGGATTAATGCTCGATCAAGAGGCGGTGCCTGTTCCCGAAGGAAGTACAGGCACCATAAAGGTTTAGGAGAATACTAATTTATGAGCCACCGGTTGGTCAGTTATGCTGGCCCCGGTGGTTTTATATTTTACACATGTTCATCTTTCAAGCGCACTGCGGTACCATACGCCAGTATTTCCGACATACCCTGCATGACATTGGCTGTGGTAAAACGGACATTGATGATGGCGTCAGCGCCCAATTCGTCTGCATCGGCGATCATACGATCGATGGCTTGTTCTCTCGCCTTGGCCATCAGGTCTGTATATTCTGAAATTTCACCGCCACCGATACTTTTTAAAATAGCCGAAATATCTCGACCAATATTACGGGCTCGAACGGTGCTACCTCGGGCAATATCGAGAATTTCTTCAATTTCCCGGCCAGGAATGAAATCAGTATTGGTTACGATCATTTTTATGGGTTGTAAAGGTGAAGTTAATGTGGGGGCACTGGAAAAAAGCCCCCCACATTACAAAGAAAATCAGGCACTCAATTACCGGCCTTCTTACTTTTAGAAGGTTGTACTTTTATCTTACCATAGTTTACCTTACTTGGGCTTCTTTTAACCGTATCTTTCAATTTTTCCGTAAGGAAATCTGTCATCTTAGTGTATAGGTGCAATCGGGTGGGGCCGCCGTAAATGCCGTGGTTGCGGTTGGGGTAGAAATAAGTATCGAACTGTTTATTGGCAGCAATTAAGGCATTGGCCATTTCGGCCGTGTTTTGAAAGTGCACGTTATCATCGCCCATACCATGAACCAAAAGGTAGTTGCCTTTCAATTGGTCGGCAAAATATACCGGAGAATTATCACGATAACCGTCGGGATTTTCTTGCGGGGTACGCATAAAGCGCTCGGTGTAAATCGAATCGTACCATTTCCAGTTGGTCACCGGTGCTACAGCGATGGCTGCTTTGAATACATCATTACCTTTAAACAATGCCAGAGACGACATATAACCGCCATAGCTCCAACCAAAAATGCCGATGCGATTGGCATCAATATAAGGCAGACTACCCAGATATTTGCCCGCTTCAATTTGGTCAATGGTTTCGTATTTTCCCATTTGTAGGTAAGTCATTTTTTTAAACTCCTCACCTCTTCCACCCGTGCCCCGATTGTCTACACAAGCCACCACAAACCCTTGTTGCGCCAACATTTGGAACCACCAGTAGTTTTGTCCCATCCAGCTATCCGTTGCCTCTTGGCTACCTGGGCCGCCATAGACAAACATCAATACGGGATAATTTCCTTTGGCATTGAAGTTCTGGGGCTTGATCATCCATCCATTCAATTGGACATTTTCACTGGTTTTGAAGTCAAAAAATTCTACTTCGCTGACACCATAATCTTCCTGGATGTCCTTCAGCCCTTCATTGGTTTCAATCGTTCTTATCAGCTTTCCTGCCTTGTCGTAAACGGCAAAGGTGTTGGGGGAATTGGCTGTAGAATGATTGAGAACAAAATAGTCAAACGTACTGCTGAATTGTGCACTGTTCCAACCTTTTTCAGCGGCCAGCTTCTGCATGCGCTTGCCCTTAAGGCTGGAGGCTCTTACCTGGCGCTCCATTGGGGAATCAGCGGCAGCCTGATAATAGACCAAGCCCTCCTTTTCGTCCACGCCATACACGCTGGTAATATCCCATGCGCCCTGGGTAATGGCCCGCACCTCCTTACCTTTGAGGTCATAGAGGTAGATGTGATGCCAGCCGCTTTTTTCACTGGTCCACAAAAAGTGCTCACCATCCTCTAGAAAGGTGAGATTGTCCAATACGTCTTCGCTGATGTAGTACTTATTGGTCTCCTTGAGCACGGTTGTGGTCTTACCGGTGGTTGTATTGGCCAACAGCAGTTCAATCTGATTTTGGTGGCGGTTCATGCGCAAAATGCCCAATTGATCAGATGAGGTGGTCCACTTGATGCGTGGAATGTAGTGTTCTTCGCTGATCGTGGTGGCCATCGGCGTCGTTTTGCCCGCTTTCAGGTCGTATACATGCACCGTAACTTCAGAATTTTTCTCTCCCACTTTTGGGTATTTAAAAGTCACATACTCCGGATACAGATTATCGTGATAATTGGTCAGAGTAAATTCAGGAACCTGACTTTCGTCAAAACGAATAAATGCCAGTTTGGAACCATCAGGAGACCAGGCAAAGGCGTGATCTTTACCAAACTCTTCTTCATAGACCCAGTCGGCCAATCCATTGATGATCTTATTGGTTTCTCCATCGGTAGTGACTTGCACCACTTTGTCGGATGTCAAATCTTTGTAATATAGGTTGTTTTGATACACAAAAGCGACCTTATCAGCTTTTGGGCTAAAGGTGCCCAACTGGATTTTTCCGTCCTTAAACACGGAAGTTAATTGTCCGTTTTCCCGGTTGTAAACAAAATATTTAGCGCGGTAGGAATGTCGGTAGATGGACTCCGTTTCTGATTTGATCAGCATTTTGGATTCATCTGGACTAAAACTATAGCCGTTCAATTGGCCGTTAAAGTCGGTATTTCCCGTAAGGGTAGCGGCATCCAATATGACCTCAGTTGCCTGTCCGGTAGTTAGATCGTACTGCTTGATCTGATTTCCTTCCTGACGGGTGTAGTGTTTGCCATCGTTTTGGAAGTTAAAACCGGGAACATAATTGGGGTAAAATTTATAATCCTGCCATATTTCCTCTAGGGTGATGGATTGTTGGGCGAGGGCAAAGGCAGACCAGCCTATGCATAAGGTGAAAACAAAAATTAATCTTTTCATAAGTCGGATTTGGTTTTACTGAATCGTAAAGGTAAGCATTACACCTGTTTCCTCAACTCCTTTAACCGATTTTGTATGGCGTACAACTTATCTCGTTTCTGGATAACTGTAGGTTCAGATGCCCTTACTTCGCAGTCAATGACGGTGCAGCGCTCGCAGGTTTTATTGACTTGGCGGACCTGAATGCTTGGGTCATTTAGGAACTTGACCTTTTTGTGTAAATCCTCGTTGATCAATAGACCAATGGTCACACTGACATTGCGATTGGGATCGGGATAGGCCGGTCGGGCAATGGTCAGGCACAGGTATTCGTCTTCGGTTCCGATATACTGAGATCGCTGGGCGCGAACGACGGTTTTGACGAAGGTTCCCTGCTGTTGCATTTGATCTAGATTCTTCAATAGTGAAAGGGATACCCAGCGCCGGCAGTAATGCTCAAACAGGCCATTACCGTGTGGTTGGTGGCGGCGGCTAAGGTGCAATTCCTTGTCAATTTCAAAAGTATCCTCCATCGGATTGTGGATAAATCGCAGGAAAAATATTTTGGATAGGCCAAAGAATTGCGGCAACACATTGGTCAGCCGATGGAAAAACATCTCTGGTGTTGCTTCGTATTTTTGCATAATGCCCAAAAAGGCTTCTCCGTCCCAATTCGGCTTTTGAAAAAACTGCTTCATGTCTTCCAGAAAAGGATGCAATGGCAAATGCAGCGCTACGGAGAAATAAATAGCTTTGGAATGGTTGAGCACTTCCTCAAAGACCCGACTGCGCAGAATAGAAGAGGTTTGCGCCCGTTCCTTTAACCCCATCGCATTAAATCCCAGTTCTTTGCCAAACTGAAAGGCTTTTTGCATGGGCGTGAGAGAGGCATTCAGCAAAAGATGTTTCTTTTCAGGTAAAAATACCGATCTCAATTTGTCCAATTCAGGATACTGCTCCAAACCATTTTCGATGATTTCATAATCAAACCGGTCTTCAAGCAGCTTTTTTAAGGTTTTCTCTGAGATGGGGCGCTGTTGCCCAATACTATGTTTTTCCGTGAAGGCGGAGACTGCCGCTTCGATATCTTCAAAATAATTGTTGTGCAATTCTAGATAAGACCGCAATGCGCCAAAATAGAAATTCTCTTCTCGCAGCGCATAATTGCGCGACAATTCCAAAAGGGTAGAAATAAAAGCCCCTACCCGTACCGGAGCATTGGCAATAATCTCCACCACCTTGGCCAATTCAATGCCAAATAGATCCAGCGGAAGTTCATTCAAGAAATTAGATTGCAAGAGCTCGCTGATAGGCTGCAGGCTGCGATCCAACTCCAGGGAGGTCAAGTCTGTATAAGTGGTTTGCAAGACGGTTGCAAGGGCCTCTATTTTATCGCCTTTGGGGAATTTTTTGCCCTTCTCAATCTCATTGAGGTACGAAATCGACATTCCGGTCTGTTTGGCCAACTCGGCGAAAGAAAGATTGTGCTGTTGTCGGAGATGCTTTACCTTTAAGCCAAAGATGATCCGCTCATTCTGTGTTTTTGCGCTCATGGAAGGCTAAATTACGAGAATCGAGCGAATTTTCGCAAAAAAAATTTCAATGCAGAAGACGATATTTTTACTTTGTTGCCTGATGACAACGTCTTTTCTGTGGGGCCAACCTTTTGTTACCGTGCGGGGTGCTCAGTTTTACATCGCTGAACAGCCTTATCATTTTATGGGTGCCAACTTTTGGTACGGCATGCATCTGGCCTCCAAAGGCCCTGGCGGGGACCGCGAACGATTGCTTGTGGAACTGGATAGCTTACAGGCCATGGGCATTACCAACCTACGCATCATGGGGGGCGGGGAGGGACCGGATACTGAGCCGTGGCGGATGCGCCCGACCTTGATGCCCTCTCCGGGCGTTTACAATGAAGATTTGTTGGATGGTTTAGATTTTCTCCTTTCGGAAATGGGCAAACGAGGACTCAAAGCCGTTGTTTGTCTGGGGAATTTCTGGCCCTGGTCGGGAGGATTTGCCCAATATTATGCCTGGAGTAAAGACAAAACCATTCCCTACCCGCCACCGGCAGCAGGAGGCAATTGGTTAGGCTACATGTTATTCACTTCCCGATTTTATAAAGACAAAATCTCCCGGCAAGCGTATTGGGATCACTTGCGTTTTCTGATTAATCGGGTCAACTCATATACCAATCGGCCATATCGGGAGGATCCAACCATCATGGCCTGGCAATTGGCCAACGAGCCCCGAGGCATGACTCGCCCTCGTCGCTATCGTCGTTGGATTCAACAGACGGCCAAGTTGATTAAGTCGCTAGACGCTAATCACTTGGTCACGATTGGTAGCGAAGGCAATACCTCAACGCCTACGGGCAATCACTTTGCCAAAGACCATGGATATGATGACATTGATTATACGACCATCCATATTTGGGTGCAAAATTGGGGGTGGTACCAGCCGGACGATCCAGAAAAAACCTACAAAACCGCCTTGCAAAAAGCGCGGGATTATTTGGCCAAACACCTGGAAATGGCCCGCGAATTGAATAAACCGCTGGTCTTGGAAGAATTTGGCATCAGCCGGGATGCTGATGATCATGCCCCTACGGCGCCGACAAAATGGCGAGACCGCTACTATGAGGACCTCTTTAAAACCATTTATCAATATACCCAACAGTTGGGGAGTCCGATGGCTGGTTGCAACTTTTGGGCTTGGGCCGGAAAGGGCCGCCCTCGAGCCCCCAAAGCCATTTGGCAACCCGGAGATGACTGGATTGGTGATCCTCCTCATGAACACCAAGGCTGGTATTCGATCTATGATACGGATGCCACTACCATCCAGGTTATTCGCAAATATGCGAAGTTATTGAATGAAAGCCGGTTAGAATACTGATCAATTTCGCGGCCAAAGCAGCATATACTCCCTGCCAAACGTTGTCTTAGTAGTGTCAAAAGATGACTGAAAATTTAGGTTCCGGTTGTATATATGAGGCAATTGGGCTAATTTTAGCAGATTGACTATCTATGGAAATCGCTTTGCAGCTAGAATACCAAGAAAAAGACTTCATTAAAGCTTGTATTCGTCGGGAACGCTGGGCACAACAGAGGCTCTACGAGGAATACTACGGAAAAATGATGGGGGTTTGTTTGCGCTATGCCAACAACCATGACGATGCTTTGGATATTCTGCACGAAGGTTTCATTAAAGTCTTCCGCAACATTGGAAAATACCAACCGGGAACCTCACTTTCAGCATGGATTCGACGCATCATGGTCAATACGGCCATCGATTTTTATCGAAAAAATGTGCGCCGACGCACAGAAGACATTGAGCAGGCCTACGACATAAGCACTAACGAGGCTGACGCCATCAGCCAATGCACCGAAAAAGAAATTTTAGAGGCTATTCAAAAATTATCACCCGCGTATCGGGCAGTTTTTAACCTGTACGTGATTGAAGGCTATTCCCATAAGGAAATTGCCGAAAAACTGGATATTACGGAGAGTACGTCCCGTTCTAATCTGGTAAAAGCTAGATCAAAATTAAGAGCAATACTGACGTCGAGATTCTACGGATATGAAGATGAATGAATTTGACCGGATCATCAGGGAAAAAATGGAAAACCTGAATCCGGAATATGCACCGGAAACTTGGGAACTGCTGGAGCAAAAGATGGATGCCTCAGAAGCAGGGCCTGCTGTCGTAACGGACGAAGAAGCCATCGACGAGCTGGCCTTTAGCAAATTGCACCAGTATGAAACACCCTATAACCCGGAAGATTGGAAGACTTTTGCCCGCCGTCTGGAAGAGGAGGCCGCCTCAACACGTGAGGTGCTGCGCTATAAATTGGTAGAGGTAAGCCTGATGTTGTTATTGCTACTGACCTTGTGGCAATATTTGCCGGTAGGTCAAAACCAGCCATTACCCTCAGTACAGCCAGAGCTCCCGACCAAACCGATGCAAAGCCCCGTTCCAAAAGCCCATTTGGAAAATACACCCGCTCCTGACGGGCAGGGGCCACTTTCTGAAAATGGTGCAAGGCTTTCAGCGAACTTAGATACCGATCAAAAAGGCACTGCCACGCCGAATGCACTGGCTTTTACCAATAAAGCTAGATCATTTGACGGAGGAGAGGAGGCCAACTGGTCTGAAAACACCACCGGTCTGGCAACACCTGCCAACAGAACAAATAGCTATAAGCCATCATTTATACCGGGCATTACTCAAAACAATCTACATATTACGAAACAAGACCGTCTGGATTACTTGATGGGTAATCCTTCTTCCCGGAAAGTATTGCCTGCCGAATGGAATACGGAAGCGCTATTGGCAAGTTTGGAATCTATTGAGCTGGAGGCTTTATCTCCTAGCTCGACGGCGGAGAGTCTTGAACTGTTGCCTTTGACTCCACGGAAGAAATTCAATATCCGTATCGGCATGCAAGGATCTCCCAATTATGATCGCATCATCACGCCCCCAACCGAGGTAGATGAAGATAGCATCGTTAGTTTGGATCGTTACTCCATTGGTTATACCGGAGGGATTACCCTGGGAGTAGAGCGAGGCCGCTGGGAAGTCGAAACCGGCTTTTTCTATGCCGCCAAAAGCTATCAACCGCTATCGGTACTCTACGTCACGGGTAGCGTAAAAAATGGCCTGTATGGAGAAGGAGCTAAAGATTTTGAATTCAACACGGTTTATTTGCCGTTAAATATCAGATACAATTACCTGCAAAAGGATACCTGGCGGTTGTTCGCTTCCGCAGGCGTGTCCATGCATACAGTAGTGCAAGCCAATTATTACCTTGCCGATCAGGATGGCTTCCGCAATGCCCTATTTGCACCGGCTCCTGTGCCACGCGGGGAGCAGGAACGTCCCGAACAGGTGGAGCAATACGACTTAAACAAAGGATTATTTGAAGGCGGGGGGCTATGGGAAAATTCCTATTTTTCTGCTACGGTTGGATTGGGGGTTGAGAAAAACCTTAACGGCCGTTTGAGTGTTTTTAGTCAGGCTAAATATGCACACTCTTTCTTATATCCTACTGGTGGAATAGGTCCTTTTCTCGATCGTTTTCATACCACCTCGTTGTTGATGGGGATTCGCGTAGTTGTGAGCAACTAAAACATCTTGAAGCTTTATTCAGCCTACGGGTTGAAGATCAATCAGGTTCTTTATTGAGTTGCTTTCGCAAAATAATGCCCGTCTCTCGGTTGATCAGCTGATGTCCACAATCTCTCCAGATCACGACTGCCTTAGGGAAGCACTTTTTTAAGGGATGTATTACCTCGGGCATAATTATTCGATCGCGACGGCCGAGTACCACAAAAATCGGGAAGTTGGGAGTAGGTGCCTTCCTCTGTTTCAACTTGAAGTGCGACACCGATTTCCAGGTGCCCAATAAGCGCCGCCGATTTTCTGTTGTGCCCAAATTTTTATGCAAATACTGATCGGAAAAATGATCGATAATTCCCACCTTTTTCAAAAATCTACTCCATTTTAAGAACCAATTAGGTCGTTCAAGAAGGCCGCAGAGCCACTGCCGTAAAAACAGGGGCATCCGGTGAGGAATGGCCCTTACTCCCGATCCCAAACCATCGGGAGCGATCAGGATCAAGCCAGCCAGCTGGGGCGCAAAGCCTTTCCACTCCGACAAGACCAAGCGCCCTCCCAAGCTATACCCCAACCAGTAGAAGGGCTGCCCCGGATTTAGCGCCAAAATTGCTTCCACCAGTTCTTTGAAGTCCTGCTGATCAAACGCATCAGCGTGCCATTCCGTAAGGCCGTGAAAAGGCAAATCTGGGGCATAAACGGTATAGCCATCTCCTAAGCCCATTGTTTGAAAGGAGGCCCCACTATGCGCAAAACCGTGCAACGCAATCACCAGTCGAGGGCCACTCCCCAATTGATAGCAGTGCACTTTTCCGTGTTTTAGCGACAGCCAAATTTTTTTCATAGACCGAAGATAGAAAATATAGCCATTCTCTACACTCCTACAGGCTATACCCTACACTTTAGTGCTTGTTTGGAGGTAATCCCTGAAGTATATTCGGGCAAGCTATTCAGGCTGCAAATCACAGGTTTTGGAACCTCACTTCGGTTATTTTTTCGTCCGTCTCGGCTGAGCCGAGATGCACTCAAAAATGAGCCTCCCGAGAACCCAAAGCTTGCAATTTTCGCTGCTAAAGCACCACCTCCAAACAAGCACTTAGAATCACTCACCTCCTCCACAACCATCTCTCATGCAACCAATCCCTTCCTCAAGGGGTCCTTTACAGGTGTAGGTACAGGCAAAATCATCTCATTTCCATCTCTTTTTGTACCTTCGTAGTCATTTTTGAAGATCAGGCAGCATTGCCAGATTATGAGGGATCAATAAGAGCGCATGATTACGTATATCAAAGGAGAAATCACATTCAAAAATCCTACGTTTATTGTGGTGGAGGCTGGCGGTATAGGATACCACATCAACATTAGTCTGAATACCTATTCTCAGATCGAGAAATTAGAACGGGTAAAGATCTTGACTCATTTACACATCAAAGAAGACAGCCACACGCTATATGGATTTGCGGAGGCCGCAGAACGAAGTCTTTTTCGTCATTTGATTTCCGTCTCCGGAGTGGGTCCTAGTACTGCCCAAATTGCGCTATCCGGATTGAGCCCGGATGAGCTGAGAGCGGCTATTATTGGCGAAAATGAAGTCACTTTTAAGCGGGTGAAGGGCATCGGCCCCAAAACGGCAAAGCGCATTATTTTGGACCTGAAAGATAAAGTTCTGAAAGAAAGTGGCGATACGCCATTAACTTTGGGGGGTGTAGACAATACAAGTCGGGAAGAGGCGTTATCTGCTTTAGTTGCTCTTGGTTTTAATAAAATCCAAGTGCAGAAAACGCTGAATAAAATACTGAGAGAGGAGCCTAATCCGGAGAGCGTTGAATACCTGATCAAACTTGCGTTGAAGCAAATGTCCTAGCATCAAGGACCACGGTCAGTATAGCTCATCTGGTATCCTGAAATCTTATACCATCAACCTGTTGAATCTCCCTTATTGAAATTTTTATCTCTCACGCCATTTGTTAAAATTCTTCATTTAAGCAAAATAGGATGGATTAGTACGTTTTAAGGCATGTAAAATGACTAGTGAGCAGAGTGTGTAGAGAATCGAAGGAATAGTTTTGAGAAATAAATTAATTAAGTGTTCGAACCGCTTTTTGAGTTTGTGTTATGAATAGAATATATTTACCCTTAGCATTAGTTGCCGGTATTTTTTGTTACACCTTCACCGCACAGGGGAGCAATATTGGATTGGACGACCCCTACTCGGTGGCCAATCTTGCGACAGTAGCAGATACCATTCCCCCACCGGGAGAGCGGTACGGTGATTTTTTAAATGACCAGCAGACCAATCCTTTTGATCTGGAAGACCCCAGTGTTGTTGAACAAAACGTGGAGTTTGATCCAGCTACCGGAAATTACATCATCACTGAGAAAATTGGCGATAACTACTTCCGTCCTCCTACCTATATGACGTTTGATGAATATCTCGAATACCAGCGCCAAAAGGAGGAACGGGATTATTTCAATCAGCTTGCGGGCATCAATACCGGGGAAAACGGACTCAGCTCTCTTGATCCAATTTCCAAAATTGATGTCAAAAATAGCTTGCTCGATCGCTTGTTTGGTGGAACCAAGGTCGATATCCGACCTCAGGGTAACATTGACCTTACTTTTGGTGTGGACTACCAGAAACTGGACAACCCCATCCTGACCGAGCGCCAGCGCCGCAATGCCAATTTTGATTTTGATATGAACATTCAGATGAATGTGACGGGTAAAATTGGCGAAAAACTGAACCTGACTACCAACTATAATACCAACGCGACTTTCAATTTTGATAATGTAATTAAGCTGGATTACAATAGTGACCTCTACGGAGAAGATGACATCTTGAAACGCATCGAAGCGGGTAACGTGAGTTTGCCCTTGCGGGGAACGCTGATTCAGGGGGCACAAAGTCTGTTTGGTTTAAAAACCGAATTGCAGTTTGGCCACTTGCGCCTGACGGCAATCGCTTCTCAACAGCGGTCACAACGTGAAAATATCCGGCTGGAAGGCGGTAGCCAGAAACAAGAATTTGAAGTGCGCGCTGATGAATATGACGAGAACCGACACTTCTTCCTCTCGCACTACTTCCGCGAAAATTACGAGGATGCCCTTGCCAACCTACCTTATATCAAAACCTTATCCCGGATTACCGATGTAGAAGTGTGGGTGACGGTCAACCGCAATGATGTCAATGTAGAAAGCATCCGGGATATCGTGGCGTTTGCCGACTTAGGTGAACCCGAGAGACTGGTAAATCCAGATGCCGTAACTGCCCCGACCATTCCTGTCAACCGGGACTTTCAGGGCAAAGGGTTGCCTGCCAACAACGCCAACGACCTCTATGAGCGATTGATCAACCGGCCCGGATTGAAGGATGTAGACCGAGTGGTTTCTCTCCTCCAGTCTTCAGAATTTGGTCTGGTACAAGGCCGGGATTTTGAGAAGGTAAGCGCTCGTCGTTTGCGGTCTACGGAATATACCTACAATGCTGAATTGGGCTTCATTTCCTTGAATGTGAATGTACAACCCGACCAGGTAGTGGCGGTAAGCTATGCTTATGAATACAATGGTGGACCTCCGTATTATGCGGTAGGTGATGGCGCTTCCAATGAAAATGACAATAGCACCGATACCACCGACCTCACCCCACAGGTGATGTTTGTCAAAATGTTGAAAAGTACCGCTCAACCGGTAAACGTGCCGACTTGGGACCTGATGATGAAAAACGTTTATTCCATTGGTGCTTATCAGGTAGAATCACAAGACTTTCTGCTCGACATTTTTTACGATGACCCCGGGAAAGGTTTGAAGCGCTTTTTGCCAACCAGTAACCTGGCCGGAGAACCCTTATTGCGCGTATTCAACCTGGACCGACTGAATACTTATGGGGACCCGCAACCCGATGGCCGGTTTGACTTTGTGCCGGGTACTACCATTAATCCAACCAACGGGCGGATCTATTTCCCGGTACTGGAACCGTTTGGTTCATCCTTGGCCGCACAACTGGATGATCAATTTGAGGATGACTATGTGTATCAGGAACTCTACGATGAAACCCTCTTTAATGCCATTGAAAATGCCGAAAAGAACCGTTTCATCATCAAAGGTAGCTATGAATCCAGTGTTTCCTCTGAAATTTCACTCGGGGCCTTCAATATCCCCGAGAATTCAGAAACGGTGACTGCGGGGGGAACCTTGCTGCAACGGGGGCAGGATTATGAAATAGACTACAGTACCGGCCGCTTGCGCATTTTGAACGATGCCATTCTGGCTTCAGGGGTACCGATCAATGTTTCTTTTGAAGACAATACCCTTTTCGGATTTCAGCAAAAAACCATGGTGGGGCTACGTGCCGATTATGAGGTGAGTAAAGATATCAATGTTGGGGCTACCTTTCTACAATTGTACGAACGCCCATTTACCCCTAAGGTCAACATTGGAGAAGACCCGATCAATAACAAAATCTATGGCCTCGATTTGAACCTGAGCAAGGAAGCTCCTTGGTTGACCAGAGCAGTAGACGCCTTGCCGTTGGTTTCGACCAGTGCACCATCAAGCATCAATTTCTCGGCGGAGGCGGCTTATCTGAAACCTGGCCACGCTCGCGCCATTAATGAAAGTAAAAAAGACAAAAGTGGTACCGTCTACATCGATGACTTTGAAGGTGCAGCCAGTAGTTTTGACCTGCGGACCCCCGTGAATGGGATCAACGGTTGGGCACTGGCCAGTGTGCCGCAAAATGACGATGCCAATAATAATCCACTTTTTCCGGAAGCTACAGTAGATAATCTGGCCTATGGCGCCAACCGAGCTTTGCTCAACTGGTACCGTATTGATCCGAGTGCTCGTGGTCCCCGTGATGGTGATCGGGGAGATCCTTACACCAGTTTAGTGCCACAAGAGGAAGTATTTCCCAACCGCCAGCTGACGCCGGAGCAATTGCCCAATATTCAAACCCTCGACCTGTCGTTTTTTCCACAGCAGAGAGGGCCTTATAACTTTGACACACCCGATGGATATCCGGGTTATACCAGAGGAGTGTCTATCAATGGATCAGAACTAGTCTTGAATGATCCGGCCACTCGTTGGGGAGGGATTATGCGGCAGATGAATACGCCGGATTTTCAAACCGCCAATATTGAATTTTTGGAATTCTGGATGCTGAGCCCATTCCTCGACACCCTGGATGCGACTAGTGCCGCTCCTGATGCCGAATTGCGACAAGGTAAATTATACATCAACCTGGGTAATGTTTCAGAAGATATTCTAAAGGATTCCCGTAAGTTTTTTGAAAACGGATTGCCGACTACTGAAAATCCTAATCGCCGGACGGATAATACCTCCTGGGCTCGGGTGCCGGTGGGGCAGCAAATTACCAACTCCTTTGACTTGGGAGACGAAGCACGTAACCAGCAGGACGTTGGGTTGGATGGTCTGAATGATGACGCGGAGGCGGCCAAGTTTTCCGATTACATTCAAGCGATTCAAGCAGTCAATCCCAATGTAGCGGCGGAAATTGCCAAGGACCCGTCTAATGACAACTTCTATTATTATCGGGATGATCAGCGCTTTGGCCCGGATGATGGAGTGCGGCAACGCTATAAGTTTTTCAATAATCCAGAAGGTAACTCTCAGTCAAACACCGGGAATAGTGTGCGGAACTCCAATTCCAATTTTCCGGATTCAGAGGACATCAACCGAGATAACTCCTTAAATGAAACGGAGTCATATTTCCAATATGAAATTCCTTTGGAAGTAGACCCCATGGATCGCAGAGAAATTGATTTGTCCAAGACCACTTACATTACCGACCGGATTGAAGACGAGGGGACCGGCCGGATTTGGTATCGTTTCCGAGTACCGCTGAATGGGGATCAGAAGAAGGCGGTTGGAGGAATCCAGGATTTCCGCTCCATTCGTTTTATGCGGATGTATTTACGCGGTTTTGAAGCTCCGGTGACCTTGCGTTTTGCCAGTCTGGAGCTGGTGCGTAACCAATGGCGGAGATATACCCAAAGCCTGGAGACAGTCGATGCCGTAGAACCCTGTACGGAAGATGCTACGATTGATATTGATGCGGTAAATATTGAAGAAAACAGCAATCGGGAGCCCTTTAATTATACCTTGCCAATAGGGATTCAACGAGAGCAGTCTTTGGGAGTGTTTACCACCCAGCAAAATGAAAAAGCCCTAGCCCTCAGAGTTAACAGCCTTTGCGATGGTGCGAGTCAGGGCGTATTTAAAATTATCGAGACCGATATGCGGGTGTACGAACGGTTTAAAATGTTTGTACATGCGGAAGAAAGAGCAATTCAAGAACCCGGAGTCACGGAGATTCCAGATGGTGCCCTGAGTATATTTGTACGGTTGGGAAGTGATTTTCAAAACAACTACTACGAATACGAAATCCCCCTCGTGATGTCTGACCCCGATGCGGTGATGGAACTAGATGCCCAGTTGGATGAGTACAAGCAAGAAGTATGGAAGGAGGAAAATAGTTTTGATTTTGAACTAGCCCTTTTGCGCCAGCTAAAGGAAGAACGAAATAATGGTGGTTTTGATGTTGGTCGAGAATACACCAAGACGATTGATCCAGGGACTGGTGGCCAACCACAGACGATTAAGGTGAAAGGAAACCCGAATTTGGGATTTGTTAAGATTGCTTTCATTGGTATCCGAAACCCTGCTGATGGAATTCCCGATGCGTATTCTGCTGAAATCTGGACCAATGAAATGCGCCTGACCGGACTGGATGAACGTGGTGCAGCAGCGGCATTAGCCCGGATGGATATACAATTGGCCGATTTGGGTACGGTTAGTCTTGCCGGTAATGTGAGTTCGGTAGGGTTTGGCGCATTGGATGATGGTGTTCAGGATCGTGCGCGGGAGCAAGTAGCGGGTTACGATATGGCCGTAGACCTAAACCTGGATAAATTTCTTCCGGAAAAATGGGGGATTAAACTGCCTTTCTACGGGCAGATTTCCAATGTTACCAAAACACCAGAATATGATCCCTATGATCTGGACATTAAGCTAAAAGATAAATTGGCAGCAGCCGACAACAAAACCGAGCGGGATTCCATTAAGGAGCAAGCCCAGGAGGTGGTGAATATTCGAGCGTTTAACTTTACCGATGTACGGAAAGAACGAACTGGCGGCAGCGGTGGGGCAGGCGCAAAACCTACGCCCTTGGATATTGAAAACTTCAGTGTTAGCTACGCTTATTCTGAAACCGAGCGCAGTGATCCGATTATTGCTTCGGAGAAAGAGCAATTGCAAAAAGCCTCAGTAGATTATGGCTTTAGTCGGTCGCCCAAATACATTGAACCGTTGAAAGGGTTGAAGAAAAATAAGTTTTTAAGGTTGTTGGGTGAATTTAACTTCAATCCATTGCCCAATAGCTTTACGGCCAGTAGCTTTATGGAGCGACGATTTATTACCACCAGTTATCGGTTTACCGGACTGGAGGAGCGCTTCCGTACTTATTACGCCAAGTACTTCAAGTGGGATCGGGACTATAACCTACAGTGGGACCTAAGTAAGGCTTTGAAGTTCAATTATAACGCATTGGCTTCTTCTATCATTGATGAGCCGGATGAGCGCCGAATTCGGGATGATGCTACTATTGAGGATGTCAATCAGTATCGAAAGGATAGTATCTGGTCGAACATTAAGAAGCTGGGGCGTCCCAAATTGTACAACCATAGTCTGAGTGCCAATTATACTTTACCTATACGTTATTTGCCTTTTATGGATTGGGTCAATATTCGGGCGCAATATTCTGCGGAATACGCCTGGGAAGCGGCTTCTTTGGTGGTAGATAGTTTGGGTAATGTGATTCGCAATAGCCAAAACCGTCAAATCAATGCCGATTTGAATTTTGAAAAGCTGTACGATCAATTTGATTACCTCAAAAAGATCAACCGCCCGGCCCGGCGAAACACAAAAGGACGTGGGGCGACAAGGAATAGCCGCGATAAACAGGATTTGTCTGACAAGGCTACCGATGATAAAAAGAAGAAGAAAAAAAATCCAGAGCCTTCGGTTCTGGAGCGTGCCCTTATCCGGCCTTTGATGCTGGTACGGCGCGCCCGATTTAACTATACGGAACGCTTCCAAACGGTGATACCGGGCTTTACACCACGACCCAGTTTGTTGGGGATGGAATCAGGCTTTGGCGCGCCCGGTCTAGATTTTGCGGCCGGATTGCAACCCAAAATTCGCGAGCTGACTGATGCGCAACAATACACATCAGAGGATTGGTTGTACCAAAACAGGGAATGGATTACCGGAAGTACCTTCCAAAACCAGAAGGTCATTCAAAACTATACCCAAACCTATGATGCGAAGTTGACCCTGGAGCCGATTCCCGACTTCAAGATCGATCTGGAATTGAATAAATCATTTACCGAAGATTATCAAGAATCTTTCAAAGATACCTTGATTGATAACAACCGGGAATTGGTCCACTTGCAGGGATTGGTTGGCGGAAGTATGACGGTGACTTATTCTGCGCTACAAACGCTTTTCCGGAGTGATACCTCCGAGTTGAAAAACCTATTTGAGACCTTCCAGTCCAATCAAGTCATCATTTCCCAGCGCTTGGGAACCCGTCCACACTCGGACATTAATCTAGCGCGTCGGGGCTTTACCGATGGTTACGGTGAAAATCAGCAGGATGTGATTATTCCGGCATTTATTGCGGCATATACCGATAAGGATGCCAGAACCATCGACTTAAATTTGTTTAACATTTTGCCTAAGGTCAACTGGAGAATTCAGTATGATGGATTGTCGAAATTGCCTTTCTTCCAGGAGATTTTCAGCAATTTCACCTTGTCACATAGCTATCGTTCTACGTTGACGGTGGGACGGTATTCCTCCAATACCCGTTTTTATGAAGCATTGCCCACGAATGGAGGCATGAATAATGATGGCAACTTCTTTGCCCGCATCGAAATACCGGAAGTCGCGATTCAGGAGGCGTTTTCGCCACTGCTTGGAGTCGAAGCGACCCTGCAAAATGGCATGTCTTTTAACCTGGATTATAAGAAGAGCCGAAGCCTTTCTTTGAGTTCGATCAGTAAATTGCTGAGTGAGCGGAACTCTAAGGAAATCACTGCCGGTTTTGGTTATTTGATCCGTGATGTGGACATTCCGTTCCTTACGGGAAGCAAAAAGAAGGGGAGTAAGAAAAAGAAGGAAGAGGACGACAAAAAAGCACAAAACAGCGCCAACAACCGCAACCGTGGTCGGGGCGGACAATTACAAGGACGTGATTTGGATATCCAATGTAACTTTTCTCTACGGGATGACATTACGCTGGCCCGAGATTTGACCCCTCAGGGAGATTCTCAGCCAACGCGTGGTAACTTTGCCTTGAGCTTGTCGCCATCTGTGGAGTACAAACTCAACCGTCGCTTGTCCTTGCGCCTTTTCTTTGATTACCGGAAAACGATTCCTAAGACCTCCACCGGTTATCCAAGAACGGATGCGTCGGGGGGAATTGTAGTGCGGTTTGAATTAAATTAATTTGCACGTGGCGTGCTTGGAGCAGCAGTAGTGGCACAATTGGTTTCCTACTTCTGCTGCTCCAAGATCTGCGTGTTGTGCACGGCAGTGAAGGTTGCTGTGCCCCCGTTCACTGGGAGGAGCATCCGCTCCGCCTTTTTAAAACTTGCTCAAAAGTTCCTCCCTACGCGTTCTTGCCACCGGTAGTTTCATGCCGTTGGTCATTACGAGGTAGCCGCCATCTGCGCGAACAAATTCACGGACATGCTGCAAGTTGACGAGGTACGAATGGTGTACTCGGAAGAAGCTGAAGTCAGCGAGTAGGTTTTCAAATTCTTTGAGGGTGCGCGAGATGAGTTTTTTACGACCTTCTTTGAGGTGCACCATGGTATAATTGCTGTCTGACGCACAAACCATGATGTCTTCGGGAAAGACAAATTCAATGCTTTCCTTGGTGGCCAAGGCAATCTTGCCCGAACGCCCTTTAGATTCTTCTTTGATATTGCTAAACAGGACTTCCAGCTGAGAGGAAGATAATTGGCGGATATTTTTTTTGCTGTGTTTATCCACGGCCTCTACCAAATCTTCCTTTTGTACCGGCTTGAGCAAATAATCCAGGGCACTAAATTTGATGGCCCGAATCCCAAATTCGTCATAAGCGGTCGTAAAGATCACATCGAAAGGTACTTCTCCTAATTTCTCCAATAGCTCAAACCCGTTGAGTCGGGGCATTTCAATATCTAAAAATAGTAACTCTGGAGGATTTTCTTTCAGGTAGGTACTGGCTTCCACCGAATCTGTAAAAGTTGCCAAGACCTCCACATCTGGGCAAAATTTATTCAATTTCCAGGCGAGGGTTTCCACGCTGTGTCGTTCATCATCTACCAGTATTGCTTTGATCATTTTGTTAGGATTTTGGTGTTTGGTTTAGAGGGTTGAGTTATTTGGTTTATGAGGTTATTCCCAGGTGCCGCCGCCAATCGGGATGTCCAGTTCTACACGAGTACCCAATGATTTTCCGTTCTCGTCTTTTTGGTCAATAATGATCACTTTGGCCTTTGAGCCATAGGTTTCATTGATCATTTGTAGTCGATCTCCGGTGATGCGCATCCCCATCGATTTATGGCGGGTAGCGGTTTTGGACTTCAACTGTTGAGCGGCATCTCGGCCAATGCCATCATCTTCAATTACACAATGCAGATGGCCATTTTCGCGGGTAATGGCCAGATCAAGGCGACCTTTGTCTTGTTTCTGTACCAAACCGTGCCAAATGGCATTTTCTACGAATGGTTGGAGGATCATCGGAGGGAGTTCAATTTCCTCAATGGGCAAACCCTTTTCTATTTTGACCACGTAATCGAATTTTCCTTCAAAGCGCAGGCTTTCTAGTTCAATATAGAGTTTTAATGCTTCCAGTTCATCTTTCAGATTCACGTATTTAGCACGAGAATTTTGTAAAATTAACCGAATCAGCCGCGAGAATCGGTTGAGGTAATCGGAAGCTTTTTCGGTGTCATTTTTCAAAATATAATAATCAATCGAATTGAGGGAGTTAAAGATGAAGTGCGGGTTCATCTGAGACCGTAAAGCATTCATCTCTACAGCCGTCAGTTTGCGATTGAACTCCGTGCGTAAATTGGCCTGGCTACGAATTTGCCGGATGCGCCAGCGCATGCCCCAAATAATTATCCACAGCAAAATCCCAATGAAGAGGCTCCAAAACCAGAGTGTTTTCCACCACGGTGTCGTAATCGAAATATTGAATTCATAAGGGGTTTCATTCCAGACACCTTCACTGTTGGCTGCCCGCAATTTGAAGACATAGTCCCCACCGCTGATATTGGTGTAGGAAGCATAATTTCGCTTTCCCGCTTGCACCCAGTCTTCATCAATCCCCTCTAGTTTGTAGGCAAAAGTGACTCGCGATGGTAGATTATAGGCGATGGCAGAAAACTCAAACGAGAAAAAATTCTCTTTATAACTCAACTTGACCGTGTTGGGCGAAACCAATTGATTGACATGGATCAACTCCTTGTCAAAAACTTTAAAAGAAGTCAGGTAAGGGCGCGGCAATTCCTGGTTGAGTCTTAAGCTATCAGGGTGAAAAATACAAAACCCCTTTTGGGTTCCCATGATCATTTCTCCGGAGGAAAGGCTCTGCATGATGTGCTGATTAGGTGGTGGATAACCATAACCTTGGTCATAGTAGCGAAATGTTGCCGTTTGGGGGTCAAAACAGCTGATGCCTTTTTCATGCCCTAACCAAAGGGCCCCCTTTTGATCTGCTCCCACGTTCAGAACATATTTTTCGGCCATACCGTCAGCTTGTGTATACCTCCTGATAAAGCCTCGATCGGGGTGTTCCATATTGACCAAACCCAGGCCACTTTCTACACCGGCCATCCATATATTGCCTTCTTGATCCATCGCAAATCCGGAGATATTTGCCATGTAAGTTCCGGAATCGCCCGGTGCGGGGGCACAGTGAATAAACTGATTTGTATTGGGCTCATACACGCTGTAGTGGCGGGCTGTTCGAATCCAGATACGTCCTTCTCGGTCAGTGGAAATGTATTCCAACCAGGTACTCCGCCCCAAAGTATTACCGACCTCCAGTAGGATCTGAAATTGTCGTACTGTTTTCTTTTTCAAATCCACACGAAACAATCCCACCCGACGACTACCGATCCAGATTTCTCCATTTGGCCCTTCGATTACTCGCCGAAAGGAGGGAGCATTAAAATCGTAATTGAGTTTTATCGGAGTAATGGTTTTCCGATGTTCATCAAAATAAAAAAGATCGCCACTGGTAATCAGCAGGATTCTCCCATCGCGAAGTCGAATCATATCCTGTCCACTAAAAGAGCCGTCCTGCTTGCTGTGGTCTTGGGGGCCGGGAATCAACTCCCATTTTTTTAGCCAACGGTCAAAAATATAAATACCCTCCAGGGAGTAGCCACTCACATAGAGATACCGCCCGTCATTACTTTCCACTACGGCTCGGGTATGATAAATCCAGTCTTCTTTTTCGTGCGGAATTTGCCAGTCCACAAATTGATTCAATTGGGGGTTGAAAATGTAGAGCCCAAAAGGAGATGAACACCAAATACGGCCGTTTGCATCTTGAAAGTCTCCGCCCCGTAGCAACTGAATATTTTCTTCATCAAGCAACTGAAAGGAGGTTACCTTTTTCTGGTACGGATCATAAAACACAAATCCGGTGGAAAAAGTGATCCCCAATTGATGATTGGGAAAAGGCATGATGGAGGTCACCGATCTTTTGTGTAAAACACTCCCGGGGCTCGGCGGCGCAGCAAATGGACCAATGATGCGAAACTGCTCAGTTTTTGGATTAAAAACGTAGGCTCCCGACCAACTTCCAATGTACAATAACCCATCATCGTGGTGGTAGAGCAATTTAATGGAATTGAGCAGGTATTCCCATTCCTTATTTTCGTGATGTAAATAATGCCGCTGAAAATCCCGCGAATATTTGTTGTATTTCAAAATACCGGCATGGGTGCCAACCCAAAGTAGAGAATCATTGGTGCGATCCTGAATCACCACTCTGGTGTCATTGACCTTAATGGATTGATCGGGATGCTCCTCTCGCGGAGGAGTAAAAGGGATAAAACTTATCTTTTTCTCTTTTGTATCAAAACTAGCCAAAGGTTTATCCGCTAGTGATAGCCAATACTGCCCCTGGCGGTCTTGTAGAATATCATTGATGCGATGGCCTTTGATGGAGGGATCGTAAAAGACCTCAAAATTATCGGTAGCAGGTAGGTAACGACTTAAACCCGTGGAAGTACATGCCCACAATTGACCTTCCTGATCGACGTAGACTTTATTGATGTAATCGTTGTTGAGCGTCGAAGAATCCCCTTCAATATTCTGGTAAAGTTTGACCTGAGATCCGTCATATCGGCAGAGTCCACGGGTACTGCCGATCCAGGTGAAACCAGCACTATCTTGAGCAATAGAGGAAACATAATTTTCTGGTAATCCATCCTCCTCGGTCAGAATTACCGGATTCTGAAAATAACTTTGTGCTTGTCCGCTTACTGCCAACAACGCAAAGGATAGCCAGTACCAGTAATTTGTGTGTTTCATTACCTTTAATTCTCAACCGTGTGTGATCTGCTAATAAAAATAGTAAAACTACTCGAGATCGCCGTCTCAAGCTAGTCATTGGTTATTCTGTTGATCACTTGGTAGGATTTACCGCGTAGTTGGCATCCGTGGGGAAAGGTTACCTTTGGAAGAAATCCATCGATTCATGAAAGGGGCCTTTTGTCCACAATGGCAAGTACAGCACCGCCTCCAAGCAAGCACTTAGTAAATCCGGAATAATTGAGGCGGTTTCTTTACCTTTGTTACGCATGAATGCTAAGAAAAAAACTTATTTCGCCTCCGACTTTCATCTCGGAATTGATGCGAGGCTACCCAGCGAAGACCGGGAGCGACAGATTGTCCGTTGGCTGGAGAGCATCCAGGACGATGCGGAGGCAATCTACCTGGTTGGGGATGTATTCGACTTTTGGTTTGAGTATCAGAAAGTGGTGCCTAAAGGATATGTGCGCCTCTTGGGCAAGCTGGCAGAATTGAGTGACGCGGGTGTCCCAATGTACTTTTTTATCGGCAACCACGATATGTGGATGTTCAGGTATTTTGAAGAAGAACTGGGCATTCCCACCTACCGAAAACCAATTATCCGCGAAATTCATGGCAAGACCTTTTTTATTGGCCACGGCGATGGCCTAGGGCCTGGAGATCACGGATATAAATTGATCAAAAAAGTCTTTGCCAATCGGGTTTGTCAGTGGCTTTTTGAACGCTTACACCCTAACTTCGGCATTAAATTGGCCAATTTCTGGTCGGGAAAAAGCCGGGCAATCAATCCCGAAACGGCCTCTTTTTTGGGAGAGGAGAACGAATGGCTCGTGGCTTATGCCAATCGCAAACTGGATACTGTTGATGTCGATTATTTTGTGTTTGGGCACCGACATCTGCCCATCGATTATCTGTTGAAAAATGGTCGTAGCCGCTATCTCAATCTTGGGGAATGGATGAATTATAACTCTTACGCCGTTTTCGATGGTACGGACATACAGTTGCAGTTTTTTGAAAATGAGCAAGGCGTAATTTATGGCAATCATTCTGCGACTAAACAGGAGGCTAAACAATAACTGGGTTGAAAAAAGCTTTATACTCCTATGGAGCGCGTGAAAATGGTAATACTGGGAGTATTCATTGGTTTGGGGAGCCTGGCTTCTCTTACCGCTCAGGATAGTACAGCCTATCAACTCAAAACGGTGATCTATGGCTATTTTACCAATTTTACGACCGATCAGCTGCAGCAAATCTATACGATTAATGCGGATAATGAATTGGTGAAATACAACATTGAAGGGGTGGAATTATTCCGCTATTCCAACAATCGTTTTGGCAAACTTCAATCGGTGGATGCTTCCAACCCATTAAATCCACTGCTCTTTTACCCGGATTATCAACTGCTCGTTATCGTGGATCGCACGTTGAATCCAAGTACCCAGATCAATCTCTTTGAGCTGGAAGAGTTGGTACAATCACCCGTTGTCGCTTTGGGCATCGACAATCAGATTTGGCTATATGATGAGCTGAATTTCAAACTAAAAAAACTCAATCAGTCGGGCATTATTACCGACAGTAGTGAAGATTTAAGTTTACTTTTTCGCGGTATTCCGGAGATTGAGCAGCTAGACGCCAACCATATTTATGTGGTGGCCAATGCCCCCGAGACCGGCCTACTGGTATTTGACAATTTTGGTCAGTTTGACAAGGAGATTCCCATTAGAAATATTGATTATTTTCAGTTGGAAGGCAAACGGCTGTTTTACCAAAAAGAGGGAAAGTGTTTTGTTTACGACTTTGGACCATTGGCCGAAAGGCCGTTAAAGCTTCCTTTTTATGCCGATCCTGCTGATCACATTCGGGTGCAAAAGAACTACTTGTTTCGCTTGCGCGATGACCGGTTGGAGATTTATCAATTAAAGTAGCCGGTCCCCTGCTCCTCGCAAAATCGGTCCCTTTTCCCAAAGCAGAAATTCAGTAATATTGTTGAAAAAAGTTATGAAAGGAATGCGCCCGCAAATTGGCGACTGTGATCGCTATTTTTTTACTTATATCGACAAGGTAGAAAGCACCGACATTCTGCCTACCCTCATTTCCAGTATAGATCAAAGCATCGCTTTTCTGGAAGGCATTCCCGCGGAGAAGTGGGATGATGCCTATGCGCCGGGAAAATGGACGATCAAAGAGGCGGTTTTGCATATTATCGATACCGAGCGGATTATGGCGTACCGTGCGCTGCGCATTGCTCGTGGTGATAAAACGCCGCTCCCGGGGTTTGAGCAGGATGATTATGTACCTTATTCCAATGCCAATGAGCGCAGTTCAGCGTCTTTAATAGAGGAGTGGAAAGCGGTACGGGTAGCTACCTTCCAGCAGTTTAAATATTTTACTGCTGACATGTGGAAACGCACCGGTATGGCCAGCGGACATCAGGCCACGACTTTAGCTTTGGCCTATATCATTGTGGGGCACGAGCTGCATCACCTGTGGATTATCCGCGATCGGTATTTGGGATAGATTTAGGCGCTGAGAAGAATTGGGGGGACAGATATACGCTACTGCTGTTCCCCCGGGGCCTACTTACTCTTCAAAAAAACCGACACTGCCACCTACCCAGGTTTTGTCTTTGTTGTAGCGCACACCCACCATCTCCCCTTTGCTGAGACGGATGAGGTTATTGACCAATTGGGGACGGTCCTCATTGGGGTCCCAAAGCAGCATCATGCGGATTTCGCATTTGGACGGTCCATCGGGAGTAGGAATCACCGGGGCATACTGGACTTTGCGCTGTAAGATGTAATTCTCTGGGTCGGTAATGGCTTCCAGATCAAAACGGTTTAGATTGATAATGACGCCGGTTCCTGCGAAGGAATAAAGTGGTTTCAATACGTAATTATGTAGGTCTTCCGGAAATTCTTCCAGTTCATTTAGGTAGTAAGAAGTTGGAACATATTGGCTTTGCAACAGAGGCAAGGTGTGCTTGCTGATGCGGAAAAACCAATTGGGATGGCCAATCCATTCGACGTTGTGCTCATGAGTGAGGTAGAATTCCCGTTTGAGGTCATCGCGGCGGATGAGCTCATCAAAAATGACGCGGTTGAAGATCTTCTTTACCTGAATCTTGCGGCCCTCTTTGTAATAATAGACATCGCGGCCCTCCTTTTTTAGTTCGCTAATGCAAACATATTCGATGCCAATTGCTTGTTTGGCACAGATGAAGTCGATAGCTGTGGTTTGTTTTTCCGGTTCAATTTCCAAAAGGATGACCTGTTCGGGGTCGTGATCGCCGATGATGATGCGCCGCAGTTTCTCGATGTAGGTTTCCGAGTTTAACCCCCCAAATAGGTGCGTATAGTGCTCGGGCAAATCAAAGTGAGTGCGGTAGGCTTTCGCCAATAAGTCCTGAAAAAAGTATAGAGAGGGAAATCCTTGTGCTTCGATAAGTTGAGGCGTAAAGTCACCATTTTCATCGATGCAAACCCCAAAGTCAAATTGTAGGAAGGTGGAATGCGGTGTTTCTCCCGGAACAGTTTGGCCAGATAAAAGTGCCCGATGGGAGAGGTCTTTAAAGTTAGGTTTAGCTATCACATCCACGATCTCTTCACAAGCAGTGATCAATCGTTCCTTGAGTAATTTTGGAATAAAGACCGGCGTTTCCGCAATGCGAAAAGGCTGTCGGTGGCTGGTCTGTCCGGCTACCCAGTCTAAACATTTCTGATAAGCAGCCTCCTGAAAAGAAGCATTAAAAGGAGTCCTTAATTCGGGAATCATTGTAACGAATTGGGTTTAGATTGTGATTTGAAAATGCAGAGAAAAGCAAAGAGGGGACATCCCCATCCACAAGAAGGCCATGTGAGCTACCCATTCCCGAAATAAAGCCCTACGCCAGTACCGTTTCGGTCTTTAAAACGCGTAGTGCTTGACTTAGGAATCCGGGCAGGATAGCATTATGTGTCAAAGATATTTTATCGGGATCACTAAGGTGATCAATCATGCGTTTGTATTTGGCAGCACCGTGTTCACTCAATACCATTTGCCGCTTATCTTCCGACTGGAAGTGCTCCAACATCCCTTCGGGATCTGCTTCCGGGTGAAATTGGGTGCCAAAGATCTCCGGAGAAAACCGAATGGCCATGACCGCCCGTTCTAAGGGCACATGCGGCCGGATTTTTTCCAGGGCTAAAATTTTTGCACCCATTTGATCAAACCGCTTTTCGATAGGCTGTACCACTTGCCAATTGCGAAAATCTGCGATATAAAACGGATTGGGCAAACCCTGAAACAGCTCTTCCTCTACCCCTGCATCCGTCATGTGTGTAATGAAGGTGCCAAAAGACATGGACTTGCGCTCGGTAATTTCTGCCAGTTTGAAGTGATTACAAGCCATCTGAAAGGAGTGGCAGATAAAAAAGACAAACTTGCGTGGCCGATCGGGATTGAGGTTCCAGTTCCAAATCTTACTCATCCATTCATTGAAGCGGACATCCCAAACGCCGTTGCCGTCAAATGGGCTGCCCGGACCACCGGTGCAGATGAAAATATCGTAACTCAGGTCCGGGATTTCTGCATTGCCTCTGGTGTTAAAAACCTTCCATTCAATGTCCTTCGCAAACTGATCGACGATGTCCTTGATACAACGCATACCCTGGTTGGGTGTGCCGTCGTACATATCTAATATAGCTAGTCGTGCTGTTCTCATGGTTGATGTCTAATTCAAAAAAGTAAACCGCGAAAAAACGAAAATCGTCGATAGCAACCAAGTGCGAATGATCACTTTGTAATTGGCTGTACTAAGTCGCCCCTATTTCTTCGTTCTGGTACTGGTTTTTCGTGTCGTCGCCGCCTTTTTTGCGGTGGTCGTTTTCTTTACAGGTGTTGCGGCGGCTTTTGAGCCTACGGCATCTCTGATAAAGCTTCCCCAAGTAAGGTTATCCTGCCCTGGCTTTTGGGCTTTAGCCCGCTCAATGGCGTAAGTTGCAGCCGTTTCTACTACCCATTCAAAATTTTCTTGTCCTACGGAAGTCACCTCCGCATCTGGCGCCGGATTACAAAAATCGATCGCATAGGGGATGCCATCTCTAATGGCCAATTCTACCGTATTAAAATCGTATCCCAAGGCGTGATTTAGTTTTAATACATAACTTTCCAGGGTCTTCATCATCTTTGGTGACACGTCAAAATTTGCCACATAACGCAGGTGGTGCGGGTTGCGTGGCTCGTAGTGCATGATGCGTACGTATTTGCCACCAATGCAGTAACAACGGAAGTAGGCATCAAATTTGATTTCTTCCTGCAACATCATGACCAACTGGCCGGTCTCCTGAAATTTCTGGAAAAAGTCATCGGCATCATTCAGCTTATACACATTTTTCCATCCTCCTCCAGAAAAAGGTTTCATATAAGCCGGAAAACCAACGTAGTTGAAAATACCCTCCCAATCCAAGGGGAAAGCCAGGTTGGCAAAGGATTCAGAAGAAGTATCATCGGGGTGGTCCTTAGAAGGCAAAAGTACCGTCTTAGGTACGGGAACACCTATTTTTTCAGACAGGGCATTATTGAAGAATTTCTCGTCGGCGCTCCACCAGAATGGATTGTTAATCACTGCGGTGCCACTGATGGCTGCATTTTTCAAAAAAGCCCGATAGAAGGGAACATCCTGAGAAATCCGGTCAACAATAACGGCATATTCAGCAGGTGCTGCTTGAATAACCTTGTCAATTTTGACGGGTTCAGCCACGATTCCTTTTTCCCCCTTTGCATTGATTCGATCTACAAAAGCTTGTGGAAAAGAACGTTCCTGTCCGAAGAGAATACCTATTTTTTTAGTCATTGGAGAAGGGTTTGTGAGTTGGTCTAAATATCGGAATTTTTTTGGTTATCACTTATCGTTAGGTTGATAATTATCAAACAAGCCTATCCTACCAGGCTTAAGTAGTGTGGAAACATTTCGCGCCACAGCGGCCAATCGTGCTCTTTCCAACCTCGAATATCCAACCAGTGATTGACATTTTTGTTGCGCAATTGATCCGCCAATTTCACGTTGGCGTCCAGACAAATATCCCATTCAGAGGTGCCCAGCACGATATTCATGCGCCAAAGATCGGGATGATTCAAGCCGTGAACAAAATCTACCGGATTGTTAAAATACACATTGTCATCGTAATAACCATCGGTGAAGGAACGGATATCAAAGGCGCCGCTCATGCTGAAAAGATGACTGACAAATTCTGGATGTTTGAAGGCGAAATTAACGGCGTGATACCCACCAAAGCTGGCTCCAGCTACGGCTACTTTCCCCGTTCCGGTATTCCAGCGAATGCGATGTACCAACTCTTCTAGTATCATTTTATCATACCAGGCGTGGTTTTTGGCGCGTTGTGCCGGATGGATGGATTTGTTGTACCAGCTATAACTATCGATGCTGTCGACACAGTAGAGCTGAATAAATCCGCGGTCGACAAACCAGCGAGCGGTATCGGTCAGACCAAAGTCTTTACTTTCGTAAAAACGCCCCATAGAAGAGGGGAAAATGACCACTGGATAGCCTTGGTGGCCATATACCAGCATTTCCATATCTTTGCCCAAATTTGGGGAATACCACTTGTGGTAGGTTTCTTGCATGGCACTTAATTTGGGTTCTTTGACAAATTCCGCGATTCAAAGTCAGGCTAAAATATAAACCAACGCTTCTAAAGGCACTTTTGATTAATGTTTTAGCTTGACCACGAAATTTGTCAAAGAACGTTCATTTGAAGGTATTGTGCTTGTGCTATCCCTTTGACGGAATTCTGCAAGCACGGTCACATAAAGTTTGTGTATTTTTTACACTTAGTGCGCAAAAATAATGAGTTTGTTAGAAATAACCAAGTCCAATGGGTTGATTTACAAAAACTTATAACGAAAAATTGAAAGTTGGGCAGGTGCGATTGTTTAGTGTACTAACTAATTTTCAGAATCTAATTTTGGCAAGTGGTTTTTAAGAAGTTTTTCACAAGCTTAATTCCCCCTACACCGAATAATTCAATAGATCATGAAAGGATTAAAAAAATGGTTAAATAACCTCATTTTTTTTCCAAAATCAGGAGGAGGGGAGGTGCAGCAGTGGCAGAATCTTCCCTCCAGGGCATTGGACCGCAATGTCAGGGTAGACATTTACCTGCCCCCCGATTATTATCGAACGCCGTTGGATGCCTTCCCGCTTTTAGTGTTTAATGACGGGCAGGATATGGAAGCTGTGGGATTGAAGTCCATTCTGGATTACCTGTATGATTCCTGGCAAATTCCCCAGCTGATCATTGTCGCCATCCACGCCGGTGATCGGATGCATGAGTATGGAACAGCCGGCCATCCAGACTACAAAAAACGTGGCAATAAAGCCAAGAAATACCAGCAATTTCTCCGATCTGAACTCTTACCCAAACTGCGCAGCCGTTTTCGCATCACCACCGACGTGGAAAAGATGGCCATTGCCGGCTTTTCTTTGGGTGGCCTTTCGGCAATGGATATTGCCTGGAATCACCCGGACCTGTTTAGTAGAGTAGGGGTTTTCTCCGGCTCATTTTGGTGGCGTTCGCAGGCTTTTGATCCCGCTGATCCCGATGCACATCGCATTATGCACCACATTGTGGAAACGAGTACCCACCAGCCTGATTTGCAATTTTGGTTTCAAACGGGAACCAATGACGAAAACAACGACCGCAACAATAATGGTATTATTGATTCCATAGATGATACCCTGGACTTGATTGCCGTATTAAAAGCCAAGGGGTACAGCAATGATGATATTACCTACGTAGAAGTGAAGGGTGGGGAACACAATCCGCAAACTTGGGGGAAGATAATGCCGGCGTTTTTGTTGTGGGCGTTTGGAGCGTAAACACGATTTTCAAAATTGGCGACAGCTGAATCAGCACTTTAGGGCATGCTAATGGAATTGCGTAATAAATTGCACCGAACCAGTTGGATTGAAAAAACATCACACCACATGGTTACCTTTTCTTTTCTCAATCAATAAAGAAATGACGGCACGGATGGACCATCCTGCAAAATGATGGTCGACCGGATATAATTTTTAACTTTGCGCGTTAACTACACCTACGCGTTATTCACACAAAATCAAAACAATATGAATTCCAAATTAATGTTATGCCTCCTGGTTTGGGTGGCAGGTACCGCTGTATTGTCCGGACAGAAGATTACAACTGAAAAGTTTCCGGTCCAATATACGGCATTACCCCTTTCCCCATTAAACCCCGAGTTTACTACTTTTTCGAGCAGTTGCTATGGTGGAGGATCTACCCTAGCGGATTTAGGAATTACGCCAACGTCCCTGGCCAACCAAATCAAATTTGAAGGATTCAAGAAAGTAGAAGGTAAGAGTGGCCACTTTCGGGTGAACATTCAGATTGGGTATATGCGCATTGGCCGAGAGACCACGGAAAAAAGAATCTCAACCACCAAGAAAAAAGACGGCACAGAAGTCAAAACGACCTATTATTACAAGAAATCGAGCTACTCGATCCCTATTAGTTATCGGGTGACAGATTACGAGGGCAAAGTACTGAAGGAGGGAACAGTCTCGAGTAATACGAGCACGCAAGCCGTGAAATCTAAAGAATATACGAGTTATTCTTCACTCAACAATTACTGGCAAAATAATCGCCATAGTCTGATTTACGGTGCGGCCAAGAAATTTGTCATAGATCGGGTGGGGTCTATCCAGAGTACATTGGCTTATGCTTATGACTATCGGAAGATTACCTACCAAAAGGATGAGCTAGAAGTACCTGGCAAGAAGGTGGATGGTTTTGAGGCGTTTAATGGTGCTTATGAAACGGTGAAGACAGCATTTGAAGGCATGCGCCCCAATGAGCCTATTACGGATATGGCTCCACAGGTGCAATCCGCCATTGACTTTTGGAAGAATGCGCTGGATGATTACCCAATGGGGAATAAGAAGTCCGAGAAAATGCGCCATGCTTGTTTGATGAACCTATCCACGGTTTACTACTGGTTGGAAGACTTGGCGCAGGCAGAAAAGTATGCTACAGAGTGCCTACAGATTAGCTGGAAAGACGGTCGTCCTAAACGTTTGCTCAAGGAAATAGAGGCGGTAAAGAAGAAGTTTGACATCAACAAAATCAAAACCCGCCACATCAATCGGGATTTGGCCAATGCAGAACCACCCAGTTCTTCTGCGGAAGAAGAAGTGCCGGTATTCGAAGAAACGGGAGATCTGGCCGAGATGGAAGGTTACATCTTGAATGAGGGCGGCGATACGCTAAATGGCAAATTTGTAGTCAATACTGCCGAAGATATGGAACTCAATTTCGGCCCGGATGGGAATGTCGTTTTTACTTATCAGATCGATGGCAAGGATGAAAAGAGCACATTGGATCCTGCTACGGTAAAAGGCTTTCAGCTAAAGGATCGCAACTTCATGGCCATGACCTTTACGCCTGGTGATAAGGGCAATAAGGAAGCCGGGACCCACCTGATGGAATGCATTTACGATACGGAGCGGATCAAAGTATTTAAGTTTTACCCATACGACAATAAACTGGGCGATGTGAAGATGGAATATGCTTTCCAAAAAGCGACAGATGAGGCGCCGATCTCTACTTCCAGTACCCAATTCTTACTGTTTAAGAAGGGCATGTCTAAATACTTTGCCGACTGTCCCGATCTGGCAGAACTAGCCGGTGCCGGGGAGTTTGAGAATGAAGAAGAGAGCCTGATCCAGGCGGCCCGGATTTTTGCAGAGGTCTGTGAATAATATTTAGCATAAAATAATAGGAAAAAGGAAGGATTGGAATGCATGTTCCGGTCCTTTCTTTGTTTTTGGTGGTTTGTATTCGATGTATTGACAGCATTTAGCTAAAAACTGTCAACACATTGACTATATTTAGCTAAATGCTGTCAATAGCTATTTCCTTATCTTTACTCAAAAACACCGTGAAAACGATACATCTTCTATCGATTTTTTCCCTCTTGTTGCTCTCCATGCTGCCAGCTTACCTTTCCGCCCAAGACAAACCCAAATGCCGCATTCGCCTGCCGGAGCAGCTCGCTGAAGTATCCGGGCTGTATTACGCCGCACCGGATAGCCTTTGGTGGCACAACGATAGTGGGGATGGCCCCAGACTGTATTTGACAGATAGGGAAGGGCATTTGACCTATACATTGGATTTGCCCATGCTGCGTCACACCGATTGGGAAGATATTACCGCCGATGATCAGGGTAACATTTACGTCGGTGATTTTGGCAATAATCTCCGCAACCGACAGGACTTGCGTATCTACCGGGTACAGCCGCGTAGCGGGGAGGTGGACTCCATTCATTTCCAATTTCCCGCACGGTTTGCCGGTGATGGACTGGATACCGAAGCCTTTTTCTGGTACAGGGATAGTCTGCATTTGTTTACCAAAAGCCGGATCAGAGGCGAGCGGTTTGTCACCAAACACTTTGCACTGGCGGATCGGGGAGCTACACAAACGGCCGAATTTCGCGATAGCCTCTCCCTCAAACGCCGGGTGGTCACCGGAGCGGCCATTGATCCCCTCACGGGAACGGTGGTGCTGGTGGGCTATAATTACGGCAAGTTGCTGGGCTTTATTCCGTACTCGGCTGCTTCCGTTTTTTATCTGAATGATTATCCCGATGGGCATTTTCTCAAAGGTCATCGCAAAAGAAAAGGCATTTCGTGTTTGTGGGCTTTGCAATATGAGTCGGTAGATTTTGTGAATGAAAAGTATATATACGTGGCGGCGGAGAAGACGCTGTGGATTAAAGCGAAGGCGAAGCGGCGGAAGAAAAAATATTGAAATTACTTGCTTTTTTTATGGAGAGGGGCGTTTAGTAGAAATAAAACTAGAAACCATTATTGCTAACTTTGATTTAATGATTTGTACTGAGGAATGACATCAGGAATTGTATCATTGTATGGCTTTAATGGCGAACCTCTACCTCCAATTGGTTCGGGCAATCAAGGTGACCCAAATGCATCAGGCAACCCTGGAGAGTTAACTCTTAGCGCGTATAGTTATGGACTGAATACTCTTAGTGCTGCTGATGACTGTCTTTCTGGAGTGATCGCGCAGTATCAGAATTCCTCGATTGATATGGTGGAGGGAGATGGTATGCTAATGTGTGCAATTGGAGCCAATAATAGTTTTAATATTTCTGATGAGGGCCTTCTTGTTATGATGAAGGACCAATGTGGAACAGAAAGCGATTGTATGACTGCTTTAGCTGACTGCTTTTCCCGGTTGGAAGAGTTTCAGCATTCGTATGAAATATCTTTAAATGGGGCTATCCTGGAGGCTGTATTTTCTGAAGCAAATCCCTCGATTTGTCAATTGGATGATCAAGATTTTGACCAAGAGGTAAGAAATGATGTTTTTGAAGTTTATACTAACGAAGATGCTTTATTTGCCTATTTATTCACAGTTAATGAAGATTTGAGTAATCTTAATGAAGAGTTCTCTACAGCACCAGTATGGCTGTGGCCAATTTTACAGGAAATTGGTGCGGAGATGATTATAAGAATAATTGAAAAACAATTAAAACTTACCTTAGCTGATGATATAAAGGATTTGATTCGTGCTATTGGACAACAGGACTTAGCAAGTTTTGTAAAAGAAGCTATAAATATTGTTGCTCAATTTCATCCCACTGTAAGGTTATTGGATGCAATTTGGGACACTACCACATTAGCTAAAAAGGCATATTCTGTAATTGGAAAGATCAAGGGTATGGCAACTTCTCTTGGGAATGAAACTCTTGTGAAAATATGGAATGCAATGAATGCAAGAGGGAGAAGTGTACTAGATAATTTTGATGTAAGTGGTGGATCGTTTGGACTTCGCTTTAATAATACCTCAATTGATGAGTTATGGGATGATCTAATTGGTTCGTTTGATGTTACACCATCTATTTCTGCTGATGGGAGTGGGGTGCAGTTCAGGTTTGTCCCCAAAAAAAGATTGAGCAGATGGGATTCTATTAATTTGCTTTGTCATTATTATAGATTTGTGCTTTTTATCTGACCAGATGCCTCCGGCGGTCCCTTTTTTCTTGGCAAAAAAGGGAGAAAAACCCAAGGCTGTAGAGCCTTTCCTAAAAATCTTCCCTCCTCTCC
>CAXHCA010000053.1:0-42154 GCA_964015035.1 uncultured Saprospiraceae bacterium
GTGCTAGCCTACAAACACCTTTTTTTCGCAGTGCCAAAGTCGTACTCAGCCGAGACTGACGAAAAGAGGTTCCCAAAACTGAAATTTGCAGCCTGAATGAGTACCTCCAAACATGCACTCAGGTAAAATGATGATCTTTACCTGATCAATATTATGATATGGAATACCTCAAGCTCATCCTTCAGCTCAGAACATTATTTCCAACCTTTACACAGCGGGAACTGGTAGAGAAAATCGCCACTGAGGGGCAATGGCTAGAATTACCAGCCGGTGCACAACTCATGGATGCCGGAGACTTGATTCGCGTTGTACCGCTAGTGGTTTCGGGATCTGTAAAGATCATTCGCGAAGACGAAGAGGGGCACGAAATTTTTCTCTATTATGTGAGTTCAGGTGAAAGTTGTGCTATGACCCTGGCTTCCTGCTTACGTCGGGAAAAAAGTGCAGTTAGGGCGATTGTTGAAAGTCCGGCACAAATCCTCGCCTTGCCGGTAAAAAGCATTTACGATTTTCTGCACCACTACCCTAGCTGGAATGAGTTTATGGCTGAAACCTATGCCCAACGCTTTGACGAAGTCCTGACGGTAGTTGACAATATAGCTTTTCGTAAAATGGATGAGCGGCTATTGGTATACCTGACCAATAAAGCGAACCTGCTCAATACAAAAACCCTTACGCTCTCAAAGACTGATGTTGCCAGAGACCTAAATAGCTCCCGTGAAGTGATTTCCCGCCTGATGAAACAAATGGAAAAGCAGCAAATGATCAAAATGTCAGGCAATATCATCCAATTGCTTATTTAAGGCGTGACTAAAATCACGCCACCGCTCCATAGCTATCCCTAACTTTGTATCATGAAGCAGTTACCAAATTGGACTAAACTCCTAATCGCATGTATAATTTGCCTTGGCATTTTCACTACACTGGGATTGCTCATCAGTCATTTTATTCATTAAACCAAACTTAACGAAACCATGAAAAAGAATGTAGGAAAAACGGATAAAATCATTCGTTTGATTATCGTAGCGATCATCGCTGTTGTCTTGGCTACAGGTACTGTTGCCATTGCTTCTACACTGGGCATTATTTTGGGAATAGTTGCTGTCATCTTTTTGTTCACAGCCTTGGTCAACTGGTGCGCCATTTACGCCTTGATTGGTGCATCTACCTGTCCAGCGGATAGGAGTAACAGCTAGAAATCAATCAACCTAAAAACGTTCCAAAAGGGTGTCATTCCAGAGTGAGTGCACCCTTTTTGAGTAAAAATCAAAAACAAAACTAGAACCCCTTGCCTACGGATAGACAAGGGGCTTTCTACACCTAAAGTTTACTAGTACCCGTTACTAGCTCAGCGATTTTTTGGCCAAATAGAAATCAATTTTTTCGTATTCGGTATTGGCAATGCGCTCATCCATTTCTACCAGTGTTTTTGGTGGAGGCACAATAGCCTTATCCCCAGGACGCCAGTTGACGGGAAGCGCACAATTACACTCATCTGTAGTTTGTAAGGCAATCAACACCCGCTGAATCTCATCCATGTTCCGCCCTACATTTAAAGGATAGTACATAATCAGACGAATGATGCCCTTTGGATCAATGAAAAATACTGCTCGAACGGCAGCGGTCATACTTTCACCGGGGTGTAGCATACCGTACAATTGGGCCACTTTCATGTCCAAATCGGCAATGATGGGGAAGTCCATGTAAACATCCGTTTTCTCACGAACATTGTTTACCCATGCCAAGTGCGAGTGAATGCTATCAATACTCAGTCCAATTAATTTGGTATTGCGCTGGGCAAACCACTTTCGATCTACGGCAAAAGCCGACATTTCAGTGGTACAAACCGGCGTAAAATCCGCCGGGTGGGAAAACATCACTACCCAACTGTCTTTGTTGTATTCGGAAAACGTCAAAGGTCCGGCAGTGGTTACAGCCTGAAAATCGGGTGCTTTATCCCCTATTCTTGGCATGTTATTCACTATTTGATTTTCCATATATTCGGTATTTTTTTATGAATAAATTGATACTACAAAGTAACCCTATACGGACGCCAAAGTCAGTGATTAAAGTCACGTAGGTCAATAATTTTTCCACAAAAACAAGCAGCATGCTTTGGTTAAAACATGCTGCTCAAAAAAAAATTAAATCACCCAATGATATATTCTTTTAGCGTATCAGTTGCTTCTAAAAAATGGCGATTAATCCCATGCCCAGCCATTCGCCACGATGGATGGCGCCAGCCCCACTTTGATAGAAATAATTATTGATTTTAGCACCATCGCCCACTGCGCCGGCATCTCCCCTACGAAAAGTGTAATGCAGGGATAATTTCAAATCTGGATTGGGGTATAAGTTGAAACCAAAATCAAGACTTTGGTCCGTTCCATGCAGTGCACCTACACTGGAAGCATCTGCCTGTTCGATAGCATCTAATGCGCCATTAAATTGAACCAACATCACCACCGGTTCCAAGACAAATTGATTTGGTAACACCAAGTTGTAACTTGCCCGAATGTAACCGGTATTACTTGTAGAAGTAAATGCCCGAATTTCATCCTCCAACAAGCGCTCACCACCTCTTGACAGTATGGTCCAGTCGCCATCAATATTTAAATTCCCCCAATTGAAAAGGACGTCAATACCTAAGGCCTGATTTTGCAAAAACAAATCTGTTTCACCTTGCGTGGCCCCGGCGATGGCAACGGTCAATCCGTTGCGTTTTCCAAAATAATTCACCTTATGGCTGATGGTATATTTCTTGAATTCTGGATCGCCAATATGCCAGGCAAGTCGGCCCACTAACAGAGGAGAAAAATGCTTTCCTATAGAATTCCCACTAAACCCTTCAAATACTGGATTATAAATACCAACATCATACCCGATGCCTATTTTACCTTTTTCTGGCAATAGAATTCCTCCGAGGTTGACCCCTACCGCTCGCCCCGGGCCAATGCCGGTCAAGTGCCGACGCAGGTAGTTTTGTGACCACGCCTTTTCCATCGAGGTGCTCCTCAATGCAGAGGTCATGCTCTCCCGCCCAATTTGCGCAGGCAGATAGCCGACTACCAGATTAAGCGCCTCATCATTGTTTCTAACCCGCCATTGCACGTAGGCATTCCACACTCGAAAAGATGGAGAACCACCATTATTACCTCCCCCTTCTGTCCCGGCTAGGATGTCTCTCCCCACCAAGTCCAAGGCCCCCGTAAGATTAAACTTCAAGTTTTCATAAGGCTGCCCTTTGAGCCCAATGCGGGTACGGCGAATCTGAAAATTAACCCGATTGTCAATATTTTCGTATCGTCCAACGTCCTCATTGTAGAGCTCCTCTCCATTGGTATAAGTGCCCCAAAGTTGAAACCCTAAGGTTGGTTGTATTTTAAAGTCCTTTAATTTTTCTAACCATCTGTTAGATTCATCTTGCGCCGTTGCCAGTAAAGGCAATAAGGCGAAAAATATAGCCATCCTGAGTTTCATAAACCTTTGTTCGATTTCCTAGTATTGACCTATAGAATTAATTGTCTACCGCCTGTTGAATCACCTGAGTCAACATGTGGGAAGACTGCATACCGGAATGGCGCCATTTCACTGCCCCGGCCTTATATAAAATGAAAGTCGGCACCCCATGAATGCCCAGGCTGCTAGCCAATGCCGTATTTTGATCTACGTCAATTTTGACAATAATCGCCTTATCGCCGATTTCCTCCTTCACCTCTTTAAGGATAGGAGCCATCGCCTTGCAAGGCCCACACCATTCAGCTGAAAAGTCCACTAAAACCGGCTTTTCGCCATTAATCAGATCGCTGAAAGATATTTTCTTTTCCATAATCATTTTGTTTTCTTGATTACAAAGGTATCCGTATGCTTCTCCTCCATCAGTGATACTGATCACAGTTACAAAAAAAGTGCAGCCCTCCTTCCCCGAGGCGCTCAGTTGCCGGGAAAAGAGACTGCACTGCTAAATTGGCCTGTTAAAGCCGTTTAGTACACTTGTTTTGTAAAGGTTATTGAATCACCACCTTTACTCTATCTGTATTACGTGGTTCTTGGTGAGTAACCTCTAGTATATACATGCCCGGTGACAAATCACCTAGCTGTGCAGTAAAGTTGGTCACGCCATCCTTGATCCCAAGTCCTTTCACAATTTTTCCTTGAGCCGAACGCAAGGACCAGGAGGTAAAGCCGGCATAAGGTAATTCCACTTGAAATATGCCCTCATTGGTCGGATTGGGATAGACTAAAATGGTCAAATTTTCCTTCACAAGAGATTGTACTTGAATGGGGGCCTTGATGCTTGCTTGGGTTCCTTCACGATTGGAATGATCTGCATTTCTCCCTAAGTCTTCATTTTCAAAATTGAAGATGGCAGTATTACTGTATTGAATGACTCCCGTTTCTTCGATGGCCAGAATTTGGTATTCATTAAAGCCGTAGTGCGGAGCCTCATCAAAGAATTCATAGGCTGATTCTCCATAAGATGATATCACGCCTATTTCTGTCCAAGCATCGTCAAGGGTATTGCGACGTTCAATCACGTATTCCGTAAAGGTATTTTCCTGAACGATAGAGAAAGCCAACAAGATTCCTCTGCTCCACTTATCTCCGTCCAGAAGCACACCACTTCCAGGAATCCGGACCGGGCAGGGACCGGGTGTCCATGAAGTCACTCCAGCTCTGAACATGGCCGTACAATCATTGATATAAGTGCGACCATCGCATCCACAAACATAGTCAAGACGATTGCGAGGAGGACAGGGAACGTTGGGATCAATTAAGGAAAGATCAATACACTCTTCACAGGAGATTTCTACTACCTCACAATACTGCCCTTCAAAGCAGAAGTTGCCGTTATCATCAAACCGAACGATGGTCATACAAATGCGATAAGCACCGGAGTTTGTAAGTGAGAAACTCCAAGCTCCCGTACCCATAGTCGACCCATTCGCCTGTAAATTACCATTGAGTGTGGCCACGGTCCAGATGATTTCATCACAATCCTGAGCCGCATTCGGGGTAACACTTAAATTACTACAATTTGTACCGTTCAAAGTAAATCCGGCGCTGAGGTCTTGTTGGAATTCATCTTGGGTTCCGCAGTCACAGTCGCCGCAGTCCGGAATAGTAAACATCAGATCAGTTTGATGACAACACCAGCCAGAATTGATATCCAACAGTACAATTTGATAAGGCACCTGTGTACCAGCCGGTAGACCTCCAGTATTGGTTACTATGGTAGTCATTGAGAAACTCCCTCCCGGTGGAATCGTCGTTGGGCCCCAAACGGCCGGGTTAAAGCTAATGCCGTTGGCAGAAGACAAATAAACGTGTGTTGCCGTATTTATAGTGGATAGATTGGTCACGGTAATCATATAAGTAAACGTACCATCATCGTTACAAATGACCGAATCCTCCACCATGGTCAAGCAACCTCTTTCACACTCAAGTTCCCTTATTTCTCTACAAACAGCAATTTCATTGCCATTCTGATCCAAGGCTAGCCATTCGAACTGCACTTGGTGCATAGTTCCCGTACCGCTCAGACAAAATTCAAGGTCCGGGGTAGTGCCTAGCCCAATATTCCCTGCCATTGGCTCCCACCGGACGGTGGTTGAAGCACCATTTGCCATGAAGTTCCAGTTCGTACCGCCATTTAAGTTATTAAAGGTGGCTCCAGCACTTAGCACAGTCGTACGAATTGCGGTGAAATAGTCTTCACAATAATTGTTAGTTACATTGACATCAAAACAACAATTTTCCTGCTGTACTAGCAGACTAATTTGATCGCAAGGATCATCGGGTGGAAGTAAGGTAATACAGTGGTCAAATTCGCAGCAGGTCGCTCCATTACTCAAAAGCACTACGGTAAAACACACTTGTGTAGGCTGCGTAATTTGGGGATTGGCGGTAATGACCGCATTGAGTAGTCCACTGAGACCACCATTAGGGGAGATACTCAATGACGATTGAAAGTTAGGATTCATTGTAGCTCCTGCTCCGGTGACATTGAGAAAAAGCGCATCTGTGACAGTCAGATTAGGGTCATTGTTTTGAATGCGAAACTCGTAATCGTAATTCCAGGGAGCGGCACAATTTGGGGTAATGGTTTCGAAACCAATATCTCCGCAATCCTCTGGTTCTACTGCTACGCAGCATTCTCTCAGGGACAGCCCCGGGCCTAGGATACTACCATTAATATTGAGCCCTAGTGGGCCTCCATTGTTCATCAAATTAGCTACAATAGTGTAAGTACCTGCCGGTAATCCGGCAACCAGTGAACTGGTATTGGTTGGCATGCTAAATCCATTTGGAGCGGCCACCGTCTGTAATGTTTGCAGCACTGCATTCGTATTGTCATTGAGCGTGATCGTTACGCCATTGTCGGCCAAGGTGCTAAAGTTGAATACCAGGTCGGTGAGTTCACAAACGCAAAAAGTGGTCTCAAAAACATAGGTCCCACCTGAATAGTTTGTATCATTACCATCGTTAAAAGGAGAAATCCATCCATCTATTGTAGCAGGGTGCCAACCTGGTCGGGTCGGCACCACATTGGCAGGTCGGGGTACGGCACCTCCGTTCGGATCGGTAGTGACACTCCAGAAAAGATCTTGATCACCCGGGCTGTAAAATTGGTTGGCATCATGGTCAAAACCGGTAGTGATACTCAGCGAATCAGTTTCACATTCACAAGTTTGGCTACGAACGGACCAACCAGATAAAATGGCCAATAGAAAAAGCAGATAAACTTTAGTTTTCATAACTCCAATTGTTTTGTAATTAAATAGCTTTATAAAAGTGAAAATTAGGATAATAGAAGAGCCTACGTTTTGATTTTATCGTTAGTACAACTTTGACAGAATTGGTAACACCATTTTGCAGAATAAACTTTTTTTTAAATGATTTACAGGCTCGTTTCTACCTTAATGTGATCATCATAACACCTTATATATCAATTGATCATCATCCCTGCCTTGGCAATAAAAAGTATCGCAATCATTAGGCCCCAAAAAAAATTGGGTTACCTTTTGCCAAGAAGCAGCACTAAAGGGTAATTAAGTATGACAAAAATTCGCGACGCCATATTATTGGATTGGATCACCTCCGGCTTGCCTCGACAGCGAGATCAGGCATTTGAATACTTATATGGCTGTCACTATCATTCTGTAGAAAGCCACATCCTTCGGAACAAAGGGACTTTAGAAGAGGCTAAAGATATCTTCCAGGATGGCTTGATTGTCTTTTACAATCAGGTACTTAATGGGAAATTTAAAAAGGAGAGCACTATTAAAACTTATTTATTTGCTATTTGTAAAAATTTGTGGTTAAAACGATTATCTAAAAAAAGGAGTAAAACTAATATAGAACTGCTCCCTGATCAACCTGCCGACCAAGTAGGCATCGTAGAGATCTTGATTGGAAATGAAGAGGAACAATTGGTGGCTACTTTAGTTGCAAAATTAGGAGAGCCGTGCCGAGAGATTTTGACCTTGTTTTATTATGACAGATTTTCGATGAAACAGATTAAAGAACTCCTTGAACTAGCTAGTGAACAAGTGGTGAAAAACAAGAAGTTAAAGTGCATGAAGAAACTCCGGCAAATGGTTTTAAATCACCCTCACTATGTTAGGGAGCTTAAAAAACAATGAATGATGGAAGCACATTGGGAACACATTGAAAAATATCTGGCAGGCGAAATGGCTAAGAAAGAACGAGAAAATTTCGAAAAAGCTATGGAAGAAAATGAAGCGCTTGCTGAGGAGGTTACCCTAGTCAAAAACATGACAAATGGTATTCGCCTTTATGGCAATACTAAACTCAAAGTAAAACTTGATGAAATTCATGAAAAAACGATAAAGTCACAGCCAAACACCCAGCCTCGTTCATTTACTGTTAATCGAGTCATGGCTATTGCCGCTACCGTAGCACTTCTGATCACCGCTTATGGCATTTGGCAATGGAATGCACAGATTCCCCTATCCACTCAAGCTTTGTACGACCAGTACCAAGAAACGTACTCATGGGATTTTCATCAGCGAGGCAACCAGGAATCGAATTTGGGCACCGCCTACCAATTATACAAAGAACAAGCATTTAGTGCATTTGTTGATGAGATAAAACAACAATCAATCGATTTATCAGAAAATCCCCCATTAGCGCTGGCCTTGGGCTATGCCTTTGAGGCCATCGGACAAGGTGATAAGGCACGAACAACTTATCAAATAGCCGAAAAAAATCCATTATTTAAGCAAGAAGCGTTGTGGTATCAAGCGCTATCTTTCTTAAAGGAAGACAATAGGGAGGCAACTCGCAGAAAACTTCAGCTGATAATCAGTGGTGACGGCAGTGTTTATGTTAAAAAAGCGACAGAATTATTGGAAAAACTGTAAAATTAGAGATGTCTATTTCTGGCAAAGAGCCATCCCCCAACACTCAGTAGTAAAATTGCAGCAAAAAAGTACCACCCCTTTATGAGATTCCGTTTAGCAGATAAATCGATTGGATCATTGGCTCCGATTTGAGTAAAACCCGCCCAATACACCGGGTGTTGTTGTGCCGTTTTTTGGTCATGCAGAAACTGTAGTTGAGTTTCGCGTAAAGAGGTGCTTTTTGCATGCCCCTCCTGCAACATCATGTAATATTTGATCATCAGATCAGCAGTTGTCCGGTCGGCAATAGACCAAAGGCTCGTTAAGGTACTGGGACAGCCACCATAGGCTAAGGCCCTGGCCAAGCTCTGCACTCCTTCCCCAGAAAGAATGCTACCCACTCCAGTTTCACACGCACTAAGAACAACCAAGTCTGCCCGGAGAGACAAGCCATACAAATCAAGTGTATAAAGATAATCCTCTGGGCCAAAAAAAATCTTTCCATAAAGTGGATCGTCCGGATTGACACAGGCGTGAGTAGCTAGATGGAGAATTTGGTAATCACCAACCAGGTTTTTGAAACGCTCACTACTGGCTTTTGCGCCAAGAAAAAAATCACCATCGAGTTCTTCTGCAATGGTACGGACCTCCTCACTTGTATACTTCAAATCAGAGAGCTGATTATTGGCACATGAGCGGATTCCATGTCGTATTAACGGCCCCTTAAAAGAAGGAGCAAATCCTGCAAACAAAGATTTGGCTGAATTAGAAAGTAAACGTTCCTGATAATACAGGAGGCTTTTTAATGAGTAGGCATAACGTATTTCGTACCTTTCCAATACATATTCCATATTTTCTGGGCCATAATTTGGAGTTTCCTCATTCACCGGCTTGCCCATTGTCAGTGCAGTGAAGGGCAGAACATTCAAAATGCCATCGGGGACAATAATCAATTCTTTTAGTGGGAGATCTACTTTTTCCAAAATGTGCTTCAACAATAGTTCGTAAACTTGAAAAGACGATTGCCAAAAATCGGTAAAAGAAGAATGGGCATTTTTATAAAAAGAGAAATTAGACACTTCATTTAAAAACGCGTTGATCATCCGTAGATCGGAGGCATCTATTTCCCGCGCTTTAATTTCAAAGATGTCGGAGCCAACTACACAAGTGAGCAGGATAGTTGTGTCCATATAATACTCCAAAATTAATTCCCCATTGTTCAACAACTGTTCCTTTACTTTTTGTAGGGTTAGTGTATTTGAGGCATATTTCAAGGCAAAATACTCCGGATATTCCTCCTCGAAAGTTGTTTGAATCGTCTCAAATTCTTGATTTGTTTCAAATAATAGCTGGCTCCACTCCTTAATTTTCTTCTCATCCTGTTTGGCTTCATAAATTAACCGCTTATAGTTAGCCATTTTAGCTTTAAGGGCGGCCTCTTGAGCCAACAGGGCTTTTCTTCTGGTATTTGTACGTAAATCCTGAAACATCTGGCTATCATTAGTCTCTAAGGACTCCAGTAGGATCATGGCTTTGCTGTTTTCGAAAAAGTTTAAGGCAGCATCGGCATACCTTTCTTCTTGTGTGGCAACGTACAATGCTTGTGCAATACGGATAGCGACCCCATAAGCTTGATGAACCTGGGTAGCTAAAAATTGCTTGGATTCTTGGGATAGATACCCGCGGCGCATCTGGGTGATGAGCCGATCCATGAAGGCAAAGTTGTCTAACCCTTGCAAAAGCGCTTCTCTATCTTGTTGCTTTTGGTAATATTTCCATAAAGCCTCGCCTTCTTTAACCAAAATCTTTAGCATAGTAACTTCGGCGAGAACCTCTATCGGAGTAGTAGGCAAACGCTGCTCTTGAGATACAGCTTGAAATAATGATTTTCTCGCTTGAGCGTAGAAATTTAAAGCGGTTTTGATGTCATCCAATTGATGAAAAGCCTTGCCAAGTACATAGTAGGAAGTGCCTAGGTCACGATTGGGTGGAGCAAATCGTTCTTTTGCTAACACCAAACTTTTTTCGAGATAGCCTATCCCTTGTTTTAAGAAAGATTTCTGTTGTAGATACAACTGCCCCAAATAGCGATAGGTAAACAGGCGAGAAGCGTCAAACTTATACTCCTGCTGGAGTTGCAAAGATTTTTTTAGTAGCATTTCTGCTTGCGCAAAATCACCGATTCTATCATAGGTCTTCCCTAGATTGTTGCAAACATTGACATAGTTTTCAACCTCGGTCAAACTTAATTTCAGGTTGTTAATTTCTGTATTTTCCTTGAATGAAAGGTGCGCTCTTTGAAAAAAACGAAGTGCCGTTGGGAAATCACCCTCATCAAAATATAGGTGACCAAGATTGTTTAAAATTGCTGCCTTGACCGACCACGAAATCGCATCGCCATAATTTAAGGCATACTGATAACTATCCAATGCTTTTTTATAATCGCCTGCATTTCGGTAGAGGGTAGCAAGATTATTCCAAGTTCTGGATAAATGATTAGAGTCAGGTTTCATTCGGATTAATTCATAATGGACGGCCTGACGATAGTCTTCAATAGCCAATTCAAAAGAAAAGGAAAGATTGTGCAGATTCCCTCGTCTATAATGCGCGTATGTGAGGTGTTCTTTATATAAATCTGATTCCGGCTCGTTCATCACTGCCACCCAGAAAGTTGAATCACTGTAAGTCATTGCCTTTTCCAATTGACCTAGCTGCATATAAACACTAGAGAATCCGAAATAACAATTGTAAAGCCCTTCAATATCCTGTACTTGCTTAAACACATCAATAGCCCGGTTCCAATAATAAGCCATGCTGTCGATGTCTCCCTTACGCAAAACTGATTTTCCCCTCTGATAATACTGATCTCCCTCATTCAAGGGCTCAGTAGGATCAGCTTGAGCTTGTAGAACTCCTGGCAGCCACCCTAGGAGCAAAAACAATCCAATTAATTGTGTGACGTTCTTCTTGTTCATGATTTGCACAATTTGTCCATAGGTAGGCAGAACAAAGAACAAGATAGGTGTTTTTGGCCTATCGAAAAAGAGCAAATGCGGTCATTGCTTACTCCTCCCCGATCCATTTTAATGTTTATGGGTATTTACAAATTGGAAGATTTACATTTTAGTTTGGTCCCGATTATATTTATTAAAGTACGAAGATCTTTTTGACAACTTGTTGTTTGGCCGTTTCAAGCGTCAAAAAATACATTCCACTCGGAAGGTCAACTAGTTCTAGTGATTGGGCATGTGCTCCCGCATCCATATCCGCTGAGTAGTAAAACGCTTTTACCCTTTTTCCAGTCAGATCAGTCAAATAAAGATTGATGGGCATTTTTTCTTGAATTTGAAAGTCTATTTGCAGCTGATCTTTAACAGGGTTTGGATAAACCTCAAACTCATGATCAATGGTTACAGCTTGTTTAATTGCACTTCGACTCTGATCAAGGTCAATATTTTCTTCCCCGGATCGCGCAAAGATTCGTTCCCATGAAATACCATTATATTCCAAAACTGTTTGGCACTCATCACCTTGTATAAAATGCACCTCAAGACCATCCAGCCCTAAGGTGGTACAATCATTATCGGTATGCGCTCTATTTTGATAGACCCTCAAGATATATTCTTCACCAATATCCAGAGGATACTGATTGGGGAATAAAACTGAAATATCCACATCTACTTGTGTAGTGCTTTGCACCCACTGGATGGGGGTAGTTGGAGCATAGGTAGATGTCGCTATGGGCCCTCCTGTGGAAGATGCCTGCTCAAGAAAACAGAATAAATAAAAAGGTCGCACGGTAGCTGGGGCAGCATTACACATTTCATGCTGAACGGTAAAAGAAAAAAGATCGCAAGTTTCATCATACTGGATATCTGAATCTCTGGTTGTCAATACAACCACAAAATCTTCATCTACCGAATTGGTTACCATAGCGTTATAGTCTTCTATTTCGCCATTATATATCGAATCACAGGGATCTATGATAGGTACATCACTGACAATGATCCTAATCCTTGTCGTGACGTCGGGAAAACCCATGGGGATCATCACATTTCCGCTGCATAATCCGAGGAAGTCCCCATGTTGACTAATAACTCTGACCCTCCCATAAAATCTCCGTTTCCATCAAAATCAATGTACAAAGCGTAAAATTTTGGACCACTTCCGCCGGGAAAGGTCAAGCTATAGAAGTAGTTTTGCCCCGGCTCAACCGTGGTGTAGGTCGGATAGAAGGTATATCCATTATTTCCGGAAGGATTGCTAATCGTAATGAATTTAAAATCCGAAATGTAGAGGTTCTGTGAAGCAACGTGAGGAATACAATAGTTATCTTCCTGTGCAAAGGTGGCTGAAGTACTTAGAACTAATAACCAAAATAAAAAAGCAAAATGTGCTGAGCGCTCTTGTTTTTTCATAAAAATAGGGTTTGTGAAAAAAAGCAAAAGATTATCGTGGGTTAGTTCTATCACTGAAAAAAAGGTAACACCTAATTTTCACTTTTTTTTACAAACCAGCAAATGCCACAAAATTATTCCATCAGCCCCCTGCCCTCCTTATGGATGCGGCCATCCTTGTTGAGCTTCTTCATCAGTCGATCTAAAATGCCGTTGATAAAATCCTTACTCTTTTCGGTGCTGTACATCTTAGAGATTTCCACAAATTCATTGAGGGTTACCTTGGTGGGAATAGTTGGGAAGATCAATAGCTCACTTAAGGCCATCTTTAATAGAATCATATCAATAATCGCCACGCGATCAGCATCCCAATTTTTTAGCGTTGGCTCAATAAGGGCCAGTAACTCTGTATCTTCATTGATGACTTTCAAAAGAAGGGCTTCTCCAAAGTCTTTGATGGTATCGTCGGTAGGTTCGTATTCTTTGTAAAAATGCTCATCGGCAGGAAGTGCTTTGATCGTCTTTTTCATCGCACCAACAACGAGCGATTTATCGTCGAACCAAAGTGGGAAAAAATCTTCTAAAAATTCATTAAACGCCTCGTTCTGAATACAGTTTTTGAAGAGGTCGAGCAGGGCTTTCTTGTGTTCCTGAATCGTGTTGTCCTCTTTTTGCACATACGCCTGATAGTCATCGCTTTTGGCGTATTCGATATAAAACCGCTTCACGATATCGCGATCGATCTTTTCATCGAATTTATATGCACTAAAATACCGTTGAAGTTCTTTGTTTTCAGAAATGGAGCTGAGCAAAGGATTTTCGTAAAGCTTGGCAGTAAACTTTTTGTCTTCTTCCGAGGGGAGTAGCTTCGCATGTTTTCGTTCGGCATCTTCCTGTGAAAAACCAGCAATGGTCTTAAATAGAAAAAGATTGAACATATACAGTTCAAACGAAGTACGGATATTATTCCGATACATCTTCAACACAGCCTCAGCTCCTAGAGCCTTATCCCTGCTCTGGGAATAAAGCATCTGCATTACTTTAATGCGGACGTTCCTTCTACTTAACATTTAACTCCTTTTTTAGAGCAGCTTGTCACGTTCTGCTTATTCAGCTTGGTTCTTGACAAATCTCGTGATTCATCTGCCATGCAAATAAAGGGTAATTATTGCAAAAAGCTTGTATGATAAAGAAAAAAATGTACAAGCGGGCAAGCGCCTGTACGTTTTTTAGAGAATTACTGCATAAACTCCTGTTCAATCGTCGAGAAATCGGGTAGCTTTTTGTAATGCCACTTCTTGATGATGGTTCCATTTTTCATCAAGACCAATCCCGGATTTGAACGGACGATGGTTTTGAGCAAAATATCATCAGCCAAATAGATTGGATATTCGGCAGCGATTGTATTCTGAAAATCAACAATTCGTTCGGGACCACTATACGCCGTTATGGCATAGACCTTGGCTCCCTTCTCTGCGCCAGCCTTCATGATCGGGTTTATAATATTGGTCCATTTGGCAACATAATCCTGGTCCCAGCTATAGGTTGCAATGGATTCTTGCCGCGTATCTACCCGGTCAAAGCGCTTCAAAACGATCAAGGTATCAGCAGAAGGAATCGTATCATTGACAAAAATGCTATCACTCACCACTTGTGTGGTTTTACCTTCTTGGCCATACAAACGGTAGGCGACAACCATAAAGCTATAGCCTTCCTCGCTGAGAATGTCCTCAGTCACTTCATTGCCTTCAATATCACTGACGTCAAATTCACTGATCTTGGTATGGGCCACCTCCGGCTCAGATTTGATTTGCTTGAGTTCCCACTGCTCTTTGGGGTATTTTTTAAATTCCTTCATATACTGATCAAAAGGCAGGCGAACCACTTCTCCGGTCTCCTTATTGGTCATTTCGTAAGCTTCAATTTCTACATTGCCTGCTGCCTCCTCTTCCAGGTGTTTTTGTTCTCTGATGTTTACACCTTCCCTGAAAGGACGGAAATCAGTGTGTGGTAAATCCCACGAAAAGTTGCTGAAACAGTAAATGGTAGTCACCACGATGGTGCCTAACGCAATCAGATTTCTGGCTGTTGCCGAAAACAACTGATGCTGGTGCTTCCAGGCAATGACAAACAAAATACCGGGAATCAACAAAAACACATCTTTCAAGAATGATACTTTTGGTTCCAATTTGAGAAAATCACCAAAACAACCACAATCTGTAACCTTCATATTGGTTTCCACATAAGGGCCCCAATGCGCAAACTGGAAGAAATTGACACCTTCAGGAACATAACCGGTAAGAAAGGTAAAGCCTGTGAGGAATGTAAAGAACAGAACCAAAATTAAGAACGCCCAAGCGGTCAGCTTACGCAATGCTCCCACGATCAACATCACACCAAGCACTATTTCAAACACGATCATGATCACAGAAAAGGCGGTCACATAATTCGATAACCAAGGAAACATTGGTGCTAAAAAAGAGAACCAGGTGTGGCTAAAGGTAGATTCAAACTCTCCAAAGTATTGCTCCATCTTGTAAGCCGTTCCCAATGGGTCAACGGCCTTGACCAAACCCGAAAAAATAAAGAGGGCTCCTACAAAATTTTGTAAATAGCTCAACAGGATATTCTTAACCCGATCGGTGGCAAAATACATTAATCCTGTCAAGATCAATGCGGTGATCGCAATGCCGATGATAAGCGTGCCTAAGGTCATTTTGTTGTGTTTTTTTTGTACGTTGGTAAATGCTTCAAACAACACATTCACCAAAGGGTTTACTTTTGTTCTTCTATTTGAATCAATGCAAAAATAGCATAGTTAATGATATCGTGGTAATTGCCTTGTACTCCTTCGGAAACCAGTGTTTTCCCCTGATTGTCCTCAATTTGTTTGATGCGTAAAAGTTTGGACAAAATCAAATCAGTAATCGAACTGATCCGCATCTCCCGCCATACTTCTCCGTAGTCGTGATTTTTACGGATCATCAATTCGCGGGTATTGTCAAAATGCTGGTCATATAGTTCGCCAACGGTGGCTACATCCATCTCCAGAGGAGCATCCTTCGGCAAAGAAAGCTGAATGAGGGCCATCAGGCTGTAATTGACAAGAGCAATATATTCCCCATCCACCGAGTCGTCGATCTTCTGTTCCCCTTTTTCCTCTATGCTTCTAATGCGCTTGGCCTTAATGTACAATTGGTCCGTCAGAGAAGAGGGGCGCAAAATTCGCCAGGAAGTGCCGTAGTCTTGAGTTTTTTTGACAAACAACTCCCGACATTGAGCCATGATCTCGTCGTATTGTTGAAGGGTACGTTCCACTCTTTTTTTTTGCAAATATAGGGTAATTTAACGTTTCTTTGTCAGCTTGATCTATAAGGAGAATTCAATTTTTGTTAATCGGTTGTTAATGCAGTAAATTGCGCCGATGGAAGACGTATATCAAACGATAAGTGATCATAGCTTCGGCGAATTCAGGGACCGGGGCAGCAAATTTCTTGCCTACGCCTATCCTGCGACCTCTGCAGAGGAGGCTTTGCAGTATTTGACGGAAGTCAAAAAATTGCATCCTAAAGCTCGACATCACTGTTATGCCTATCGCTTGGGATTGGATCAAAACAACTTTCGGGCGAACGATGATGGTGAGCCCAGTGGCACTGCCGGACGACCTATTTTGGGACAAATAGATAGCTATGAGTTGACCAATGTGGTGGTGATTGTTGTCCGCTACTTTGGAGGAACCAAACTAGGCACTTCGGGATTGATCAATGCCTATAAAACAAGTACGGCCGAAGCATTGGCCCAAGCCAACATCGTGCAAAAAATTGTAAAGGATACCTTTCGGTTGGAATTTGAGTATGGCATTATGGGGCAAGTCATGAATGCCTTGAAGCAATGCAATCTCGAGATAGTCAATCAGGATTTTGGCGTAACGCCAAGTTTGGAATTTGCGGTGCAACAAGGATTGAAGGAAGAAGCTTTGATCCATTTAAAAGCACTCATTCTCGGCATTACCATTGATGAGGCCACAACAATTGAAAAAACTGAAGGATTTCAAATCAAGTATCTGTTTACTGCCTAATTCTCTATATTTTCCCCAATAAATAACGCTGAAGAAAGATAATCACCGCTTTGGCGAAATAGTCGCGATTGTTCTTTTTGCGAAAGCCATGGCCCTCATCCTTTGCCAATAAATACCAGGCTTCTCCCCCATTATTCCTAATGGCTTGCAGCATTTGCTCTGCTTCACTGACAGGGACTCGAGGGTCATTCAGCCCTTGCACTATCAACATCGGTTTGGTGATTTTATGGGCATTTGCCGTTGGAGATATTTGTTCCAGGTGCTTACGCATCTTGGGATCTCGCTCATCACCGTATTCTACCCGCCGCAGATCACGGCGATAGGATTTGGTATTTTTCAAAAAGGTAACAAAGTTACTAATGCCAACCACGTCAATGCCACAACAAAGACGATGGTTAAAATGCGTCATTGAAGCCAGCACCATGTAGCCACCGTAAGAGCCGCCCATCACCGCAATACGTTTACGATCTAATTCCGGGCGACCTTCGATCCAGTCGAGTAGACTACCGATATCTTTCACAGAATCTTCGCGTTTGTAGCCATTGTCCAGGGTCAGAAAATCTTTTCCGTATCCCAACGAGCCGCGTACATTGGGTGCTACAATCGCGATTCCCAATTCGAGTAGGTAGTATTGAAAAACAGGTAAGAAATCTGGACGATACTGACTTTCCGGCCCGCCGTGGATGTAAATAAGCACCGGATAGGGGGCCTCTTGATCCTGAGGTTGATAATAATAGGCTGGAATTTGCCTTGACTCTCCATTTACTTCGTCAAAGGTATCGTAATGAATCAATTCTGGCATAATAAACCGATCTGGATTGAGCCCACCGACCTCGCTATAAGTCCAACGGGTCAACTCCTTTTTTGAAAGATGCCATACAAAGACATCCGATGGAGAAACCGGCGTATTAAGAGTCAAGGCCAGCTGGTCCCCATCCGGGTGCCATTTCAGTCCATTGACACGCCCCAATGGCAAGCCCTCGACTTCCTGATAATCAAATGTTTTTGTATTCAATAAATAAAGCTTGCAAATGCCGTTCTCGTTGGTGGAAAAGGCCAATAATTGGCCGTCAGGCGATAACGATAAATCTTCTACATCCCAAGGGATTTCCCGAGTCAGATTTTGTTTGTGATTCGTTTTTCGATCGAGGTAAAAAAGGTGACTAAACTGGCTGTTTTCATCGGAAGTAAAGAAAATCCCATTACCACAATGAGACCAGACTCCCCATTTGCAGGAAGACTGCTGATCAGCTATATTGAGTGGCGTAACAACTCCGGTTTGAATATCCAAAATCGACAAAAAGCTCTCGGTAATCGATTTAAAATTGCCCAATAAGAGCAACTGATCGTCGGGTGACCACTGGATAGGATACCAGTACCCTTCTGTTTCCAAAATGCATTCATCTGCCTTGTCTTGGGTCGGCCAACAAAGGTAAAGGTCGTGATCGGTGTTGTTTCGTCGGGTGGAACAATAAGCCACACAATTGCCCTGGTTATTCCAAATGGCATGATCATTTCTGGACTCCCCATCGGAGACTAGTTCGTATTCACCATTATCCAATTTTAGATAGTAGAGCTGATAATTTTCATTCCCTCCCCTGTCACGTAAAAACACCAAACTGTTTTGAGAAGCATCCGGGCAAATCCAAGCATTAAAAACGGGCTCATTAAAAAAGGTAAGCTGTTCTCTCGCTCCCTGTGGATGATGCACTCGGTGCAATTGAGCCGAATCACCAAAACGCGTTGAAATAAGGATACTATTGCCCCCATCAAGCCAACCGATGACTTTAGCGTCCCGGGTGTTCTGATACTGGGTTAATTTTTCACTTACGGTTTTGGGAATTTCGGGAATGCCCTCCAAAATCAAATTTCCTATTTCCTTTTTTTCAACCTGCGCCGTCATGATATTGTAATAGTTGCCAAATCAACAATAAAGGATCATCAATCCATTTAATTCTCGCTACCCTGCTTGATTACCCGGAAAGTTTCGCTTCCGTGCATCGTATTAATCTGAACCAAATAAAGGCCAGCTGGGTACTGAACCATGGAAAATGAATAGCTCATTGTCCCATAATGCCGTTGCTTGTACTGAGCCAGATGTTTCCCATGCACATCGTAAAGTACCACCGAAACCATCATCTGTTCATTCGTTGAAAATGCCACTTGCAATTGATGTTGCACCGGATTTGGATAAATTAGCATTTTTTCAATGCCAATATCAGCGGTACTACTGGTACAATTTACAAAGTCCGGATCATATATCACCTCTAATGAGAAAGAATTCGCGCAACCTGTCTCATTATCCGTCACTTCCAAGGTATAATTTCCATCCATTTCTGCACAAAAGGCCAGATCATTTGCGCCTTCTATCGCATTTCCGTTGAGAAACCATTGTAGCGTTACATCTTCCGGTAAATTGTTGGGATCTTCGAGTGTCAACAAATTGTTTTCACTGAAAAATATCGGAATTTCCGGCAGAACAGAAAAGATGATTTCCACTTGTTCAGAAGTAGCCGTACAGCCAACCTCCGAGGTATATTCCACCCAGTAACTGCCACTCTCGCTGACCACTAATTGAGCTTGGTCCCCATCGACAATCGGCAAGCTATCCCGAAACCATTGTACCCGCTCTTCATAAGACGTACTGAGGGTGATCTGCTCTCCCGCACAAAGTGTTGTTGGGCCATCGGTGGTAATCACCGGAGTTTCCGGAATGGCATAGACGTAAATGGTGTCGGTGGACTGAATAGTATCAATAGGGTGAAAAATTTCTAGTTCCAGCGTTAAAGAACCATCCGAAAGGGGGCCGCTAGTCAGATTGGTAAAATTAACTGTTCCGCAGTCATCATCAGCTCCATCAATACCACCATCATCATCTACCACCTGAACGGCATAATTGCCTGGCCCTATGGGGAAGAATACGTCATAGGTCACGGGCAACACCGCGTTATCTACGATGTCTGCGGTATAAAAATCGCTGCCATCCGGGCCAAAGAGGATAATTTTTAAATCGGGACGGTTGCCTAAAAAGTCACTGCAATCAGTGGCTGTGATGGTTACTTGTGTCAAATAATAGGCGGAGGTATCTACTACAGCCTGATAGTTGACTTCATAATTACCCGGTTCCGTATATTCCTGAGAGGGAGGGTTTTCATCAATGGAAGTACTGCCGTTACCAAAGTCCCAGAAATAAGAAAACCCATCAACATCTTCCGAGGGAACATTATTGATAAAACTAGCAGACACCGTTCCACAACCACTATTATTTACAATGGAAAAACCCTCTGTACTGGTGACCCCTGGTTCAATGAGTATAGGCAAACTAAAAGAAGCGGTTTCTGTGAAGATAAACACCTGTGCCTCAACCACCACTTCTACCTCAAACAATCCCGATTGCAGAGGAGTGCCACAAAATTTAACACAGCCGTCTGTTTCCTCGACGGGATCAAACTCGGTTTGGCTTGCTTCCCAACTCAGTCCTGGAGGCAAGTTGGCCACTGAAGTAATGGTGATAGACGATATGTCAAAACCTTCAGGAATGGTAGGATCTAGATCGTGAACAGGGTCGGTAGTCATGGGCATGCGAAAGCTGATGTCACCATCATAATAAACCCCAACTTGCCCCGAGGGCGCATCGGTAATAAAGACGGTATCTGCCGTTAGGCTGGTGGGGAGTAAGACTTCGCATCCCGGGCAACCGACTTGGCTGTAGCCAATATTGCTCAATAGGAAAATGATGAGCGTGGATATATATAATTTCTTCATCAATAAAAATCGATTTTTGAAAACAATCCTCCTAAAAAACGGAACAGACGCCCGGGCAAGCTTGTCCAGGCGTCTGTTCATGGGAGTTCATTTCTTTATCTGGTGCACCTTGCGGTAGGTGCCTGGTGTCATGATAAACAATTTTAGCGACGGTTCAAGATCATTTTCTCGGAAATAGATGATCTTCCATTGGTAATGGTGTAGATATACATGCCATCAGCCAACTGACTGCCGTTAAATGAAATCGTATTTGTGCCTTCCCGCAAATCAACGTTACTGCGCTGATGAACTTTACCGACCATATCTTGTACAATCAATTGGAAATCCCCATTTAGCTTAGAGTCAACCACAATTTCCGTGTAGTCAGCAAATGGATTTGGTTGGTTATACATGGAAAAAGCAATCGGATTGGCATCATCAACACCACTCACAATTGTACAGTTGGCTGAACCTTCCGGCTGCACAAAAAAGAAATAGTTACCAGAAACCAGGGTTTGATCAGGCAAGGCACGATCAAGTGATAATCCACTGGCGTAAATAGTAACATTCACTTTTAGATCATACATATCCACTTCTTCCTCAGAAGGAGTACCGTAAACCACGATACAACCACTACTATCTGCTTGGAAAACGCAGTTTGGTGGATTACAGTTATAACTCAATGATGCCGGTAAATCTGAAATTCCACCGGAAGCAGCCATGGTGACCGAGTCCAATGGGACTGGGTTGCCAAACACATCTACCTGGTTTGGAATATTCATGTAAATGTAGGTCTCAAAATACCCATTAGCACAAGCCGTATCCTGAATGCCAAGCTCCGGGTTTTCAGCGGTATATGGCAATGGTGCAACAATAACTGAATCGGGCAAATTTGGATCAGGTTCGCAAGTTTGAGCGCTGGTAGATCCCATTAAATAAGCAAACGAAAAAACAAGAAGTAAAAGTTTCTTCATAGTAAGGCGACTTTTTTAGTGATTCTAGTACTTTATGAACTTAATTACGTGCAATTTTGGCCTTGCTTTTTCCCAAAATACTCCTCCCAAAACGGGAAATAAATTCACCTATAGAGTATTCGTGAAAGACCATTTTTTCATTAAAATTTTTGCAATATATGACAAATAAGTCGATATACTGAAATTCAATCTTAAGATTTTTTTGTTAAAGAATTTCACTTGGCAATAGAAAAAAATTTATTTTTTCTCAGGTATTGTTCTATTTTTGCCAACCTATACACCCTCATAAAAATAGATTTGCCTACACCCTCACAACGCTACTCTTTTGTCCCATTCTGAACATAATTCATTGATTTTCAATTTGAAAGCAATTTGCTAACCAAACAAATGTTGATTTATGCTCATCAGAAAAATGTTTTCATTTTTGGTACTGGCAGGGCTAACGCTGACCGCCTACACACAAAAAGGAATCGTCAAAGGTAAAGTGATCGATGCAGCAGCGGATGACCCCCTGATCGCGGCTACCGTATATGTTCAAAACGGCCCCGGAACCATCACCGATTACGATGGAAATTTCGAACTCAAACTGCTCCCCGGAGACTATACCTTAAACATCAGCTATGTTGGCTACCAACATAAAACGGAGTCCATTTCTGTAAAAGCCAATGAAACTATAGAAATAACCATTAATCTAGAGGTGGAATCCAGTATGCTCAATACCGCTACGGTGACCAGTGGGAAATTTGATAAACCACTGGGAGAAGTCACCGTTTCCTTGGAGGTACTCAAGCCGGAACTGATTTCGAGCACCAATAAAACTACGCTAGATGATGCTTTGCAGAAAATTCCCGGGGTGACCGTGATTGATGGCCAGGCCAATATCCGAGGAGGCTCCGGATTTTCGCAAGGTGCCGGTAGCCGGGTTTTGCTGCTGATCGATGATATTCCTATTCTACAAGCTGACGCGGGTTACCCCAATTGGGACGACGTGCCGGTTGAAAATATCGCGCAGATTGAGGTGGTAAAAGGAGCCGCTTCCGCATTGTATGGGTCTTCTGCTTTGAATGGTATCATCAATATTCGTACGGCTTTCGCCAAATCGGAACCGGAAACCAGAGTGTCAACGGCATACACGCACTATCTGGACCCCAAAGAAGCTTCATTGAAATGGTGGGACCGGGCGCCATATACCTCAGCCACCTCTTTAAGCCACAAGCGCAAAATCGGAAAACTGGATTTGGTAGTCGGAGCCTATTACCTGAATGAAGACAGCTATAATAAGGATACTTATAAAAAATTTGGCCGGGTCAACTTCAATACTCGTTATCACTTAAGTGACCGGCTGGTTTTTGGGCTAAATGCCAATTTTAACAAGGGTTCCTCCGGTAGTTTTTTCTATTGGAAAACGGATACTCTTGCCTATTTGCCAGCACCCAATACCTCGTCTTCCCGCGAGCGTTTGCGGTATAATATTGACCCCTATCTCACCTATTTCGACAAATCGAATAACCGGCATAAATTGATGGGGCGGTTTTATTCCGTCAATAACGATAACAGCAACAACCAATCGAATAAATCACAGCTCTATTACGGAGAGTACCAGTTTCAAAAGCGCTTTCCGAGTATTGATCTGGCCATCACCACAGGTTTAGTGGGCATGGGAACCAATGTTGATGCGGAACTTTACGGCGATACGACCTTTTATTCCCGAAACTTTGCCGGCTATCTCCAGCTGGATAAAAAGTTTTGGAAACGGCTAAATGTGTCTGCCGGTTTCCGCTACGAACAAAACTTGCTGGTCAATCCGGGCTTTGAGTTTACCGGTAGTCAAGCCTCCGGCATCGTGGCCCCCTCCGAAGAAAAAGAGTCCAAACCGGTGGTTCGATTGGGGATGAGTTACCAACTGCATAAAGCCACCTATTTGAGGGCATCACTTGGTCAGGGTTACCGCTTCCCAACAGTGGCGGAGAAGTTCATTGTCACCGATTTAGGTGGTTTTGATATAATTCCGAACCCTACCTTGCAATCCGAGACGGGCTGGTCTTCAGAAATTGGTCTCAAACAAGGCTTTCGAGCAGGTTCTTTTGAAGGTTTTATCGATTTGGCTGGTTTTATCATGAACTATCAAGACATGATGGAATTTAACATTGTCAATGGCAGTTTCCAGTCCATCAACATTGGTGATACAGAGATCAAAGGGATCGAGGTTTCGGTTGCTGGTCGCGGAAATATCCTCGGCTTGCCAGTGTCCTTGCTTACTGGCTATACCTACATTGATCCCCGGTTTCTGGAATTTGATAATTCTCGGCCCGCAGCAGGTGAGGAGGAGACGGTTGGTCAAACCAATGCCAACAACTCTTCCCTTGATGAAAACTATTTGAAGTATCGTTCCAAACACACATTTAAGCTAGATCTGGAAGTGAAGTACAAATTCCTCACTTTTGGTCTTGAAACTTTCTACAATAGCCAGATTTTGGCAGTCGACAATTTCTTCAATGTTTTTGTGGGCGGCTTGAGGAAATTTCGGGAGGACAATCCGAATGGATTCACAGTACACAATTTCCGCATGGCAGTGGAAGTGATTGATGACCTGAGAATTTCCTTCCTTTTGGGTAATGCCTTTAATGAAAAGTATTCAATTCGCCCGGCATTGCTGGAAGGACCAAGAAATGTGACGGCGAGGGTAGATTATAAGTTTTAATGCCCCATCATGGCAAAAGTCGCAAAGCTTCATAAGTATAGCTTTGCGGCTTTTGTATTATTCAAATCTCCTTTTTTTTTACAGCACTTAGGGTGCCAAGGTATGAAAGCCCGTGATCTTTACTGCGGTGCCCCACATAAAAACGGACATATCTTCTTCCACCTCCTTGGCATCTACGGAAACCGTTTTACCTTCTTTTTTTAGTTGTTCAGGCATATTTATAGGTCGCCATTCCTTACCGGATTGATCGACAATGCCCCAAAATCCAGTGCCTAGTTTTTGGTAAACAACTTTGCCTTTTATTTTGATCTTACTCATGATATTATTCCTGGTGATTGTGATTTTCTCGTTCCTGTCGCTCCAAAAGCTGTTGCAGACTAGTATTCAAGTTAGAAATTAAACGCGACTGCTGTGTAATGGTTTGCTTCAACTCGCGCACCTCGTCGTGTAAATAATTTTTGATATTCTGCGGAGAGGGCAAGAACGGGCTAAGCTTTGCCCGTACATACCAGATTTCACGAATATCTCCAACACCAACGGTATACTTTTCGTAGAAATTATTGTCAGAAATCAAATCCAGTTGTTTGTCCTCTTTCAATCTATTCGTCACTCTTTTGACGACAACATCCCCTCTGGTTACCACCACATATACATAACTGTCTTTAATCGAAGATTCCCACAGGGTAGGTTCCAAATAGCTACAAATAACTTTGTCCCCCTCAAATAGCGTAGGCTCCATACTGTCTCCCGATACATCAAAAGATCGGTGGGTGCCGACCTTGTACTTATAATCCGGTAATGTGAATGTGGGTAAATCTTGCACAAAGGTGGGATCTGCCATTTCTCCGGCGTAACCTGCTTGAGCGGGCACCGGTACGTGCACGATCCGCTCGTCTTCTTGGACATTTGTCACTATGGTCAATACACGAAAACTCTTGTGGTCTTCTTCGCTCATAAACATGGGCCCCTCCCCCGTCATGATGTACACCGGATTGACCTTATAATATTCTACGGCTTTTCGCAACAGCTCAATGGTGACATCACGCCTTCCTTTCAGGATTTCGCTTAAACTTTGTGGCAAATAGTCTAGGGACATAGCAAATTGTCGACTGGACCGCACGCGGTTATCTTCCCTTAACTTATCATGACACTTTATAAACCTCTGGGTAACAATGCTATTCATTGAGGAAAGGCGTTTTAGTGAACAAAGCAAACAAAAATAAGCAATTGTTCATGAAATGCGTAATGAACCTCTCAGAATCTATTCAAAAAAGTGATACTTTATCAAAAGCTATTCGCAATGGCGATAAAATCAGCCGCTTTGAGCGATGCGCCACCAATCAGACCACCATCAACGTCAGGTTGGCTAAAAAGTTCCTTAGCATTGCTCGGTTTGCAGCTTCCTCCATATAAGATGGTGGTACCTTCCGCTAACTCCGATCCATATTTTTCAGCCAGTTTACTGCGGATAGCTTTGTGCATTTCCTGAGCTTGATCTGGACTGGCCGTTAAGCCGGTACCAATCGCCCAAACGGGTTCGTACGCGATCACAACCTGTTGAAAGGCTTCTGGACTCAGGTGAAACAAAGCCGCTTCGATTTGGCCAGAGACCAACTCCACATGCTTTTCAGCTTCGCGCGTTTCCAGCTTTTCTCCACAACAGTAAATGGGGCGCAATCCATGCGCCAAAGCCGCATCTATTTTTTTGGCAATCAGTGCATCATCTTCGCCAAAATATTCTCGCCGTTCGCTGTGGCCAAGGATAACATATTCCGCACCTACGGATTGCACCATGCCGGCCGAAATCTCTCCGGTATAAGCGCCACTTTCTTCCTGATGGCAATTTTGCGCAGCCAATTTCACAGACGAAATGCCCTTTGTTAAATTCGCCGCACTCATCAGTTGAATATAAGGTGTTCCCAAGATGATCATAACCTCAGAGGGTTGCAATAAGTCCATGACTTCCTTAATCAGGTCCCGCCCCTCTTCATAGGTTTTATTCATCTTCCAGTTGCCAGCTACAATTTGTTGTCTTTTCATTTTTTAGTAAATTGATATGTCAGTTTTTTACCCCGATACTTGGGCTATTTATTTTTTCTCTTTCCTCATCCTGAAGTATTCCAAAATAAAAGCGATACTTCCCGAACCAACCAGTAACAACAGATGCCAATACCACGCCGTAGGTTGACGGCCAACTTCCAGATAAACCGGTGGTTTTGTTGCGAAGTCATACCCTCCAGGAAGCGCACTCAATTGTTGGTCTTCTTCTTTCAATTCCCGAACAATGCCTGAGATTCTTAGCTCCTCTTTTTTGACACAGTTCTTTTGTTCGAGGCACTCCCAAGGGAAAGTCTGTGTCCAACCTACAAAATAAGGGGTTATTTTTTGATTTTTTTCCAACAATTTCACCTGTTCTTCACTCAGGATCGGATAAAGAATTAATCCGCCATCTTTTTCGTGTTTTCCCGGTACGTGATAAAAATCACCACTGGTCCAAGCGTCTGTAATTTCGATGAAATCAGCATCGCCAATGCCCTTACGGAGAATGTCTTCCATCGAAAAAGTCCGCAACTTGTGTGTACCAAATTGCAGTGAGATCAAACTGTTGCAGCTATTGATAAAAAATACCAGACAAGCCAGCAGGATAATGAGGCGGTAAACCATTGTCCAATGTTAGTGATCTGAAATGCGGTGGATGCATCTGCAAAAACCGCCCCATTCCAGTAAATTTATTGATGATTTGGCAAAGGTAATTATTACTACTACACGTTCCCTCATTGCACCATAAATTTTAAAGATTCTACTCCAAATTCGCTGGTAACTTTCAACCAATAAATCCCTGGAGTCAGAGCCGAACAATCAAGCAAGAAATCTCGATCGCTTGCCCAATTCGGTACAGGAATGACTTGTTTTTGGGCTGCAATATTAAATATTTCAACTTGTGTATTCTGCGAAAGCTCAAAGGGTGAAATGATTCTCATGGTGTTTCGCGTCGGATTGGGTGTCAAGGCCCAAGTACCAGTCTGCTCAAACGCAACTACAATGACCTCAGAATAATGAAAGGAACCATCAAAATCCACTTGTTTGAGTCGATAATAATTGGGGCCTAGAAAGGGCACAAAATCCTTTATTTGGTAAAATTGGGGGGTGGTAGTGGTCCCTTTTCCTGCAATTTCGCCTAGCGTGGTAAACGTGCGATTGTCCTTACTTCGTTCTACGACAAAGTAGTCATTATTCAACTCCGTTTTGGTTTCCCAATGGAGATTTACGGCCGTTTGTTCTTGTCTCCCTTGAAAATTGACCAATTCTACCGGTAGGGCATTTTCGGTCACTTCCAGGGCGTAGTCTTCTACTTCTCCGTATTGAGGTGTTCCACAGGAAGCGGGTGTGGTATTCCAGGTAATACGAATACGCATACGGGTGGTACCCGTTAATGCCCCGATGGGCGGGGTTATGCTGGCATTATAAACGGATGTTCCTCCCGTCACCGTAATGGATTCATTCGCGTCATCAAAATCTTTATCCTGATTCCAGTCAACCCAAACCCCACACACATCATCTATATATGCCATGCCATTGGTGACGGTCAGTGGATAGGTTGTCCCAATTTGCACTGTGGTACTCAGATTGGTATAAATCGCAAATCCCCCTGAGGTACAATCGGTAGAATTATCGATGGATCCCATTTGCACCCGGGAAATATATTCCTGGCAAGTCTGGCTATTTGCGCCACAATAGGAAGTGGTCACCGAGGCTACATTGCTGTAGGTATTGCAGGCCCCATTCGCCGGCTTTAGCCGAAACCAATAAGTGGTAGCCGGTGAAAAACCGGAGATATTAAACGCCGTAATATTGGGCCCCGTAAACAAACTCGTGGCTTGCTGAAAACCGCTGGAGGAAGAAGTCGTGGAATATTCGATCAAGTAGCCCATTTCATTGGAGGCATTGTCTGTCCAACTCAAATTGATCAGGGATTCATCTCCACTTAATGTGGCAGTAACCGCTGTGGGCACATTGACTACGGCAGCCGTACAGCTGTAATCATACGTAGCAAAACTTTGCCGGGTTACCAATCCGGATTGAATGAAGCCATATTGACCGTTGGTAAAAATCCCCCCACATAGATCGGGATAGTAGGACATGATATTATTAACAGGTGGATCATAAGGATTACCAAATTGATCCGCTGCCCCCCCGGTATAAGTACAGGTCACATAATCAAAATCCCCATCAAATCGGGGGTCCGCTTCGGTATCACAAAGGTAATCCCCGGCACTGCCGCAATTGGCATTGCCCCCGAAGCGTGGGACATTTTCTGCATTGGGATCGGTATTGCCATTTTCCGTGCCATCATGGGTATGCAGCAAACTAAAATAGTGGCCAAATTCATGCACAAACGTGCCATTTGGTGAATTGGTCACTCCTGAAGCAGTCATTAGGATTCGATTGTACACCGGATTGTTATCATAAGGCAAATAGGCATAACCCGCTGCCTGCCCGGCTCCAACGGTAATCGTCCCGATACAGTACACATTGACCGCATCCGTCACCTGGCCAGTCGCCGCCACAAGGGCTTCCTCTTCAGAGGAATCGTAATCGTGGAGCTCATCATCGTCGTAATACGTGACACTACCGCAGTAATAAAATTCAATACCTGCCGGTAAATAATAGGCATTAAGCGCCGCCAATCCCTGGGTCAACTCCGTTTCCGATACCCCACCGGCCCCACCGCCATCTCTCACCACCACCACCCTGATGGGAATGCAGGTGGTGCCGTCGTTGCGGTCATTGGCAGAAGCCTGATTGTAAATCTGTCGTTTCAGCAGTTGCCTTTGTTCCTGGGTAGGAGGTGTGGTACCGCAATTGAAGGATTGCGCGATTAGGGGAAGTACAAACAATTGCATCCCAATAATTAGAAAGGGGACTAAATTTCTCATAAATTAAGGGCCTTAAATTATATAAAACTGTTGGGAAGCGTTCGTATGGGTATCAATGTACAAGTTCTTTGACAAAATTTGCCAAAGCACGAATATAAAAAAATACCTAAAGTGTTTTCCCTTGAAACACCAAGATTTGTGACTAATGAAATTCGGAAAACTAGCAGATATTAGCCAGGTAGATTTTACGTTGCCACCTTCCCCTTCTGAAAATGAGACTGTTTTGGCGAAAGCCCCTCCCCGCGAAGGTAAGGGGCGCGTTTACATTGGCTGTACCGGCTGGAGCATGCCGGATTGGGTCGGAAAAGTTTACCCAAAAGGGACCAAATCAAAGGATTATCTAAGAGAATATGCCAAGCAGTTCAATACCATTGAATTTAACACCACACACTACCGCATTCCCAGTCCGGCCAATATTGATAAATGGCGTACAGCATCTACAGAGGATTTCCGTTTTTGTCCCAAAATTCCCCAAACCATCAGCCACAGCCGCAATCTTGGACTAGGAGACGAGCAGATTATGCTCTTTTGTAATACCATCCAAGGGTTGGAAGAAAAACTAGGTTGTTGTTTCATGCAATTGCCTCCATATTTCGGCTTTGACCGTCTGGATTTACTGGATCGCTTTTTAAAAGGATTCCCCAATCACATCCCATTAGCGGTAGAATTTCGCCATGAAAGCTGGTTTGATGATCCAGCACATAGCCAACACTTGTGGTCCATTTTGCATAAGCATCAAACGGCCACTGTCATCACCGATGTAGCCGGTCGACGGGATGTTTTACACCTGCGATTGACTACCCCTACGGCTATGGTTCGATTTGTGGGCAATGCGTTACACGACAGTGATTACCAACGGATTGACGCTTGGGTTGGCCAACTGAATCAATGGTTTCAACAGGGATTACACGAGGTCTACTTTTTTACCCACGAACCCGATAATATCCTCGCCCCGGAGCTGGCCGAATACATGGCCAATAAATGCGCGGAAAATCCAGCATTGGAGGTTCGTGGACCACATTTTTTTGACAATGATGTCGGACAACAGATGAGTTTGTTTTGATAATTCAGTAACAAGCTTTATTTTGCCCAAACACACTTCAAATCACAGGGAATGAGCGAAAACGGCTATCCATTTATTGCCAGAGATATTAGCTGGCTTTCTTTTAATTATCGGGTTTTACAGGAGGCAAAAGACCCTTCCGTCCCCCTTTTTGAACGGATTAAATTCTTGGCGATTTACTCTTCGAATTTGGACGAATTTTTCCGCGTACGGATGGCCAACCACAGAAATCTTCTGCGGGTCAGCAAGAAGACCAAAAAAGAACTGGAATTTTCGCCTAAGCTGATGGTCAAGCAAATTCAGGAGATTGTAAACACCCAGCAGGAAGAATTTGGGCGCATTTTTGCCAAAGAGATCATTCCCAAACTCAAAAAACACCGCATTTATTTATTGCGTAGGATGGATTTAAATCAGGAGCAAAAGGTTTTTGTGGAAGACTACTTCAAAGACCACATGCTGCCTTTTGTGCAGCCAGTATTGTTGGTAAAAAATAAGATTAGACCCTTTCTCAACAATGCGGCACTGTATTTGACCATTTTACTCAAACCAAAGGGTAAATCCGATGCACCGGAAGAATACGCACTGGTTAAAATTCCGTCCGATCACCTGCCGCGCTTTATCATCTTACCCTCTCCTACCGATGAACACCACATCATTATGCTCGACGATATTGTGCGGCATAGTGTATCCTGGATGTTTCCCGGTTACGACATTCTCGACACCTATTCCATCAAACTGACCCGTGATGCAGAATTGTACATTGATGATGAATTTTCGGGCGATCTGATTCAAAAAATCAAAAGTAGCCTCTCCAAAAGGCATGTAGGCCCCGCTTCTCGTTTTGTATACGATGGAGAGATGACCGATGAACTATTGCAGTTTCTGATGGAGGCCTTTGATTTAGAGCGATTCGACACGCTCAAAGAAGGGCGCTACCATAATAATTTCGATTTCTTCCAATTTCCGGATTTTGGCATGACCCACTTGAAGAATCCGGAACTGCCTCCCCTACCCTACGGACCACTGGAAAATGCCCGTGATTTTTTCGCCGCCGTTCGCAAACGCGATCACATGATCCATGTGCCATTTCATTCCTACCAATCCGTGGTACGTTTTTTTGAGGAAGCGGCTCGTGATCCCAAGATCACCCATATTAAGATCGTACAATACCGGGTGGCTAAGAAGTCGCGTATCATGCAGGCGCTGATGGAAGCTGTAAAAGCGGGCAAACAGGTCACCGTTTTCATCGAAGTGAAGGCCCGATTTGATGAAGAAGCCAACTTGGCTTGGGGTGAGAAATTAGAAAAAGCAGGCGTCACCGTGCATTATAGTTTCCCAGGGGTAAAAGTCCACTCAAAGTTGGCCTTGGTGCGCCGCCTTGAGACTCGGGGGTCACGTATGTATGCTTATTTAGCTACGGGTAATTTTCATGAAGATACGGCCAAGGTATACAGCGACATTGGTATTTTCACCGCCGATCGTCGGTTGGTCAATGAAGTTGCTCGAGTATTCTCTTATCTGGAGACCGTCAAGATGCCCGACCAGGAATTTCGGCATTTGCTGGTTGGACAATTCAATTTGCGGTCCGGCTTTGAAAAATTGATTGAATACGAGATTGAACAAGCCCAAAAGGGGAATAAAGCCCTGGTAATCCTAAAAATGAATAGTCTGCAAGACCGGGAGATGATCGAATTACTCTACAAAGCCAGTCAGGCCGGGGTAGAAATCAAATTGATCATTCGCGGCATTTGCTGTCTGGTTCCCGGTGTCAAAGGAATCAGCGAGAACATTCACGCCATCAGCATTGTCGATCGATTTTTGGAACATGGTCGCATCTTTATGTTCCACCACGGCGGCAAGGAAATGATTTACCTCTCCTCTGCCGATTGGATGGAACGGAACCTCAATTATCGCGTAGAGACCGCTTTTCCCATCTACCACGAAGAGATCAGAGAGCAGATCAAAGATTTCCTGCAAATCCAGCTGGCCGACAATGTCAAAGCCCGTGTACTCGACGCGGAACTCTCCAACACCTACTACCGCAACGATTCCGACCTGGCCATCCGCTCGCAGTTGGAAACCTATTATTATATTAAGAGAGGGAGTGAGCGGGAGGAGTTTTCGTATTAACGTTCGGTTGAGTACTTTTTGAGACTGTTGCAAAAAGTGTGTCAAAAAACCGAATTAGGCGACGATAATGGCTTTCTGGTTGTACACTTACCTGCCCATAACCATCCCATCATGGTCTTTGAGTATTCACAGATTAACCGTCCGGCCAGGTAGTAGTAATTGCACTATTAAATGAAGATTCTTTACCATGCTTAAGCCATAGTTTGAGTATAGTTTGTTAAATTTGCGTAGTTGTAGGGTTTGTATGACGTTGAAGTTGTGGTAAACTCCAAACTAGTGCTTTCCCTGCAATTTTCTAAAAATGTCTAGTCGTGTGGTTCTGAACACCCCCACAATGGATATAAAACACAAGGCGCAAGTGGTTTTCGCAGGTTTTGGATTCTTAGCAGGCTCAGTCTCCGTGGACAAATACGCAGCCCCGAAATGTCCTGAGGTTCATACCCGGAGGCTATTTGTGCTCAATTGAGAAAGTGAAAAAATGGAAAATATCAAGCCGATAAAATGGCCGGAATACTTTATTTGGAATTTTGATTATCCTCCCATCCCTTCATTTCAGGGGCGGTCAAGAATTAATTTGGAAGGAGGAAATTATCACGGCAGGTTCATTTTTGATAAAGCCGATTCGATAAAACAATCAAGAGGAGAATATTTTCCATATGCAATTAATCAAGGCCTAAACAGGGAAATCGGCGACAGCGTAATTTACGAAGTATCGAATTCAAATTGGTTGCAAGAGAGATACTTATACGAAAAAAAACATTATGGAAGTGCATATGAATTTGGAGGTACTGTCGACGAAATGATTTTAGAATATCGTCACTACCTAATCCCGTTTGAAGATGAATTTGTTGAAATATTAGCAAGAGGCTTTTGGTATGAATGGAATTCAGAACCATTTAAACAACAATTTCTAAAGGACAATCCTTTGGATAACCTTGCGAAGAATGACCCGATTGTTATCGAAAATGGCTCGTTGAGAGGACACGTTTATCAAAATAAATTATCCGTCGAAGAATTACATGAACGAACGCTATACTGTCCTCAGAAAATGCTCCAATTCGGGATTGAAATAAATGGAAGAGTCTCCATTTCAAGAACCTTACTTGTAATGAGAGATAATCAAAATCGAATTTACAGTAGCTTAAGAGGCTCCTTCAATGAGGAATTAGAAAGACACCATGCTAAAGTAGGCTTGAGTGATATTGAGCAATCATTGAAAAAGTACATGGGAGAAGTGGAAGCAAGAAGAAATAAAAATTGAGCCCAACCGAGTAGGGAGAAATGAGCCATAAGAGCATGTTTAAACTCCGCCTTTGATGATTAAGGTAAGTGCTTGTTTGGAGCTTGCTCCTACTGCCCATACTCAGGCGGGACCGTATGGTCGGGCCCGTCCCGGGTAAATCAAGGGTTTAAGAACCTTGCGTTGTCTTTTTATATTCACTTAACCCGCTAAGATCATATAAAAAGCCTTAGCCAGAACCTTAACCCCTTGATCTTCGTAACGAATCCGCTCCAAACAAGCACTAATTCATTCCTATCCAACAATAAATTATAACACGCCCCCACAAGCCGTCCAATGGTGATTGTATTTCCGAGCGTGACCGCCACTTTGCGTGCTGTTTCATTTGCGGTAGCAACAGGAAATATTGCCGGTGGAATGGCGAATAACGAACTGATCAAAGAAGAATTTTAACGAACAATGGCGGATATCTCCCGCCGGGCATTTACAAATCCAGCCTTAGCCGGTCTCCAAAGATAATCGATAATTGCGATAACGTTTGATTCCAGTTGTGCAGTGGTCGGTTCCATTTGTTGGTGATATCTGCCTGAACTAGGCCGGTAATTCTAGTGATCAAGTGCCACCTATTCCGGAGTATTTGTGCCACTTGAGAAGTGGCAGATTTCTGCCACAAAGTTATTTTCACTCAACTTCCTTTTTCTTCTTAGGGATTCCCCCCTTAGATTGATCCTGTGTGAAGAGTGATGATCATAGAGGACTTAAACTACCTGTATCAAAATGCAAGTGTAACGAAGAAGCAACAGCTGCTAAAGCTGTTTTTTGGTAATGGTTTGCGCAAAATCCCGGGAGGTTATGGAACCAAATACATTAATCCTATTTTTATACATAATACTGGAAATATCAACAACTTAGATATCCAAAACAATAACGGGATTTTGGATGAAAACACCCAAAATCCCGTTAGTACCCGGAGCGGGAATCGAACCCGCACGGCCGCAATGGCCACAGGATTTTAAGTCCTGCGTGTCTACCAATTCCACCACCCGGGCTGAAGTAGACGTTCTTGAATGAACTCAGTAAAAATACCAAAATAACTGGATTTTGGTTCCTTTTACCGAGACAAAATGAAAAAAGCCTTCGACAATTCAAAGGCTTTTCTTGGAGCAGATGACGAGATTCGAACTCGCGACCCCGACCTTGGCAAGGTCGTGCTCTACCAGCTGAGCTACATCTGCATTTCTAATCAGGAGCGTCGCTTTTGATGCCCCTTTTTTACTAAAGCGATGCAAATATAAGTCATCCCTTTTAAATTTTGCAAGTCTTGTTGCCTTTTTTTTACAACCTCGTGAAAAAGAAATGAGTTCCCCGTTGGTAAATTGTTGAAGATAAATCGGTTACCTCCGAAATTTTTTTCAAAAAAAATTTGCCGCCTTTGGATAGATCCTCCGTAAAGGTGTTGATGCATTTTGTGTACTGACTTGCTTGAACATCCATTTTCGGAAAATAGGGTTTAATTAGACGAAGACGGGGGCCTTTGGAGCTATTGTAGATCTCCATCAGACGGGCGTACTGCATCAGATACCGGAGGCCACCACTTATCGGCTTTCAAGGAATAATCAGGTACTTTAATTCCCGTTTTCTATTCTCATCATTTTTCCGAAGCCATCTTCAGGTCCGTTAGGTTTTGCTGAATCCCTTTATCCAGGTTTTTCTGGAAGTATCTGCTGAATAGCCGGGGAAAAACGCCTTGTAAACTTTCCTCTACGCGAACCACGGTTTTGCCCGCTTGCTCTTCAAAATACCAGTTGTGAACAGCACTCGCACCGATGGTTTTGCCCGTCCACCCGAAGCTGGTTTTTGGAACGATGGTATGAATGTTAGACGAAAAATGAAGTCCGCCGGCTTTCCATTTGAATGAGGTTCCTTCCTCTAATTCACCCAGCAGATGTGCTTCCGTCACTTCAGTTTGCCAGGACGGCCAGTTGTCAATGTTGGTCAATACCTGCCAAACTTGATTTACAGGAGCTGAAATCTCAATTTCTCCTTCTGATTTGACAGGTGCAAGGTTGTTGATTGGAATATTCATATCTCCTCCTTTTTGGTGTGTCAAATACCGTTTAAAGGCCATTCCTTCATAGACAAAAAGTGCTGTAATGACCAAAACGATTAGTAGAAGACCATAAAACAATTTCTTTTTCATGCTTTTATTTGGTATCTTATCGAATCGCACTTAGCGCATGTTTGGAAGTGGTGCTTTAGAAGCGAAATTTGCAGCCTGAATCTACCTCCAGACATGCACTTAGTAAAACTCCCTCTTTACAGTACGGTTGAATTGCGACAAAGTTTTCAGTTAGTGCGCATTTTTTTTAATGGCCGGATCTCTTGTTTGAGGTTGCTTGAGAAGTATCAAATTTAACTCTATTGCAGTGGTGTCAGGTGTTTCAATCAAACGCTCCTCTATTGGTCAACACATTGGGAGAAAAAGCAACGGTATCCGCTGGCAAAGTGACCAACCTCAATCCTTCTAGTCAAAAGAACGAACAAAAATCAAGAACCATGGAAATCTTAATCTTTTTAGCTATTGGTGCCGTAGCCGGATGGCTGGCCGGACAAATCATGAAAGGCGGTGGATTCGGACTGCTCTGGAATATTATTCTGGGTATTGTCGGCGGTATCGTTGGCGGTTGGTTATTTGGCCAATTGGGTATCTCCTCCGGTGGTGGGCTGATCGGCTCACTGATAACCGCAGTAGCCGGTGCAGCAGTACTGCTTTTTGTAGCGAGCTTGTTTAAACGCTAACATCCATCTTCCTTTATCGAGGATCCTCGTCGTAAATTAGTGTTTGTGTGGAGGTGGTGCTTTAGCAGCGAAAATTGCAGCCTGAATAGCTTGCCCGAATATACTTCAGGGACTACCTCCAAACATACTCTTAAACAACACCGTTGGTAGTTAAACACCTTTGGTGATTTATTTTCGACCTTTGATCTTTAAGTGTGTTTTGATGAGTTTCCCAAAGGATCTATCCTTTCTCCGGCGCTCCTGTACCGTGGATTCAAAGTGCTTTTTTTCTCGTTGCATCTTCTGATAGTTACCGTAGGCTGCCTCGTCAATTTCTCCATTATCGAGGGCATTTAGTATGGCGCAGCCGGTCTCACTGGTGTGGCTACAATCTTTGTATTTGCAGGTCTCCGCCAATGCTAAAATTGTATCAAAAGTGGTCTCCAATCCAGTGCCGGTATCGGCAATGCCTACCTCCCGCATGCCTGGATTATCAATCAATAGTCCTCCATTTTTCAAGACAATTAGTTCCCGGTGACTGGTCACGTGTTTTCCCTTTTTAACGCTTTCGCTAATGGCGCCGGTTTTCATTTGCTCTTGACCGGATAGGGTGTTGGTCAAGGTAGATTTGCCCACACCCGAAGACCCCAACAAGCAATAGGTTTTACCTGGTTTTACGGCTTCAGCCAATGCGGCATACCCATCGGGATCTTGGTTGTTAACCGTAATAACAGGGGTAGCTATTACCCTTTCGGAAATCTGGCGGGTTAGTGCAGCTAAGACCTCATCTGAAATCAAATCAGTCTTACTGAGCACAATCAGGGGTTCCACCTTTGCCGTGTGGCAAATCGTTAGATACCGTTCCAATCGATTGATGTTAAAGTCACGGTCTACTGCTTGCACAATCAAAGCAAAATCGATATTGGCGGCAATAATTTGCAATTGCCCCGATCTACCCGCAGCCTGTCGTTCCAGAATAGATTTGCGTGGAAATATTCGATGAATCAAAGCTTTGTCGTCATCATAAGCGGAAACAGCGACCCAATCCCCCACTGCGGGAAAGTCACGTCGGCTTTCTGCGGTAAACCGGAGATTTCCAATCAATTCCGAATCGTACTCTCCAGCTTCTGTTTTGACAATGTATCGCTCACGGTGTTCAGCGATCACGCGGCCAATTGTAAAATTGTCGAGGCGCTGTTCTTGTCGGTAATTTTCCAATTCGGTGGTATAGCCTAATGCTTCGAGTGTCATGGTGATTTCTTTTAGTTTAGACACTTCAATATACTCAAAAAGGGAAAAGAAAGTTCCTTAGTCCGTGTTTGGAAGTCAAACTTTGGGCTACAAAACATGCACGGAGACATCGTTCTATTTCTTATCCGTATCGGCTCAGCCGAGATGCATTTCAAAAAACGCCTAGTTTCACAAAAAAAATGATGCATTTCAAAAGAAATATTTGGATACCAACATAGCATCTCTAAAGGCGACCCAATAGATATTCGTCAACGAATCTAGCCCTTTCATCACCTTTGGTTTGGCAAAATCCAGAAAAAAGAAGACTTTTTCAATGGATTGTAGTGAATCCAGGAGGCGAAATCCTCCACTTGTGTGTTTATGTTGTTTTCTATTAATGTTCCCCTTGGAAATTTTAGAAGCATTTCAACAGGAAGCGTTCCCCGCTTCCTGTTTTTTAGGATTATCACTGACATTAATGGACATCTCCCATCAGCTTTCGGATCAAGGGCGAAATCAAGATGGCCAGTAAGCCTACCGCCAAAGCCACGTAACCAAATAACGCGTAAACGGTAACATAGGCATACAATTGCTCAAAAGCAGCTCCCGTTCCATTGATTGCATCGTGCTGTAATCCGGTAACACCTTCAATGAGGTTGCGCAAAAAGCCGGGCTGAAGCCAAGTTTCACCGGAATCATTTGTCGTGGTGAGCGTGGCGATTTTTCCGGCAAAATAATGGCCATAAAAGTTACTGCAAAACCAGACCCCCATGACAAAAGCGAGGTATTTCCTGGGTGACAACTCCGTCATCTTTGACAAGCCAATGGGCGACAAGCACAACTCGCCTGCTGTATAAATAAAATAACCCAAAACGAGGAAAGACATAGGCGTTCTGGCTACTTCATCTGCTGCATTTCCGGAATAAGCAAAGACCAGAAACCCAATTCCTAACAACACCAACCCCAAGCCAAACTTGATCGCAGAATTGGGGTTCTGGTGATGGCGAGTCAGGAAAGGCCACAAAAGTGAAAAGGGAATGGCCAGCAAGATGATAAAAGTGGAGTTAATACTATTCGTTTGCGCTGCATTGATCCACACCAAATTGACATTGCGATCGGCAAAAAGGGTCAGTGAACTCCCCGCTTGTTCAAAGATTGCCCAGAAAAGAGTACTTAGTGCCATAAAATAAACGATAGCCAACAATTGCTTGCGTTCCAAAGTGCTAACCGTTGTAGAAATGTATACCAGTATACCAAAAATCAGCATCGTCACCAAGCCTACTAAGAAACTTTCGTATTCATAAAAATATACCAAAGCTGCAAAAACTGGCACGGCCAAAACAGAAAATAAAACCACCTGCTTACCTTGATTTAACCCAAAGGTTTTTTTATTGAATGTATTCAAATTAGGAACCCCTCCTTTCTCGCCAAAAACGTTGGTTGAAAGTCCACGATAAAAGAATATTAAACCGGTTACCATACCAATCCCCGCGGCCATAAATCCGTAGTGCCAACCATAGGCACTGGCCAACCAGGCACAAAGCAAAGGGGCGATGGCTCCACCCAAATTAATCCCCAGGTAAAAGATCGTAAATCCAGCATCGCGCCGCACATCATCTTTGGGATAAAGCAGTCCTACAAAAGTGGAAATATTAGGCTTAAAAAAGCCATTGCCCACAATGATTAGGGCCAGTGAGGTGAAAAAGAAGAAAGGCGTTTCAATAGAGAGAAAAAAGTGCCCCAAAGCCATAAAAACACCACCGGTGATGATGGCTTTTCGATACCCAAGAATCCGGTCGGCTACAAAACCACCGATCAGCGGGGTCATATACACCAACGACATATAAGCCGCATAAATGCCAAAGGACATTTCATCAGTGTAAAACAGTTTTTGGGTCATATACAAGGTCAGCAAAGCACGCATTCCATAGAAGGAAAAACGCTCCCAAAGCTCTGCAAAAAAGAGATAAAAAAGCCCCTTAGGGTGTCCCCAAAGAGTGGGTGTTGACGAATTGGTCATACGTTTGTCGATTTTGTTTTCGACAAGGTCGACTTCTACTTAATGTGCACCAACAGTTGTTTTTAATTATTACTAATAATTATTAATTGTGGGAAATTGTAAGTGAGTTACAATTAATTACAGATTTGCTTATACATTTGATTATCATTGGATTGTACAAACTCATCCAGTAATCCTTTCTCAATTTGGATATTTTCCGGAATCATGCGTAAGCGATATAATCCCAGACCTATGAAGGTGAATAGATCCCGGCGTTCTAGCTGTTGCCCTTCATCTAAATGGGCAATTTCATTGATATTGTTGATGATTCTGGTGAGATACGTCTGATTACTGAGCTCTCCACCATTGCCAACCAAAATACTCTGCTCATCCCCCTGCCCAAACTTCCTGCGGATGGCAAATTTTAGCAGATTGCGGTACTGGGTGGTTTTAGACCCAAAATCAATAACCTGGTTTTGAATTCCCTTGGAGGGAATGCTCAATTTGATCAGCGACCAATCTTGGAAATGAATGGTCATTTCATTCATTTTCGGCATACTGGCCAGGCGAATAACCCAAGTTGTGGCGAGCACCAAACAAATAGCAATCAAGGAAGTCTTGCTGACCAATTTGATCAGGTTATTGGTAAATTCCGGCCAAATATCACGAAACACCTCGGGCAACTGAGAAATAAACATCATCGCAATGACCACCACCGAAATCACCGCTACTATTCTCAGTTGTCGATGTAGGAAGGTTTTATAAAACGAAAGCATCAACAAGCCCGACAAAAATCCAGACAAAATCAGATCTGGCATGTTGGTAATCTTGAGTTGATCTGAATTTAGGGTTGGATTTATATTTAACAATAAAGTAATCAAGCTTACGCCAATAATAATGGCAATAATAACACGCACATTTTTTTCATTATTATAAATAAAAGGAGGTGCGTAATAAAAATAAAATAAGGACAATAACAAGAACAGGTTATTTACAATAGAAAACATCCGTTCTCCCAGATCAACCGTGGTGGATGTCCACCCATATTGGTATCCCATAATCCCCCAAATACCTGCTAGGACCCAGACAAACATGGCCATACTGAGAAACAACAACCCCTTGTCTACCCGCTTTTCTTTGGTTCCTTCCTCCAATATCACCCGAAACCGCATGCGAATATTGTACCAGATGGCCAACAGCAAAATACCGCCAATGGCTGAAATGCAGATGTGGGCGAAGAGGTGAAAGTAAGTGAGTTCCATTGATTATTGATTGAGACGGTAATATACCGCTTTTAATGATTTTGGAACGAATGCCACCGTAAGTGCACGTTTGGAGATAATTATCCAGTCCCGGTAAAACCGGGATTTGGGAACCTCTTTTCGGCTATTTTTTCTTCCGTCTCGGCTCAGCCGAGATGCACTCAAAAATGAGCCTTGCGAGAACCCAAAACCCACAATTTTCGCTGCTAAAGCACCACCTCCAAACATACACTGAGCCATTATTCGATTTTTAAAAAGTGCTATCTTGGGCATTACTGGCCATTTTCACCCGGAGAGAGATAATATTTTGGCTAAAATGTAAGTTTTGTTTATCCAAATCAAAGTAAACATGCTCATGCGTAAACTACCTTTCCTGATGATTGCAGTGGTTTTTGTAGCCCTAGCCTCATCTTGTAACAAGAAAAAAATTGCGGCACTGGAAACTGACCTTGCAGCCAAGCAAAAAGAAGTAGAACAGCTGGAAGAACAGGTAGAGTACCTACAAAGTACTTCATCTAGTCTTTTGGACCGCATGTCCGATCTATCGGTGATCAACAAAACTGGTGCAGAAAGCATCAAAAAATCCCTCGATAACATCGGACAGCAATATTCTTTCATTCAGGATTTGACCACAAAAATCCAGTCGAAAGACTCGCTCAATCTCGCATTAGTGATGAACCTCAAACGTTCCCTAAGCGATGTAAATGACGAAGATGTTCAGGTCGAAGTAAAAGGCGGTGTCGTTTATGTTTCTATTTCGGACAAGCTGCTGTTTCAATCGGGAAGTGCCCACATTAACGAAGAAGCACAGCAGGTCTTGTCTAAATTGGCTACCGTAATCAATGATCACAATGACCTCAATATTTTGGTGGAAGGCCACACCGATAATGTACCGATGTCCAACAGTTGTGTCAAAGACAATTGGGATTTGAGTGTAAAACGGGCCACCTCGGTAGTGCGGACATTACAGGAAGACTATTACGTCTCTCCAGAGCGTTTAACCGCAGCAGGCCGCTCTGAGTATCTACCCAAAGAAGATAATGACACAGAGGCCGGTCGCAGTGCCAACCGCCGTACGGAAATCATCATCACACCAAAGTTAGATCAATTCTTTAAGCTTTTGGAGGCACCAGAGGTGATGAATTAAACACATGGCGTTAAACCTTCTGGTCTTCAAGTAGAATCCGCCTCTATCATACTCTAAGTGCTTGTTTGGAGGTAATCCCTGAAGTATATTCGGGCAAGCTATTCAGGC
>CAXHCA010000054.1:0-41941 GCA_964015035.1 uncultured Saprospiraceae bacterium
GTTCCAAAATCCCGGTTTTACCGGGACTGAATGATTACCTCCAAACAAGCACTAAATCTCCTAACCCCATAAATCAGCTAAGTCTCCTTACTGACATTTTGTTCTCTAGCAATCCAATCCGACTTATTTTAGATTTGGGGCAACAATTTTTGCGACATTGCGTATCATTAATCGGATATCGTATCCAATGCTGTTTTTGTTCTACTACGGCAATGTTGTATTGTTTGGAAAACAAATCAAAGTGTCGGCTAGTAAAACAACTCCCTCACTTTGCCATGGGGATACTTGCAAGCAAACGTTTTTTTCTTTATTTTCGTGGCTCCCTCGGAGTTATCCACAAAGAGCAATAGCGAGATGATGCTTAATAAAAAATTGGAAAAGCGCCTCCGTAAAATCGAAAAGGAAGGCAATGATGACCTCAGCTTGGTGCTAGAGTTTGGGCCACAGAATTTTCCTACCTATGAGTTGCATCGATTGCTGTACCGCTTGGAGGAACAATCCGAAAAGGTTTTTGCTTTAAAACGAGCTTGCTACTACGCAGGTTTCGTTGTCTTGGCCAGTGTCACGGCAGGCACTTATTGTCTATTGAGTGCAATGTATGCCCTTGGATATATTTTTTTAACTTTTTTACCACTTTCAATCGGTGTTGCAGCCGTTGGTTTTTTTCACCTTTCTCGCCGATATACTACTTACCGCTACACGGGGTATCTCCGTGCTCAAATTGCTCAGGAAATTGAGAGAAGACGTAAGGATGCGTCGATTTACTAATCATTTGGCCATTCTTTGAAGAATGGAATATCGCAAGATAATACATATTGATATGGATGCTTTCTACGCCTCGGTAGAGCAACGAGACCATCCGGAACTGCGTGGTAAACCGGTTGCCGTGGGTGGATCGGGGATGCGTGGGGTGGTTGCATCGGCCAGTTATGAAGCCCGGCGTTATGGCGTAAGATCGGCCATGCCCAGTATTACTGCTAGTCGTTTGTGTCCGGATTTGATCTTTGTGCGGTCGCGGTTTGATGTGTACCGGGAAGTCTCTCAGCAAATTCGCGATATCTTTTTTGAATATACCGATCTGGTGGAGCCCTTGTCGTTGGACGAAGCCTATCTCGATGTCTCAGAACAGAAGAAAGGTCCCAATTCTGCTACCCTAATTGCTGAGGAAATTCGACAGCGGATTTTTGAAACCACACAACTGACGGCCTCAGCGGGAGTTTCCTTTAATAAGTTTATCGCAAAGGTCGCTTCTGATATCAACAAGCCGAACGGCATCAAAGTAATCACGCCGGAAGAGGCCATTGAATTTCTGGATAAATTGCCGGTAGAAAAATTTCACGGAATTGGAAAGGTCACCGCCGGCAAAATGAAACGCATGGGACTTTTTACGGGAAAGGATTTGAAGCGCCTCTCGGAAATTGATCTGGTCAAACGCTTTGGAAAGGTCGGGCGCTATTATTATCGCATTGTACGGGCAGAGGACAGTCGGGAGGTCAATCCCAACCGCATTCGCAAATCCATTGGCGCGGAACGCACCTATCGAGAGGATGTCAGTGACCTGAATGAGATGCGGGAAAAAGTCCGCTACCTCGCAGGGGTGGTGCATGCCTACATGAAAAAGAGCGACAATTATGGTCGGACTGTTACCTTAAAGGCCAAGTCGCCGGAATTTAGAATCATTACTCGTAGTAAGTCCTTTACTGGAGAACTGCGCCATTTGGATGATTTGATTAGCGCTGCATTTGAATTATTGGAAAACAGTCGGGAAGAGATGCCGGTGGTGCGGTTGTTGGGCATCGCGGTTTCCAATTTGAGTAAAGAACATACCGGAGAAGGCATTCAACTGACCTTTGATTTTGAAGAAGAAGAGTAATTGCTGTGAACAAGACCTTAATCATTTTTGACATCGACGGTACCCTGGTGTACTCCAATCGGATTGATAGCTTGTGTTTTGCGGAGACCTATCGAACGATTTACCACAAGGAATTCCCCTCTATCGACTGGCGGCGTTATCCTCATGTGACGGATACGACCATTTTTGATTCCGTCATTCAGGAACATTTTCAACGGCCTTCCGATCCGGAGGAGGTCAGGGTTTTTCAGGATCATTTTGTTGGCCTCATCCAAAAAAAGCGCGTTTCGGAACCCGAAGCCTTTCAGGAAGTGCCCGGAGCGCGGCAGGCCATCCTTAATTTGCTGGAACATCCCGAATACGAAGTAGGCATTGCCACGGGAGGGTGGGAGCGTCCGGCCCGGGTGAAGTTGACACACGTGGATATTCCTCATGAGCGCATCCAATTGCGGGGGGGCGATGATTTGATCCGTCGGGAAGACATCATCCAGCACGTCATTGATCAGTCCGTAAATGGTGGCACGCGCTTTCGCAAAATGGTCTACATCGGGGATGCCATCTGGGATGTGCAAACCACTCGTAATATGCAGATGGATTTTATCGGCCTGCGTAGGGAGGGAGATGCAGAAGTGCTGATCACTGCGGGGGCAGATCAAGTGCTTGCGGACTTCAATGATTTTGATGGATTTTGCCGGGCGGTGGCCACGGCTCGGCCGCCGGGTCAGGTGTGAAATGATTCTTTTAGAGAGGCGAAAATACCGGGTTTTATTTTTTTGCAATTTTTTGGGAACCTTTATTAGGTTGATTCTGTTTCTCTTATGCCTTATGTGAATAACTCGGTAAGCAAAAAAACTTTTTTGTTACTTGGTTTTTTTCGAAAAGGCTTTATATTTGCAGCGCCTTTGGAAAAAGGCAATGCATTACGGAGAGTAAATTGGGTGTTTTTAACGAAAATTTCCTAACTTTCCGAATCAATGTATTTTCGATTCCGTAGCTCAGCTGGTAGAGCAATACACTTTTAATGTATGGGTCCTGGGTTCGAGCCCCAGCGGGATCACTAAAGCCTCAAGCGCAATGCGTTTGGGGCTTTTTTTGTATATAATCCTGTCACAATCTTATTGTGGCATTCGCAGGTATAAAAGTTTATTTTTCCTTTAGGCTATTCGAATTATTGTCTTTTTGACATGCTAGTATAAAAAATTGAATAGATATTTTTATCTTTAAGTGTGTTTGGAGGCGGTGCTTTAGCAGCGAAAATTGCAGTCTGAATAGCTTGCCCGAATATACTTCAGGGACTACCCCCAAACATGCACTAAGGCAATCAAAAGGGGGGCTAATGCTAATTAAAAACCCCTTTTGATTCCTGTCCATTAGTCGCCTTCCGGATCAGCAAAAACTCATTGACATTATCTATGTCCACCACGCCTAGTAGGTTTCCTGACTCACCTACCGGAAGCAGACTTACTGACTTTTCCTGCATTAACCCCTGCACATGTTGCAGCGTGTCTTCCAGGGTTACCCAAATGACTTCCTTATTCATAACCTGACCAATCGTGATTTGGTCGCCGTGAAGGCTCAGGCCCTGGATGATATTGGTTTTGGAAAGGGTGCCTACAATCGCGTCTTCGTGCATCACTAAGAAGCGTTCCTCTTGCCCATTGAGCAAAACATCAACCGCTTCTTTTAGCCTTGACTCGGCTTGCAATGGCGTATAGTCATGCATCAGAATATCCTTGACAGAATAACCATGGAGATAGCTTTCTGTTTGTACATAGTTTAGCTCTGATTGAGCACTCAGAAAGATGAACAAGGCAATGAAAATGAGAAACGGGTTATTGGAAAACCCCCAGAAGACAAAAATGACCGCAAAGACGGAACCAACCCTAACCGCCCACTCCGTCGCTTTCACCCGATTCATACGCATAGCCAGTAAGGCCCGAAACATGCGCCCACCATCCATGGGAAAGGCCGGAATGAGATTGAACAAGACCAGTAGTATATTGACGCTCAGTAAGCCCAATAAAAAGTTGCTCCCACTGATGTGTGTCACTTCTTCCACGGTTTCTACATCCAGGTTTAATTGACCGGTGGCAGAAAGCACGATCCACAGCACTGCCGCAATTACTACATTGACTAAGGGGCCGGCAATGGCGACTACCAATTCTTGTTTGGGGGCTTCCGGAATTTTTTCCAAACTGGCAACTCCTCCAATGGGTAAAATGGTGATACTTCGGGTTTGGATACCATACCGTCGTGCGGCCAGCGCGTGTCCAAGTTCGTGCAAGACCACACAGGTGAAAATGGCAAAAACAAAGAGAATATACCAAGCAATATCAGCCCCACCTTGCCCCTGCGACGCATTGGCGTAGACAATCCAGACGATGAGGATCCAAAAAGTCCAGTGAATCGTTGTGGGGATGCCAAAAGGTTTGCCGAGTGTAATGGAAAATGATTTCATAGTTTAAGGTATCTGTTTCAATTAAAACAAAAAATTAGTCCAATTGATCACGTAATCTGAATTATGTCGACCTTTTTGTGATTGGAAATGAGCCGTCACAGGTGAAAAAATCAACGTTTTCGATACTACAGTACAAGCTTCCATAATTTAACCGGAATCGAGATTGATTAACCTCAATCAAAAAGGTGATTTCGCTCATGGTAGCAGACCCTCACTAGCCGTATACTTGTGATATCAGATAGAATACAATTAATAACCCAATTTTTGATATTATGCAAATACTGATTCATGCACCATGGGAAGTCAACGAATATCTCGAGACGGTAATTAGAGAGAAAGTTGGAAAGTTAACCACTTATTATGATCGCATTGAGCGTGCGGATGTCTACCTGAAAATGGGGGATGCCACTGCTCCGGAAGCCAAGCTATTGGAGATTCGCCTGGCAGTGCCAAAAGATGATCTTTTTGCCAAGGATGTCGGAGAAAGCTTTGAGCAGGCGGTGGCAGGAGCAGCAGAAAAGCTGCGTCGACAATTGCTAAAACGCAAGGATAAGTTGAGCGCGAGATAACCTCTGGAGAAGGGCAATTGATGATGGTTCAGGTTAATGTTCTAAAAAGATGGCAAAATGAGGAAGTTGGAGTTGTTGTCTTTCATTTTATTGGCAATGATGGTGAGTTGTCGCCCATCGGTGGTGGTGGACAACTTGGCCATTTCAAACGCAAGTGTTCTGGATACTTTGCCATCGGAGAACAAATTCTTTTTTAAGATTCCGATCAATTATGATGTATCCATCGACTGCTATTTTGAGGCGATGGATACATTGGTGCGCCACTATGACTCACTAACGCCATATCCTCTTTCAGAACATTTATTGGTCAGGGCCAATTCCTGGATCATTGATTCACTCGAAAATACGGATTATTACCGCCAAAAGGAGCGAGGTATATTTGTTTATAACCAACCTCAATTGGTGATCTTAAGAAAAGGGGATACGCTTTTGGTCCCAACGCCAGAGCGCGCTGCTATTTTGAGAGACGAGATGATGCATACCGTCATTGATGTCAATATCCCGGAATTTAAGTTGCGCATCATTGAAAATGGCGATACCTTATCTACTTTCCTGGTTCGCGTAGGACAAAATAAGCGTAAGTATCTTTCCACTGCTGGCAGGGAGGTAGATTTGCGTACCCAACCCGGAGAAGGGCAAATTATCAGGGTAGAAACCGACCCCTATTTTGTAGACCCAGCCTCGGGCAAGCGTTTTACTCATACTCGCCGCGATGATGGTAAAACCACCATAATGCCGCAAATCCCCTGGTTAGAACCGGAATTGAATGGGCAGCGGTATGGCCAATTGATTCATCCGACCACCAATCCTAAAACGCTGGGTAAAGCCTACTCTAATGGTTGCGTAGGAACTGGAGAGGCAGATGCCTGGCGCATCTATTATTATGCTCCCATCGGCACTCAGGTTGTCTTCCGATATGATTTGCTACGCGATTCTCTTTCCTTAAAAGACATTTATGGATTTGGTCATAAACCGGTACGGGCGGCCATGAATTTCAAAAGAAGCGAAGCTGTACTTCGAACTATGAAACACGAATTTGGTTGTCCATTTTGATATCTTTGCTGGTGAAATATGGCATTGACATCAAGTTATGACACAAAATGGAAGGAATTATTACATTTCTCAAAAACTTCAGTCCACCGGTTCAGGCTCTTTTTGCCACTCTATTTACCTGGGCGGTTACCGCACTTGGTGCAGGGCTGGTTTTCTTTTTTAAGCGGATCAATCAAAAAGTGTTAGACAGTATGATGGGGTTTGCTGCGGGGGTGATGATTGCGGCAAGCTACTGGTCATTATTGGCGCCAGCTATAGAAATGAGCGAAAGTGTAAGTTCATTTCCTCCCTGGGTACCTGCGCTGGTTGGTTTCCTTTCCGGAGGGATTTTCCTGGCACTCATAGATAAAATCCTTCCGCACTTGCATCCTGGCAACAAAATGGAGCAGGCCGAAGGTATTTCCACCAGTTGGCAAAGAAGCATACTATTAGTACTGGCCATTACCTTGCATAATATTCCGGAAGGACTTGCGGTAGGCGTTGCTTTTGGAGCCGTAGTACACGATTTACCGATGGCAACTATTGGCGGGGCTGTTGCTTTGGCCATTGGTATTGGCATTCAAAACTTTCCTGAAGGCACGGCCGTTTCGGTCCCTTTGCGGAGAGAAGGCATGTCTCGCAGAAAAGCATTTTGGTATGGCCAAATGTCGGGAGTGGTAGAACCTATTTTTGGCGTGTTGGGCGCTTTTGCCGTCTTGTCCATGCGCCCAATGTTGCCCTATGCCCTTTCCTTTGCTGCGGGAGCGATGATTTTTGTGGTAGTGGAAGAACTGATACCCACGGCTCAGCGGGCCGGTAATACCGATCTGGTTACCATGGCTACACTATTGGGGTTCTCGGTGATGATGGTACTGGATGTGTCACTAGGGTAGTGCTTACCAGCCCTCAAACAACCACCAACGCGGGCGCCAGCGGCTTTTAATCTCATAATTATCCGTGATAAATCGTCGGATGTGGGCCATGGCTTCTTCCACATCATCGGTCAATTTGATCAATTGAAGGTCATCGGCAGAAATGGTTTTTTCCTGAACCATAAATTGCAAATACTCATTTAGTTGCTGGTAGTACTCCGTGCCGATCAACACGACGGGAAAGTTGTTGATCGTGGCGGTTTGCACCAAGGTGAGCGTTTCGAATAATTCGTCCATGGTTCCCCAGCCACCAGGCATTACAATGAAAGCATAGGAGTATTTGAGCAGCAAAACCTTGCGCACGAAGAAGTAGTCTACCGTGAGTGATTGATGTACATAAGGATTGGGTTTTTGCTCAAAGGGTAGCTTGATATTGCATCCGATAGATTGACCGCCGGCCTCAAATGCCCCCTTGTTGGCGGCTTCCATGATGCCGGGGCCACCGCCAGTAATCGTCGTTAATCCTAATTTGGCAATAGCTCTTCCAATTTGTTCGGCCTTTTCAAAATAGGGATGTCCTTGCTGAAAACGAGCGGATCCGAAAACGGTAATGCAAGGGTTTATGAAGTGCAGTTTTCGAAATCCTTTAAGGAATTGTAGCATCACCTTGATACTAAACCATAGTTCCCGACTACGTTTGTCCGGTCCGCGGAGATACTGGTTTTTATCAGGATTTAATAATGGCTTTTGCTGATTCATCAATCCTTGATTATTGGAAAAAGATAGTCTGATTATCAGCTTAAGATAATCAGACTATTGGGAAATTTAACGATTCTTCCTATTAGATTTTGTTGGGCTCGTCCGAGGCTTCCTTACCGGAGTACTTTTTTTGGTACTAGGCGTGGGGACTTGTGGACTCGTTCGGGGCACTTGTTTCTGTCGAGATTTTTCCCAAGTGCTTTCATGGTATTTTTTGGCTTCTTCGACCTTTGGTACTGGTTGCCGGTTTACCGGAGCAGGTTTAGTTTTGGGCACTTCTGATTTGGGCGGTGTTACGGTACGTAGTTTGGTATTGGGCTGAGGCTTCGGGCTGATCGTTGTTGGCCGTTTGGGAACTACCTCCGGTTTAGTTTTGGGCACTTCTGATTTGGGCGGTGTTACGGTACGTGGTTTGGTATTGGGCTGAGGCTTCGGACTGACCGTTGTTGGCCGTTTGGTAGCTACCTCCGGTTTAGTTTTGGGCACTGTTTTTTCGAGCGCAGGGTATTTGCGCCGATTCTGCTCCAGAAACTCCGTAGGAGACTTGGGATTCGTCCTGTTCTTGGTATTGTAGGTCACACGCTCACTTTCAAATTTGCCATATTCCTTCACCCGATTCACCAAATCGCGGTCAGGCTTGAGGAAGTCATCGGTAATGATCTTCTTATTGCTGTTTTGCCAGCGGTATACGTTATTGCAAATGCTATTGTTGCTGCGTGGATGGCGCTGATAATAGCGGATGAAATGAGCCGATAATCGGGGGTGGCGGTAATGGTGATGTGGATACCTGAAATACCAATCAATGAAATAATAGGAGGGCAGATAAACAACTGAAATTCTTCGATCCGGATAAAAGTAGAACCCCCAGTCGTACCATACGGGATAGGGGCGCCATCTTGGATGCGTATACCAATATGGATACCCAAACCAGAAAGGATAATGGTAGTAGTGATATTCTACAATTTGGGTTTGAGCTTCATTTGCATACGCTTCTTCGCCATCGTAATAGAGGTCATCATAAGCATTGGCTTCCGCAAATTCTTTGGCCGAAGTTTCCAATTCCTGTTTGGCTTCCGGATCTTCTTTGAGACTTTCCTGCCAGTCTTCCAATTCCTGAGCATTTTGGCGCGCCACCACCATATTCAAGCTATCGGTCTTGTGCAGAAGCCACTCCGGATCAGCGCGATAAAGATCACCTACTAAAATGGACAGCCGAATATTTTCCGTAAGGAGGGTCAATACTTCGGGTAAGTCAATCAATGTGCTGAAGGCCTCTTGAGCCGGACCGGGATAGTCACTTAGCAAAATGCCAAAAGCACGATTGGCAGATTGTTGTAGCTCATTGATCCGTACCAAAAGCGTAAAGTGATTGCTATAGGCATCCCAAATACGGGAATGGATAATTTCCGGATAGTTGTTGGTTAATAAATCAACCTCCGAACTTTGATCAAACCCAAGTTGGACCAGATTGGGAATCAACTCTGGATAACGCGTTAAATCCCAGATTGTTTCCTGGGTTTCCTGGGGATACTGCTCTACCAAATTTTTGAAGGATTCACTGGTCGTTTTTTGTATGCTTTCCAGCTTGATCAAGGCTTCGGGATACAGGGTGGCCTCCAGGATAGATTGGCGGGTTTCCTGTGGATACAACACCAAGGCATTAACGGCCATTTGGTTTTCTGCCGCTACCTGGGCCAGTAGCTCTTTATCGGATTGGGCGTAAGCCATCTGTGAAAACCCAATAAGAAGAATCAAGGCCCAAAAATTGAGAAAAGGATGTATGTTTTTCATAATCGTTGTTTTATTTGTCAATAAAAAACACCTTGAAGCTAATCTGGGACAACAGTTAAGTGCATGTTTGGAGGTAAGCATTCAGTCCCGGTAAAACCGGGATTTTGGAACCTCTGGCGTGAAATGTATCCACATCATCAACACAGCACACAGAATACGAGGATGAAGTCAATCATTTTGGTACGCTTTTCTTAAGTGCAAATTGCCTCGTTTTGTCTTAAAAGGAAAGGATATTTTACAGTAGCCAAGATGATTTTTCTCACTAAAAATTATAAAAAAGGGGAATCAACCAGGTCGCCAATCCCCAGATCAGCAGCGTCAATAACCCTCCGACTTTGATAAAGTCGACAAAGCGGTAATTACCAGGGCCGTAAATCAGGGTGTTGGTTTGATAGCCGATCGGAGAGATGTAACTCGTATTGGCGGCAAACATGACGGTCAGTAGGAGCGGACGTGGGTCAATATTCAAATTGGCGGCAATCGAAAAGGCTATAGGGGCCAAGAGGATGGCGGTGGCATTGTTGGAAATGATAGAGCTGAAAAAGACCGTAAAAATGAATAGCACACTCACTAACATACGTGGCGAGACTTCACCAAACCATTCTACGAAAGTAGTGGCAATCAGCTGGCTGGCGCCAGTATTGTCCATCGCTGTACCCAGAGGAATGACGCCCGCCAAAAGAAAAAACACACTCCAGTCGACCCGATTATAAGCCCTTTGCAAATTCAGGCATCCGGTAACGACCATTGCAACACAGCCCAGGAGTGCGCTCACCAGGATGGGCACCACATTGAATGCCGCAAGTAAAATAACACCCAACACTATTGCCGTGGCGACGTATTTTTTACCTGTTTTGCCAGAGAGGTTTTCGTGCTCTTGCAGCACTACAAATTCCGATGAATTGTAAAAACGATCAAAATTAGCGCGACTGATTTCCATCAAAATAATATCACCAGATTCAATCTTGTTTTTCACAAATTTGAAAAAATAGGGTAGGTGGTGTTTTTTTATAGCCAATGGAACCGCATTGTAATCCCGGCGTAGACTAACTTTATTGAGGGATTTACCCAGCAATCTGGAGTTGGGCCTCACCAGCACTTCACACAAGACCATATCTTCGGTATTCAGTCGATCATCATCTTTGACCGTTTGAGACGGAAGCAACTCTAGTTCATGGTCTTTACGCAGCTGAGCAATTTTTTCTACACTTCCTTTCAAAAGCAGCACATCATTGGCTCGTAGGCGTTGGATGCGATTGGGGAAATAAGCCGGTTGGCCGTTTCTTTTGATTTCAATCAAATCGAGATCCTCATCCGTAAAAAAGACCGTTTCTCCGATGGGTTGACCTATGAACTTTGAGTCAGGCAGAATAACTGCCTCGGTGAGGAAATCCTGGATGCCATATTTTTCGGTTAATACGGTTGTCTCCTCTTTTTTTTTGGGTAATAAAAACCGACCGATTAAAACCATATACACTACCCCTGCGAGGAAAAAAATAAAACCAAGCAGTGAAAACTCAAAAATGCCAAAAGGTTCCAGTTGATAATCTCGGGCAATGGAGCTCACCAGGAGGTTGGTGGAGGTCCCCAATAAGGTACAAGAGCCACCCAAAATTGCTGCATAAGAAAGGGGAATCAGCAATCTGGACAATTGAGTGGTCATTTTGGGCGCCAGGTTGACCATAATACGCAAAAAGACAATCACTACGGCGGTAGTACTGGTAAAGGCCGAAAATATACCGACGATTAGCATTAAGGCCAAAATAGCGATCCATTCTTGAGATTTGAGTAGGGGTAAAATGTATTTGCCCACCTGATTAATGACACCGGTTGATTCCAAGCCAACGCTGAGGATCATCAAAGCCAATACCGTCACAGTCGCTTGATTGCTTAATCCGGCGATGCCTTCCTGCGGACTCACAAACCCAATCACGATCAGGGAAACCATGACCAGCACGGCTACACTGTCGGCAGCGAGCCACTCAAAGGCCAGCAGCAAAATCATCAACACAATGATACCAAAGAGAATACCAATTTCGATGGTCATAGGTGGCTTTTTAATAATAACCCCGAAGCAGGTTGTTTTGATCGGACCAAATGTCTTCAGGGGTGTTTTTACTGCCACCTTGGCACAGTCTATTTCCTCTTTTTGCAAAATCTATTGGCTCATTACTTACGCCAATGAGGTGTTGGTGGCTGATCTCGCTATAGATGCTTTTCGCCAGCCAATCCGACCTCCAAACATGCACTTTGTCATGAAGAATGACCGTTATCCCTCTTGGCAACCTCTTCCATGAATGATTAATGGTGTCGTCCAAAAGGCCGCAAAAGGTCGGCTACTTCCCCGCCGGATGTATTCCATCTTGACCTGCACAGAATAATCGCCAGGCCATGGAATAGGGATCAATCGCTCTGAGGAGTTGGTAACCCATCTCCAAGTGGCATTAGAATGCTGTACGGTCCACGTATACGCAATCGTCGCGTTTGGTGGTAATGGAATGGGGAGGTTTTCGCCAACGCAAACGTGCGCTACATTTTCAGGCCCGTGGCCCGCGCAAATTTCAACGCCACTAAGGGCAACAAGTTGTGCAAACATTTGGACATGCATTGTGGTCATGAACAGAAATAGCATTGCTGCTTTGAATAGTAAGTTTCTCATAGTATTAAGGCAATTTTGTATAGTATCATGGGATATAGGATTTTATTTCTATGTTTTTGGCAAGTGCTGTGCTCATTTCCTGACCAACATGATCTACTATTTATTATAGTAGCACCTTTGTCAGGTTGCAAAGGGGGGGGATTACCAAAAAACAAGTCGCCTCACTTATACAAAAATCGCAATTGGGCATCTTTTGTTCGGGGGAAATTGAAAGATGTATAGGATACCTAAGCTGGGGAGCAGGTGCATCCGTTGAGAGAGTAGTGATACAACGGATTATCGCAATCGATTACTTGGGAGTCTTAATTACCCGACAAAGATAAGGTTTTGCTAAATGCAAAGCAAATTTTGTTTTTGAGTGCATGTTTGGAGGTAGTCCCTGAAGTATATTCGGGCAAGCTATTCAGTCCCGGTAAAACCGGTGTTTTGGAACCTCTTTTCGGCTGTTTTTTCGTTCATCTCGGCTGAGCCGAGACAGGTACAAAAATGAGCCTTGCGAGAACCCAAAACCTGCAATTTGCGCTGCTAAAGCACACCTCCAAACATGCATTAAAGGGTTATTAATTGCAGGCATTTGCCTTAGTTTTATCATAATTTCTAACCTTTTATCGTTAGAATACTACGGTCTGTATCGTAAGCAGGAAACAAAACCATGTGAATCACCGTAGTGACTTTGGAACGGGATAGTTTTTTATCCCATAATAAAACCGTAAATTTATTGCTGGATAAAATTACAAGAACCATTGATGAAACCGCCCGTAATATTTCTGGCTTTTGCCAATGATGCGGATGATCACCTAGCCCTATTGGAAGAAGAGCGAAAATTTGTTTCCGGTTATCTCCTGCCGTTGGCAAATGAGCAATACTTTCAGTTATATGTAGAGGCGACGGCTAATCGGACGGATTTAAGCAACAACATCTCGGAATTTAAGGATCGAGTGGCTGTCTTTCATTATGCCGGTCATGCCAGTGGCAAGCGGCTAGTGCTCGAGGATGGAAGTGTTGATGCGGGAGGTGTGGCCGAACTATTGGCACTTCAGAAAAATTTGCAATTGGTATTTCTCAACGGTTGTTCAACCAAGGGGCAAGTAGAGCGATTACTTGAACTGGGCATTCCTGCCATTATTGCCACTTATGTGCCCATTAGCGACCCTTCTGCCCGCGACTTTTCTGCCACATTTTACAAAGCATTGGCTACGCAACATACTATCGAAGAGTCCTTCAAGATGGCTGGCGCCAATTATTTTATGGAAAAGGGACAAGCGGTGGGGATTTACCGGGGATTGGATATTGAAGTGGAAAGTGATGATGAAATATTGCCCTGGGGCCTATACGTCAAAAAGGGAAAAGAGGATGTCCTGGGGTGGAAGCTGCCTTCCAAAAGTGCCGCTTCTTTCATTGTACGAGGTGCAGGACTGACCTATCAAGGAGGCGAAAGTATGAACAAAGGCTTGGTAGAAACAATTGCCAATGCTATTGAACCCTTTTCCGAAACGATTTCAGATTTGATCGCTTCCGCTAAAAAGAAAGGGAGGGAACCCAAGTTAAGAGATTTGCGGGTGGCGGTGATCGACTCCTTTCCCATGCCCATCGGTACACATTTGCGCAAGCTGCTGCTCAGCGAGGAAGTGAGCACTTCACGTCTGCAGAAAATTGTCAATATTTATTCCGTTTCCAATCAGTTGTTGGCTTTTATTTTGTTGGCTCAGCTTTGGGACGAATGCCACCATCGGGACAACTTGAAAATTCCCGAAGAACAGCGTGTTTTACTACAGGATTATTTCTCTATCAAGGAGCAAAGAGATGAGCAGTTCAATTTCATCCAATTGATCCGGGCCATTAGCGATATTTTTGAGATCAACCAGATCGAGCCCTTTATTCAGGAATTTAATGAATTGCGTAAGGAATTTTTTGCGGAAAGCAAACTCCAAACCGCTTACCGCTTTTTAGAAGAGATGAAGGTGGAATTGATGGGGACCATCGCTGCCGACGAAATTGAAAGTTTTTGTGTACAAGCCGAGGATCAGCTCAGTGAAATTTTTAAACATATTGGTTTCGCTGCCAACTATACCCTGGCTACTGTGAAGACCATCGAACTGGAGAAAGTAAGGTATCGAGACCCCCAATACCGGCACAATTTGGTAATATTGGACAAGGTGACGGCTGCTTTTGGCATTTTGGATGACGTGCTGGTTTCTTCAGAATTTTCGGATAACGATTCGGTGCTGCTGTTGCGAAATGAGGAGGAGGTCTATCCCTATATTAATCTTTCGCCCTTTATTGTGGACGAGAATGCGCTGAGTGGACAGCAGAATTCAAAAGTTTTTTTCTTTTCACATCGAACGACACAAGCGTTTAATTACTTTTTGACGGATAATTTAAAAGATCAATTACAGGTGGACAATCAGCGGTATGCCCCCATGAAGGAGCTATTCGAGCTTTTTCTCAGGGAGGTCGTTGATGAATCCATCGCTCAGGTGCAAGAATAGGTAGCTAAATACCTGGATATGAGACAATCACCATTTAAGTTTCTGGATGCCTACGACAAGGCAGATAAGGACATCTTTTTCGGACGGGAAACAGAAGTCGAAACCCTCTATCAGATGACTTATCAGACCAATTTGATCTTGGTCTACGGTATGTCGGGTACGGGAAAGACTAGTATTATTCGCTGCGGACTGGCCAATCGGTTTGATTCCAGCGACTGGTATGATATTTATATCCGTCGCCAGGAAAATATCAATCAGGCCTTTATCCGGGAGCTGCGCGTGCACGACAAGGAAAAGTCTTTTGAGAAGGACTTCACGGTTGCCGAAATGGTGCAATCCTTGTATATGGACCATTTGCGTCCGATCTATCTGATTTTTGACCAATTTGAAGAGCTATTCATTTTGGGTAAAGAGCAAGAACAAAGTGAATTTATTCAAACCGTAAATTTGTTGCTCGAACGCGATTTGCCCTGTAAAATACTGATTGTCATCAGAGAAGAATACCTGGCTCACCTTTCGGAATTTGAACGAGTGGTCCCTCGCCTTTTTGACAAGCGGCTGCGCATCGAGCCCATGACCAGAACCAATGCCCGGAATGTGATTCTGAATACAGCGCGCAACAAGGATTTTAATATTGAGCTCTGTTATGAAGAAATTGCCGATGACATCATCGAGATGGTGACGGAAGGCAAAGGACGGGTGCAATTGACGTATTTACAGGTCTTTCTGGACAAGATGTACCGATTGGCCTCAGAGAATGATTCAGAGCACATTACTTTTGATATAGACTTGGTTCGCGAAGTTGGGCAGATAGATGATGTGCTGGCAGCTTTTTTGGAAGAACAACTCGATGTCTTTGAAAAGGAGGTCGATCGCCGAGATGAAGCGATGCGTTGGCTCAAAGCCTTCGTCTCCGAAAAGGGTACAAAGATACCGGTCAGGAGGGAGGATTTGCCCGATTTCTTTCCCAATATGAGCGAGCCGAAATTGAATATTTTCTTGGAGTTTTTTGTCAATCGGCGAATACTGCGCCCTTTGGATAATGACCAATATGAGCTGACCCACGATAGCTTAGCGTCCAAGATTCATCAATATCGGATTAAAGGAATTGCGATGCCTACTAATTTCCCGAAAGGGGAGATGCCCAACAATCCCTTTGTGGGATTTGAGCCTTACGGAGAAAAAATGGCAGGCGTATTCTTCGGCCGAGAAGTAGAAACCAAAGAATTGTTTGATAAAGTAGTCAACGAAATGGATATCCGGACCACCTTGGTGATTGGTCCGATGGGGGTAGGTAAAACTTCTTTGGTAAAAGCAGGGTTGATACCTAGGATACGGCCTTTGTTTAAAGTACAGTATATCCGTTGCAGCCGCGAACTTATCGATAGCACTTTGGTGCAAAAAATGCTGCAAATAGAGCCCCAGCCGCAGGAAGTTCCCATTTGGTTGCAGTTGGCTTTTCAATGGGAGAAAGAGCAACCTTTGCTCAGTGATCGTAAAGTTTTGGTGATTGATCAATTTGAGGAGTTTTTTATCTGGGTCAAAGAACAGCCACAATTGATTCATTTGTATTTGCACCTGGCTTATCTGTTGGAAGCCCGGCAAAATGTAGATGTGGTATTGGTGGTCCGCGATGAGTTTTTCTCGCAATTGCAGGATTTAGAAGCCTTTGTGCCCAATTTGTTGGAAGAGCAGCTGCGCGTTAGGCACGTACCTACTGAAATGGCTGCTCAGATTATCCAAAAAACGGCAACACATGCCGAATTTGTGATCGAAGACCCGGCAGTCATCCAAAAAATTGTCAAAAATGTGAGCGAAGAAGATGGAAAAGTCAATTTGACATACCTGCAACTCTACATGGATCGTTTATATCAATCATTGCAAGAAGCATAAAATGATGTATTTTACTTCCTACGAGCATGTTTTGCAGCCCAAAGGTTGACTTCCAAACATGGTTTAAATTTGATAATGAAAAAGCAAAATACCTAACTGAAACGCATGCCCAAAATTATCGACATAAACTTGATCAACAGCATCCGTAAGCCAAAGGAAATGGTGGATGAAATGCTCGACAAACAGGTGGAGCAGTTGGAGGTCGAATTGGGTAAAAAGGCCAAGGGCATTGGCAATAAGGTGTTATCACTTTTTGTAAAAAATGGCAATCGCGTTCAGCTGACTGTTGATGAAGTTGCTGTTCATCTCCAAAAAAAGAATGGCCTCAATCGCACTCAGGTAGATGGCATCCTGTTTACGTTGGTCAAGTCTGGGATTTTACGCCAAACGAGCGGCAATCGACTGGAATTTTCAAACAACTTCCTGGCTTTGCGGGCGGACCAGAAGATTGAGGCAGAAAACCGGGTTTTGCGCACCATTCGCGCCACGATTCAGGACCGAATGAGCCGGAACGAAACGCTGGATGAGCAATACCTGAACTATATAGAACCATCGCTAAGCCAGTTGGATTTAAACGAGGCGGAAGCAAAGTTTGTCGAAAAGTCGCAGTACGCAGTACGAAGAAATCGGCGGATTTTAAGGGGCGTTATTACTTTTCTTTTTTTGTTACTTCTGTGTATGACCTATTGGGCTATTGTCAACTATTGGGAAGCCTCCGCTAACCTGAAGCGGGAGGAGATGCAGAAAAAAGAACTAGAAAAGTTAAACACCAAACTGGAAGCAGAAAAGGATAAGGCTGATTCCCTGCTCCTAGTGGCTCAAGATGCACTGGAAAAGGCGGAGGTGGCCAGGGCTGATGCTGTCAAGGCAGAAGCAGAAGCCAGGCGTCAGGCAGAAAATGCGTTACAACAGACGGCCATCGCTAAGCGGCAAACGGCTATCGCTGATTCGCTGCGCATAGATGCCATTCTGGCTAGGGATAGTCTGCTTCAGCAAGCAGAGGAATTGATCCGACTTCGCAAGAATGCGGAGGAAAACCGGAAAGTTGCGGAGGAAAATAGCGAGAAAGCAAAAAATCTAAGTGAGCGGGCTTTATTACTCAATAAGATCATTACCTCCCGTATTGCGGCCAACCGAACCTTGCACCTGACGGATGAAAGAACCCGGGCCTTGGTTTCCCTGGAAGCTTATAAAATCAATAAAGATGTTCCTGAAGTTGGAGATGAGTACCACCCCAGTATTTTTAAGGCCCTGTATACCGCCGCGCAAGCCGTTGATGAACGTTTGGAATATAATAATGAAGGATCGCATCTTGGGGCTGTCCGAAAAATTGTGGTAGCAGATGACGGCAAAACATTATATACTGCCGGCAGTGATGGTCAGATAAACCGATGGGCCATCGGCGATTGGACGGATATTGGCAAGCCAAAATCGTTGAAAAAGACACCTTTGGTCAATGTGATTGCGGGAGGCGTCCAACACATCCTCTCGATCAGCCAGGATGAAAAACAATTGTTGGTGGCGGGCCAACCCCCATTTATTCAGGTGATTAACAGAAGTAATGGGCAGTTGGCCGACACGATCAGCAGCCCCGGAGGATTGGAAGAGATATTTGTGGCGGATTTTATGGGGCAAAATGGATTGTTGGCAATGGGGCGAAACCAGGCCTATCAATGGGATGGAAGCCGATTGCTAAAATTGGATAAAATGGATAGCAAAGTTGGTTTTACCCGACAACTGAACAATCAGACCATTGCCTACAGCTTTAATGGAAGCTATGGCGACAATAAATATGCTCTTAAGATTGAAACTTTTGATGGAACCTCCGTCTCTGTAGAAGAATATAACTTTTTTGATCGCAGTTATGCACAAGAGGTTAATTTCGGACAAATTTCTGCGGCTAATTATCGTCAGATCAATGATACCCTGGGATTCACCGTTTATGGATTTAGCACCGGAAAGATGATGATTCTTCAAATTGATCCTCGGGAGAATGACCTATTCCTGGGATTCAATGAGGTCTTTTTGCCCCATCGGGCGGCAATTTCCGATATTCGCTTTAGTCCAAGTGGCCGCTTTATGGCACTTACCAGCTATGACCGAAGTGTAACCATCTGGGATACTCAACGGTACAAAGACCCCGCCTACGAACCCATTACTTTCGACAACCTTTCGGGCTGGGCAATGTCACTAGCTTTTGTTGATGAAGATCGGTTGGTGGTAGGGTGCAGTGATGGGAATCTCTACTTTTTTAGCCTGCAACCAGGGGATTACGCCCGATTTATCTGTGAAACGCTACAGGCCAATCAGGAAATATCCGCTACGGAACAGCGAGAGATTTACAAAGACAGAAGAGATAAGGTTGATATTCTGGACTACAATCAACTTTCTTTGGATGAATACCGGCGTTATTTTGGAAACCCGGACCGGAGGGAGAAGAAAGGAAAGACCGTGAAGATTTATTGCGAGCAAAATTAATCCGCTGTTAGTTATGATTAACCAGACGTTCTTCTCAAATGATCTATATACAAAACTGGCGATTTTACTTCTCGCCTTTTGTGTGATGCCGATCATGGGAAGCGCGCAATCAGAATGTGAAAAAAACCTGGAGGTTTCTAGAGAATTGTACGAAAATGGCTTGTTGGAGGAAGTGGTGCATCGCCTTCGGTTTTGTGCCTTCAACAAGAACCTCATTCGGCCGGTACGCAGGGAAATGCTGAACCTGCTCACACAAACCTACCTGTTCCTGAATGAAGACGAGGAGGCTAAAAAATGTTATCAGGAGTTGTTGACCCTTGACCCTTTTAACCGCATCGACCGCCGCGTCCCGGAAATTAAATATCTGGCGGATCAATACGAAACTTTTCCCTCTACAACTTACAATGCTTTTTGGGGAATCCAGTTTTATAGCAAACCTCAAATACTGAGTGTCAATTCTCCGAATGGAGTGATTGAAACAGATGTCAATTATAAACGTCAATCCGAAGACCCTCTGGGCTGGCACGCAGGCCTCAATATTGCCTTCAACCTGTTTAATTCTAATATAGATGCTTCCTTGGGCTATACGCATGCTAAATATACCTACCACTACAATGCTCACCTTGAAGGCGCCCAGGGCATGGTGGCGGGAATGACCGGCACCGCTGATCTCAGTTTCCTGGAACAACACCGTTGGTCGCAGTTTTCGCTTTCTTTGTTGTACCAGTTGATGCCCCGCGAGAAAATTATTCATCGCATCCTTATTCCGTTTGTACACGCCGGGGTCAGCACCAATATTTTGCACAGTAAATCTGCACAAATCATTGCGCCTAGCCTTACTTTTTCCGATTTGCCGGAAGAGAATAATGCCAATTTCGGAATCGTCGATATCAGCGATTTGCGCAGTAAAACGAGCACCTCCCTAATGTTGGGTGGCGGAATGCGTTTTCATTTTAAACGGGCTTTTTTACAGTTTGAACTCCGCTACTATCGCTTCTTATCTAGCCTGGCCAGTGAAGAGAATCCGAATTCTGATACGCGTCAGCAACTCAGGGATACATTCAATTATGTTGATGATGATTTTATCGTCAATTCAGCAGCTTTTGGGGTAGGGCTCGGTTTTTATCTCTTCAAAACGCAGAAAAAAGTGCAGTAGGGCTTAGTGTAATCTTTACAAGAATTAACTGCTATTTCTCTCCCTCATTGGAAAAGAATCCTATTTTTGCGGATCATTTGGCCAAAGTTGTGCATGGCACTCCTGGTTTCTAAGTATTTGGAATCAGTGACTTTGTGTACAATTCTGTACTGATGATAATGAAACTGAAAAACGAATAATCATCATGATTGCACAATGGAAAGACAGGGGCATCAAACTCAAAAGGATTTTTATTGAATCCGAGTTGCCCGAAAAATTGAAACCTTTAGAAAAGCTTTCGCAAAATATTTGGTGGTCTTGGAATCACGAAACCATCGATCTTTTTCGCGCCATCGACGCTAAGCAGTTCATTGCACTTAAATACAACCCAAGGGCTTTATTGGAAGATTTGAGTCCTGAGAGAATGCAAGAACTTATGGCTGATAAAGCCTTCATGAAACAATTGGATGCCGCAGAGCGGGCATTCGATGCCTACATGAAGGAAGGACCTGCCAAAGGAGGGCCTAAGATCGCCTACTTTAGTATGGAATATGGCATTCATACTTCCTTACGCCTGTACTCAGGCGGTTTGGGCGTACTGGCGGGCGATTACCTGAAAGAAGCCAGTGATTTGAATATCGATCTGACGGCCGTGGGCTTGTTGTACCGCTTTGGTTATTTTCAACAAGGCATTTCCCTCAGCGGTGATCAGATCAATAACTACCCGTTACAGGAATTCACCAAGCTGCCGATGCAACCGGTGAGGGATGAAAACGGAGAATGGTTGCGAATCAGCATCGGTTTGGGTGGCCGTTTGGTGTTTGCTAAAGTGTGGGAGTTGAAAGTAGGCCGCATTTCCCTATATCTGCTCGATACGGACCTGGACGAAAATAGTTGGGAAGATCGCAGTCTGACACATCAATTGTACGGAGGCGATAATGAGCACCGCCTTAAGCAGGAAATTTTGCTGGGCATGGGGGGCATCAAAGTGTTAAATGCACTAGGTGTCAAAGCCAATATTTATCACTGTAATGAGGGACACGCGGCATTCCTGAACCTGGAAAGACTGAAAAACCTGATTGAAGAAGACGGCTATACTTATCCGGAAGCACTAGAAGTGGTGCGGGCTTCTTCGCTCTTTACAACACACACACCGGTTCCTGCAGGGCACGATTATTTTCATGAGAGCTTGTTGAAAAACTATTTCATGAATTTGCCGGGAGAATTGGGCATTAGCTGGCACGATTTTATGGCTCTCGGCAAGATCAATGCTGATGATCCTAATGAATTGTTTTCGATGAGTCACCTAGCCATCCGATTGTCTCAGGAAGTCAATGGCGTAAGTAAGTTGCACGGTACGGTATCGCAAGAAATGTTCAATGTTTTATATCCTGGGTTTAATGCTTCCGAATTGCACATTGGTTATGTGACCAATAGTGTGCATTATCCTACCTGGATTGCCAAGGAATGGCATGAATTGTACGTAAAGACCTTTGGTGCAGCCTTTGTGAAAGACCAGTCGAATAAAGACTACTGGCGCAAGATTCACAAGGTAGCCGACAAGGACATCATGGCCATTCGCCAGCAGCTGAAAGTGCGCTTATTGGATTATGTTAAATCCAAATTACAGACGGATCTCACGCAGCGTGGAGAGAACCCACGGGCCGTTTTTGAGGTATTGAACAGTATTAATTCCAAGGCATTGGTGTTTGGTTTTGCCCGGAGATTTGCCACTTATAAACGAGCGCATCTATTGTTTTCCAATCTGGAAAGGTTGGCTTCGCTTTTAAACAACCCGGAACGGCCGGTCATCCTCCTGTTTGCCGGAAAGGCACACCCCGCTGATGGAGGAGGGCAGGACCTGATTCGCCATATTGTTAGTGTATCGAAGCGGCCAGAATTTGCCGGAAAGGTGATCTTTTTGGAAAATTACAATATGGAAATGGCCAAACTGCTAGTGCAAGGCGTAGATGTTTGGTTGAATACGCCAACCAGACCGAAGGAGGCTTCTGGTACCAGTGGGATGAAGGCGGCGATGAACGGCGTGATGAACTTCAGCGTACTCGATGGCTGGTGGGCGGAAGGCTACCGTCCGGATGCCGGTTGGTCCTTGCCATTAGAACGCACATTTGAAGATCAAAACCTGCAAAATGAATTAGATGCAGAAACGATCTATAATATACTCGAACACGACATCATTCCGACTTATTACGAGCAGGATGAAAATGGTGTTTCTGAAAAGTGGGTACACTATATCAAGCAAATTATTGCCGAAGTAGCTCCTGATTTTACGATGAAGCGCATGATGGATCACTATTTTGAGCGCTTCTACAATAAGCTTTTTGCCCAAGGCCAACAGCTGGCAAAAAGATCTGGAAAAGTGGCTAAGGAATTGGCCAAGTGGAAAAGCCACGTTACCCGCAACTGGGATGCTATCGAAGTGGCCCAGGTCTCCATTCCCGATACCGAAAATTACCAGCTGCACCTTGGCGATTTATTTAAAGCCAGCATTCAACTTAACCTGCACGATCTGAAGGCCGACGAAGTTGGTTTGGAAGTTGTTTTCTTTAAGCGAGTGAGCGAAGGCCAGTTGGAAATTCGGCTGACCAAGGAAATGAAAGCTAAAAAAACCAAAGGCGCTATCGTGGAATATACCGTTGAAGTGGACCCCCAGATGGCGGGTGTCTACGAATTTGGTTTCCGCATGTTTCCCAAACACGAATTGCTGGCCCACCGCCAGGATTTGAATTTAGTGACCTGGTTGGAATTGTAAAGGATTGATTAGGTGGGTGCAAATGTGTTGAAAAACAATACTTAAAGAGTTGATTTATAGGTTGTTTTGTAAAAGTGGCTGCCTTTGAATTGATCACATAAACAGGAAAAAATAAGGGCAAAACCAGAGATAGTTCGGTTTTGCCCTTCCTTTTTGCAAAAAAAAAGCCAGGTTGATGATCAACGCTGGCTGCAAAAAGGTTACACACATGAAAAAGTAACATAGTGCTATTTTCCGGTACATGGGTTCAAGGGATCACGGGATATTGAGCGGACCTAAAAAGGACCGCAATTGAAAGAGTCTGGTTTTTTGGGGACACCCTTCCTTTTTGGATATACTCCTTTATATGCTGGGAAAAAGAAACGTTACTAAATGGTACTTTTTTTTTAGGAAACTTTTTTATCCCCTTTTCAAGGCATGAATATTAAAAAAATGAGCGCCTGATGGTTTCCTTAGGTCTTATAGATGACAAACGCTGGAAATCGGGAAGGTCCTGGTAAATATTCCTTATTCACCACCTTCGTGAAAAATTCCTATTTTTAGCTCAGTTTCCGGGGAAATCTCGGGGTAATGGTAACGAGACAAAAAAACAACAGATAAATGAGTAACTATCGCAAAGATGAACAATTGCTGCGCGAGTTGGCGGAAGGAGATGAACTGAAGTGGAAATCTTTTTACGACGACATGCGGGGCGCTTTTCGGTTGTTTTTTATGAAATACGCGGGTGTCGAGCCTGAAATGGCAACAGAAATCTTTCACGAGTCGATGGTGATTTTTCACCGCAATGTGATGAGAAAGAAGTTGCAAGCGCCCCTGCAAAGTCGCCTGAAGACCTATCTGTTTGGAATCGGGAAATTGGTGTACCGCAAACAGGGAGGGCAAACCAAAAACTGGGATGATGATATTCCCGATGCTCCGGTAGAGCCGGAGGTGGAAAACCAGGCCCAGCGGGATGCCCAAGCGCAATTGGTAGAACGACTCCTCAGCAGTATTGGTGACCCCTGTCGGGAAATACTGGAAATGGTTTATTTGAAAGGCTACGTGATGGAAGCAGTGGCTCGTGAGTTGGGCCTGTCTTCCGAAGGAGCTGCTCGTAAGCGAAAGTTTGACTGTTTGCAAAAGATGAGAACGATGATGAAGGTAAAGGATTAAACGAAAAACTCAAATGGAAGAGAATAACACAAGACTGGAACAGATCGAACGCTTTTTGACCGGCGCCATGGCGGCCCCGGAACGGGCTGATTTTGATCGACTCATGGCTGAAGATGAAACTTTAAGAGCAGCAGTTAGTGATTATAGCACCTTAATTGGTGGCTTTAACCAGATGAAAGAGGTTGCGTTTCAGGCGCAAATGCAAGAATGGAACCAAGCTTGGGCTTCGAGTGATGAAGCAGAATGGATAGAAGCTTATGTGAAAGGTGATTTACATCCTGAATTGGAAAATAAAATCAGTGCAAGATTAAAAACCGATACTGCCCTGGCCACCCGTGTAGCAGAATACAAACAATTGATAAGTGGCTTTTCAAGCATGCAGGACCAGGCTTTCGCCAATAAATTGCAGGAATGGGATAAAAGCCATGCCGAAGATAAAAAACCAGCTACGGTGCGCTCTTTGCGGCCTGTTTTTATGCGAATTGCCGCTGCTGCATCGGTACTCTTAGTGCTGGGGATTGGCTTCAACTGGTATGCTCAAAACAATTACACCGGAACGATATTGGCAGAAAGTTACTACCAGGAACCCAGTACCGGCAATACCTTGGGGGGCGAAAATAGCAAAGACCAACTGATGGAGCTGTTTGAAGATGCTCATCGCGAGTACACCCAGGGCCAATACGACGCAGCGGTCCGTAACTTTGACAACCTGCTTGTCACTCTGGCGGATTCCGACTTGGAGGACTCTGCACGCAAATACTTTGAGGAAAATGCTTTCTGGACCCGAGCCCTGGCGCTCATCGCTCAAGGAGAGGACCTGACTCGCGCCAAAGCCAGCCTTTATGTCATTGCCAACAACCCAGACAATGAATACCAGAAGAAGGCAGAGGAATTATTGAAACAACTGGATAGTGTGTTTTACCGCTGGGCGAATTGAGTGTAAATCTTGTCTTGGGAGTAGAACTTATTTGTTCTCCGAACCACTGATTCTCAAAAACCGGGTTGCCAGCACACCACGCTTATTTGGTCGAAGTTGAAAACACTCGACCATCGGAGGCGATGCTTCAATACAGGTCAGCATTTTACGCATAAATTGGTTTTGCAGTGCTTTGCTTGTTCTTTTTCTGTTGTACGCTATTTTTTGCAGTTGTTTTCTTGCCTCTTCTTATAAAAAACGAGATTAAAACCAATGAAAGGATTGCGCCCCCTGTCAAATACATCCAGCTATAACTCGGATAAACTGCTTCCATATTGCCCACTGCGGTAAACGCTGCCCAATATACAGGGTGTGCACCACGTCGGTCACTATTTTCAATTTGAGTCAATTTGGCTTGCTGCAATGCGAGAGACTTAGATTGTCCATCGTGTAGGTTATTGTAAAAAGCATCCATCATCTTCCGGTTGGCCACATCGTCGATACTCCAAAGGGTGGTGAGCACACTTCGGGCGCCGGAATGCAAAAAGCCACGTGCCAGGCTAATCACCCCTTCTCCGTCATAAAGTGTACCTAAGGCAGTTTCACAGGCACTGAGCACGATCAATTCCGCCTGGAACGACAGTCCGTACAGATCGCGCACAAAAAGGGAGTCATACCCACCATCAGCATTGGCAAAAACGATAAAGGAGAAGTCGCCTGCTTCTGTATTGGCTTCAGCATGGGTAGCCAGGTGGAAGATGCCAAATTGACCGGCTACTTCTTCAAATTTTTCGATACTGGCGTTTGTGCCCAAGAATAATTCTCCTCCCAAAACCGATTGGGCGGCTTCCACAGCCCGGCGGTTGTAGCGCAAGGCCTGGAAACTGCCCTGACCGGAAAATTCGGGTGCGAAACCCGCAAAGGCCGGTTGGTTTTTGGGCGCATTCTGTAGAGAATGCTGCAGGGTAGCAGAATACCCATAATGGATATTATGCTGTTTGACAACATAGGGATACTCATTGAAATGGCAACGCATTTCGGGTTCTTTGGTCAGTAGGGCATCAAAAGATAAAAAGGCCAGAATGCCGCTGGGAATGATGGTCAGGTGCTCGGCCAAACCAAGGCTTTCCAACGGCTGCATTAATTTCTGATAAAGCTGTACTCCTAGTTTGGTGTACGTCTCACAGGAGGCTTCAAAGTTATTGGTTAGATGTTGATACCCTTCAATATTGCGATGAAAATCGACTACCCAATCCTTCAAAGGGAAATCCAAAGGAGTGGTCAGGATTTCAAATTGGTGGCGACTAATATAAAAGGTATAGAGAACTTCCTTTCCTACAAAATACTCGATCATGGCTGCATCGCCTGGCAGCAGTTTGCGAATGTCAGCGAGTGAGGCCGTATGGAAGTTGTATTTTAGGTTGTAATATTTGGGATATTGATTTTCCAGCTGCTGCACCCATTCCGCGTATGCCTGGCGGTCACTGAGCAACTGGTTGTCTAGCTCTTGTAGCACTTCTTCTGAGGCCTCCGCAGAACGGGCATTGAAGCGCTCTTTTTCGGCTTGATCGATTTTTTCCTGCAATTCCTTTTCCTTGGCCAGCAATTCTTGTGGAATGCCAGCCAACTCCTCGGCATTTGACTTTTGGAAGGCCTCCATCAACAAAATGCTTTTACTGCGTTCGGCAAACGCCAATGCTTTCTCCTTATAGGTCTGATCTTTGGTGGCCGACCAGCCAAGCAGGGCCAGTTCAATAGCGGCCTCGCTACGGTGGCGACTGACCTCCAAATTGGTCAATTTTGAGGATTCGTAATAATAGGCTTGGCGCAATTTGGTTTCAATCAAAAAGATCAACTCATGGCACTGCAAGGCCTGATTTAAGTCTCGGAGATCATGGCTGGTTTGAAACCGTTTGGCGAAAGCCTCTGCCTTGCCCATCATCGCATCGACCAGGGTGTTTTCGGCAGAAAGCTGGCTTTCCGTTGGATTTTGCAGGATATCTGCTGCCGTGAATCCGGGCACCATCACTTGCAGTGACTTTTGGTAGTAATCAAGACTGACCTCATAATTGCCTCTCTTTTGGTAGAGATCACCCCAATTGGCGTAAAGTTTGCCAAAATCCCGATTATTGGAATTAGCGTGGTATTCTTTTAATAAAATTTCCGCCTCTGCAAAAGCTATTTCACCATCGGAATAGCGATCCAAATTGCCCATAATGGAGCCGCGCATGGCCAGCGTATTGGCCAACCAAACCTTGGCTGCTGGGTGTTCATCGTTAGCTAGCGCTTTCCTGAAATCCGTGATCGCCTGATCGGCATGCTTGAGGGCATTGGCGTATTCGTTGATATCGACATAGGCTCTTGCCAGCGTGCTATAAAGCAACCCTTTGTCACTATGGCTCAACCCAGATAAGCCCACTCCTCTACGACAAATCTCGATCGCTTTTTGGTATTGTCCGGTGGTCCAAAACAGGATTCCCAGATCATTGCAGGCTTTGGCGGCTTCCCGCGTGTTTTGAAAAGCAGGATCTTTTTCTCCACTACAGATGGCCAGATAACTCTTGTGCAGGACTTCTGCTGCTTTGTATTCTCCCAGGCGTGTATAGATGTTGGCCAGGGGTTTGTATAGGTATCGTCCCACCAGAAGGTCTTCAAAGCCTAGTCGTCCTACCAGGACTTGTTTGGCCTTTTCATAGGCCGTTACGGCCTCCTTGGATAGGTCCATATATTCGTTGTAGGTAAATCCAATATTGATGTGCAGCCATCCCAAGGCATCCAGTTCTTCCGCTGTTCGGGGTTCGCGAAATTCGGTGGAATCAACGGCGCGGTAAAGGTATTCAAGGGCTTTTTCGGGCTGATGCAATTGATCGCGGTATACGCGGGCTATCTTCTTATTGGCTTCCATCCAGCCTTTCAAGTCATCCTCTTCGCAAAAAAGCATTAGGCAAGAATCCAGCTGGAGCTGAAAAGCTTCCTGATCTTCGGCTAGCAGTGCGTTGGTGGATTTTTCCAGGCATTCGGTCGCCGCTTGGGCTAAACAGTGTTGGGAAAAAGTGAAGTATAATAAGGTAAGTACTAGATAGCGCATGACTTTAAATTTACTTTTGCTTAAACAAAAAAACTACCAGGGTTGTCGGAGGGAACAACCTAATGTCTGGTTTTTCGTCTTGTAGTGTCTAGCTTTGGGAGGTTACAAAGGTGAACCTCCCCCGGTGCCGGAATTTTGGCTTTGTCTTCTCAGGAAAATGATCAACCATACAATAAGTAGCAGTACCAATAGAATCAAGATCAGCAGCCATAACGGCAGATTCCAAATACTGAAAGGTGGACAATCGCATTCATCACATTGCAAAAGTACTTGTGAACTTTCTGACTTCACGTCTTCCACCATCGGAGTAGGCTTGACCGGAAGGGTACATACGGCGTTGGCGGTCTCGTCATTAAAGCGGATACAGGCCTGCATTTCCGGGATGTCATCGAGATTGACACCGGGCTTGGTCAAAATGGTAAAAGTAATTTTACCGGTTGACGCCAGGTCATCCGCAGCATTGGGATCATCAGGGTGAATGGCAAAGCCATCTAAGGTCCAACGGATGGAACTGCTTCCTTTATTGAGGGAAACCGTTCCCAGTTCACCGGCTACAATGGGAGGAAATAAATAAACTAAGGTATCAAAAACGCTATTGATCTCCAGTTCCTCCGGAATGTCAATGTCGATGAAGATAGAATTGGCATCAATTGTGCCGTCATTGACAAACTGCACAGAACAGACCAGTTTTTGCGCTCCGTCTGAATTGGGTGGACAGGAACACGCCTGGATTTCCATGCGGTTGGGATCGTGGGCTTTGGCCACCTCTGGCTCGTTTTCATAAATATCGGCCAGTAAAAATCCCGGTTGAAATTGTGGGAAAGAGGTTGGTGTATTCGGGTCTATATCGTCTATAATTTCCTGCGAGAGTTGCTCCTGAGCAATGTTGATTAATTCATTAATCTGCAGTTGCTGTGCCAGCGAGGCCTCATCATCTGTCAAAGCGGGCTGGATATTATCATTATCCACCACCAGAAAGGCGAGAAATTTAACTCTAGCCCTCTCTGTATCGCCAAATTTATCGAGGATGTTTGGATCGTCTTTGAATTCTATAAAGATGTGGCGTTCCTCTTCTCCATTCATATTATCGAGGTGCCAGAACAGCGCATTTTGGTACAAGCTATCAATCACCAATCCATCCTGGATGTTTTCCATGTCAAAGGTCTGGGTGATGCTGTCAAAATAGACCATCGAGCCAATATTTTCGAATTCAGCGTACTGTGTTTTGCCACTGCTTTGAATGGGTGTAAAAACCTGTGAATCTGAGGTAAGGTCAGAGCTGATGCGCTCTACCGGGCTGTTGAAGAAAAGGTAGACTTCGCCATTAAATTTATTGATTGGGTTATTTTTTAAGGGATTTTTGATAGACAACACCCATACAGTGGTATCGTTGGGGACGATATTGTTGTGGTTGTACTGCAAGCGCAGATAACCCGAGGTGACCGCTGGGGTTACCCGAAATGGATCCGGATTGGGATTGCCTTCCGGAATGGTGGTGTCTCTGGAAATTTTGGGTGGAATATCGCCGCGATCACTGTAGTTGGCGGTAGTGTAGAGGTGAGCCGTATACAGTTTGCCTCCGCTTCCGGAAGGCACCTCAAAACGTTGTAAGACCGCGGAGTCTCTGGTGTTTTGGATGAAATTGCCATTGCTGAATATCCAAAAATATTCGTAGTGAGCGTCCAGGTTCTTTTTGGCAGAGGTAAATGGTTTTGCTTTTCCAAATCCAGCAGCTTCTAATCGAACGGTATCTTTTAGCGCCGCCTTTTCGGTTGGCGTCAGATTGGACAACTCAATCGTTTGTGCAAAAGAGATACTGGTACCCATGAGTATCAGCATCCCAACGCTCAGTAGATGTTTTTGCAGAGAATTAAAAAGAGGAGTTCCGAATAATTGGGTCGAAGCATTGGCATAGAGGCCACAAAAAAATGGGGACTTCATAGTTGCTTACCGGTGTTAGTGAATGAATATGGTTTTTTTATCCTTTTACTGGGGTTCTTCAATCAATCTTACGACACGAATTAAAGAACTGAAATTAGTCAAAATCCCCGTCATTCTAATGTTTTCATCGGTTTTTTGGGGATGGAGGTGTGCCTGCCCGGCTTTATTCAAGCCAATTGATTGTGAAATCAATTGCAGATGCAAGCAGCACCAAGCTAATAACAAATTGCTTTTTGGGTAGTACGGTAAACTGGAGGTATGGCAATGGTCTGATAGGATGCTATGTGCCTACTTGAGGGTAAAATAAACTGGGCGGCCGTACATGTACAGCCACCCAGCCCGGAATAATAGCAACTATCTACTTATCTCCAATTGCCCTTCTGAAAAATAAAACACCCTTTATTCTTCTGTGGTCACGGGCGGCTGGGATGACTTTTGAGCCCGATATTCCACTGTTATTTCAAATCATAGGTTCCACGGAAGTGGATAAAAAAATGTGTAGTTTTCTCTTTGTTTTCTAACTTGTTCTGGGACGGAGGCCCCGCATTCCCTTGCGAATAACAAGGCTCCCGAATTGCCCCATGAACATTATTGCTCTATCATAGTATGTTTGCTCTTTGTCAAAGAACCCTAAAAATTAAACCAACGTTCTCTTTGATCACTCAAGGTTCAAATTTTAGTTTGACCTCAGAATTAGTGTCAAAGACCGGCATGTCTGCTTTTATCTAAACCAGCTTCTCTGGTTTTTTGGGATAACCACTTAGTTTTAGGTGTTCAATCAAGAAACCAGAGGGCGAACCCTTTGGTTTCTCGGACTGAATGGATCATAGTGATTCATAGTTCTTTTCTCTTTTATTTCTTAGGCTATCTGTAAGGTTTAAAAAGTTGGACAGTAGTGCCCTAATACCACTGCCCAACATGTAAGTGAGTCTTGTAATTAAGGACAGATAGATTGAGAAATAAACCGATATCAACATTTCTCCGTAACTTTGTGAAGTGCCGAATGGTGCTGATCAATATCTTTGTTTTCAAATTGAGTCTTACTCAGTTCCCGAAATCTTGCTACTATATTCTTCTAATAATCTCTTTTCTTTTTCGCTTCAGGAAGTAACCCGTTGATTACAGTCACAAATTTAGGGGCAAACCACTGGCCGGGAAAACAACTATTTCTGATTGGATTGGGTTTCTAAGCCTCTCTTTTTTGTTTTTTACACGCTTTTCGGCAAGTGGTTTTTTATAAATTGTACTGTTTTAAAAATTTGATTATCAGTTTTTTATGTAAAATACAGAAAAAGGGTATTGGCTTCGATTGGTTTTTTTCTTAGATTGTGTTCCTACGGCCGCAAAAAAAATATGAAAAAAGGTGTTTTTTTTGTTTTTTTTAACATTTGGCCCGGTTTTAGGGCATTTTGTTTGTTCTGTAGTGAGGAGTTTGTTAAATAGATGATCGGTACTGAAATGCTTTTTTTCGGTAGTGATTGGCTAGTATTTGGGTTTTTATAAACTGTTTTGTCATGAAGAGTAAAGTTGATTTGTTTCAACTCATCAAAGCCATGTCCAAATCTGAGAAGCGGTATTTTACGCTAGATGCGCAGAAAACCAATCGGAAGGGGAGTAAGTATCTCGATCTTTTCCAAGCCATCAAAGACATGGATGCCTATGACGAAGAGCGGCTCAAAAAGAAATTTGGAGCAACCTTACCACACGATAAGCTTTACCTCTACGAAGCGATTCTGCGGTCTATGCGAGACTACCGCAGTTCGAATTCTATTTCCGCCCAGATTCGGGAGATGATTCTCGATTCAAAATACCTGTACGAACGGGGATTGTACGAGCAGTGCCAGAAGCGCCTGCATACGGCACGAGAATTGGCCTGCGATTTGGATGACCAACTGGCTTTGTTAGAAATCAATAAGGAGGAGCGGCGGCTGGTTTGGCAAAACCGTAAAAAGAACTATGAAGAGGATATTGATGAATTGGCTGATCAATCCAAGCGGGTTCGTTCTTCCATTTCTGAGGAGTTTTTGTATTTAGATATTTATGAGGATTTGTCAAAATTGGTGATCAAGCAGTTTGAACTTAAGGATGAGGAAGGCAAGCAAAAGCTACGTAAAAAATACAATCACATTTTGGAGGTCGATCGGGAAGGGTTTCATTCGGGAAGGGCGCAGCGGCGTTATTTTCAGTGCCAGGCCTTGTACCATCAGTTATTGGGAGATTTTGATAAGGTTTATAAGTACTATTCAATGGTGGTGGATTGGTGGAATGCCAATCCCAAGTACCGCGATGAAGAATTCTATCGGTACATTGTCGATATTTCAAATTTGCTGCACGCTTGTAGCATTAAGGGGCAATACCATCACTTGCCTACTTTGTTGGCAACCTTGGAAAAATCTTCGCCCAAAAACATTCACGATAAGGGCGTGGTTTTTCAGAAATTTTCCATCTACAAATTAATGTACCACCTGAATTCGGGAGACCTACAGGGCATCAATGAATTAGTGAAAAAGATTGATCAGGGCTTGTCGCAATTTCGCATTAGTAAAGGTAGTCGACTCGCCTTAATTTCCAATATTGCCATTTTATTGTTTATTCTCGAGGATTACCCCAATTGTATTAAGTGGACCGAGAGGATTATCAAAGAGGAAAAAACCAGCAGCCGACAGGATGTACAGCGAGCCATTCGCATCATTCAGGTCATTGCCTATCTGGAGACTGAACACTATGAAGAACTGGAGGGGACCTTCCGATCCTATCAGCGGTATTTTCAGAAATACGGCCTTTCCCGCGATGCCTTTGAAGTCAGGATGATCAGCCACTTACAGCGGTATTATCAAGCAGCACTAGGCGATCAAAAGAAAGAGCTGACAAAAATCCGCACCTACCTCACTAAGTTGAAAGAGGATAAAACCATACATATTCCTTTCGGATTAGACGATCTATTCCTCTACTGGGTCAATTCCAGATTGAAAAAACAACCGATCCGGCAGCTGATTTATGGATAAGGAGGCGCTATTTGTCCAAAGCCTCAATTTCCAGTGCATTTCCAATGCGTCTCACCCGGAGGGTTTTATCCTTTAGGTCGAACACGTAGTGGTCACAGCCTGCATCTTCGGGAGAGGAGATACTGATGTCAATATCGGTCACACCAATAATGGCCATGATCTCATTATCCGGATTATAGAAGGCCGTATATTGGTTACCTTCGGTAGACAATTTGACGGGCTCAGCAGGGCGGGCGGCTACCGCCAGGCTGGGATCATCACCGGTTCCTGGGCTGGCATCTTCCTGACCCATCAATCCGGTGACTACGGTAATCTGTCCTTTTAGGGTGCCGATAAGAATACCTCTTTTGCTATCGATAGGAAATTCGATTGCCCGACCATTGTCGATGAGGTACAAGGTTTTCATGTCTGAGGAGAAGGAAACGGAGTTAACCATTTTTGATATGTATTTTTGAGTAGTTGGTTTTTTCATGATCAAAGTATCTGGCTTTGTCTCCTCGACGGGCTGTTTTCTTTTAAAAATGGCCATTAATTTATCGAAAATAGACATAGCTAGCGCAATTAAATTATGGTTCTAAGATGAATCCCGCGTTTGACTGCGGCCTTATCAAAGAAAGGTTAAGTGCATGTTTGGAGGTAGTCATCCAGGCTGCAATTTTCGCTTCTAAAGCACCACCTCCAAATATGTACTAATCGTTTTTGAGTATCCCAAATCTAGAGAGATTATTTGGATACGCAAAATATTGAGAATCTTAGTATCCCAGAATCTTCAGCATTTGCTCGGCAGACTGTTCCGGGGAGTACAGGCGGTCTACCAGGTTGCCCTGTTTATCTTTGTCAATAATGATGTGTTTGGGCGATGGAATCAAGCAATGTTTGATTCCGCCATAACCACTGATGCTATCCTGATAAGCGCCGGTATGGAAAAAGCCAAGGTATAGCGGCTCGGGTTCATCCGGAGTATAGGCGGGCAAATACACTTGGCTTTCGTGCACCTCTGAATTGTAATAATCGGAGTTGTCACAACTCAGCCCACCGATATTGACCCGACGATATTCGTTTTGCCACTTATTGATAGGCAGCAGGATAAATCGTTCGCTAATGCCCCAGGTATCGGGTAGGGTAGTCATCAACGAATTGTCGATCATGTACCACATTTCCGAGTCATTCTGTTGTTTTTGGGCCAGCACCGAGAAGATGGTGGCGGCACTTTCCCCGACGGTATATTTCCCAAATTCGGTAAAGATATCCGGTTCGGGTACATCTTCTTCTTCACAGGCGTGTAGGATATTGGCTACAATTTCGCGCACCATATATTTATAGTCAAACTCAAAACCCAGCGAATTGCGAATGGGCATGCCACCGCCAATATTGATGGCTTTCAGGTCATCGGAATGGCGCTTGAGTTCGCAGTAGATCTTGATAGCCTTTTTGAGCTCCCCCCAATAATAAAGGTTGTCACGAATGCCGGTATCTACAAAGAAATGCAGCATTTTTAGCTTAAACTTCGGGTTGCCGGCAATTTTGTCGTGGTAAAACTCTAATAACTTGGCATTGCGAATGCCCAAACGGGAGGTATAAAACTCAAAGTTGGGTTCTTCCTCGGTTGCCATGCGGATGCCAATCTTGCAAGTGTCCTTGACGTGTTTGTCGTAGTAGTCAATTTCGTGGTAATTATCCACCACCGGAACCACGTTTTCAAACCCGTCATTGATTAGACCTACGATCTTTTCCAGATAGTTTTCTGGCTTAAAGCCATTGCAGACGATAATGGTCTTTTTACTGATTTTTTTCTTTGCGTAAAGCTTGCGAATGATATCGATGTCAAAAGCAGACGATGTTTCAAGCTCAACATCGTGTTCCAGTGCCTCGTCAAGTACATAGCTGAAATGCGAGCTTTTGGTGCAGTAACAATAGTGGTATTTTCCTGCGTAGCCCAGCGATTTCATGGCCCTGGTAAACATATTGCGGGCCTTTTTGATTTGCGAGCCAATCTTAGGCAGATAGGTGATCTTGAGTGGGGTGCCGTATTTTTCAATTAAATGAATTAACGGAATTCCATTAAAAACCAGATAGCCGTCCTCAATGTCGAATCCTTCTTGTGGAAAGTAAAAGGTTTGGTCAATGAGCTCAAAATATCGATTGGTCACAGGCCATTTGAGTTAAAGAAGATGAATAAATTGGCGTCCATCAAAGCGGTGCAAAAGTAGACAAAAATTGAAATTTCAAACCCAATAATTTACTGAAAAAAAATAGGTAACCTAAAAATAGGTACTATTTTAGCGACCCGTTGTAATCCGTCAGCTTTTTATACCCGACATTAATGGGTTTGGAAAATGTTACCTCCAATCAATTTATGTCAGTATATACCGATCAAAAGCCTTTTGATCGAGTTTACTTGGCTACCGAAATATGACGTTTATCCATCAAAGAAAACAAGCTTAAAAATGGAAAAATTGGATGCACTAAATCAAGTTGCTGCCTTTCACCGTACTTTTCAACACCCCATCGAACCCAAACCGATCATTCCTTCGGAGAAACGTTGTCAACTCCGGGTGGCTTTAATCGCCGAAGAATTGAAGGAACTTAAAGAAGCCATTGATGATCGCGATCTGGTAGAAATAGCGGATGCCCTTTGTGATATCCAATATGTTCTGTCTGGAGCCGTGCTCGAATTTGGTCTGGGAGATAAATTTCGCGCTTTGTTTGATGAAGTACAACGCTCCAATATGAGTAAAGGTTGTGCCACGATGGAAGAAGCCGAGGCTACGGTGGCGCACTACAAGCAAAAAGAGGGCTATGATAGCTATATCAAGGAAGTAGACGGCTTGTATCTGGTCTTTCGGACTTCCGACAATAAGACCTTGAAGTCGATCAATTATAGCCCGGCGGATTTGAAAAGTATTTTGGAGGGGTAAGCTTCCAAAACCTGTGTTTTGCTGCCTGAATGATTACCTCCAAACATGCACCAAATCCTCGTAAGCGATCCAATTGGCATATTTCAACCTATAAAATGAAACTTATGAAAAATTATTACCTGGTCTTGTGTTTGTTTTTGACAATGACCTTATCTGCACAGCAAAACTTGCCTGAATTTCAGGTGCAAAAATACGAAGTAGAAAGTGCCTTGCGCTTTTTGGCCTCCGACGAACTGGAAGGACGGCGCACCGGGGAGCGGGGAAATAATATTGCCGCTCGATATTTGGCAAGCCAACTGGAAGCATTGGGATGCCAAAAAGCACCGGGATTGGACAATTATTACCAGGATATTCCCTTTCAGTTGGTCACCCCTCCCCAGAAAGCTTCCTTTGCGATTCAAAATCAGGAGTTGACACTGAAAGAGGACTTTTTGGTGCTGGCAGGTGCGGCGGCCTCGATTGAGGGCAATGCTGTTTTTGCCAATTATGGCTGGATTGATGAGGCTACCGGACAGGATGATTATAAAGATCTGGATGTGGATGGTAAGGTGGTCTTTGTGTTCTCCGGCATCCCGGGGGAATTCAGCCCACAAAGCACCTTCAAATCCATGAAGGTCAAGCGTGAATTGGCTATGGAACGGGGGGCAACAGCCTTGATCGAAATCTATAAATTGCCCTTTCCCTGGCAATTTTTTACACGTTATTTTGGTAAACCAAGCATGCAAATTGTCGATGAAAAAACGACCGACAACAGCACCGGCATTCCCTATGCCTGGATGAAGGAGACGGATGAGAAAATGCTCGAACCGCTGATGAAGGGCAAAAAAGTGAAGGTGAAACTGGAAACGGGGGCTTTTGTTACTGAAAAGATTGCCTCTCAGAATGTAATTGGCGTGATAGAAGGCTCAGATCCTGAATTGAAAGATGAATATGTACTCCTTACGGCTCACTACGATCACGTAGGTATGGGGGCGGATGGTGGCGGTGCCTATACACCGGAAGATAGCATCTTTAATGGTGCCCGTGACAATGCTATGGGGGTTGTGGCCTTGATGACTGCAGCGAAAGCGCTGGCATTGGAGCGCCCCAAACGTTCCGTGATTATCCTGGCCGTGACGGGGGAAGAACTTGGTCTGCTGGGCAGTAGTTATTATGCCAGCCATCCACTGATTCCGCTAAAGCAAACCATTTTTAACTTAAATTCCGACGGTGCGGGTTACAACGATACTTCCCTGATTGTGGTGATGGGCTATGGCCGAACGGGTATTGATGATTTGTTGCAAAAAGGCATTCAAACAGTGGGTAAAGAGCTCTTCCCCGATCCGGCACCGGAGCAAAATCTATTTGATCGTTCTGACAATGTCTCCTTTGCCGCCAAGGGGGTTCCAGCCCTGTCTGTTTCTCCGGGCTTCAAAGAATTTGATGAAGTCATGATGTCAAGGTATCATCAGGTCAGCGACGAGGCAGATACTGTGGATTTTGAATACCTGCTGAAGTTTTGTCAGTCCTTTGCCTATACGGCCCGCCTGATTGCCAATAACCCGCAGAAGCCAGTTTGGAAAGAAGGCGATAAGTACGAAGCGGTGGGAAAGACACTGTATGGAGAGACAACCGATAAATAAACGCAAGGAGATGGCACGGGGCAATGGCGATGGGGGCGTGGGACTCTAAAATTATGATTTTATAAATCTGATTTTCTGTATCTTTTTTGATTTTCTGCGTTTCATACAATGGAAGCCCTGCCTTTGCGTTGTTTACAATGAATGTTGAAATTATAAGTTCTTATGCAGAGAAGAAGATTTGCCTTGTTTTTCTTATTCACCCTTATTTTTTTGTCGGGGTTAGATACCTTACCTGCCCAGAGTATCGATCGGGTCAGGAAGAAAATTGAAAAACATCGTCGGGAGAATTGGCCGCCGATTAAAAGCCATTCGCGCTTATCATTGGGCTATACCCTACAAAATATTTTTCGCAGCCATTGCGATTTTTGTGGTTTCGATGTCTCGGACAGAAAGCGGGATTATGTGCCGCGTGATATCGAAAAATTTCTCGGCAGGCGGAGCTTGCGTACCCGTGTAGAAATGGCGGACATTCGCGGCGGCGGGCTGATGAACTATGTCTTCAATCGGCAGGAGGTGGAACAACAATTTGATGAGATTAAATACACCCCTAATCGGATTTTGAAAATTGACGGTTTACCGGATCAATTTGCCATCAATGCCGACGAAAATTTTGACGCCTTTGTGATGACCAAAAACTGTAGTGGTTACCTCAAAGCAGCCTTAGATGCCGGTATTGAACCGCCTTATGCCGCCTTTAAAACGGCGCTGGATACCGATGATCGACGAGAATCTACGGTAGTGGCCGTATCTGGGTCGTTTGTTTCGCCCATGCGTCTGATTCTGGAAGCCAATGACGAAAGAACCATCAGCGCGATGATGGCCTTGTGGAAATTTTATACCGAACACCCCGATCTGATCAATAATGCCTATTACCTCAAAGGCTTTGAAGGCGTGTTGATCAAGCAAGAAACGGTAGCAGAAGAGAACTTCCGCATCGAGTCGCAGGTCGGCATCAATGTCAATGGGCCACTCGGGGCGCACTTGCGTTCTACCTTTGGCGGAGGCAGCAGTACCCGGGGAAGTTTTGTCGGCACCAATTGGGAAACCATCATTTTCACGGATTTCGAAAATTACTACCAGCGTCCTAGTCTATATGCGCCCATGCCGAGTCCGGAAACGATCAGCCGTTATTTTGAAACGCTGAAGCCGGTATTTCAAAAAGCACATGATTTTCCATTGATGACCGAAGGCACGCAACACCAGCACTATCTGATTATTGAAGGCATCCCACAGGAAATGACCCAAAATTTCTGGGTGTTGGAAAATGTGACTCCGGGGATTTATGATGGCATGCCTCGGTTGGACGCGGAATATTTTCAGCAGGAAGACGGTTCCTATGGCTGTCGGTTTACGGTCAGTGGTCGGCCCGCAGCCTCCAATTTTCAGGGGCCATTGGCTGAGCGGCCAGGTAAGGTCAACTTATCGTATGATATCCGCAGCCGCAAGCCGGTGGGCGGGAGCTATCTTCGGTTCAAAGTGAAAGAGGAAGTGCAAACCAGTGCCCATCCTATAGCTTCCATCGGTACCGGCAATTTCGACCTGAGTATTCAGGAAGATCGACGCTTTTCCTTCCAGTGGAAATTTGGTTTGGAAATTGAAGATCGCGACAATCCGGTAGATTTTATGCAACTGCCTTATATTGAAAATTTACAGGTGAGAAAAAGTGGACAAACCCTCAATGTCAAACTGGTAGAAGTACTGCCTGACCCACAGCGACACCAATATTTGGTGACCTTGGAAACCGTAGCGACCTATCCACTAGACAAGATCGATGATCGCAATATGAGCAATTACAATCTATCGATGGATGTCCATTTGCAAAGTGCCCGCTCTGGTTTGCGGTCCGTGCGGCCAGTGAAAGGGATTTTGTCTTTTCCATCCATCCGGCCTGACCCACCGGCCCCTGCGCCGGAACCAATGGCTGCCGATGACGTTCCTGAATTGCCGATACCCAAAGGGCAGGATTAATTCTTTTTTTTTTGCTAAGTTTGTTAGGGAAGATGCCGTAGAATGGTCTTCTTTTCGGGCCATCTTGCGATGATCCCGGCTAATGCATCTGTGCAGATAGCAACCACTTCCAAACATGCACTGAGTGGCTCCTCGATGATTAGCCTTTTAAAATTTCCTAACATGAGTTCGAAAAAACTAGAAAAACTTTCACACTACAGTATCATCCTGATCGCGTTATTGGCTTTAGTCGTTTCGGTCTGGCAAGTCAGGATTGCTCACCGGCACAACAAACTGACGGTCATGCCCTACTTAGATTCCTCCTTGGAACAAGGCGACTCAACATTGACCGTTTCTTTTTCCAATCAAGGATTTGGCCCAGCCATTATTAAAGACATTTCTTTTCAGTACCAGGGAAAGACTTATGAGTCGCTGGAAGACTATTTAAATGCATCAGGAGAGGTCAAAAATCGACGTGGTAGCTTCAACTATGGTGAAAATACGATTGTCGCTAGCGGGGCAAAAAAGCTATTGGTTCATTTGCTCAATCGGGAGGTTAGAGGGGTGGAAGTGCAAATTATCTACGAGTCGATCTACCAAGAAAAAAGAAAATTGGGCTTTAAGTTTTAATTTTATAGCCAAATAGCAGAAATCAGTAAACTAATGGCCGCAATTGTCTATTATCTCACTTTACCCCTTATATATGCCATCTCGTTGTTGCCCTTCCGGGCAATGTACCTCCTATCCGATTTGATGTATCTGGTTCTCTACCGGGGGATAGGATACCGGACCAAGGTTGTGCGTACCAATTTGGAGAATTCCTTTCCGGAAAAATCAGCGTCCGAAATTCAGCAAATTCAAGATGATTTTTATCGCTACTTTTGTGACTTGATCCTGGAAACGCTTAAAACGTTGACTATTTCTCCGGCAACTGTTAAAAAACGGGTGATTTTCAAAGATATAAGTGCCTTCGAAGAAAACTACCATAAGGATCAAAGCGTTATTATAGTGATGGGCCATTTGGGCAACTGGGAAATGGCGGGTGCTGGTTTTAGTCAGTTTCCCTATCATCAGTTGTACGTGATTTATCATCCACTGAGAAGTCCCTATTTCGATCAGCTAGTGTACCACATGCGGACGCGTCTGGGCAATAGGCTGTATGCCATGAAGGAAACGATAAAAGGCATGATTAGGGATAAAGGAATGCTCACCGCTACGGCGTTTATTGCGGATCAAACCCCCTCCAATCCAAATTATGCCTACTGGACCCAATTTCTAAATCAAGATACACCAGTTTTCTTTGGCACTGCCAAGATTGCTAGAAAACTGAATTATCCCATCATCTATATCTCTGTCACCCAACCTCGCCGTGGGTATTATGAAGTAGATAGTGAATTATTGATAGAGGATCCAAAGTCCCTGACGGAAGATGAGATATCAGAAATTCACACGCGTCGTTTGGAGCGAGATATCCAGAGAAACCCACATCTTTGGTTGTGGACACACCGCAGGTGGAAGCATAAAAAACCAGCCTAATCTAGGGCATTTTTAAAACATAGAAAAACCAATAGTTTAAATTATCTTTGTAATATGATAGAAGGAAAGCAACTAATAATGGCAACTAGAAAGTTTGCCAAAGAAGATCGAGCGAGGAGTTGGTGGGTACTGATCAGTACCTCCGTTCTGTTTTTTGCGGCCTATGCCGGAGCCATCGTAAATGTACATGTCATTCCACAAATTATTTGTGCGATTTTGGCGGGTTTATTAAGTGTTCGTTTATTCATTATCTACCACGATTACCTACACGGTACCATCTTACAAGGGTCAATGGTAGCGAAGGTCTTTTTTACCCTTTATGGGATGTTTATTTTGGCCCCAACCAGCATCTGGAGGCGTTCACACGATTATCACCACGCACACAATGCGAAGCTTTATACCACTAGTATTGGGTCTTATCCGCTAGTGACCAAGAAAGACTTTTTGTCGGCAAGTAAGCGAGATCGAAGAATTTATTTGTTTACCCGCCACCCATTGACCATTGCCTTTGGTTACTTTTTTGTGTTTCTATGGGGGATGGCCATACGTTCTCTTGTTAAGGGAGCGGGCAAACACATCGATTCCCTGTTTGCCATTCTATTTCATTTTAGCATTGGGTTGACCATTTTTTTGGTCTTTGGGCCACAAGCTTTTTTTATCGGCTTTTTGTTCCCGGTCATGCTAAGTACCGCCATGGGCGCTTATTTATTTTACGCCCAGCACAATTTCCCTACCGCAGTCTATAAATCTAAAGAAGAGTGGGATTACGTGTATGCGGCTCTGCATTCGTCTAGTTATATGAAGATGAGCAAAGTGATGCATTGGTTTACCGGTAATATCGGTTACCATCATATTCATCACATGAATGCCAAGATTCCTTTCTACAACCTGCCCAAAGCGTACGAAGAGATCGAGGAATTGCAACATGCCCACACCACCTCCCTGGCCCCCAAGGAAATTTACAACTGCTTCCGCGTCAAAGTTTGGGATCCAGAACGTGGTAAAATGATTGGTTTGAAGGAAGTGTATGCTTAGTTGTGTCTGACTGGTTTTGGG
>CAXHCA010000055.1:0-41804 GCA_964015035.1 uncultured Saprospiraceae bacterium
GCCTTTGTGTTCGTTGCTCCGTTACGTCTACTAAAATGGTTGGCTCGTTAGCCAGATATTCTTTAAATGCCTCTTCACTCTGAAAGGCCCGTTGTGGCATATGACCCTCCCGATCTAAAGTGGTCTCTAATACCCGAATCACTACAGATTGATTTTGATAAACATTTGAGCTACTCAACCCAAAGCTTAGCGCCAATAAATCGTAGGTTAATCCACTTTTAATGCTATACAAGCCAAAAAATAATAAGTCTTCATATGTCTTAAAGGTACTCTCACTGCTTGAGCCTTCCTGCCGACTATCAAGAGATTCGTCAAATATTTCTTCATAAGCTTTACCAAACAACTTTACCAAGCGGTGAAATTGATCTTCGGTTAGCCCTGTACTCGCTCGCCATTGCCGCTCACTCCGGATTTCTTTGTAACTTATCGCCATTAAATTAGTTTTCGGCCAAAATACAACTTTTGATTATCAGTTGGTTAGCGCGAAACAACTCTATTATGAAAACACGGGCGGATTGGAGAAGTGGCAAAGCCTGGAAACGACAAAATTGGTAGGTAAAATGCAGATGGGGGGAATGGACTTTCCCGGTACGATATACTCAGCGAAGCCAAATCTGCAATATATGACCTTCAGTGTGCAGGGAAAGGAGCTAGTACAGGCTTATGACGGAGAAACGGCCTGGACTATCAATCCATTCATGGGAGCTATGGATGCTCAAAAAATGTCAGAAGCGGAAGCCAAACAATTTACCGAAGAAGAATTTGAGAGCCCCTTCATGAATTATAAGGAGAAAGGCCATACTGTCGAATTGGTTGGTGAAAAGGAAGTGGAGGGTGCAGAGACCTACGAATTGAAACTGACTAAGGCCAATGGTAATGTGGAATACCACTATTTTGATAAGGAGAACTACGTAGTGATCATGACCAAAAAGGCCATCAGTGACGGTCCCCAGAAAGGGCAGGATGTAGAAACTTATTTAAGTGATTACCAAGAGGTAGATGGTATCTACTTCCCTTATTTTATTGAAACTAAAATTGCCGGTCAGCCATTCAGCAAGATCACAATCGAATCGGTTGAGATCAACCCTGAAGTGGATATGGCGATGTTTGATTATCCGAAGAAAGAAACGGCACCGGCGGTAGACGATAAATAGAAAGAATAGGGAGATCGGGTTTTCAAGCCCTTCTCCCTTTCTCCATCGTTTACCCATTTCAATTTTATCATCCTCCAATTCATCCTTTTTCCAGTTATGAAAAAAGCCCTATCTCTTTTTTTGCCAATCCTTCTTTTTTGCACTTCCAATAATTTTGCTCAGGAAACCACACAAACCCTTTTTGGCGGCATGCGTGCCCGTCAGATCGGTCCGGCAGTGATGAGTGGTCGGATTTCCAGTATTGCGGTGGAACCTAATAAACCCGAAGTAATTTACATCGGTGCTGCCGGTGGTGGTGTGTGGAAGTCGGTAACGGCAGGAGCCCTCTTCCGGCCGGTCTTTGATGAGTATAGCCAATCGATTGGTAAAATCACCATTGCGCCAAGCGAACCGGAGACCATTTGGGTGGGTACCGGGGAGCCTTGGGTACGCAATAGTGTGTCGGTGGGAACCGGCATCTATAAATCAATCAATGGCGGGACCAACTGGCAGTTGATGGGACTGGAAAACTCCGAACGTATCGGCGATATCATTGTGCACCCGGAACATCCGGATACGGTGTATGTAGCCGTGCTCGGACACCTATGGAATGCCAATGAAGAACGTGGGGTTTATAAGACCACGGATGGTGGGAAGACCTGGAAAAAGATCTTTTATATTGACGAAAATACGGGGGCGTCCGACCTGGACATCGACCCGGATAATCCGGAGATCATCTATGCCACCATGTGGAGCCACCGTCGCTATCCCTGGTCCTTTGATTCGGGGCTAAACGGGAAAAGTGGGGTGTATAAAAGCACCGATGGCGGTCAAAACTGGCAGCCCATTCAGAATGGGTTACCCAAGGAAAAACTGGGCCGCATGGCTATCGCAGTGGCTCCTTCCAACGGGCAGGTCATTTACCTGTCGGTAGAATGCAAGAGTAAGGAAGGCAAGGGGTTGTACTTGTCTACCGATGCGGGCGCCAACTGGAAGAAGGTCAGCAACGAATTTAACACCACGGTACGACCCTTTTATTTTGCCAATATGGTGGTTGACCCACTGAACGACAGCATTGTCATGAAATGTGGCCTGCAAGCCATTATTAGCGAAGATCGGGGCGATCGCTTTCGCATGATTGACGGCAGTGTGCACAGCGATATTCACGATATCTGGATTGATCCGGCCAATACCAAACACGTGATTTTGGCTACGGATGGCGGCGTTTACGAATCGTTTGATCGGGGGTATACGTTTAAAATGTGGATGAACCTGCCAGTTTCTCAATTTTACCACGTAAGTGTAGATAATGATCAGCCGTATCACGTCTATGGCGGTTTACAGGACAATGGCTCTTGGTATGGCCCCTCCCAAAAAGCCGGTGGCATTGGCAATAGCGACTGGAAAAACACCTTCGGTGGCGATGGATTTTATTCCTTCCGGCATCCCGAAAATGAAGATGTGGTCTTTAGCGAATATCAAGGTGGGAATCTGGTGCGCTATAGCAAAAAAACGGGCCAGGCCAAGGATATTCAACCCTATCCGGAAGAAGGAGAAGACAAATTTCGCTACAATTGGAATGCGCCCATACACCTCAGCCCAACCAACCCTAACCGGATGTATTTAGGTGCGCAGTACCTCTTTATGTCGGAAGATATGGGCGATTCCTGGCAGCGCATTTCGCCGGATTTGACCACCGATGATTCGGAAAAGCAGAAACAACACGAGTCGGGGGGATTGAGTATTGACAATTCCACGGCGGAGAATCACTGTACCGTTTATGCCATTGCAGAGTCGTACCAGGACGGACAAACTATTTGGGTGGGCACGGATGATGGCAATCTACAGCTGACAACGAATGGCGGCAAAAACTGGACCAATGTGGTCGAGAACGTTCCCGGGTTACCCGTCAATACGTGGGTAACCTTCATCGAACCGGGGCGCTTTGATAAAAATACTGCTTTTGTCACTTTTGACGGTCACCGCACAGGCGATATGACTACATACCTCTACAAGACCACAGATGGCGGCAAGACCTGGAAAAATTTGGCGACAGCCGATATTGAAGGCTATGCATTGAGTGTACGTCAAGATCCGGTAAATCCTGATTTATTGTTTCTGGGCACCGAATTGGGCCTGTACATTTCCGTAGATGGGGGCAGTAGCTGGGCACGTTTTGAAAACAATGTGCCCCAAGCAGGTATCCGTGATATGGTTATTCAGGAACGGGAAAATGCGCTTGTACTGGCCACTCATGGACGGGGCGTTATTATATTGGATGATTTGACGCCACTGCGGCAAATATCTGAAGAGGTGGTGGCGGAGAAGATCCACTTTTTCAAAACCCAGCCTACGGTTTTGCGTGATCCCGGAGCGGGAGGCAGCTGGTTTGGGGGCTCCGGCAATTACGTCGGAGAAAATCCCAATACGAATGCACAAATTGTTTATTATATGTCGAAGCGGCACACCTTTGGTAAGATGTACATCGAGGTGTGGAAAGATGGTGCTTTATTAAAGGCCTTGCCTGCCGGCAAAAGCAAGGGTATTAATATTGTGAACATGCCTACGGCGATAGAACGACCTAAGGCTGCACCGACCAATAACAGAATGGCGCTCTTTGGCTCTCTTTTTGGTCCCAACCTCCCGGCCGGAGAATACCAGGTGAAACTGATCAAAGGAAAGGATACTTATGAAACGACCTTTGAATTGGTTAATGATCCCGAATCACCTTATTCAAAGGAAGATCGGGTTTTGCAGCGCGAGGTGACGATGCGCTTGTACGATATGACGGAGCAACTGGCCTATATCTACGCCGTACTCGACCAGATGGAAACACAAGCAATCGGTCTACAGGAATCGCAAAAGCGATTTAAAAAAGAGCTGAATGGCTTGGCGCAAAAAGTAAAACAGGAAAAGAACAGCATTGTGGCCATGGATGGCGATTTTTACGTCGATGAGGGGGAGATGATCCGTGAAAGGGTGTCCAATTTATATCGCCAGGTGAGTTCCTATCCAGGCCGTCCATCTGCATCGCAAGTGAAACGAGCTGATCTTTTGGCCAGAGACGTGGCCGCCGTGCAACGTCGCTTTGATGCGATCCTAAATAATGACCTAGCAGAACTCAACCAAAAGCTGGCAAAAAAAGAATTGCAAAATATTGAATATCCCACATTTGAAGCCTTTAAGTCAGATGAGACAGGTGGCAATAATACCGGTGGCGGACAGTTGTTTTTTAAAAATAATGAGCTGTATCAGATCTTGAAGGCTAGTTTTTTGGGAGTCGGGAAGTAGGAAGAGGAGTTGTGATGGAGTGGGTAATGAGGCATCATACTGCTTGAGGTTGAAACATGAGTCATCCCGAATTTTACGTTTACTAAACTTTTAAAGTTTAGTAAACGTAAAACGTAATCCGGGATGGCTCATGTTTTAATATCACAAAACGGCTTGACTAACTTGGCAGGTAATGGAAAATCATCACCTACGAGGATAGCCGAGACGGAAACTACTTACTCAGTACCACTCTTTTGATCCCATCGGGAATTCCATCTGATTTTACCTTAAGCAGATACATCCCGGATTGATAGGGCGAAATATCCATGCGCTCCTGAGTTCCTTGCACCTCAGCTATTTTGCTACTTTGCAACAATTGCCCTTGCAAGTTGTATAGTTCGATGCGAACGGCTTTGCCGCTGTAGGGAGCCAGATCAAGCAACAGTTCTCCTTTGGTTGGATTAGGAGAAATATTAAAATCAGTAGTGGCTAGGCTGCCTTCCTCGGGGAGATTCAGACCAGGCCTTGATCCCGTACTGGAGATGTTCACATTGGCAAAAGAGGCAATCACCGTGCTGGATGACTGTGAGTTGGTCACTACAAGACCCAGCTGTATACATGAATTCATCGGTACATTCACGGCCATTACCAAGTTCCAATTTACGCCGTTGGTTGATGCGTAGCCCAAAAACTGATTGCCAATGCGTTGGAGGCGCAACCAGGAACGGTTGAAAGCGAAGAGTTGCTGTGGATAGGCCTGCCCACCGGTGGTGTAGCGAACTTCCCGACGAACCATATTGCTCAAACTGGTGGTCAATTGGACCTTCTTGGCATCCGCGGCATCGCTTTCGCGCATTGTGATTCCCGCCCAACCCAAGTTGATGCTAGAGAGGGAGGTCACCTGGGCGGTAATTTCACCATCACCGCAGAGGTCGTAGTAGGCATAACTTAATTCATCGCTGGTAAAAGGGTTAGCATAATAACAATTGGAGCTACTCAACAGCCAGCTATCGGAAGGCACGTCATAAAAGACTTCGTTACCATCAGCGCAATTGACGCCATCGGCATTCTGATTCCATCCGCAAGGCAGGCCGGTAAGGGTGATCTGACTGGTGCAGGAAGCCATATTGTTGTTTACGTCCACCAAGGTTACCGTGACGGGAATGTTTTGCCCCAATTGATCACAGGAAATACTTGCCGGCAATACCTCAATGTAATCCAGGTCACAGTTACTTTCGGGATATACTAGGTCATATCCATTCAGGGTGATGGATGTTTCGCCATTTACTGTGATGGTCTTGTTTCGACAATTGGCAAGTGGCGGCTGGTCATCCGTAATGATGATATCTATAATACATTCGGCGGTATTACTAGACCCATCTGTTGCCGTCCAGGTTACGGTGGTGGTACCTACCGGGAAAGTTTCACCAGCGAGGGTCGCCAGATTATTGAAATTGTTAGTCAGCACCACACCAGGACAATTATCCCCAAAAGAAGCTGGGTCAAAAGCATTGTCGAGTACCGTGAAACTGCATTCATCAGGGTCAGCTTTACGTTCTGGATTGATATTACTACAATCTATGGTTGGTTTTTCCTCATCTGTTATTTCAATGTTGATGGTACAGTGGTCCGTATTTCCAGCAGCATCTGTTACCGTCCAGATCACTGTCGTAGTGCCGGTAGGGAAGGTTTCATCGGCTAAAGAAGCACTACTGTTGTAGTCATTTGTGATCGCTGCTCCAGGGCAATTGTCTTCAAAAAATGGATCAAAGCCTGTACCCGTCATGGTAAAACTGCACGCATCAGGATCGGTGGGCCGTTTAGTGACGATGTTGCTGCAATCAATAGTTGGATTTTTATTGTCGGTCACTTCGATATTGATGGTACAGCTGGCCATTTTTCCAGAGGCATCAGTCACGGTCCAAATGACAGTGGTCAGTCCTTTTGGGAAAATTTCATCGGCCAGGGAAGCGCTACTGTTGTAATCATTGGAAAGGGTTAGGGCTGTACAATTGTCTCCAAACAATGGATCGAGGCTATTTCCAAGTGCGGTAAAGCTGCATTCACCCGGATCGGTGGCAAGATCGGTGACGATGTTATTGCAATCTATCGTTGGGGCTTCTTCATCGGTTACCACGATTTCAATGGTGCAACTTGCTGTGTTGTAAGCGGCATCCGTTGCTGTCCAAATGACGGTAGTCGTTCCGATGGGAAAGGTCTCACCGGCCAGAGAAGAACTGTTGTTGTAATCATTGGAAAGGGTTGCCATAGAACATTGGTCACTAAAAAATGGATCAAACCTAGTGTCTGTCATGGTAAAACCGCAGTGACCGGGATCTGCAATGCGTTCAGTGACGATATTACTACAATCGATACTGGGAGGATCACTGTCCAAGAGGGTAATTGTCACCATGCTTCCCTCACAAAGGCCACCTTCATAAGGCACCCAGCCAGATGCCGGTGGCCCCGTAGAAGTTGATGGATTGGAAAAGGCAATCTGACCATCCAGTGAGGTGAGGTACCAGGCATTACCATCTCCTATATCAAAAAAGAAGATGCCGTTATTCCCGCCATCAGAAAATAGATACCTGCCTTCAAGGATGCCATAGGGCGCATAGGATCCACTAAGGGTAGAGCCACAGTCGGTGCTTACCATAATGTTGCAGTCACTGAGGGGTTCGCAGGTGCCCTCTGAGAGCAGTCCGGAAATTTCGCCTACTGATTGATTGAACAATTCCAGGACACCATCTTCCTCAAATATCCAAACGCCATCGGTAGGTGGGGTATCTGAGTTGGAAAGATTGTAAGTTACCAGGGTTTCTATACCTTCGTCATCTGTATAGATGATTGCCCAGGCTGGACCTGCGGGGATGCCGGTAGGATCAAAGTACAAGGTCAGGTTGTGAAAGAAGGGTGCAATTAGAGAAGGCTTGTCATTGCGGTCGCCATTTTCTGTAAAGGTAAATCTTATGATATCCTCGGTTGTGCTGCCTTCAAAACAATAGACCAATGGTGTTTTTACGGTGATGACGACGTCATTATTGTTGCTACCACCACTATAAGTGATGAAGGCATCCAGGTCGCCGCCAAGGAAGTCGGGAAGGATGCTACCTTCCGGTAAACCGTTAAAGATTCCCGTTATGCTCTCGGTGCCATCATTATCCAGGATCAGGAAAGACTCGCCACCAACAGGGGTGAAGGTACTACCTGCAAATGCCAGGGATGTGCCGTTCAAGTGAACCCGACCGTTGACCTTGAGTTGTTGGTAGCTTGTGTTAGCTGTGGTGCCGTCAATATCGATATTCAAAGTAGCATTGGCATCCAGAAAGAGCGTCCTGGATGAGCTGGTGGAGATATCTGTGCCCGTATTATGTGGATACCAGGCGCCCATATCATTGATGGTGATATTGCCACCGGTAGAGCTGACCGTTGCCGCGCCGGTCTGGAGGATACCCACCGCACCTGTGCCAGTGCCTTTTTTGCCCTGCACGATGATGTTGCCATTGCCCGTACTGATGTTGCCACCAATGAGAAATACACCATGGTTAGAGGTCCCCGCAGCGGCACCACCTGTGCCATATAACAATACAGAGCCCGGGTTCGTAGCGCTGACGGTGACTCCATTGGTGATGGTGATGCCCGCAAAGTTTTCCATTGTTGGGGTAGCTTGCTGATTTGCGCTCAACGATAGGCCACCAGAACCACCGGTTAGATTGGCCTCCACGAAGATATCACGAGCGGTAATAAGCGATAAAGCTGCCACGTTGGGGGCATTGGTTGCTGTGACCACTTGTGTAGTGCCCGTAGCGATATCATCACGACCGATGATGAGGTGCCCTGCGGTGATCTGACCGAGTTCTGTAGTAGTCAGGCCAAGTGCGGGTGAGCCCGAAGAGAGCACATCGTCTGCGCCGAGTTTGATCTGCGTGCCTGCGGTGCGTGGTTGTATGGTGCAGGTGCCTGATCCAGCGTTGATGATTCCGAGCGTTGAACCTGTGAAGTCAAGACTATTTGCGTTAATGGTAATTGGTGCATTGCTCCCGGAGGTGATGCCACCGCCCAGGTAGATGTTGATGTCTTCAGCATTGTTGGTTCCAACAGCGAATATATTCACAGCACCACCCATTGACGTTATTTCAGCACCACCGTAGCTTGGATTGCCGATCGAGAAGTAGATGCCCTGGTTGCCATTGCCAGAGGTGTTTCCACCATAGCCTGTCACGGTCACCGTTCCCTGGCCGCCTGCTGTAATCTGGCTCTCATTACCCAAAAATACACCCCTGCAAAGCGAGGCGCTGCCGGTTCCCCCTCCATAACCGGTGACATTAACGTCACCACCAGAGGAGGTAATCATACCATTAAAAAATGATACCACACCATCATTGCCATATCCTGATGATTGGCCTCCATGACCAATTACCGTCACGCTACCCATGCCGCCAGCACTAATTTGTCCTTCTAACGAGACATAGACACCGTAGTTGTTCGGGCCATTACCTCCTTGTCCGGCATAGCCCGTTACCATGACATTTCCTCCAGAGGAAGTGATGCGGGATCCTTCTCGCGCAACCTCTACTCCATAGCAACTTCCGCCGCCATTACCCAGTCCTCCAGTGCCTAATACAGTCACATTACCTGATCCGCCTGCACTGATTTGGCCACCAAATACCAGGGCTACACCTCCGTTGAAATTGCCAGTTCCTCCGCCAACTCCGGTGACGGTTACATTGCCGCCCATACTGGTAACAATGCTTTCATCTCTAATGACCACGCCAGTGGAGTTGATCGATGTTCCGCCGCCGCCGGTGCCATTGATCACAACCGTGCCGTTGCCGCTTGCGATTACGGTTGATGTATTGCGAAGTACAACACCATAGTTTTCACCTTCATAGGTGCCTTGGCCAGTGAGTTGGACTCCTCCTGTGCCGCCGGTTAGGGATGCTGCTACTATCCCAATCATTTGGGGGGCAGTCAGATCGATGCTTGAACTTCCTGTGGTGGTGATGGAATTGTAAAAGAGCAAGGTTTCCACTCCAGAACTAAAGAGTCCACCGGAAAGAACGATAGTGGTGCCAGAGGAGTAGGTTAGCGATTGTCCAGTACCGTTAACCAGATCGACGCTGCGGATGCGGGTCACGGATGAGGTGGCAAAACTAGAACCTGCACCGGTGATGGCTGCCGTACTACTGAGGGTAATATTGGCACCATCGTTATTTAAGGTAACAGCTTCATCGGTAGCGTTGAAGCTGATGGTGAGCACGCCCCCTGAAAAGGAGGTCACTGCTGCGAGGGCCGACCCTGCGGTGAGCAAGCTGAGGGCCATTAAAGCCACTAAGTGCTGTAGCCGTTTCAAAAGAATGGGGGGGGAATAGGAATAGGTTTTGTTATTTTGTCCCACTTGAGATAAGGTTTAATTAATGAAAAAATTCATTAGCAAAATTGGTTTATATCCTTATTTTCCGCTGGTAATGAGGTTGCATCTTTGGGTGATTTCGTTACGTTTGCCTGCGCAAGCTGCCTGGAGGGGGCCGACGTAGGAGGCCGTGCAAAGCACGGAGCGAAGCGAACCCCGGAAGGGAGCGACCCCTTTTGGGGATGCGCCCAAATAAAAAAAAAGTCAATTACGTTTGCCGAAACAAGGAAGGAGTTGTGCCGTATTCTGTGGAAAATGCTTTGGTAAAATAAGAGGGGTCTTTGAAGCCGCATTCGTAGGCAACAGCGGAAATGGAATAATCCTTTTGGCGGAGCATGTCGGCGGCTTTGCGGAGCCGATATAGGCGGAGAATCTTCCCGGGGTTTTCGCCAGTGAGGGCTTTGGTTTTACGGTGGAGTTGAGTGCGACTAAGAAAGAGGTGGTCGGCCATTTCGGCTACGCCAAACAGGGGATCGTTATAGTGGGCTTCAATGCATTGGTTCATGTTGCGAATAAAGCTGTTTTCAGGAGATGTGTCGGTGGGAGCAGGCGTTTCATGGTTTGTAGGTATTTGAGGTCGTGCCAATTCCGAAAGGAAATAGTCGCGGGATTTATCCCGGGTATTGAGAAGGTTGGAAACGGTAAGCGTCAATTCCTGCTCATTAAATGGTTTAGCAATGTAGGCATCGGCGAGGCTCTCCAGGCCCTGAATTTTGCTGTGGGTATCAGATAGTGCGGTGAGCAGAACAATTGGGATGTGACTGCTGGCGGGGTGGCTTTTAACTTCCCGGCACAAGTCGAAACCACTTTTACGAGGCATGCGCACATCGCTGACGATGATATCCGGTATGGTTTCTATTGCTTTTTTGGCCCCCTCTTCTCCATCACGGGCCCAGGTGATGTGATGATCATCATTCGAGAAGCAGCTGATTAGGTAATTGGCAATATCTGGATTGTCTTCTACTATTAGGAGGTTGTAACGTCCTGCTGTAGGAGAGGCGGATACTGGAATACCCTCAGGAGCTTTGTTAGAGCTTAGTACATCCGTTACTAAAGGGGGGCGACTCTGCTGGTCGTTTTGCTGCACCGGGAAAATGGTTTTAAAGATGGCGCCCTGCTCTGAGCTTACTTCGATGCGGCCGTTCATGGCTTCCACTGCTGCTTTGACATAGGATAAACCAACGCCGGAATTGGGCAGTTCTTTATCATGTTGTCGGCTGCCCTGGTAAAATAAGTGGAATATATTGTTTACTTCGGTAGCCGCAACGCCTGGCCCCTGATCCTGTACGGTGATGGTCCAGTTGCTGGCATTCGCTTCGTAGCGTAGAGATACTGTTCCGTTTTTGGGGCTGAATTTGATCGCATTACTGAGTAAGTTGGTGGCGATGGCATTGATTTTTTCAGCATCTGCCTGTTGGAAGGGGGAGTCATAAGTTGCACTATAATGAAGGTTTATCTCCAGGGACTCTGCAAAGGACTGCAACTGAGCACACAATAGTTTTAATTGCTCATTTACATTTATTTCCTCGTAGCGGGCCTGCCAGTCTCCCAATTGTATTTGGTTCAGTTCCAGCATCTGGTTGACCAGGCCGGCCATAGCATTACCGTGTTTGAGGATCTCCTCCAATTTAGCATTATACCCATTAGATTCCTGCTTTTTTAAACGGTTGACAATACCGGAAATGACGGTCAGCGGGGTTTTGAATTCATGCGCGATGTAGGCAAATAAGCGTTGCCGGAATTGCTCACTCTCTTCCAACTGCAGGGCTTTTTCGCGGATGAGCTTCCGATCGAAGAACAGGTATACCAATAAAACAGCAATGGCAAGCAATGCTAGGGTAAGCCCTATTTTAAAAGTGATTCTTTCGTAGAAAAAATAGGCAGCGGAAATGGGCACTGAATATAGCACCGCTTCACTCGCCTGATCAGCAATTTCTAGTGCATAAGTGCCGGGAGGGATAAAGCTAAAGTTGATTTCTCCATTTTCTGGTAGTTTAGCCCATTGACCTTGTAATGGCGACAATCGGTAGATCAACCCGGACGTGGCGAGGTCTGGGGCTTCAATGCTGCCAATGCCGACTTGTAGCCAACGTGAACCGGCGGGAAGGCGGATCACTGGATCTTCCTTTTGAAGGGCAAAAATAGTGGTGTCCTTGCCGGTAGCTTCTGACTCTACTCTGTAAAAAGACAATAAAGCCTGGATGGACAATTGGGCATGGTTAGTGGTGGCTACGGTCACTTTCTGGAAACCATTCATGCCACCAAACAGCCATTCCTGTGCTGAAAGTGGGAGATAACTGAAGCGGTTGTATTCGGTATGCATGGCTCCTTGTCCCCAAATCGGATTGGTGGCTAAACCTGTTTTTTTATCAAAACAGTACAAACCATTGTAGGTACTCAACCAGAAATGATCGGCGTCCATCGGGACGATGCCACAAACAGCGTCTGAATTTAATCCCTGATGATAATCAAAAATCTGCAAAGATTGATCGTCCAGATGATAACGATATAGCCCTTCTCCATAAGTACCAATCCAGAGGGTGTTTTCATTTTCAGAATAGATATCCAGATAGTTGCTGACATTCGCTCCGGGTATCTCCACTTTGCTAAACTCCTCGCAGGTATGATCATAGTAAAACAAGCCCTTAGTGGTACCAATCCAGTAGCGATCCTGCCCGGCATTCACTATTTTTCCTTGTCCGAACAAGAACTCTCGTTGATGTTTTAAGATAGAAACGGGTTGACTGGTCAAGACCGCTCCGAGATGGATATTGTATAAACCGCCATAAGTAAGGGCCAAAATAGAAGAATCGGCTGTCCAACTCATACTTTCTATTCGAAAAGGGAGCTTATGGTACTGTTCAAGTCCCCCATCAGGCTGGTATTTTGCGAGGTATCCGCCCGGCTGCACCCGGGGAGTGGTGCTAGCATAGGCGCTTAGCCAAACGTCACCGTTTTGGGTCTGTAGTAGGTTTCTGGGATAGGTGATTGTTTGCAGGTCTTCCGGCCAATGCTCAGGCGATGATATCTGGTCAATAGTTTGCTCTTGAGGATCAAATAGGAAGATGCCGTCACGTTCAGTACTCACGAGTACCCGGCCGTTGGCGAGTTTAGCCATTCCCCGCATGCTGATGCCAACGATATTTTTAGGTGCGGTGGCTAAAAAGGGAGTAACTTCATAATCAGGCGCCATACCATAGATGAAACCCTCCCCGGATGCTAAGATGATATAGCTTTCAAAATCATTTGACCAAACTTCAGCATTCAACAATTCACTGGGAATATCCTTTATTGGGTGACAAGCGCCGGTGTTGATGTTATAAAAAAACAAGTATGACGTATCTTCATTTACGCCAGTGAAAACCATGTTCCCCTTCTGGTCCGCTTTACACTTGTAGTATTTTATATCGGGATCAAATACCGGAGAAGGAGTGATCTGGCCTGTAATATCCATGGTGAAGATGCCCGGTACTTCACTAAATGAAAGCAGCCATTTTTCGGACTGATCTTTGACCATAAAGTAGGGCCATGCATCTGATTTGGTAATGGCATCAGGCAAGTCTAAAGGATGGAGGTGCCCTTGGGCAATGTCCAGGATATAATATCCTTTGTCGGCATCAAATAGGAAAAAGCGTCCTTCCTCAATTGGGGCAATAAATATTCGTGGCAGGAAGCGATGGGATACCTTTACCGCATTTTTTCGTGGTTCCTGGTAGCCATATACTTCTTCCAGGTGATTTCCATCAAAACGAACAATGGAAACACCGATATCTGATTCCAAACAAGCGTATAGGTATCCATCTTCATAGGTTCTGGCAAATACAATGATACCACCCGATGAGTGGAATGCATTGAGGTGGACCCTGCGGGTTTTTAAAGTAACTGGATCTATAATGCCGAAATATTGATCGTCCTCAATAAAGGCGATTTCTCCATTGCGGAGCCGGTACAGCTGATCCTGTGGTGCTATTTCTGTGGGGATATCGGCGGAGATGCCGGGGTGAAGTGTCACATAACGATTGCCATCAAATCGGGTTAAACCTCTGGAGGTGCAGAGCCATAGGTAACCAGACCGATCCTCTGTGATTCCGGAAATCGCGGTGTTTGAGAGTTTATTCCCTTTTTTGAAATACTGCCAGTTGTAAGTCTGTGACCAACAGCAAATACACCAAAGCTGACAAAAAATAATAGAAATCCCGAACTTCATAAGTTGCAACTGCGCGGTAAATAGGGGGAGATTCAAAGATACTTAAAAATAAGATACGCTAAATGGATTTAGGGAAGACGGGATGTAAGTTCATGTTTGGAGCTTGCTCCTGCTGCAAACCAACATATTAGGAACCCCGATGTGAGATCGGGGCAGGCTCTGGCGTTGAGTTAAAATATTCACCTCGGCTCACCCGAGACTCATGTTTGACCTCTTAGCCAAAACCCTAACCTGTTGATTTTTAAATAGAATTCGCTCCAAACATTCTCTAAAAGGAGTAGACTCATTCCCGTCTATTTGTGGTTGGCAAAGGGGGCGCTTTATCAACTATCCCCATGCTGCCTACTCCAACGTCTCAATCTTCACTTCCACCTTGCGGTTTTTGTTTTCATTTTTGGTGCTATTTTCAATGACCCCTTTTCCTTCCATATAAATCTGATCCACAGCCAGGGAATGATTGACCAAAAAGAGGGCAATGGCCTTGGCGCGGTCTTCGGAGAGGCGGAGGTTGTAAGCCTCCGCGCCGACCTCATCGGCAAAGCCGATGACCTCAATGCGGACGATATCTTTGTTTTTGAGTTGTTCGACAAAACTGGCCAGTTTATTGAGTTCTTCGGGCGTGAGTTCAGCGCTGTCGAATTTGAAGAAAGAGGTATGGCGGTATTCCTTATGTGCCTTGGGACGATCCAGGTTGAAGGTATCTTTGGGAACGGATTTTGGTGTCATATCGGCGATGAAACTAAAGGTCGGCTGTAGCAATAGGTCGATGCCGTAAAAATTGCGGTTGTTCCATTCCGGAATGGGAAATTGGTTGTGATAGTCTTTAAAACCTTTGGTTTTCACTTCTATATCAAGGACCTCATCGGCACCGACGCAGATAAAAAAACGTCCCTGCGCATCTGTAGTCTGTGGTGGTCGACCATTGATGTTGACGGTCACATTCGGAATCGGAGTGAGGAGTACAGAGTCTTTTAAGTACCCTTCTACAAAGGTGATGGGATCACTGAAGAGTTTTTCATTCAACCGAAACCGATAGATATCCATACCGCCATTGCCCTTGGGGCGATCTGAAGAGAAATAGCCCGTGCGCCCGTCGGCAGAAAGAAAAAAACCTAGTTCCCGATAAGGGGAATTCACCGGAGGGCCCAGGTTAATGGGCACGCTCCAGGTCTGTTGACGCTCATCGAGCCAGCTGACGAAGATATCTTGTTCACCCATACCCAAATGGCCGGTAGAAGAAAAGTAGAGGGTTTTGCCATCATTGGTGATATAGGGGGCCTCCTCATCTTCTGAGGTATTGATTTTGGGGCCGAGATTGATGGGTTCTCCCCAAATACCCAGGTCATTGCGCTGACTCATCCAGATGTCGGTGCCGCCATAACCGCCTTGTCGTTTGCTGGCAAAAAAGAGTGTACTACCGTCGCAACTGATGGCTACCTGCGACTCCCAACTTTCAGAGTTGACAAATCCTTGAATACTGCGAATGTCGGTAATGTCCTCGCCATCAATAGTGGCCTCCCAGATGTCACAAGGACCGAGGATATCTTCCCTTAGACAGGCGGTGAAGAATAGATGGCGGCCATTGCGCACCAGCGATCCGTATCCTTCGGGGAGCTTGGTATTGAGACCTTTCACAATCTTAGCACTAGACCAGCGGTTGTTGTTGAAATTGCTATAAAAAAGATTTTCATCCTCATCCAGTCCCATACGGGTGAAATAAATTTTGAGTTGGTCGTTGGTGAGGGCGGGGAAGACTTCATCTACTTTGGTGTTGATGCCATCTCCGAGGTTGAAGATTTCGGTTACATTGACAAATTTGACCGAATCGAGCGAGATCTCACAGGCGCGGATACTGCCGTCTACTTTGCGCACATAGGATTGTTCGGCCTTCAATTCTTTGGCTCCGTTAAAGCCGAATTTTTCAAAGTCTAAGGCTTGTAATTGCTCAAATCGCCGGAAATAATCTAGGGCTTTTTGATGCTGCCCATTTTTATAATACATTTCTCCTACCTGATAATACAAGACGCGGGAAAAAAGAGAGTCGGTTTCAAGGATAGTGGTGTACTGTGCAACTGCGGCATCAAATTTTTTCTGTTTTTCATAACAAAGTCCGAGTCCACGTCGGGCGGCATTGAAGTTCGGCTGCAGTTTTATTGCCTTTTCAAAGTGACGTTCAGCTTGTTTGAATTTGAGTTCCAGTAGGGCTTCTTCTCCATCTTTGTAATGAGACTTGGCCATTTCGCCGGCCGTTTGATCAATTTGAGCACCGAGAAAAATCGGAAAGAGCAGCACACATATCGAGAGGTAGATATTGCGGTTCATGTCGTCTTAGTTTATGGGATAATCGGTTTGTGTTTCGCTACGCAAAGCTAGTTGATTTTATGTGAAGTGGAAATATATAGGAAATGTTTATTTGATGGAAAAGTGTAGGGGAGATGGTTTAGGCGGTTGAAAGTTGAGGCGGAGGAGACGGAGGAGAGTTGAGGCGGTTTAGTTGAGGCCATTTAGGCGGTTTATCTGGGCCTCGGTTCCGGAGGAACCCAATCTTTGTAGGAACGGTGAGGAGAGGTATTGCGCACCAGCGGTGCGCTATCTGAATAAAAACCAGAGCGAAATAAATCTTAGCCAACCATTAAAACCGATTCCGGAGGAACCAAATCTATGTAGAAACGGTCCTAGGGGGAATGCGATTGGTGTAATGGAATGGGATATGTGATGAAGCGGTTGAGACGGTTTATGGTCTTACTTTTTCGATGGGTTCTTTGATCATCTTGCGGGTTTCTTTTTTACCGGAAGGGGAGGAGGGATGATGTCGTTGGTTCCACCAATAGGAGAGGGCACCAGCCAGGATGTTGACTAGGCCGAGGAGGCTTTCCCGGGGTTTGTCGTAGAGTAGAAAGGCCAGGAGCCAGATGCTGAACACAAGGAAAATGATTTGGATATAAGGATAACCCGGACTGCGATAAATTTTGTGGCGATTGGCTTTCCTTCGTTCCAGCAATAGACCTGCTACGGTAAGTGTAGTAAAGAGTTGCAGTATAAAACCACTGTACAATAGGATTTGCTCGAAAGAGCTGGTAACGACCATGGCCAAACTAATTACAGCCTGAAGCCAGATGGCCCTTACGGGAATGCCGCGTTTGTTGTTTTTGGCAAAAAACTTCCAGATGTGGTGTTCATTGGCCATGGCGTGGGTAACTCTGGGCCCCACCCAAATCATGGCACTAATACCAGCTATCAATAGTAGGGCAATCAAGGTACTCACCACGCGACCTCCTTGAGGGCCAAACATCAAATCGGCGACGACCTGGCCAACCTCGATCTTGTTTTGTAGTTGTGCTAGTGTGGCTTGGTTGAGAAAAGCCAATTGTAGAAACACAAATAGAATACTGACCAGCAGCGTACCACCAATCAGGGCCCGGGGAAGGTTTTTGGCCGGTTGGTCAATCTCATCGACAATGTAGGCAGCTGCATTCCAACCGGAAAAAGCATACATCACATACACTAAGGCGATGGCGTAGCCGGAAGTGGTGATTTCGTCCTGCCAAGTGCCACTAAAGTCCAGCGCATTGGCAGAAGCTCCTTGCATAAAGCTGCCGACAATCAACAGCAGCATCAAGATCACCTTAAAGATGGTAAATACATTCTGAAAGAAACTACTTTGTCGGATGCTGAAGGAGTGCACCAGGGAAAGTCCGATAATGGACATAATGGCCAGGGACAAGCCGGAAAAGGGCACCAGCGGTGCCAGATAATTGCCCATAGCCATAGCGGATAGCGCTATCGAGGTGGCAAACCCCACGGTTAGGGAAACCCAGCCGGATAGATACCCCAAAAAGGGGTTGTACATTTTGGAAAGAAAATGGTATTCGCCGCCAGAATGCGGATACCGCGTACCCAGTTCGGCATAACTGAAGGCCCCAAATAGAGCGATCACCCCGCCGAGGACCCACAAAGAAAGGATCGTCCAGGTATTGCTCAGGGTATTGAGTTGCAAGCCCAGGGTCGTGAATGCCCCGGAGCCAATCATATTTGCCACTACCAGGGCTCCCGCACTCATCCAGCCAATTTTCCTTTTATTTCCCATAGTGGAGTGGCCGTATTGGAATTTGATGAAGTTTACAATTACCTCAACGATATAAATCTAAGAGGAATTTGACGGACTGTAGATTTCACAATCTTCCTTAACGTTAGTATAACATTTTGCGTAAAGCACAAGACGATTTTAACTAAAAAACCTTAGTGCATGTTTGGAGGTAGTTCCTGAAGTATATTCGGGCAAGCTATTCAGTTCCGGTAAAACCGGGATTTTGGAACCTCTTTTCGGCTATTTCTTCGTCCGTCTCGGCTCAGCCGGAGATGCACTCAAAAATGAGCCTCGCGAGAACCCAAGACCTGGAATTTTCGCTGCTAAAGCACCACCTCCAAACATGTACTTATCGGAATTTACTCGTTAACCCGGTGAATTCGGGGAATCAAGATGCCAATAGCTGTCCCGACGGCATAGCCCAACAGCACATCAGTCAGGTAGTGTTTACCTCCGCGAATCCGATTGTAGCCAGTTACGGCAGGAAGGAGGGCTGCCAGTCCCCATACATAGGGTTTAGCATTGCTGTCTGGGTAATAATCAGAATAAAGTTGAGCCGTCAGAAAGGTCATGAACGCAGAAGACGATGTATGACCAGAGAAGAAAGATAATCGAGCGCCTCGCTTGAGTTTTAACTCCATCGGTGCATCTTTATTGTAAACAAAAGGACGGGTTCTTTTAAAGAGGACTTTTGTGAGATTGGTAATGGCCATGGTGGCCATCATGCCTTCGATGGCAAAGAGAGAAGTTTTTCCAAAATCATCCCGACTGCGTTCTCCCAACAACATGGCCAGTGGGGTTACATAGGAGGTATAGAGCAACACATCACTCACCTTTTGAGCCTTTAAGGACCAATTTCGGATTACCCATCGATCGATACCAAAGATACCGGCACCATCGTAAGTGGTTACATCTTCTTCTGCCAAGACCACTATTTTTCCATTGATCACAAAGCTTACGGTGATCGCGGCTAAGCTTCCTCCAAGGATGGGACCTTCTGTACTCCAGTCCAGTTCATAGGGGGAATCAAGCTGGGTTTGCCCGTTGAGCGACAGCGTGAAAAATAGAAAAGATAAAATCCAGATGTAACGCATTACCAGGTAGTTTTTGAAAGTTATCCTTTGTTTGGGAAAACTCAATGAGGGTAAAAAACATTCGGAAGTGATGTTGTCCACCACTTCCGAATGGGTCACTTTTGCGAAGTCTTATTTAATGCCGAGTTCTTTGAGGATCCGGTCTGCCTTGTAAATGTATTTAAGGGCAGCAGCCATGCCACCTGCATGCACAGATACAGCGCGATTCACCCGCTCATCGTAAATGAAGTTACCAGGTAATGATTCGATATTTCCATCGAAAATTAATCCGACAACTTCTCCCTTTTTATTGATAATGGGGCTTCCTGAATTACCACCGATAATGTCGTTAGTAGAGACAAAATTCATGGGAGATTGTAACAACTCCATTGGTGGGTTTTGCCATTTTTCAGGAAGGTCCCAGGGGAATTGTTTATCGTGGCTGTAGTAACGATCGTACAACCCAAAATAGGTGGTTTTATAAGGTGCGGTGGTTCCATTGTAGTCATAGCCTTTCACCACACCATCTGCAATACGCATTGTGAAGGTGGCATCAGGTGGAATATCCAGGCCATAAATTTGATACACTTCGTTGGCAATCTTCTTGGAAAGCGCCTGACGGGCAGGTGCTGTAGATTGGAAAAGTGCCGCTCCTTCGTAGAACTTAGGAATGGCCAACCTCGCGATTTGCAAGACGGGATCCTTGCTCTTTTGTAATTTCTTTGGTTTGGAATTCAGCAGTTTTTTTAGCTTATCGGGCTTGTTGAATGCTGTTTTGTCCAAGATCTCTTTAGCTGCCACTTCGGGCGTACGGCCATCCAGGATTTCTTGAACATAGGTATCATCAGGGCTGGCAAATTCCTGGAGTTCACTTAATACCGTGGCCAGGTAGCTCGCCTCATAGGGGCTGCTCATGCCCTGAGCGGTAGCCTGCACTTGCTCTTCAAGAGCGGCTTTGTCTTCATCACTAACTTCTTCATCGGCCCCTTGCAAGTACTTGTACATTTGGTGAGCCACCTGTATGGTACTGCCATTGTAGGGGTTTGGTCCCAAAATATTGAGCTCGGCAATGTACCCATTGAGGGGTTGATAAGCATCGGCTAATTGTTTCCAATAGTCGTTGCCATTGGCGACAGCCTTTGATTTAGATTTTACCAATTTTTCCATGGCGTTCTTCTTGCCCATCAGTTGTGGGTCGAACATGCCTTCTACGATGCCATTAATGGCTTTGACGCCATTCGACATACTAAACATATCTTCTTGTAGCTCGTGGGAAGGTTCTTTTTCATACTTTTCTCCCATTAGGGCGAGGCGGTTTTTCATCCACTTCAACTGGGAGTTGTAGCGGTAGTCGCGGTCAAACTCCAATTGGGCCATCGTGCGGTAACGTTCGGTGCTTCCAGGGTTTCCGATCACAAAAACCGCTTCTCCTTCTTTGGCACCTTCAGCGTTGAATTTGAAGTGGAAATCTTTGGTGTTCAGCGGTTTTCCATTGTCGTACACCCGCCAGAAAGTACAATCTAGGTTGTATCTGGGAAAGGTGAAGTTGTCGGGATCGCCACCAAAGAAGCCTAAATCCAATTCCGGAATCAATACCAAACGTACATCGTCATAGCGTTTGTATCCGTAAAGGGAATAGCGGCCGCCGCTGTAATAGTTCACCGGTTCGATCTCGAGGTCTTTCCAGTCGGCTTTGGCACTGTATTCAGTAATCAAAACTTTCAGCGCAGAGTCGCGCATTTGGGCGACTTCTTCCGGGCTTTCGGCTTTCTCTGTGTATTCGGCTATTGTTTTACTCACATCAGCAATTTGGGCCAATTGCTTAACGTATAGCCCGGAAACGCGGCGTTCTTCTTCGGCAGTTTTGGCGTAGAAGCCATCCTTGTCAAAGTCTTCGCCTTCTTTCATTACTTTGCCCACTTCACCGCGTGAGCAGTGGTGATTGGTCATGACCAGTCCATTGGGCGAAACAAAGGAAGCAGAACAGAAAGAAGAAAAGCGCAGGGCTGACATTCTAACGTGTTCAATCCAAGCTTCATCGGGACGGAAACCATAAGTTTGCTCAAAGTAATCAAGTGGGGCATATTCGAGTGTCCACATTTTACCGTAGTCAAAACGACTAGGTTCAACATCGGCGTATTGGACCGCCGGTTGTGCAGACATCAGCATAGGCAATAGTCCTATGCAAAATACCATCATAAAATGCTTCATTAGGCGCATCAGTCGGATTTATTTGGTTAAAAAAATGGCTTCAAAGTTATCGAAATATTCCTGACTGGAAAAAAGTAAAGCGGACAATGAAGTGTCAATTACCTAATTTCAAGTGGTTTTTGCTGGAAATTGTTCGGAAAAGTAACCTACCTGAATGCCATTTCACCCAAAACCCCTTCCCTAAGGGCATATTCTGAGACCAAAACTTCCCTAAATGGAATATTGATCAGTAAATGTTCGATGAGTAAAAAGGCAACGACAATCATGTCAGCACGCTCGGAAGGAAGGTTGGCCATTTCGATGCGCTCGGCTTTGGTGGTGAAGAGTAGGGTGGGGATCAACTGTCTTAAATCAGCTGAGCTGACGCGAAAATGCCGCTCGTCAACTAAGGTGCTGGGCAGCATATTGGCCAATACTTCAAAGGCTCCGGAAGCGCCAATCAGCCGTTGGATAGGATAGGGTTTAAGTTGGGCAAACATCTTGGCAAAGATGCCATCTAGAAACTGCCGTGCATGGTGAGCTTTAGCGGGCAATAGTGGATCATCTTGATGAAATTGGAGATACAAAACGGACATGCCCACCGGATAACTCCAAGTGTGCATCAGGCCATTTTCAGTGGCGAGAATAAATTCAACACTTCCACCGCCAATGTCCATGATCAGATCGGGGGAGGCGTGTAAAGGCACGGCAAGTCTGACACCTTCGTAAATTAGTCTGGCTTCCTCTTTACCCGTGATGAGTTCGATCTTGATGCCGGTCTTTTGAAAAACTTCTTCAATAAAGTGCCCCCCGTTGGAGGCCGTCCGAAGGGCTGCTGTTCCCGTCGCCCGGAGCTTTTTTACCTGGTACTCCTGGAGCAGCTGGTGGAAGTACACAATCGTTTCGATTCCTCGTTGATAGGCAGCTGGACCAAGGGTGTCAATCCCCTCTTCCCCCAGTTTGACAAATTGCCTCTCTCGAAAACACTCCTCAAAAGTGCCGTCTGGATGCAAGGCAACAATCTTTAGATGAAAAGTATTGGTACCGAGGTCAATAACCGCGTATCGCTCCATATTGGATGGGTTAACCCCCGCCTTTTACTTTGGCAAAAACGTTGCTGAAAAAGCTAATGCCATCTTGCGAAAGGGCGTTGGCATAAGTAGGTTGATTATTTTCATAAAACAACAAAAAGGTACACCCTTTTGAGAAAAACAGATCGGCTTCCATTCGATTGGTGCCATCTACTTGGTAAAAAATGCGCCCGATCGGCTTGCAGTTGTCATAAACCTGTGCCGGTTGAGCCGAAATATGGCCGATAGAGCCAAGGATATCATTTTTTTTGTTCTGGCTCAGCGAAAAAGATTCATAGTAAAAAACAACATCGATGAAGTCGCATTTTTCCGAGAGCATGACCAGTGAATCACGAGGTACGATGGGGTAAGATTTGGTCGCAACAGCGGGTGTTTCCTGGACTTCAGCCGGTTTAGGAGTAGTCGCCTCTGGTTGGTCTGTCTTGGCTCCATTGTTGCAAGCCATCAATGATACCAGGAGTAATAAGGGCAGCAAATTTCGAATCATAATTATTTCAATTTTTCTAAAATATGCATTAGAATTGTTCTGTTGGGGGCATTTGGTGGGAACATTCATCCATTTTCGACCACGCGAAGTCTTTTTGAAGGAATATAGCTTTAGCCATACGACTAAAAAAAGGCACGCTGTGGGATGACTGAGCGCTCCTGAGAGGTGAAAATACAGCAACTTGCACCTGAATCCCAGCAGAACCACCCTGTTAAAAGCTATACAAGCCGCGAATGCCAATGACCCGTCCGATCAAGGTGCCATCCCCAGAATCGGCTTGCATATTGTTTAATGATTTGTGCCAGCGTACATCAACACCAAATTTTTCGCTAAGATGCAGGGTCACGCCCAAAATTATTGAAAAAATACTGGAATCATAATTCTGCCGGTCTGTAATATCTTCACCCGTATAATCAGTCACTTTAAAATTGATCAAATTGGCGTAGGAAATACCGGCACCTACCTGGAATTTCCAGTCGCGGAAATGAACCATCACCGGTGCTTCAACAAAATTCAATCGAATACTTTCGTAAATGGAGCTTGGATCATCGGTACGGGTGCGGTGACTGCCCTGTTGGGAATACAACATACCCAGACTGATTTCCCACCGATCGGTCAGTACCGTATAGACTTTTAATCCACCCGTTAGTCCTATCTGATTATAACCTCCGAGTTTATCGCCGTCCAATTGCGCCATATTGAATCCTCCCGCTACTGCCGCGCGAAAACGGCGCTGCGCCATAGCCGATTCAGGTAGTAAAAACAGGATACTCAATAGGGTGATAAATAGCATTCTCACAATCATAGCTGAACATTTTATGTGTGGCAAAGATACCTTATTCTTAAAGGGAAACGCCTAAATAGTGACTTTAATGGAGCAAAGTGCCTAAAATTATTACTTTTGTCATGTATCTGATGTCAGTTCTAGAAGTCAGGAGCAATTTGATTTATTGTTTTGATTATGTTTAAAAATACGAAGCACAATCTTAAAAAACTAGAAACGCTTTTTGGTGATTTATCATATACCATTCGGTATGAAAAGGGGAATTTTCAATCGGGTTATTGTCTCGTTGAAAACCGTAATATGATTGTCATCAACAAGTTTTTCGAGGTGGATGGTCGGATTAATGTTCTACTGGAAATTCTCGGCGAGATTCCGGTGGACGAAACCCTGTTTAGCGAAGCCTCCGAAAAACTGTACAAGCAATTGATGAAGCTCGATGCAGCGGCAAAAGAAGGTCTGTCTGAAGAAGAGGAATAAAAAAAATACACCCATTAAAATTGAAGTCACCATATTAGGAACGGGGACCTCACAGGGAGTACCCGTCATCGGCTGCCAATGTGAAGTGTGCCGCTCAACCGACCCCCGCGACAAGCGGTTGCGGGTGGCTGCTATGGTTGAGGTAGGAGATCGCCGCTTGGTGATTGACTGTGGGCCTGATTTTCGCCAACAGATGCTGCGTGAATCGGTCAATGAACTGGACGCCATTCTACTCACTCACGAACACAATGATCACATCATCGGCATGGATGATGTGCGCCCCTTCAATTTTAGCCAGCAAAAGGACATGCCGGTTTATGCCACGGATCGAGTAGCGGGGGCTTTGCGGCAAAGATTTTCCTATGTTTTTGATGCGGAGCCCTATCCAGGTGCCCCTAAATTGCAAATTCATTCCATCGATGCCGAACATCCTTTTACCGCCGCAGGAATTGAGGTCATTCCTGTGGCCATCCTGCACGGAGATTTACCCATTCTAGGTTTTCGCATCGGAGATTTTGCCTATCTGACTGACGTGAAAACCATCCCAGAAGCTGAAATGTCAAAACTGAGGGGATTACATACCTTAGTCATCAATGCGTTGCATTTTAACCCTCACCACACCCATCTCAATGTACCCGAAGCCCTGGAGATGATTGAGCAAATTCAACCCAAACAAGCTTTTTTGACCCATGTCAGCCACCGCATTGGCCTCTATGCTCAGATGCAGAAGAAACTGCCTGCTGGAGTGGGACTGGCCTATGATGGTTTGCGTTTTGTGGTTGAAAATAACTGATTTTTTACGCCACCCCTTACTCCAGCAGAACAATTTTAATGATGTTCATGGTGCCCGCCGCTGGTAGCCAACTGGATTTGTGGTTTTGACAAATATTTCACCTCTGATACTCCTTCCTGAAGGTAGACATTGGCATTGGGTACAATCTCATTAAAGACCTGTGGTGGAGAATTGGGCCAACGTACTTCCAACTCGGCAATGCTAACGGCATTTCCTAGTCCGATTTCCTGTTGAATACTTGAAGATCCAAAGGTTCCCCCAGTATTGACCACCCGGTAGTAGGTGCTGGCTTTGCCGGTGGCATCAACGGCGGTTATTTTGAGTTTAGCCTGTAGGCCTCCACGGTTGGAAGTGTTGCCCCGCAGAATGATATTGGTCCAGTTTTTACCTTGAGTTGGATTTTGGTAGAGCACATTATTGGCCAGATCGCCTTCGTAGGCGCCACCCATCACACAATAGATATCCTGATCGCCGTCATTGTCCAAGTCTCCAAAGCTAATGCCGTGGCCTTTCTGTAGGTGGCCAAAACCACTCATCGTCACTTCTTCAAAGCGTTTGCCCCCTATATTGCGAAACATACGATTGGGAACTAAGGCACTGTAGCTAGGTGTTCCGGTACCAATATAGAAATCGAGAAAACCGTCATTGTCCAAGTCACCGAAGTTACTGCCCATTGCGTACATGACCTTATCCAGGCCTGTTTGAACAGTCACATCGGTAAAGGTTTCATCGCCGTTGTTGCGATACAACCTGGGGGTTTCTGCCTCTTTGGGTTTACCCAAAAATTCCAGCGCCGCATCATAGGCGACCTTGTTGAGTCGTTCCATATCATAACCGGAGACGAAGATGTCTTCGTAGCCATCGTTGTCATAGTCCCAAAACCAGCAAGGGAAACTGTAAAATGGAGCTTCCACACCGGCCTTTGCGGCAATCTCTTCAAATTTCCAATCGTCAATCGAAGAGCCTCCACGATTGACAAAAAGTTTGTTTTTACCGGCCAGATCCGAAATATATAGGTCAGGCAGCATGTCGTTGTTGATATCTCCCCATGAAACTCCTTTAATCATGCCCAAGACATCTAGCCCAACTTTGCCGGCTACTTCGGTGAAGGTTCCGTCTTGGTTGTTGAGATAAAGTTCGCAAGGGTTGTGTAGTTGCTGGTCACTTTGGAAAGCCACGGATTCATTGCCAATAAACAAATCCAGCCAGCCATCGCGGTTGAAGTCTCCCCATGCGGCAGTTTGCGTAGGGTATAGTGACATTATTCCCGCTGCTTCTGTTACATCGGTAAAAGTACCATCACCATTGTTGTGCAGTAGTGAATTGGGGTGTTTACCACCTTCGCCCATCCATGCCCCCCGCAGGATGAGAATATCGGCATAACCGTCATTGTCGTAATCGGCGTGTTGTACATTGAGTCCACTCACAATGCCCTTCAACCCGGCATCAAAGGTGTGGTCTTTGAACGTCCCGTCGCCATTGTTTAGGAAAAATCTACATTGATCGGTCAGTCCGTAAGAAGTTACAAAAATATCGAGGTAGCCATCCATATTATAATCTTCAATACTACTTCCTCCGGAGAGCCCACGTACATCCAGCCCGAGCGGAATGGCTACATCCTGGAATACGGGGAAGTTGCTGGCCGGTTCGAAATTTTTGGGGCTAATCAGCCATTTCTGAGGCACTTCATGCGGGTAGCGCCCTAAGGTCATATAGGCCACATTGAGCAACCACCGGGTTTGCAGGTCATCGGGAAAGGCATTGAGGATCGTGGTATAGAGTTCAATGGCCTTTTCAGAGCCTTCCGGCAATTGGTGGAAACCCTGTGGCTGTAGGGGCACAATGCAGGAGGCTGAGGTGTGATTTTGAATGCAGTTTTGCTGCTCTCCCAGTCGTAAATAGGAAAGCCCTAGTAGGTCAAGAAACCGTTTTTTACCTTCAGTAAATGGAGGTGCAATACCGCCGGTTGCCGCTAGTATTTGATTGGCTTCGCGGATAGCGTCTTCGGTTAGCCCCGCCAGCAACAATTGCTCAGCGTATTGCCATTTGATCTGAAATTGCTCCTGTGGATTGATCGCCTGCTGGAACTTTTGCTGTAAGGCCTGTGCTCGACGTTTATTCAGCGAATAGTTTTGTTCTGGATTGGCCGTTCGATAGATCTTACTCAGCCGATCGGCCATGGCAACATTGCTGGCAAATTTAGCTCCTGGCGCCTTGGATTGTTCCCCTAGCACTTGTACGGGAGCACGGTAACTGTTGTCTGGTGTTTCTTGCTGGCAGGCAGTGATCAAGAAAAGCACCATTAAAAAGGATATGGAAAGTCTCATCAATATGCAGATTTTTTGCAAAAATAAGATTCTTTACCGGAGATGAAAAAAACAAAAAAGGGCTCCCCATCCCTAAGGAGCCCTCCTGCAAATTTTGCAATTTTTCCTATCCTTATACATTTTACACAAAAACCGGTCCAACTCTCATCCCAAAAGAGTATGGACCTTATTTTACCGGGATATTAATTTGTTTCTTCTTCGGTTAGTTCGATGATGGTATTTTGCAATTCATTATCCATCAATCTGGTGTGGTAACTACCGTAATCATTCGCAGCCACCCCTTCAAAATTTCGCAAGTCAGGATTTGCCCCATGCTCGGCCAGGGTTCCTGCCAGGTCGGTATGGCCATTGCTGGCGGCGGCAGTGATCGGTGTAGTGCCCATGATATTGGTATGATTGGGGTCTGCTCCTTGCTCGATCAAGAGGACAGCAATAGACGTATATCCCTTTTCAGCAGCAATGTTCAGACCCGTATTTTCCATATAGTCTGTTTTCATCACTTCGGCACCATTATCGATCAGGATGCGCACCAGTTGTTCGTTGCCTTGTGCAGCAGCCAGATTGAGCAGGGTTTCACCAATGGCGTTTTCCCAATTGGCGTCTTTAATGGGGTGCTCACTTTTGTGCAATAAGATGCCAGCCACCACATTATAGCTATTTTGCACAGCGATGTAAACCGGTAGTTCTCCATTGTCATTGGTGATACTGGGGTCGGCACCATTGCGCACAAATAAGGCAACGACCTTGATTTGGTTTTGGCTGACAGCTTTGGTCAATGGTGTATTCCCATTGGATTTGCGGTTGACATCTGCGCCTTTATCGATCAGGCGTTGCAGCAATTTTAAATCTTCCAGGTCAATGGCCAACATGAGCGGTGCCATGCCTTCATCATTTTTTAGCCCGGCTTTGGCGCGTTCTGAAACCACCTGAATCATTTCTTTATCGCCTTGTTTGATGGCGAGGGTCAAAGGCGTTTCACCTGCTTTGTTTTTCATGTTGATCACCGCATCTTTCGATAATAATTCTACCAGGGCCAGGTTTTTGTTGATGATGGCTTGGGTAAGGGCTGTTTCACCGGCTTGGTTATGCCGGTAATAAAGCATGGGGTGCTTCATTTTTTTTACCGTTTCAATATCGCCCGCGTTGATGGCCGCAAACACCGCTTGTGTTCGCTCCTCCTCAGTAAGTTTGGAAATTTCTTTGGGCTTTTCAGGTTTAGGTTTGCTATCAGTGGTAGTTGCTACTGGCGTAGTTGCCTTTTCAGTGGCAACGGGTGTTGATTCTTGGGCATTTGCGATGGTAGCAGCCAATACGAGGCCTAGCACCGTGTTCAAAAGGGATAATCTCATAACGTTCTTTTTTTTCAGTTTGGTAAAAAGGCAAAGTGTACAATTGCGTCATGAAGATTGAGATTAATCCTTTAATGAAACCTCTAAATAGATAGAGATGAATATTGGTTAAATGAAAAAATATCGCTTTGCTGATCAAGCCCAAATTAGGCGAAAGCCCAAAATAGATCGATCAGATGGTATGGGATTTACTTCACATTGAAGCGTGTTCCATAAATGAAATCAACCAGGATTATAAAGTGTAGTAGAGAGAATTGTTCGATTTGAATTACGGAATATTAAATGGTTTTACAAGTGAAAATATTATGCGGAAAGCAAAAAAAAATACCTTCTTTAGGAAAATTGCTACCTTGACGGTCATCAAAATCTGAAAAAGTCTTGTTGGATAAATTTCATTCTAAACGCAATTTTATTTTATATTTATAGCCAAAACCTAGACCACTATGTCAAAACTTGACTTTTTAACCATTGCTATTGTCGCTGTCTGCATCTTTGCCTTGGGTTTTCTGGTCTATAAACTCATTAATCGCAATGAGTTGACCAATCCGGCCATTACGAATACCACGGAGGCCCGGCCGGATGAATATGCCGAAGATGATAACACCTATACATTTGATGATGAAGGGGACATTGTTTCCGATAGTACGGCAAATGCTCAGCCGGGAGGCAGTGAGGATTTGGATGATGATGAGTTGACCACAAATGACGTGTTCACAGAAGATACACCCGCAGAGGAGGACCCCATCGGTGATGATAAGATTGATGATAGTCCCAGTGCTTCGGCCAGTTATGGCTCGTATCTGGTGTTAGCCGGGTCATATACTGAAAGAATCAATGCAGAAACCCAGGTCAATCGCCTTAAAGGCATGGGCTATTCCGATGCAAGAGTAGAAATTTTCAACCGAGGAAGATTAGCCGTTGCGCTGGTTGATCGGTTTGATTCTTATAGCCAGGCCAATACCTTGAAAAAAGAATTATTGGATAAGGGCATTGAAGCCATCGTACAAAAGAAAAGATAAACAGCTAAAAAAAAGCGGATAGAGATCGGGTTCTGTCCGCTTTTTTTAGCTAGTGGAGATTACCCCTTGAAAGTCTCCATCCAATTTAGCATGCCACCGGTGAGGTTGCGCACATTGGTAAAACCCGCGTTGATCAAAATTTGTTGAGCCATCCCACTACGTGCCCCGGAACGGCAATAAACGACTACTTCGTCATTTTTATGTTGCTCCAATTCTGGAATTTTAGCGTGTATGACACCCACAGGGATCAGTTGACCACCGACATTAAATTCTTCATGTTCATAGGATTCCCGCACATCAATTAAGACAAAATCATCACCTCGATCCAGCTTTTCCTTTAATTCATTTGCAGTAATATTCATGATTGCTTTGCTTTTATAAGTTAGTATAGTAGACTAATCTGGTATGATTAGACCAATCAATTATTCAAAATTACAACCCTTTGTTGATATTCCAGGTTGTTGTGGGTATTCACTATTTTTAAATGATATAAACCGCCCTGCAATTCACTCACGTCAATGCTTGGGGTCAGGGCGCCTTGCTGAACCAATTGCCCCAAATTGTTAAACAGGGAAAACTGGTAGAAGTAGTAGTTGTCATCTCCCAAACGGATATTGAGTTGATTGCGGGTTGGATTAGGGTATACCTGAAGGTCGACTGGTGCCCCTTGCTCCTCTACACTGGTGAATCCCGGAGTTTTGCTGCCAACTACAGGCCGCATCATCAGTGCGCCTGAGCGGGTGAATTCTGCCAGGGGTTCCCAACCAAAGCCGCTGTTGCGAGAGATAAACTCCTTGGCCTGTGGCCGATTTAAATCGTAACCTACGGCGAAGCAGTAGACAAAATCGCAACTGCTTTTCTGCTGCCAGCCTAGATAAAAATCACCGGCAGGTAGCGCCAACGGTGCCAAGTTGCCATCGTCATCAACCAGGGGATAGGTGGTGAAGCCCTGCAAAGTATCGAAATAACTATCGGCAAAATGAAGGTCGAAATTCTGCTCGTATTCAGGTTCTTCATCCAATTCGCCAATGTAGACTTGCAACGTGAATTCCTGTTCTTCAGCAGCTGCGTCAAAATGAGGAATGTGAAATTGCACCGCGCGCAAGCTGTCGGCTTCCTGGGTAGTAAATTTAACGGCTACACGGTTGCCTTGCCCGGTGACGAGCTTGCTCTCGGCCGTTCCATCATCATAGGCAAAATAGTTATCCATGAGGGTGGTGCGCGCCACACGGTCATTGCGTTGTACGGCCTCGAGGCCAGCCTGGTTGATTTGGGTGTTGTCTTCCAATTCGTAGGTCATCAAAAATTCCAGCTGGTCAAAACCGTCTAATCCTGGGCCAGACATGATCTGCACAAAATCGCCGTATACCGGGTCGGCAGAAGTAGGGAAGTTTTGTAAGGCATAGGTGCGATTGACGGGAACTCCATTCAGCACGTTGGCTTCCTGGCCATTTAGGAGCGTCAGTGTATTGACAAAAGGAGTGATGTTGGAGTTTAATTCCCGCAATGCTACCCTGGTTGGCGTAATATTGAGTACCTGATCGGTGTGATTGTACAAACCAACGGTTATTTCATTGGAGAGGTTTTCCGTTTCTGCTCCGTCAAAATGGCGGTAGGGCATACTGGTGTATGGCGACAAAATGAAATCTGGCCTTTTGGTAAAGGCTACATCGCCAAAAATGGAGTCCGGATTTTCCTGGCTAATGCGCACATAATCGAGGTGCCAGTTGTCTTGAATGCCGGCCCGGTCGGAATAATTGTAGAATCGAAACTGGAAATCCTGGTGACGGTATTCGGGGGTGATTTCAAATTTATAAAAGGAAAAACGCTCTCTGAAATCTGGACCTTGGTCCACAAACTGATTGATGTGGGCCCATTCTCCCTCGTCATTTCTAAATTCCAGCACCAGTGAATCTTTGACTTCCGGTTTGTCCATTAGGCCCGTGGATTCCACGTAGAACGTGAGGGCCAACGGCCCCGAAATGCCCGACAAGTCGATGTAATTAGAGGTCAACCGATCTGCCTGTCCGTAAGTATCGGCATAAGGCTTACCGTAGCTGTTCAATCCATCAAAGGTGGCCACGCCAACCGAAGGAGGATCAATGGCCATGGTTTTATTGATAAAGACTTCGTTATCCAGCCAAAGATTGTCATCTGGAAAGCTTTCATCGTAAGAAAAATCATCGAGGAAAGGAATTGTGATCCGGTGTTTGGCAATCTCAAAGGCAAAGTGAAAAGTATCACAAATGGCGAATTCGTCACACAGCCTCAAGCAAATGGAATCGACTCCCGGAAAGCGACTGGCGCTATACACAAAACTGTTGGTGGGGTTGGAATAATCGCTGAGGTACACCCGTTGTTCACGGCCTTCGTATTCGTCAAAGCAGTCCACAAATGAAGAGCAAAATAGCTCACCCGTAAATTCGCTGATATCGGCCGTGACTTCCGTGATGTCTTCTGGCTCTAGCAAGATCGTACTGGGGTAGAAGTTTTTGCCGGGGCGATTGACCTGAATGTTGAAAGTAATAGAATCGTAGCAGGTGCTCATATCGCTGCTGCAAAAACGAATGGTTACCTCATCAGCGCCGACTGTGACGCCTTGATTGGCCACGTATTCAATGAATTGCGTGGAATCTGTTTCCAGCTGTGCAGTGCCAAACATCAGGGCATTACAAGTAGAACAGGACAACTTTCCGTTTTCATCAATCGATGGATCAAGCAAACTGAAATCCAGGGTGAGGCTCCGTCCCGATTCTACATAGCGGATGCCCGTTTGTTGGGGGTTACAGAGCTCTTTTTCCTGGGCACCGGCTTCATCAAAGCGCAAGGAGGGCGGTAGTTGGCGCTCCCGTTGCCATTGGATTCTTTTGAGTACATCATTTTCAGAAAGTGGAAGGATTTCCTGCGCCATCAAACTGGTCTGGCCCCACATCATCAAGAGTAGTAAAGCGTAGATAATTCTCATTGGATTAGTTCCTATTTATTTGCTATTATCAAAATACCTCCTATTGAAAACGTCGACTTGCAAATTTTGTTATTCAATTAAGAATTGTGTTCCTATCCTAATCTCCCGGGCAACCTACCGGAAGTTCATCCGTCAGGTAGATATTGACTTGTTGACCAATCCGTATTCTTTGATTGGGAGAATAAGGCGGGTCTTGTTTGTAAATATAAGCGTCTTTGCGATCGATAACGTCTCCATAAATAGAGCCGACGCTGAGTTTGTTTCCGGTAATCAGGAAGACGCCCTCATCGTATTTTGAGCACACCAAATCGGGTAAAATTACCCATTCAGTACTTTGCTTGGTGATGATGAATTCTAATTGCTCCCCCTCGTGTACTTCAAAGCCTTTGCGCAAGTCATCTTCGGTTACTTCATCCCCTTTGTAAAACATTTGTAGAATGGTATTCTCTTCCTGTTTGCTATCGAATTTTCGTTCCTTTACCACTGCTTCGATACCGCGCTGTTTGAGCTTGTTTTTATACTCATCAAAGGCGTAACCGCTACTGCGAAATTCAGGCAGCAAGACCGGATCTCCATTGGCTTTGAAAATGGTCAGGTAAATCGTTCTGTTTTCTTTTATCCTGGATAAAGGACTAGGCGTTTGATCGGCCACATGGTTGGCTGGTTGCCCTTTCAGAAAGATGGAATCCAATATCACGACTGATAGGTTGCGGCTTTTCGCCTTGCGGATCGCATCTTTGATGTCCATACCTTTATAGCTATCTACTTGCATAGACTCTCCGTGCTTGGTATAACATTTTAGCCAATTGGTGGTGACCAAAAAGATGACGAGGAAAAAGGCCAACATCAATCCCAGGTTTTTTAGGAAAACCGGAGATTTTAAAAACTGCCAGATGGCCATAAAAATCCCCTTGATTTTATTTTTCCAATCGGGACTAGAATTGGTATACTCCATATTGGTGGTGTGTGGTGTGTGTTCCGTTGTTCCTGTTTTGGGGGCAATGGGCGGTTGTGGTGTAGCCACAACTGGTTCTTTCCAATTGCTTGCCTTGCCATTTCGCTGTTTCCGAGAAAGGGAAAATTCCAAAATGCGGTCAATAAAGTCATACGGCTGGTAGCCATTGAGTGCTGCCTGGTGAAAAATGCAGGTGGCCGGAGTCATGCCCGGCAAAGAGTTGACTTCGACAATGATCGTTTCGGCTTCCCCGTTATCATAAATTCGCACAAAGGCGTCAATACGGGCATAACCTTGTACATTGAGCACCCGGGCGGCTTTTTCAAGGTCGTTCTTGACCTGACTGGCAATGCGTTGATAATCGTCCGGGGTAGGGGCAAAACGGGCAGGAGTAATATTTTGACCTTCGCCGGCCAGGAATTTTTCCTCTACCGAAAGCACTTCTCCGCTGGCCAATGCCTCAGAAGGGTCGAATACCTCGTAACGGAGACTTCCGTCTGCCTGATAATGGGTCAATAGCCCTCCCGTTATTTCCAGAAAATGGCTGGCACCATTGGCGGTGATCAGCTGTTCAATTAGCAGTTCATTTTTTCGTGGAAATTCTTCCTGTGGGCGGAGCTTCAATACCCGTCTTTCGGCCAGGCCCTCTTCTCCGGTACTACGAAAGATCAATTCCGCGAAGGCGGTCAGTTCTTCTCTATTGTTGATGATCTTTACCGCCGAGCTACAGCCATCATCCACCGGTTTGACCACAAAGGGATAGGCGAAATTGGCTTCTGTTTTTTCAATAAATGCGTCCTGGTTGGTCAAATAGTCGGCCTTGCGCATCAGCAACTGATTGGTGACGCTAAACCCATTGCGCTTTAGCGTCTGCAAGGTCTTGTATTTATCAATGGTCACGCTACTGGATCGAACACCGGAGCCATTGTAGGGAATCCCCAGAGTGTCGAGTTGCATTTGTAGTTGTCCGTCTTCGCCCGGACGGCCGTGCAAGGCGATAAAGACGGCATCTACCTGCTTTTTAAGTTGTTCAAACCGAAGCTTTATCGGTGTAAAAACGACATTTTCGGAGGCATACTTTTGGGTGATGTCCTCACATTGGGCCTTTATTGCATCAATGACCGGATGGACCTTCCAATGCGTGATTTTGTCTCGGATGTCGTCTGCATTGTCCTTCAATAAAAGGTTGATCGGAAGTTGTACCAATTCGTATTGCTCCGGGCTGCCCATCAGGAAAATCGGGATCGGAGCATATTTTTCAGAACTGGCCAGTTTTTCAAAGATATTGCGCCCACTCTCTACCGAAATATGGCGTTCAAAGGAATAACCGCCTAAAATCACTCCAATTTTCTTGCGAGAATCCACTTCTCCCTTCATCTCCGCCAACTGGCTGTCCAGCAGGTTGATCAAGGTGCGGTAAGTTCCCTTTTCTTCTGCCGCATCCATGCGTTCTTTCAGCGAAATGCGGATGATGTAGGTCAGGAATTGTGAAGGATTTAATCCAATTTCTGCCGCCTGGTGAAAGAAAAAAGAAGAGGGTAACATACCCGAAGTCGTATTGGGGTCATTGAGGAAAATTTCCTCCTTACGGGTAAAAAAGCCGTCGATGCGCGCATAGGTTTGAAAGCCTAGCTCGATAAATAAGCGTTCGCATTCCTTGCGAATCCGGTTGATCTGCCCGATGGGCAAGTCGATTGGCGTAAGCTTGCGCGACATGCCGGGCATGTACTTAGAGCGGTAGTCGAAAACTTCTTTGCCTTTTAGGATTTCAGTGGGAGGCAGGGCCACTGCACTGCCATCTTCCTTACGGATAACGATGCAGGAAAATTCCCGACCATTGATGAAGCTTTCCAGAATCACCTTTTCTTCACCGTGGTGCCCATTGAGGTAGAAAAAGCTGCTGGCCGGATGTTGAGGCGCTTTTTCATTGAGATACGACAGTAGGTGTTCCGGGTGGTAAATGGTGGTCACTTCTTCTTCGATAATGGCGTCTAGTGGAAAGCCGATGCCATCGCGAATATCGGAGAGCAACCTCACATATTCTTCGCGTTCGTATTCATTGCGATCATGCCAATCTTGAACCGGCAGGATTTCTCGGAAAAAGGCATTGTCGACCGATTGGCGAAAAGCCCCAAATCCTTCCTCTTCTTCGATGATGGATACTCCAATGGATGACCCCTGATTGGCCGGACGAATGACCATGGGGAAGCCAATTGTGGCCTGTGCATCCGCAAATATTTCAGCAGGTTGACCGCTTTCCCAAGTGTTGCGATCAACAACAATAATTTCCGGACTGGCAAAATTATGGGCTTGCATCAGCTCCTTCTGAATGGCTTTGTCCATCCCAATTTGGCTGGCCCGCACGCCGCTTCCGGTATAGGGAATCTTCAGGTTTTCCAGCTGTTGCTGAATTTGGCCATCTTCTCCATAGTAGCCATGCAGCGCCAGAAAAGCAACATTGATCCGTTGCGGGAGTTCTTCCGGATCAATACGACGGCCCACCTTGTTGATGATCTCCTCCTGACGCTCCGGAGAAATTTCTCCAAGACTTTCCAGGTAGACCTGAAAGTGATGCTTGGAAGGAGGCAGGACATCTACCGGGGGATAAAAATCCCGGATGGTACCTTTGTAGATATATTGCCAATCGAGCAAAATAAAATTGCAATGGCTGTCGACAAAAATAGGCACGGCTTCGAAAAGCGCCTTATTCAGATTATCGTAAACGGTACGGCCCCCGGCGAAGGAAATCTCCCGCTCTCTGGATGGACCACCAAAAAAGATACCTACTTTTAACTTCATAAAAATCCTGGCAAAATCCGGTTAAGCAAAATTGTCGACAAATTTAGGAGAAAAAGACTGTCCCAGGAAATAACAACCTTAATTTGTCAGGATTGAATGAGTATCTGTTGCTAATGGATGGATATTCGCAGCTCAAATAGCCACGGCGAAAGTTTTGTTTTTGAAAGATTCTGCCGTTGCGGTGTTTCCAGTGAATGGATATTTAAACCGTAGATTTGTCGGCAATTGTAAATTCTAAATTGTCGTTAACTCAAATGAATCGAGAAATCCTCCGCCTGGCCATCCCGAATATTCTCAGCAATATATCCATCCCTTTGCTCAGTTCTTTTGATACGGCACTCATGGGGCGCCTCACAGAATTGCACATCGGAGCCGTTGGGGTAGGAGCCATGATTTTTAACTTTGTTTATTGGAATTTTGGTTTCCTACGCATGGGCACTACGGGCATGACCGCCCAGGCTTACGGACGGCGCAACGAATCGGAAATGATCGATTTATTTGGCAGGGCTATGTTGGTGGCACTCGGTTTGTCTGCTCTCGTTTTGGTGCTGCAACAACCCTTGGGGAAATTGGCTGTTCAGTTGTTGCAAGTGCCTGATTCACAGGTGTCTTTGGTCGAGACTTATTTTTACATTCGCATTTGGGCCGCACCGGCTACCTTGTCTTCTTTTGCCATCATGGGTTGGTTTTTTGGCATGCAAAACGCCATTTTTCCATTGATTTTGACCATTGTGGTCAATGTGGTCAATATGGCGGTAAGTTATGTGTTGGTCATCCAATACGGCATGGAAACGGCGGGGGTAGCTTATGGTACTTTGATTGCCCAATACGCAGGACTACTGCTTGGGGTGGGGTTGTTTTTGGGCCGTTATCGGTATTTATTGCCGCACTTTAGGCGAGCAGCCATCCTCCAATGGGCGGCTCTCAGTCGTTTTCTCACCATCAACCGAGATATCTTCATCCGGACCATTTGCTTGACCTTGGCCTTTGCTTTCTTTTACCGGGAATCCGGTTCGGAAGGAGAAATGATTTTGGCAGTGAATGTGATCTTGCTACAATTCTTGAACTGGATGTCTTATGGTGTTGATGGTTTTGCTTTTGCTTCCGAAAGCTTGGTGGGGAAATATGCAGGAGCTAGTGATGCCTCAAAAACCAAAAGAGCCATTCGGTTGTCTTTTACCTGGGGTATGGGGTTAGCGGTCGGATATGGTTTGTGTTACTGGCTGTTTGGACCAGCGTTGGTACGCATTTTTACCAACCAAAATGATGTCATTCAAGCGACATTGCCTTACTTGTTTTGGATGGCCATTTTTCCGGTACTCAGTACACCATGTTATATTTGGGATGGCGTTTTCATTGGGCTGACGGCCTCCAATTCTATGCGCAACACGATGCTTCTGGCCTTTGCAGTGTATCTTTTGGCTTACTTTGGCTTAAAAGGATATGGGAACGATGGTTTGTGGCTGACATTGCTGTTGTTCATGATTGCCCGTGGGGCTTTTCAATACCTCTGGTTCTGGCGAAAAGGCCTGGCGTTGAACTAAAAATTTTGTCGCCTTACTGATGGACAGGCAGAAAAAGTTAGGTTTGGTCCACATTTAGCAGGATTTTTACCCTTGCAAATTATATAGCAGTTTAATATTGTCTATTTTAGCGAAAATTCATAAAGTATTGGAAACTATAGGTTAATTATTAAAAAATAGCTGGTAATGAATAAGTACCTCAGTGTTTTATTTTGGGGATTTCTACTCTTAATGATGAATGCCTGCAGCCCTCAGGTGGAATCCGAAAAGCCTTTGCACCACAAAGCACAAAGCATTAAGGATGCCTTTGAAGAAAATTTTAGGAGAACAAAAGACCTGGAATTAGGGTATCCTCCCAATGAGCGGTTATTGGTGGCGCTGGAAGAAACCCGTCGCTTGCAAAAAACCTTTGCGGAAAGCGGCAACCGTTCCGGTATCGGAGAAGCGCGCTGGAGAGAGCGTGGTCCAAACAATATCGGCGGTCGTACCCGGGCCATTTTGATCGATAAGAATGATCCAAGTGGCAATAAGGTATGGGCCGGTGGCGTAGCTGGCGGGCTTTGGAAAACCGAAGATATTTCTGCGGGTAGCCCAAAATGGGAAAAAGTGAGTGACTATCTGGAAAATATGTCTATTGGTTCCATCGCTCAAGACTCAAATAATCCGGATTACATCTATTTTGGTACCGGAGAAGGATATCCTAATGCAGATGCTGTGCGTGGCCTCGGGATTTTCCGCTCCACTGATGGTGGAGAAACCTGGGCCGTATTGCCGTCAACGACCAATAACAATTTTCGGCATACCCGCACGATTATGGTTCACCCCGAGAACAATGATGTTTACGCAGGAACCAGTCAAGGGGTCTGGAAAAGTACCGATAGAGGAGAGAGCTGGGAACAGGTGTTAGGATTCATTCCTCCTACGGTTTTTGCCAGTGATGATATTTATGATGTAGTCTATGCTTCCAATGGCTTTATCTATGTGTCAACAGCTCGGGAAGTTTACCGCTCAATGTCGGGAGATCTGGGCGAATGGGAAAAGAGGAGTGATACCGGAGCTGGATTCCCAAGCGGATTGAGTCGGGTAGAGCTGACTGTAAGCTGGACCGATCCCGATGTGCTTTATATTTTAGGTAGCATGGGAGGAGAAGCCTCACAGGTGTACACTTCTTTGGATGGCGGCGCTACCTGGTTGCCACGGTCCAGACCTAGCAATAATGGAGGAGGGGAATTTACCAATGGACAAGCCTGGTACGACCTCGAAATTGAAGTAGATCCTTTTAATAAAGACCACGTAATTGTGGGGGGCGTACCTATTATGCGTACCTTGAATTCAGGGCTGAGTTGGGAAGAATTTGCCAATAATATGCACGTGGATCAACACAAAGTAGTCTTTGATAAAAATGTAGAAGGAAGGATTTATTTTGGAAATGACGGCGGTATCTGGCGCAGTACGCTGGGGTCCGCGGCTCAGGTACAAAATAAAAATACGGGTTACAATGTCACGCAGTTCTATGCTTGTGCCATTCATCCCGAACCTTTTACGGATTACTTCTTGGGGGGTACGCAAGACAACAATTCCCTACAGGTGAAAGGCTCAGGTATCCAATCCGCGCGTAGTGTACGTGGAGGTGATGGTTTCCTTTGTCACATCGATGAAGACGAACCCAATATTCAGATGGTTTCTTCCCAGTTTGGCAATTACAGCCTCTCGACGGATGGTGGAATCAACTTTTCTAATGCAGCCAGCTTTAATGGAGGCTTCCTCAATCCATCTGATTACGATAGTGAGACAAATATCATGTATGCACAGACCAATGATGGTGATTTCTACCGTTGGAACATTAATGATAATACGACCGAACTGGTTGACATTACCGGTTATTCTGGTAACGTTTCTACGATTGCCGTAGATCCTAATGTACCCAACCGAGTTTATTTTGGTAGTTATAGCTCTGGGCTGATCGTACGTGTGGACGATGCAAATACCGGCACCACTGTGACGGGCAATAACCTTCTCGGTATTTCCGGCACCATTTCCAGTATTGACATTGAGTTTGGTAATCCAGACCACTTGCTGGTTACTGTTTCTAATTACGGGGCCGTAAGTGTTTGGGAAAGTACAAACGGCGGACAAAACTGGATCAACTCAGAGGGGGCAACTTTACCAGATATGCCGGTGCGCTGGGGGATTTTCAATCCAAGAGATGCCAGCCAAGCCATGATTGCGACAGAAGCAGGGGTGTGGGTGACCGAATTACTAGATGGTCCTTCAACGGTTTGGATTCCGCCGGTAGAAGGAAGAGGTATTCCTCTGGTGCGGACGGATATGTTGCAGGTGCGCCGCTCTGATAATATTGTGTTGGCGGCAACACACGGACGTGGGTTTTTTACCACCGATGTATTTGCTGATCCTACTGCTATTTTTGATATTGATCGAGTGGGGTATACCGATGCACCATTGTCGTTTTTGGGAGAATTGTCGTACAATGCGGATACCTACTTTTGGGATTTTGGTGATGGAGAAACGGCCACGGGCGAAAATGAAACACATAGCTATGATGCTATTGGTGAATACCCGATCACCTTTACCATTAATGGTGACCAAAGCCTCAATTCTAGCGTGAAAATTTTGCCAGACCGGGGCACGCCTTATACGCCGGGCGCCAGTAATTATAGTGGCGACTTTGAAGGCTTTCCTGAACATTACGGCGTGGAGACCATCCAGGGGACCGGCTGGGAACGAGGCAATTCTACCAAACCTGGTAAAGAAGGAGTGCACAGCGGAGAAAATGCTTTTGTCATTGGGCTTAATGACGATTATTATGAACCTAATTCTCATTCTATTCTTTACCTGCCTAACTTTGATCTGTCGGAGCGTGGTATTTACGAATTTTCTTTCTGGACCCGCTTCCGCCTCAATAACGGCTTTGACGCCTTTCGGGTAGAATATTCTAAAAACCGTGGGCAAACTTGGTCACAATTGGGTTCTGGCGATGATCCTAACTGGTATAATTTCAGTAACCAAAATAACCTCGACAATGCGGCTTTCCCTCAGGGGGCTTCCTATTTTTCCGGGGATAAAAACGGTTATGTGCAATACAAATTGAACATCAGTGAATTGTCGGGTGAAGGTACAGTTGCTTTCCGCTTCGTCTTTAAAGCTTCCGACTCCGGTAATGGACGTGGGGTGGCCATCGATGATGTGGAAATCACTAAGTATGATGGCGAATTGGCCACCAAACTACTTAGCTTTACCGGTGAATATACCGATGATACCGAAATCACTTTGAGTTGGTTGACCCAACCGGAATATTACTGTTCTAGCTTTGAAGTAGAGCGCTCTTTCAACGGTCGTGATTTTGAAGAGATTGAATCTGTGTTGGCCAGAGGAAGGACAACGGCGGGGATGACTGGCTATAGCCAAATAACCTTGGGACAGCGCCCCGTGATTTTCTATCGCCTCAAAGTCATTAACCGCAATGAAGATATTGATTACAATTACGAATTCTATTCACCAACCATTGTCCTGAAGAAGGATACGGAAAAACCGCTGGAAGCAATCAATGTCTTCCCCAATCCTTTCCGCGATCAATTTTATCTGACCTTCAATGATGTGCTGACCGTAGATATTCCTTTCGAACTCTTTAATGAGGTGGGACAATTGGTAGGACAAGGGGTTATCGCCGCCGGAGATGTCATCGCTGAAGTACAGACCGGACCATTGTCACCAGGTGTCTATATCCTGAGCTTGAATATAGAAGGGCAGGAACCACAAGTATATAAACTAATGGGCGGCATGTAAGTACTTGTTTGGAGGTAATCCCTGAAGTATATTCGGGCAAGCTATTCAGTCCCGGTAA